>NZ_JBLWFH010000001.1:0-587688 GCF_050306235.1 Glaciecola sp. 1036 | reverse complement strand
TAATTATGGCACTGGCTTTCAGCTAACCCACGAAAATGCGGAGGCTAGCATTTCACAGGGAGTCATTGTGTCTATGCGCCAGCTGAGTAATGTTTATTTTTAGTATGATAGTCTAGTATTCTTTAATTGCTTCAGACGGCTAATTTTAAGTATTGTATATTTTATAAGGAAGTATCCATGTCACAGGAAGTTTTAGATACCGGCCCTTTTTTTGTTGGGTGGGGTACATTAGCTCTTATTAATGCTGGGTTAGCACAATCCAAAAACCGAGGTGGCCTCATATGGTTTTTCATTTCTCTTTTGCTCGGCCCGTTGGCTACTTTATTGTTGGTAGTATTACCTAAAGCCGGTAACTAGTTACTATGTACTTTTTAAAATTAACGCATGGCGAACAAATAAAGTCACGCGTTATCGGCTCTTATTTAAAAGTTATGCGATAAGGAAATCGATTTGAATTTTTTAGTTGTTTTGGCTAGTTCGAGGTCTAATGGAAATACTGCAAAATTAGCCCAAGTAATAGCTGAAAATCTTGAGGCTAAAATCGTAGATCTTCAGGAACTATCAATTTCTTATTTTGATTACGAACATGCCAATATCACTGATGACTTCATACCTTTAATTGAAAGAATCTTATTATCGGACTTTGTTGTTTTCGCAACGCCGGTATATTGGTATTCAATGTCGGCCCAGCTTAAAACCTTCTTTGATAGGTTCACCGATCTGCTGACAGTAAATAAAGAACTTGGCCGTAAACTGCGGGGTAAGCCAATTTCTGTAATCGCCACAGGAACAGATGCAGAATTGCCTTCTAGTTTTACAAGTCAATTTGAACTAATTGCTGGTTACCTTGGATTGGATTATCATGAGCCACTGTACTGTTGTTGCGCTAATGATTTTAAACACCATCAACACTTGCAAGCAATTCAAAGTTATCTTGGAAATATAACAGAACAACCCGATCGGGACTAACACAATGCCTTACAGGCGTTCAGCTGCCCATTTTAAATGTTCTTCAAAGAAACTGAGTCTAAACTTCCTCTAAATTCCATTGTTTTTATTTAATTTCTCAGTGTCTGCTTACCGAAGAGGTGACTTTACAATAATCTGATTTTCAAAATTTTCCTGAACGGCCACAATTGAGCTCAATGTTTTTAGGAGACTACCGCCTACGCGGTAGTGACGGGTAGAAAGTTGTCTTCAGGAGACTACCGCCTACGCGGTAGTGACGGGTGAAAGTTGTCTTCAGGAGACTACCGCTTTCGCGGTAGTGACGTGCTGAAAGTTGTCTTTAAAAGCCTGCCGACTACGCGATAGTGTGGGGCAAAAGTTTCCCTTTTAGAGAACGCGACTTTTGCCCGGTCAGCCTAAAGTCTACGCTGTGCTCTCGCTTAAAATATCAGATATTGGTTAGCAAATTTAATAGACTCGACGTTTGCTTATCAGTTAAATTTTTTAACAGGGTTTCAGCTTTTTTCTCAAAAGTGACAGTGGCGTTTTTAAGCAAAGATTCCCCCGTAGAAGTTAGTTTAACCAAACTCACTCGGGCATCTCTTTCATTTGCTTGTTTCTCAACCAATCCAATTTTTTCCATCGGCATGAGTAGCCGGGTAATGCCAGATGCAGTTCTTGATAGCGCTTCTGCAATATCGATGCGTCGCAATGATTGATTTGGCGCTTCTGATAAGCTTAGAAGCACCATGTACTCTGTTAGCCCTATTCCATGTACAGCTCCAAGGCTGTTATCCAAATGTTTTGATATTACGCCAGTACTTGTCCATAAAGTACGTACAATGGCGCTTTGATTTGTCGTAGACATAAATAACCTTAAACTTAAAATATACTTGATTGGTCAAGTATATGTTGAATTTAATTTTAATCAAGTAATTTTTTTAACCATTAAAAAATGCACGTTCAGTCAAGTAGCTTGAAATTTCTGCAAAGTTTGTGTTTTCAACATTTATTAAGCTCGGCATTCCTAAGTAATTAACCGGTGCAACATAATGTTTCAACAAATGCTTTTACTTTTTACGCTAGTTAGTAGTGGCTTAATGGCAGGGGTTTACTTTGTGTTTTCTAGTTTTATGATGAAAAGTTTGGCTCTATTACCAGATCATACCGCAGTAGTCTGTATGAACTGTATTAATAGAGTCATCCTAAAATCTTTGTTTATGCCCATCTTTTTTGCTTCCACCTTAAGTAGTTTGATGCTAGTTTTTCTTACAAACGACCTTTACGTAAGAATCGCTGGGTTAATATACTTTTTTGGAATGTTTGCCTGCACTGCGGTCAAAAATGTACCGCTTAATAATGCCCTAAGAGATGCACCAAAAGAGCAACTAGCGGCAATGTGGACAACTTATTTGACTGTTTGGACTCGCTGGAATCATATTAGAACCATCAGCTGTTTATTTTGTTTCATGTTACTTCTGTATAGGATTTCGACGCCCATATGACTGTAATTTGAGCTGCATAATTCCGAGTATTTAGTCGCGCTAGAGGCAATTTTTATTGCATGCAAATGACAAAAAAGCAATTCCAGACGTGCCTTTGGCGCGCTTAACTGTATAATACGCACAAAATTAATAATGCTTACTTCTGCTTGCTTTCTAAAAAGACGAGAAAGGTCTTTTAAAATCTCATTATTTCAAAAGCTTAGCTGGTAAGTTTTATTAGTAATCTATTTTGACGTATTGGGATTGTAGCTACATGGCAAACGCCAATTATTTAAAAGAAATTAATAAGCGAAGAACTTTCGCTATTATCTCGCACCCGGATGCCGCCCAGCCTTTCAACGCTTAAAACCACCTTTCATTGCACACCACAATCACATCTCTACGTACTGAATTTAAAGGCTTTTTGTCTTTTTCTCGTTTCTTTGCTTTTCAATGATGTTCAAGCGTAACCTCGGAAAGTGTGTACAAACTTGAGTACAAATTCCGTTTTAGAGGCCTTTGGCGAAATTTCCATGACACAAATCTGGCTGTAGGCCTTGCTGTTACTGGTTTTGATGAAGAAAGTACCTCCTGCTTTTGGCACTTTGGTTTCGACATTACAAAAGCGGAATAAATGCGATCATCTCTAGTTTTTTGTTTATAAGCTTATGAATTTAAAGGGTTCGTCATTGTGGTTTTTGGTGTGTCATCGTTGCGAGTGTACAAACAGTGTGTACAAATTTTTCTCGTTAGGCGTGTTGATTGCTATTCATGACACAAACCGCCTTGTAGCCCTTGTTATTCATAGGTTTGAGCTGAAAAGTACCTAATAGCAACATTTGTGTTTTGATAAGGCTGATCTTCTGAACAAATCATGCATCTTTCTGACCATCAACAAGTGATGAATCAGGCGATGATAGCTTTACATTGATTTTCAGGAGAATGCAGATGACAGCAGTAGCTCACCAAGTAACCCCTTTTCTAACGTCTTACGAAGTGATGGCTCGTTACCACATTAGCTATACGACGCTTTGGCGAAGAATAAAAGATGGCAGCTTGCCGCAACCTCGTATCAACCGAAATACACGAAACAAGCTGTGGCACATTGAAGACCTAGAAGAGTATGAAAAGAAAGAGGACTGAGCCTCTTTCTTTTATTTTATTGTCCGAAACGCCAGTTGAATGGAAAGCCTGTCGGCTCGATGATGGTCTCTAGCTGTTGATACCAAACGTCGTAAGCATGACGCATTTCATCCAGGTACTGATATTGGTTGTAGATAGCATCCAACCCTTTTTTGCTGTGGCCAATCATCAACTCGGCAACTTCTTGCGTCGTGATGGCAGACATTCGCGTTCGCATCGTTCTGCGAAGATCATGCATAGACCAGTGTTCCATCTCAATACCGAGCGATCTGCGAGCCCAGATTTTCACATTGTTAGGAATAGTGGTATCAAAGCCATTTGTGGCAAGCTCTTCTTGTCCGTTCGCGGGAAACAAGTAAGTTGATTTGCTCATCTGCATCGCCAGTTCAATCAGCTCGATAGCAGGCCTAATCAATGGCCGCATGATCGGCGCTCCAATTTTCTCACCTTGTTTGCGGATCTCTATGGGCACTGTCCACATTGCAGATTGCAAGTCAAAGTGATGCTTTTCAGCTTGAATGAGTTCGCCCTTGCGCCCTCCCAATAAGAGAAGCAGTTTTATGTAGATGCGATTCTTCTCAGTGATTTTTGACTCGTGCAAATAGCGCCAAAGTATCCTGATCTCGTTGTCATTTAGCACCCGAGTTCGTTTTCCTTTTTTACCGCCAACCTTTTTTGCTGTGATCCCAGCGGCAGCGTTAATTTCCAAAATTTGTTCATCAATCAGCCAGTCATAAAACTTGTGCAGCACAGACACCAGACGTTCTGTGTTTGAAGGGGACGACTCCGAAACCTCACGAAGACAATTTCGCAAGGACAATTCATTGATGTCAGTTAATGGGTACTTGCCAAGTCGGGGCAGCAAGTATATTTCACTGCTGCGTTTTTGGTAGTGCCACGTTTTCTCCTTTAGTCCTTGCTTACCGGCAGAGTCTATCCAGTCTCGAAAAATCGATTCGAAGCTTTGATTAGCAGAATACTTAGCCCGTTCCTGCTGTAGGTAGAGCTTGGGGTTTCGGCCTTGATCAAGTACTGCCCTTAACCTATCCAGCTCATTCCTGGCTTCAGCAAGCTTCATAAGGGGGTAAGTACCTATGTCTACCCGCTGTTGCTTGCCATCGAACCGATAACGAAACTGAAAAACAATTTTGCCCTTGGGCGATACCCGAGCACTTAGCCCATCTCGGTCGGCTTTTACTACGGTTTCTTTTGCTTCTTTATTTAACCTGGCATCGAGCCAGCTAACTGATAACGCCATGTTATAAGCCCAGCCCTAGTTTTGATTTTAATGATTGTTTACGTGTTTCTGCTTTGGGTTCTGGCGCTGTACTCATAGACGTAACGTCACCATCTGGTGCAAGGCCATCCACCGGTACAGATGTCGTGGATAGATTGGGTTGGCTCATGTGAATTAACCCAAAGCTTCCCCGGCTGTGAGTCTCAAGGTGAAGGCAGCCCAAATTACCAGCAATGTGACAGGCTCAATACAGCGGTTAACAGCTGCACTATTACTCACGATTACACGGCAGGCATCATTGAGCATGTTTCAGGGCCGATGAACCTTCGCTCTTGTGGTGAGGGGTGTCTTGAAGTTTGGATAGGACGAATTGGCGACAACTACTGGAGTGGCCGTTGTAAGGTGTTTGAACAGGCCATCACACTCAAAGTCGTGAATCCCGATGCGATTACCTCAGCCGTTCTTGAGTACGCCAAATGGGATGACTACATGCAAGTGTGGCTTGGCGATCAGAAAGTCTGGTCTGGGCCGAACAATAACTTTCCACCAGAAACGGCAGGTCGCTGCGAGCTCAGTACCAGCTGGGAGCGCAATCCAAATACCGATCTCACTGCCAAGCTAAAAGCGGTAGAACCAGGTTTAGAAGTGCCGGTAAAAATTCGCGTATCGGTTACGGGCAGTGGTGAGGGGTATGCACGCATCAAGGTGCGTTTTGATCCAACCAAGGTGGTGATGAATGATAGTTGGTCACCACAGTCCTGTATCGAACAAGCAGCGGATATCCCGACGAAGTTTTCAGACTACAGCATTCAATGCACGGATCAGCCGTCTTCAACCAACGGATGTACGGTGGTCAATGGTGTTTCAGTTTGTGAATCCTACTTTGCACCAAGCCCAGTTGCTGGCATATCGCCTTTGTGTCGGCGTGTACAAGTCAGTGTGGATGACGAAAGCTATAAGGGGATTGAAAATCAGGCCTGCCAAGTGCTTGAAGCGAATCCTTCCTGTGGATTCATGTCGTCAGTATGTGCCGAAACCAATGATAAAGGTGAATGCATTCGTTTTACCGATACCTATGACTGTGGTTTGCAAACCAGCGATCCAAAGTGTGTGGTATCCAACCTTATGCCAAATAGTTTTGAGGCCTGTGAGCCTACTCAGACGATTACGCCATTTACTGAAACCAAGCATGTACCGGATTACCAGGTATGCGAGAAGATCAGCACGCTTACTCAGTGTCAGTTAGAGCGACGTGTATCCGCTGAAACCCATCAACAAAGCTGGTCCATTGAGCGCGGTTGCTTTAGCTCTGAAACGCTCAGCTTTGTTCCACAGCACAGCAGCACCATGCAAACTGGAAACGCGACGCTGAGAGTGTTTGATAATCAAAATACTGAGATAAAAATCACCGAGTCGCCGTCCAAGGCAAATGGCTGGAAAACGACACTCTCACTGACGGGCAATAAGGAAACGGTGACTGAGACGAAACCGTCCATTAAATACCCTGAAATGACCTGTCCAAAAGGAACCTTGGTTGGTTCATTGTGTAAAGTCGTCAATGGGTCGATTATTTCGTGGCATGAACCTCAGGAAGTCACTCGTTCCAGATGTGAATCCGGCTGGAATAAAGTCGATTTCGATACTTGCAGCCGAGAAGTTCAGAAGTGTTTGGCTCCTGCGAAACTGAGAGCTTCATTGACCTTCTCCGGCAAGTACTTAGAGCAGGACGTTGTTCATCAATCAAGTGATCCGGGCATAGACCAATGCTTGATGCAAACAGATCAGTTCACTGCGGTGCAGTGGCAGTGTTTGGATACGGGCACAAAACGAATCGATGGGTTAACGGTTGGTAGTGGCGAGTTGGCCAAACTTGGAAGCCTTTATCCGGCGGTAGTTTCGTCTCCTGCTCATTTAACCAGTCGCGGCAGTTCTGATGGACTGGGGCTCTCATGCTGGAGGGCAAGAGCGACCTACAATGCTTCGACTGCTCATCCAGAGTTCAACATGGGCAGCTCAGATAGCTGGGTAGATGCCAATGGTAATACACAAACCATCGTCAATAACGGACAAAACACGACCACCAATACGTGTGCCGCGCTAGAGCAAAACCCTGCCTGCCAGTATGTCAGAACCGAATGCACTGAAGGCGGGGCTGGTCATGAAGGCTTCTGTTATATCCAAAGTTTGGTGTATGACTGCGGACAAAGCGTTGAAGTGCAAAATGCTCGAATGGAAACTCAATACAACTGTGAGGGGCCAGTTCGCTGTATGGGCACAGATTGTTTAGAGCCAGAGTCAATCAAGCAGGCTAACTTTGCAGAAGCAGCTGCGATGCTTAATGCGGCGCAGTTTATGACCAATGATATGTCATGCACGGGCGCTGATGGCCAAGATAACGTCGAGTGTACGGTCTTTAAAGGTAATGCTGGCCAGTGCAAAAAAGCCGTTGGCGGCATAGTGGATTGCTGTGAAAAGCCAAGTGGCGTGTCGTTATCGGACTACATCACGATGATAGTGGCGGTCAACAAGCTTGATACGGCAGTCATGGCCATGAATCCGTCTTCGGCAATCTATGGTTCGTGGAATACGCTCAGGGAACCGATAACGAGTACCTGGAGTGCGGTTAAAGAGCCTTTTGTGTCTGCATGGGACTCTCTCATGGGGGCTGGGCCATCAACGGCTGCTGGCGCGGGAGCGGAGCAAGCTGCGACTGGCTTTATGCAGGTGTTGACCAACAAAACGGCTGAATGGGTAGGTACGACCTTTGGTTCGGGGGCGCAATCGGCACTGTTTAGCAACGTTGGTGGCGCGGTTGGAGCCGATGGTGTCGTTTCGGGCGGTAACTTTGCCCTGGGGGGCGCTGCGGGCGCGGTTCTGAGTACGGTTATGACGGCCTACATGATTTATTCGGTCACCATGATCCTCATTCAACTTATCTGGAAATGTGAGCAGAGTGAGTTTGAGATGAACGCTAAGCGGGTATTGAAGAGTTGCCACTATGTAGGTTCTTACTGCAAGTCTAGGTTCTTAGGTGCCTGTGTTGAAAAACGGCAGTCATATTGCTGCTTTACTTCGCCACTTTCACGGATCATTCAAGAACAAGTACGTCCTCAATTGGGTCTTGGTTGGGGCAGTGCCAAGTCACCAAACTGTGAAGGTTTGACCGCGAGTCAGTTAAACCAGGTAGATTGGAGCCAAGTCAATCTGGATGAATGGATAGGCATCTTGTCGATCACGGGCAACCTACCTGAAATACCGTCACTGGATCTGGAAAGACTCACTGGCTCAGGAAGTACGCTAAACGTTGATGGAAACCGTCAAAGTGCCGCAGACAGAGCCATTGAGCGGCTAAACGGAATGGATGCCCAGAAACTGCGTCAGGAGGCGACGGAAGAAATTTCGGGGAATAATTGATTCAGATAATTCACCATAACCGTGTGTGCTAAATTGTTGTTTGGCTCGGGATGGCCTGAAATTGGTTAATGGCATTTAACTTACCACCTCTTTGCAGTCGCTCTTTACCACTAATTTCAAAGCGTCTTACCACTCGTTGCAGTCAACTTACCACTAAAAACGAAATGCTCTTGATGCTAATGGCATGACAATAATCAATCGGTCCCTTTATCAGATAGCATCACAATAAAACTACTACTGTAAAAAGCTATGAGCGGGGTTATCTTGGCCTTGTTCCGAAAGAACGTAGCAGTGGTGGCAAAGTCCGGCTTTTAGGGAGCACAAAACGGGGAGACTCCTATTTACGTGGGTTGTTGATCCATGGTGCCAGAGCTGTGGTTTATAGGGTAAAAGAGTTGCCATCGGAACGATGTGATAAGTTACAGATTTGGTTGAAAAAAATTATCAGCCAAAGTGGCATTAACAAAGCCATTGTCGCTTTAGCGAACAAAAATGCCCGGATGGCATGGGCGATAGTTAAAACAGGAGAGTCATATAAAGCCGTGTGAAAATTTACTTAAGTTGTTAATGTAAGTTGATGTTCTGACAGGTAGAACCGACTTCCCGAAAACCTGGTAAATAACTTGGCTGAAAAAGCCATGGAACTAATGAGGACGGGAAGTGCGGATTTTCATCAGGGCTCATTGAAGCCGAATATATGCTTGCAACTATTCTGTCAGTTGTCACTTATCGGAGTCAAAAAGGTTGACGCCATGAGGTGTCCATATAAGTTATTTAGAGTGTGTGTTCAATTATAGTTCTTATGAGGGGGATCGGATCAATTACACTGAACTTGCGCAATATTGATCTACGACAAGCCAACTTTAAATATCAGTCGAAATTCAAATATCAATTGATATCCAGAAATTATATGCTACTCTTAAATTCAAGGTGTTTAGACATTCAGTCTAAAATCATTATAAAAAAAGGAGATAGCTCATGGCCAACCCAAATATTCCAGGCTTCGAGATTAGAAAAACTGCACCCGAGGGATTCGAGCACGAACCCGACGCAACTTCCGGTTACTGGCATCATCGACCACCAAACACGTTGCCACCGCATGATTTCATCGGCCCCTATGCAAGACATCGCCCCTTACCTACCCCGGGCGTGGAAAAACGAAAAGCCTATATCGTTGGTGGTGGTATTGGTGGTCTGGCCGCTGCCTTTTACTTAATCCGGGATGCACATATGCCGCCAGAAAACATCACTATTCTGGAAGAAATGGCGGTCGAAGGTGGCTCCATGGACGGTTCTGGTAACCCGGAAGACGGGTATATCGTTCGTGGAGGCCGTGAAATGAACTGGAACTACGACACTCTGTGGGATATGTTTCAGGACGTACCCGCGGTCGAATTGCCTGAAGGATATTCAGTCCTCGATGAGTATCGCATGGTCAACGACAACGACCCGAATTATTCTAAAGCCAGATTAATGCATAACTGCGGAGAGATCATGGATTTCACCGACTTCGGTCTCTCGAAATCCCAGCAGCGTGAAATGATACGACTGCTCCTTAAACGCAAAGAAGAGCTCGATGATATCACCATTGAGGAATACTTCAGCACAGGCTTTCTTGAAAGTAATTTTTGGTCACTTTTCCGCAGTATGTTTGCCTTTAAGAACTGTCATAGCTTATTAGAAACTAAGCTCTACATGCATCGTTTCCTCGATTCCATTGACGGATTTGGTGACATGTCTGTTCTTGTCTTCCCGAAATACAATCAGTTCGATACTTTCATTAAACCGTTAGCTAATATGCTACGCGACCAAGGGGTGAAGTTTCAGCTTGAAACTCGCGTATATGACCTCGAGATGACGGAGTCTAGCGACAAAAAAACAGTTACGGGTATACTCTGTGCCGTAGCAGGCGAAGAGCAACGCATTGACGTGGCGGATGGCGACCTGGTCTTTGCACTCACCGGGTCAATGACAGAAAACACCGCCTATGGTGACATGAATACGGTGCCAGATTTGAAGGTAGACCGTCATGATCCAGGCGAGAACAGCGGTTGGAGCCTCTGGAAAAATCTTGCCGAAAAATCCCCCGTATTTGGTAAACCAGAGAAGTTTTACGGTGACGTTGATCAATCGATATGGGAATCCGCAACGCTAACCTGTAAATCCTCTCCTCTGGTGGATAAATTGACGGAGCTTTCGGTCAACGATCCTTATTCAGGGCGAACAGTGACAGGTGGGATCATCACCTTCACCGATTCTAATTGGTTTCTAAGTGTCACCATCAACCGTCAGCCACATTTCCCGGGCCAACCTGAAGATACGTTGGTAGTTTGGGTATATGGCCTGCTGATGGACAAAGACGGAAATTTTGTGAAAAAACCTATGCCGCAATGCACTGGTAAAGAGATTCTCGCAGAACTCTGCCATCATCTCGGCATAGAAGACGAATTGGAAGAAGTTGCGGCCAGAACAAAAGTCCGCACCGCCCTCATGCCTTACATTACCGCTCAATTTATGAAACGTGCGGCAGGAGACCGACCTCAGCCAGTACCTGAAGGGTGTACCAATCTAGGTCTAGTTGGGCAGTTCGTTGAGACTAGAAACGACATTATTTTTACTATGGAAACTTCCATTCGCACGGCACGGATTGGAGTCTATAAGCTACTCAACATTCCTAAACAGGTACCGGATATTAGCCCAACACAATATGACATCCGAAACATGATTAAAGGTGCAAGGGCGATGAATAATGGTAAACCCTTTATGGGCGAACGTCTGTTACACTGGTTCCTCGATAAGACTTATTTTGCTCATATCCTACCCCCCTTACCAGATTCTGAGAGCTCTAAACATGAAATGCTGGCACAGGAAGTCGGAGAGATTTTGAGTAAAGGAAGCGAGGCAGTCAAAGGGATTGGAGCTTGGATTACCAAGCTTCGCGGCAGCTTTTCTAATAACGATAAGTAAACAAAACGATAACGACGCGCCAAAACGGCGCGTCGCTTGAGAGGATTTAAAAATGACGTATACGGCTCGGCGCCTAACGAGGCGTGAACAACAAGAGCAAACCCGTGTTCGCCTAATTGACGCCGCCAATCGCATGTTCGCAGAAGGAGGAATAATTGCCGCCTCTCTGCGAAACCTCTGTGCACGTGCGGGTTTTTCTCAGGGAGCGTTTTACTCTAACTTTACAAGCAAAGACGAACTCTTGCTCTCAGTCATAGAGAGACATATCCAACAGGAAGTCTCCCTCATGCAAGAGCTAGTATCTAAATCAGATAGCGAAGGTATCGATGGAGCATTGGAACGATTGGCCTGCCGCCTGTCGGAGCTGGCGCGTGATCCACAATGGTCGCTTCTCTCCGTTGAACTGCAACTTCATTCCCGACGCGACCCGAGTTTCGCTGAGCGTAGTGAAAAAGTTAAAATGGCGAGTCTCCGAGAATTTTCCATTCTGTTGGAAAACCTGATTAATCGTCACAATCTGACCCCAGTTATGCCAGTTTTTGATCTCGCAAGAGGTCTTTACGCACTCTGGTCCGGACTAGCGTTACAAGGATCGATTAAGGAAGCGTTGCCCCGAGATCAGGTGTTCCTCTCTTTTTTACGTAACATGATCGTCACGCGTGAAAGTAGTGGATGAACAGTGAAACTATTGGTTCACATGTTTTCAATTGCTGGATGATTGATGAAACTAGTGGTCTACAGGCTTGAAGGTTGTGGTTCAGTGGAAATGCAACGAGTGGTAAGACGAAAGTGAGCTTAGTGGTAAATTAGGGTGAGTTTTTGCAAAATAAGAGGCCATCCTTTTTGCTCACAGGAATAGTTACTTTACTGCTAACTAAATATCGAGCCGCAAGTTTTCTTGTATTTCATCTATCAGTGTTTTTGGCACATCCCATTCCCCAGCAAGCTGACGCCAAGTTGATACGTGCTCAATCGTTGCATCAATAATATCGTCGATCTTTTTCTTGTTAAAAACAGGGCTAAGTTTCTCTAAACTATAGAAATCACTTCGTGCAAAGTTATCTCTTTTACCATTCAAGCTCATCCAATGGCTGTTCACCCATTTACTGCCAGGTTTATAGCTATAAGCTAAATCATAAGCTGGTGCGAGAGACCATTTGTCTTTTTTCAGAATAAAGGCAAAGTTCTTTGAGTGGTCGTCATGATTTCGAGCAATGATATTGAACGTCATGCGCTTGAATAGCTGCTCAGCTTCAACAGCAGAAAGCTTCAATTGTCTGGCAATGCCAAATAACTCTGCGTAAGAAAATGCCCCCGGCTTTTTATAATCAACGTGGGCAAGCCCGTTTAGCGTTTGTACGTGTACCTTGTTGTTTTTAATTCGATCAAACCGTTGTGTAATAAAGTGGCGTCGGTTGCCTTCTTGGAGTAAGCGGCATGGCATCATATCGACACCGCATTTGTTTGCCATTAGATGATAAACAAACTCCATTGCTCCATAGCCTAATGGGTCACCGAAGGTTTCTTGATTTTTGTTATGTTCACTAACACCGTCAAATTTCATCAAATAATGAGTAAAACCACTTGGCACTTTGGCTTGGCCGGAGCGAACTTGAGTGAAATCTTCATTAAATGCTAATACGGCTTTCGGTCGTGCTCCTCCCGCACTCATGCCAACTGATAATAAAGACAGCATTGCCTCTCTATCGTCTTGGCCATTTTGTTTGAGTTCTACTTCAAAATTACCTCGTGAATCTAAGATTTCTTGTGCAATAGAAACGAGCGATTGGATTTCTACTTGTTGTGAAGCATTTAAGCTTCGTAACTTTTTAGCTGGCGCATACTCAAGAGCTCCCATGCCTCGCTTTCCCGTATATTGGAGGCGTTGCAGTGGTGTAATGTCACCCGGTGAACGACCTTGACCTGCAACCCATGCGTTGAGAACTGCGTTACCAAAATCATCAGGTAAGGAGTCAGCTATTAAACCTGGTAGTCCTTTAAAGGTATTGAAATCCAGTTCGGGAAAGCTATAAATGCGATTCGATAATGGCATTTTGATTGGGGACAGCTCGACACCTTTTTTTATGAATCCTGGATCATATTCAAATGATCCAAGTCCCTTTTCAGTGTCAAAACTCACTGCTCCAACAACATCGTCTTGGTATGTTATTGTAATGACTTCCATTACCATTCTGGTGCTTCCTCATCTTTGTTACTGCGCTGGCCAGAGGCTCTCTGCCTTTTCTTGCCTTGCAGTTTGGCCAGCTGTAAGGGAGAAATTTCTTGTTTAGGGAGAAAAAGATCAATCTGCTGTGTGAGGTCTAATGCCATTAATATAGCAATCATGATGTCGAGCTGAACTTTTCCCTTTTCTGCATTCAAAACCGTTTTGCGGGCAATGCCAGCAAGTTGTGCAACTTCAGATTGTGTTAGGTCTCTATTTAGTCGAGCTTGCTTCAATCTGTCGCCGATCTCTTCTGCTAATGCTGTAGCTGTCACGCCTTTCACTATAAAGTCCTACTTTGGTTACACTATGCGAGATGTTCTCAATTAATGTTCTTAATTTAGGACTTTAATGTGAGATTGTCAACTGATGGTTTTAGCGAGCCTAATTGGTTACATTAAGTGGGTTTTCATTCGTTAGAGTAACCATATGTGGACTTTATGTGCTTTATATGAAGCCCCTTCGAGAGGGGCTGTGTGATGGGAGCCTAGCTGGCTAGTTGGAGGGAGTATCTGTTTCCTCTTCACTGATATCGTCATCGGTTAAAGGCACCGCTTGTTCAACCTCTGCTTCTTTACCCTTAGCTTGGGCTGATTTCCGTGCTCGAATTTCGATATCAATAATGCGTCGTGCAAGTTTGATAATGCGCTGTTGCCATGCGTAGTTGCCATCAACACGTTGCTTGTTGCTAAGCACGCTAGACAACCAGAGTGTGTCCATTGAGATCATCAACGCATCGAGTTTGCGCACTAAGCCAACAAACTGGCCAACCTGAGGCGAGCTGATTTTGGCGTTGAAGGTAATCGGATCGGTGTAGTCAGGTACTTCATCGATACCGTTGGACTCCATCAGTTTGTCCAAACGAGCTTGTTCGTTGTCTACCGCCATAGCGCAATCCTCGATCAGCTGGCTAATGATCTGTTCCACTTCATCAATTTCGTTCTCATCGCCAATGATGCGCAGGATGACATCGATTCCGTAGAGCGCACTGACCGTCCGTCTAAAAACACGGTCAACGACACGTTGCGCCTGTAAGCTATTAATTGTGAATGATTGTTCAAAGATGGGTTTTGAGTAATTGGGTTTTGCTTGGGCCATAAGTTTGCTCCTGATATGACAATAATCAGTCCCTAGCCTAATCCTCTGTGAGGTAATGGCCTTTCAGCTAGGTGGAAGAATTGGGCATCTTTCTAACTATCCTGTCTGGATAAGACGGTTACACTGACTATCAAATATTGCTGATCTGTTTCAGTGATATCTGCGCCGAAGAGCATGAGCTCAAAGGAAGCCCACCGCTGAGTTTTCTCAGTGGTACTAAGAGGTAGCTAGCCTCCTTAAACAAATAGCCTGCATGTTTTTACATGCTCAACCATGCGTTCCTTACGGTTCGCCTTTTCACCACCCAACTGGGGGAGTTTTCCCCAGTTGGGGGTGACTCCTTCACAACCAAATTAAGGAGTCACCAATGGAATATATCTTCGGATTTATTATCCAAATCGCAGGCATTATGTTGCTTGCAAAACTGAGCTGGTCGCTTTTGCGATTGGTTGCTCGTCAAAGCGTGCGCCCGTTTCGATTTGTACTTACTCAAATCAAGCGATTGCTCACACCAACACCAAAACGTCGTCCAATGGCGGTGCCTAAAGCTCCTGGTATGCCACGTTTGACACCTGCGTTTTACAAAGAGCCACATCAGTACGACATGGCTTTACTCGAAATACCAACCTATCTGCGTTGTCAGTCTTCTTTGCCTAACCGGGCAGAAACGACTGTGTGCACAGAGTTCAACTAAGACGAGGAGAACATCATGAAAAACCAAGTAACACTCATAGGCTACGTTGGCGCTGAGCCAGAGACGCGAGCCTATCCATCAGGTGATTTGGTGACCAGCATTTCGCTGGCCACTTCTGAGAAATGGCGCGACCGTCAATCCAATGAGCTCAAAGAGCATACGGAATGGCATCGGGTCGTTTTTCGAGATCGTGGTGGATTTAAGTTAGGGCTCAGGGCAAAAGATTTGATCCAAAAAGGAGCGAAGCTTTTTGTTCAAGGGCCTCAGCGCACGCGCTCATGGGAGAAAGATGGCATTAAGCATCGATTGACCGAAGTGGACGCGGACGAGTTTCTGCTACTGGATAGTGTGAACAAAGCATCTGAGCCATCAGCGGCGGATGATGCAGGCTCCCAAACTAATTGGGCACAAACTTATCCTGAACCAGATTTTTAACCGAGTGAAAACGCTTTAACCCAGCCGGGAGTACTTTCCCGTCAGGGTCAGACTCCCACTTTGATTGTCGGAGTCCACAATGGAAAAACCAAAGCTAATCCAACGCTTTGCTGAGCGCTTTAGTGTCGATCCAAACAAGTTGTTCGATACACTAAAAGCAACAGCATTCAAGCAACGTGACGGTAGTGCACCGACCAATGAGCAGATGATGGCGCTTTTGGTGGTTGCAGATCAGTACGGCTTGAACCCTTTCACCAAAGAGATTTTTGCGTTCCCTGATAAGCAAGCTGGAATTATTCCAGTGGTAGGTGTCGATGGATGGTCTCGCATCATCAATCAACACGACCAGTTTGATGGCATGGAGTTTAAGACTTCAGAAAACAAAGTCTCACTGGATGGCGCGAAAGAATGCCCTGAATGGATGGAATGCATCATCTATCGGCGCGACCGTTCGCACCCAGTCAAAATCACTGAGTACCTGGATGAAGTCTATCGACCGCCTTTTGAAGGTAACGGCAAAAATGGCCCTTACCGTGTAGATGGTCCATGGCAGACGCACACTAAGCGAATGCTAAGGCATAAATCCATGATCCAGTGTTCCCGCATTGCGTTTGGCTTTGTGGGAATTTTCGATCAAGACGAAGCGGAGCGAATTATCGAAGGCCAAGCAACACACGTTGTTGAGCCATCGGTGATTCCACCCGAGCAAGTTGATGATCGAACCCGAGGGCTTGTTTACAAGCTTATCGAGCGGGCGGAAGCTTCAAACGCTTGGAATAGTGCATTGGAATATGCCAATGAACATTTTCAAGGTGTTGAACTGACGTTTGCGAAACAAGAAATATTTAATGCACAGCAACAAGCAGCCAAAGCGCTCACACAGCCTTTAGCTTCTTAGCGCCACGCATTCATTTTACTAACCCTGGCGGGATTATTCTCCCGTCAGGGGGAAGGTCTCGTCTTTTTTTGGAGATCTTCCATGACTAAATCAGCCTCACTTTTTCGCTTGGTATTGGTTGTTGCCCTTGTCGTAGGTTCGATTCAAGCCGGTAAAGCGGCAATTGATTCGGTTCAAGCAAGTGTTGTTCAGCACCAAACAGCGTTAGTACAAGCTGCAAAGTAACCACTTAACCCTGAAGGGGAGTTCTCTCCTTCGGGGGAGTATCCCCTCAAAGGAGGCAATATGAAGGTTATCGACCTATCACAACGTACTCCTGCATGGCACCAGTGGCGCATTGCAGGGGTTACGGCATCTGAAGCCCCAATTATTATGGGGCGTTCACCCTACAAAACACCTTGGCGATTATGGGCAGAAAAAACCGGATTCGTATTACCGGAAGACCTGTCGAATAATCCAAATGTGCTTCGCGGTATAAGGTTGGAGCCTCAAGCAAGGCGAGCATTTGAGAATGCGCATAATGATTTTCTTCTGCCGTTATGTGCCGAAGCCGATCATAACGCAATCTTTCGAGCCAGCTTTGATGGCATCAACGATGCGGGCGAACCCGTTGAACTGAAATGTCCTTGCCAGTCAGTTTTTGAGGATGTGCAAGCTCACCGAGAACAAAGCGAGGCGTACCAGTTGTATTGGGTACAAGTACAGCATCAAATACTGGTCGCCAATAGCACGCGTGGTTGGTTGGTATTCTATTTTGAGGATCAACTGATTGAGTTTGAAATACAACGAGACGCGGCGTTCTTAACTGAGTTGCAAGAAACAGCGCTACAGTTTTGGGAGTTAGTACAGACCAAAAAAGAACCGTCAAAATGCCCTGAGCAAGATTGTTTTGTTCCCAAGGGTGAAGCCCAATACCGTTGGACATCGCTGTCTCGACAGTATTGCTCAGCACATGCCGAAGTGGTCCGACTGGAAAATTACATTAAATCTTTGAAAGAGGAAATGCGAGAAGCTCAGTCAAAATTGGTCGCCATGATGGGTAACTACGCTCATGCGGATTATGCTGGGGTCAAACTCAGCCGCTACATGATGGCGGGCACGGTGGACTATAAGCAATTGGCCACCGATAAGTTAGGCGAGCTGGATGAACAGGTTTTAGCCGCTTACCGAAAAGCGCCACAAGAGCGGTTGCGCATCAGCACCAATAAGCCAGAGCAGCCCGTTGAAACACCAATCAAAATCAGCCTTGAGCAAGAGAACTTGGTTCTGCCAGGTGACTCGCCGAGCTCATTTTATTTTTAACGTTCACTTGGAGCCGATTTCGGCTCCTTTCTCATGTGCTTACATCGAGTGCATCAGAAAGCAGTTTCACTCGTAGCCAATGCTGGGTACGAATGATAGAGCGAGCTGAACTCTTACATACACAGCCATACCACAATCAACACACTACCCGACGGGGACTTCATTCCCTGTTGGGGCATGGGGCCTCGTCAAAACAGATGAGGTTTACCATGACTGAACAATCTCCATTTTTGGTTCAAGTGAATCAAGCGTTTAATGTCCCGGCTCCTGATGCTTTCGTTCTGGAAGGATTTAGTGCCGACACTACCCATCCAAACATTCCCGTTCGCAAGGACGAGTATGTTTTTAGAAAAGAAGACTTACGTGACGTATTGGCGTTTTTGTCTAACCCAGACGGTGACGGTTTGTATATTACTGGCCCCACTGGATGCGGTAAGACCTCGCTAATTTGCCAAGTTGCTTCTCGATTGAATTGGCCTGTTCAGCAAATTACTGCGCACGGTCGATTGGAGTTGTCCGATCTTATCGGTCACCACACACTGGTTAATGGCAATATGACCTTTGTGTATGGGCCGCTGGCACTGGCTGTTAAGCATGGCCATTTGCTGATCATTAATGAAATGGATCTTGCTGAGCCTGCTGAACTGGCTGGGCTCAATGACATTTTGGAAGGTGCCCCGTTGGTCATCGCACAAAATGGCGGAGAGATCATCATGCCACATAACAAGTTTCGTTTTATCGCTACCGGTAACAGTGCGGGCAGCGGTGACCAGACGGGCTTGTATCAAGGTGTGCTTCAACAGAATTTGGCTTTCCTTGATCGCTTTAGAATCATTGAAGCGACCTATGCAGAGCCATCTGTAGAGGAAGCCATTCTGGAGAATGTTGCGCCGGGCTTGCCAGAAGTCTTTCGCCAAAAAATGGTGAAAGTAGCCGGTGACATTCGTCGTCTTTTTATTGGGGGCGCGGATGGCGGAGCAGAGCTTAGTATCACGATGTCCACTAGGACCTTGGTGCGCTGGGCAAAGTTAACACTTGCTTTTAAAGGCGCTCCTAACGCAGTGGAGTATGCACTGGTTCGGTCTTTGACGGCTCGTGCTGAGTTGGAGCAACGAGAAGCCATTCACCGTATTGCCGCTGATGTCTTCGGTGACCATTGGGAGGATTGATGATGGAAAAGTGCTTTGCTCTTTACCGTTACAGTCATTCTGATGGGACAGCCAAAGAATGGGCCATTTACGTTGGATCAGATACCAAGGAGATTGAAGTTCGGTTTGGAAAAGCCGGTCAATTATCGCAGCAGCGATTGATTGATTCGACTGATCCTAACGCTGAAGCAGACCGAAGAATCAATGAGAAAATCAACAAGGGTTATCGATTTGTTGGACAAGTCGGCATTGCTCATCAAGGGCGGCCATTTGAACTCTCAAATGCGCTAGATAGCGTCGCGTGCGCCAATAACGTCAGTTGGGAGTTTCGTACTCGCAAGGACGTCAATGGCCAAATCTCGCTGGCGCAAAAAGCGTTGTTCGATATGGCAAAGCTGCTTGAAGCCTATGGCTTGGCTGTCATTGGTGATAACCAGGTCAGGATTGGAGAATGGTCATTAGGGTTTTGCCAAAGCGGATTACCTAGTACCAATCAAATCAGCATGGTGTCAGGTGAAGGCGCTGGCATTGTTAACACTGATGATGGCCCGTGGCCATTGTTGCTGTTACTGGCCTTTAAGCGTCAATTACCACCTCTGTGTTCGCTCACAGTAGCGAGTCCTGAAGGGATAGAAGTATCCGACCAGCTGAAGTTGGAAAAAGATGTATTGCGGTTGCTAGGCAGTGATTTAGAGCGGGTTCGCCCGATTGCTGAAGCACTGGACTTAATGCCTGCGAAAATCGATCTCAACCAATCGTCGCCTGATTCGCAAAATTACTATTTCTGATAGTGATGTTGCCATTAGCGCGTCAACTACTACCACCCAAATGGGGGCCATTGCTCCTGTTGGGAGTGGTGCGTCCCCATCTCGCATGAGGATGCACTATGAGTATTCAAACCCTCGACAAACTTTTGATTTGTCACATCGACTGTTCCATCTGGAGCGGTAGAAAAAAACTAAGGCCTGAAGATTTCAGATTAGCCAATGGCAGCCAACTTCCACCGAAGGATGTTGCCAGCTTAGGGAGTAAAAAAATTTGCGACCCAGAGGCATTGGCGAACTTTGAAAGGCTTAAGAAAGAAGCACAGCGCTTGTGTGAGCAAGTCGGTGTGCGGTTTTTAGGTGGCTATGCCGTCCCTGAAGACCGAATTGATCAGATTGTTCCAGAGCTTGACCGGATCGGTCAGGAGTTTGCGCAGTGCAAGCAGTTGTTCTTGGACAACTATGATCAGGTGACTTTTGACTGGGTTGCAAAACACCCGGAATTTGCAGATGCAATCCGGCGTGCGCTGTCACCCATCGAAGACGTGGAACAACGGCTTCAGTTCGATTATGCCATTTATCGAATGCAACCAGCTGAACAAGCTGGTGGCTTAGATGACAAGGTCAATGGTATGGGACACACCCTCTTTAGGGAGGTGGCTCGTGATGCCAATGAACTGTTTGAGCGTTCCGTTGCAGGTAAGAATCAAATCAGCCAGCGAGCCCTTAATCCTCTCAAGCGATTAAGAGACAAGTTGGATGGTTTGTCATTCCTGGATCACCGAGTTCAGCCAATGGTTGAAGCGATGGACAATTTATTTGTTCGTCTGCCGAAGACCGGCCCTGTGACAGACAATCTCTATCACGAACTGATGGCGACCATTTTAATTTTGTCTGATCCAGACAAGATGAGAATGCACGGTGAAGGTCAATTGGATATCAGGCAACTGATGCCCAAACCTGAACCTAAACCCGCACAGCCAGTATCTGCTCAGGCAGATAACTTACGTGCAATACCACAACCAACCGTCAGACCGAACCTTGGTTCGACTGTACCAAACTCATTTTATTTCTAACGTCCTTGAGGGCATGTTGCCCTGAAGGGCGCATGTCCTCTGAACTATGTAAGAGGAAATTATGCAATCAACCATCCATAACCCCAGCCAACTGAACCAGTTTGAACCACATTTTCGTGGTGTGACTGATGCTGTTGAAAGCGAATCGATACCAGAAGTGGCGTGTTGTCGAGCGTTAGTACAACGGTCGTACTCAACACATAGTGTTTTGATCCCCAAGAACCCTGTGCTGATCGCAGATGCGGACGGGCAAGGTGTTTGGGTCACGGCCATGGTATTTGTTCCAAACATGGCATTGCAGCAAACCGCTTTTGAGCGGGCCTGGCTGCAATATCAACACGAGGTGTCTACTCAGTTACAAGACCAGTACGGTCTGACATTGGATGACATCCTGAGTTTAGACCAGCTTAAAACGTCATTTGAACAGCACGAGAGTCCAGCTCAATTGGTGGCTTGGTTAGGTCAAAAATACGACCTGGATAAGCTAAAAGCACAGGTTTAAACATCCACATTCCCAGCGGGGAAACGCTCCCGCTGAGGGAGTATTCCCCCTAATGATTAGGAGACTCCCATGAATCATCCATTAAAAAACGCACTGCCAATCGTTGCCGCCGCTTATGGCGAAAAGTTTGGTGTGAAGGTGCTTATTCAAGGACAAGATGCGTTTACCGATGGTGAGCGGATTGTGATCCCAACAGCAAACCCAGACGACCCACACTATCAACAGATAGCTTGGGGTTATCTGGCTCATGAAGCGGCGCATATTCGGCATACTAATTTTGAAATGGTGCAGAAGGCGTCGTCCAAACCGATCCGTAAGGCACTTCTCAATATCATTGAGGACGTTCGCATTGAAAACGAATTGGGAAAGGATTACCCCGGAACCCGGCGCAGTATTTCGCAAGTGATTGAGTACATGGTGGAAACTCAGCAGATGTGTGTACCTGAACAGCTTGAGCCTGCATCTAACTTGCAAGCCTGGTTGTTGTTCCGCTTGAGATGCCATTTTCTCGGTCAGAAAGCACTGACGCCTTTGTATCAAGCAGTCGATGAAAGAGTGAGACAACTCTTTCCTGCCGCAGCGATGAGCCGGTTAAGCGCCATGCTGACAGCAGTGCCTAGCCTAGCGTCTACAGGTGAAGTGCTGAAACTTGTCGATGCCATCGTTGCCATGTTGGAAGAAGAATCTCGTCCACCACAGGATGAGTCGGATGCTGATAACGGTAATGACATTGGACAAGATGCGAGTAATGACAGCAATAACAGTAGTGACAGTCAAACCCCGGAAGCAGACTCGTCTGCAATGGGGGATGCTGCTGAAACGGGGGATTCAGATAACTCTGATCAAGCTGACAATTTGCGACAAGCCTTAGAGGCCAGTGCCGCTCAGTTTGAACCCGATACCTTTGCCCAAGTGGCAGAAGTGTTGTCGGAACAAGCTGAAGGACATC
This sequence comes from Glaciecola sp. 1036, assembly GCF_050306235.1. Taxonomy (NCBI): domain Bacteria; kingdom Pseudomonadati; phylum Pseudomonadota; class Gammaproteobacteria; order Alteromonadales; family Alteromonadaceae; genus Glaciecola; species Glaciecola sp. 1036. The sequence continues at coordinate 565,405 of NZ_JBLWFH010000001.1, read as the reverse complement.
AGGGTGTCACTCCACTCAGTTTGCCCCAAGCAGAGCACGCTATGTTGGGTGATGAGGCGATCTTGACCTTTTCGGCGTCTGAGTCCGCTCAAATTCGAGCCCGACTTAGGGGCATGGTTCAGTCCAGTCAGGACAATCGGAATCATGCCAAAAGGCACGGTCTTCGAGTTGCAACCCATCGTCTTGCCGCTTCACAAGCCGGTGAGTCGAGATTGTTTATTCAAAGGCAACCTCGCATTGCGCCCAATGCTGCTGTGCACTTGCTGGTCGATATATCGGGTTCAATGGGTAAACCCATTGGCGAAGGTAATCGAAAGTACTTTCATGTTGCCAATGAAGCCGCTTTGGCTTTGGCCATGGCACTGGAAGGCATACCGGGTGTTGTACCTGCGGTCAGTTATTTTCCTGGTATTCATCAGGAAGTTTCTATCGCGTTATTGCCCAAGCAATCGGTTCGACATCGGGCCGCCTGTTTTGACCAAAAACCACGAGGTTGTACGCCTATGGCACAAGCAATGTGGTTTGCGGCAAACAGTTTGTTAGCGCAAAAACAGAAGCGAAAGCTAATGATAGTGCTAACGGATGGTGACCCAGATGATTGGGCTGCCACGCATGACATTGTTGACCGGTGCAGACGCAGTGGCTTTGAGCTGCTGGGGATCGGGATTCAAACACGCAGTGTTGAGAAATTCTTTCCTCAAAGCATTGTGATTAATGACGTCAAAGATCTAAAGCGTGAGTTATTCGAAGTAACACAACAACTGTTAATTCAGTAACCACATCAATTATACCACCCTGCGGGGACGATTCCGTCCCCTTCAGGGCATGGGTTCGTCTCCGCTTTTTTTTGTGGAGACTCCTATGAAAAACAAAAAGTTCTTAGCTGGCGAAGAAGCCGGTACTTACATCGTTCCTGAGCAAGTGACTGAAGCGGATATTTTAGATATGGCGCTCAAGCTTGCCCGTGGTCGATTGAGTAAAGGTCGCAAAATTGAACAGCCATCATCGGCGTTCTCATACCTGCAAACACTGATGCACGAGTATGAGCACGAAGTCTTTGGCGTGCTGTTTCTTGATACAAAGCATCGCGTTATTCGATTTGAAGAGCTGTTCAAAGGCACTTTAGATGCGGCGAGCGTGTATCCAAGGGAAGTAACAAAGCGTGCGCTAGAGCTTAATGCGGCAGCAGTGATACTGGTTCATAACCATCCATCGGGTGATCCTGAGCCCAGTGAAGCTGATAAACGCATAACTCATCGACTCCGTGACGCCTTGTCACTTGTTGATATTCGAACGCTTGACCATGTCGTGGTCGCATCCGAGGGCTGCGTTTCGCTTGCTGAACGCGGTTATCTTTAATGAATGGGCGCATTGCCCATTCTCCTACATCACAAAAGCAGTCCCATCGACACACGTCATCACAGCTCGAATTTCTATTTGAGTTTGATGATGCCCCAGTCACTTGGTCTGACACGGAAATCTGGCAGTTACGCGAAGGCATTCTATTGGATGCGATCCGAGTATTGCTGGATGGTCGTGTCAGTACTCGGTTGCGCAAGGATGTGTTGTCGTGGATTCAAAATGACGAAATAGCGCCATTTTGCTTTCGTGTTTGCGCGATGGCTGCGGTTGTCGATCCTGATGTGCTTCGTGATTCCATCATGTGTCTATTAGGACGACATGGTATCCAGCTTGACTAACGTTCCTGCATTAACCAAACGGCTCAATGCAGGACCCAAGCTGACTTTTACCACCAGTGGTAGGAGTCGGCTTTTTACTTAAGGAGGTTATATGGCGTTACCTTTACAGATTGAAACAGTGAGGCCATATCTTAATGGCCAATGGCTTCAAGTCTTGGCGGCATTGGTGCCAGAACTTGATGCCGCTATTGCTCGAAAAGGCCGTCATGTGGCTTGCCCTGTTCATGGCGGTCGTGATGGCTTTAGGCTATTCAAAGATGCTGAATATACCGGAGGTGGCGTTTGTAACACCTGCGGGATTTTTCATGATGGTTTTGAACTGTTGTCTTGGATTAATGGATGGAACTTTGCTCAGTCTGTTGAAGCAATCGGCCAGGTTCTTGGTATTCAACCCGGACAAATACAAGCACCTATTCGGCCAATACCGAGTAACGCAGTTGATTGGAGGGCTAGAAAGCAGGACGAGGACAAAGCGATTATCCATCGCTTGAATCAAACTTGGGGAGAAACGTTATCTCTTGCAGATACTCGTGCGCAACCGGTTTGGAACTACTTGCATCGTCGTGGCATTGTTACGCGGCTTCGTCCTGAATGGGATTCGGTGCTGAGGTTTCATCCAAACTTGCCTTACCATGATGAAGATGGTCTGTTTATCGATAGCTACCCAGCGCTGCTAGGTAAAATCGTCACGCAGCAACGGCGTTCGGCCACGTTCCATCGGATCTACCTAAGTGAAGATGGATTCAAAGCGCCGGTCGAAAAGCCTAAAAAGATGATGCCGATACCAAGTGACAGAACAATCACTGGTGGTGCCATTCCGATTGGTGAGCCTGGTGAGGTACTAGGTGTTTCTGAAGGCATCGAAACAGCTTTAGCGGTTACCAGGGTTACGGGACAGACATGTTGGTCGGTTGTGAATGCAACGCTACTGGCTAGGTTTGAACCACCAAGTAATGTGAAAATGCTGTACATCTGGGCAGACCACGATCTCTCTGAGACTGGCCTGAATGCAGCGAATGAACTCAAGAAAAAAGCCTGGCAGAAAGGCGTTCTGACACAAGTCCTAATCCCTCCGATACCAACGTCACTCGGCGTGAAAAGTTGGGATTGGAATGATGTTCTGAATGTTTACGGTGCCATAGGCTTTCCGAAAGTTCATATCTGATCCAAGGGGCTTCGGCCCCTTTTTTTGCGCCTTGCATATTTGAAAAAACATGGAGAATGAAAAACAGATAACCAATTGGAGAAACAAACATGATGGTATTAACTCTGTTAACAAAGCAGATTGATGGGAAAGCTCGGCCATTGAAGAGGTGCTAAACACCTCAATCAGACCTACAGGTTTTATACTAGTTGGCTAAACGGTAGGTACCACCTCTGGTTAAGGCAGATTGGTATGCGGGGCGGGCTTGGAGCCGTTTGATCCAAGCTGTCAGGTTGGGGCGTTGGTGTAATAGACCAAATGAGCCTGCAATCTCCCCAACAAAGCTCATCTGGATATCTGCGGCACTGAACAGTTCATCTAGCAGAAAGGTTTTACCCTCCAACGAAGCTTCAACAAAACCCAAATGATTATCTAGTTCGCTGTTTATGCGCGGCTGCAGAGCTGCACCTCCATCTCCCAGAGGATCAACATAAACCTTCAACAGCAGAGGAAGCATTGCTGATCCCTCAGCGTAGTGAAGCCATTGCACATATTGCTCATACGCCCGGCTTTCAGGAGTAGGGTGCAGGAGGTCTCCAGCATATTTTCTGATGAGATAATCAATAATTGCCCCGGATTCATGGATGATGAAATTGCCGTCTTCAATGACCGGCGACTTACCTAATGGGTGAATGTGCAACAGCTCTGGTGGCGCCAAATGTGTAACCGAATCACGCTCATAGCGTTTAATGTCGTACTCAAGGCCTAGCTCTTCGAGCAACCAGAGAATACGCTGTGAGCGCGAATCGTTTAAGTGATGAATGAGGATCATATATAACTCCGGAAGATTTGTGCGAGATGAGTGAAGAGGCGGTTTTGCTGGGTGACTACCCACTCAAGTGTTAGATTGTTACTATCTCACATCATATACGACCAGTCTAATCATAATGCACCGCCGTCTTGCAGCCAAGCGTAATAAAAGTATTCGGTCGAGCGTTTGTTTTCCATAGGTTTCCGTGCACAACCAGAGTCTCTAGTCTAGACAATTGGTCTAGTCCGGCTTAGAATCTACCTATGAAATCAAAAGTTAATGTTCACGATGTACGTAGTCATATCTTGGAAACCGGCCAGTGTATTATCAGTGGTAAAGGGTTTAGTGCTGTCGGATTGAGCGAAATTCTGAAGACCGCTGATGTGCCTAAAGGGTCCTTTTATCATTATTTTGGATCCAAAGAGGCCTTTGGTGAGGAATTACTAAAGAGCTATTTTTCCGGCTACCAAGCGTCTCTGGAGGCACTGCTCTCTCGACCGGGTTTGTCCGGAGCAGAGCGATTGATGAGTTACTGGGAAGCCTGGCTGGAAACTCAGTCGGCCTGCGACCCGAAAGGCAAGTGTCTGGCGGTCAAACTTGCAGCCGAAGTTAGCGATTTATCCGAAACTATGCGTATTGTGTTGCAGCAGGGAACAGATCGAGTTATCGCAAGACTTGCCCGAGCGGTTGAAGACGGCATTGCTGATGGCTCGTTATCTGCTCATCTGGATGCGAAAACGACAGCGTCAACTCTCTATCAATTATGGTTGGGTGCGAGCTTGCGTGCGAAAATCACACGCAGCCGTGAGCCCATGGAGTCTGCGTTTGAGGCAACACAAGGTTTGCTGGGGTTAAAAAAGAACTAATCGGTAAAAATTTTCATCCAGTTATAGACGACCAGTCTATTTATAAAAATAGGGAATCCTTATGAGAGCAGTTGTTCTGCGGGCCCCGGGTGGGCTGAATCAATTAGAGCTGAGAGATCTGCCCGATCCTGGTCAACCTGGAGTGGGACAGATACGCGTGGCAATACATGCAACCTCCCTCAATTTCCACGACTTACTGGTCGCTAATGGGAGTATCCCAACCACTGATGGGCGAATTCTAATGTCTGACGGTGCGGGAGTGGTCGAGGCTGTGGGTGAAGGCGTGACTGAGTTCGCTGTTGGCGAAAGTGTTGTGTCTAGTTTTTTCCCTCAATGGCAGGACGGTCGCGCATTTGATGATGTGGGCAGTTTCCGAAGAACGCCAGGTGATGGAATAGACGGTTACGCGACTGAGTATGTGGTGCGGCCAGCACACTATTTTACCCATGCGCCTTCGTGTTGGGGCCATTCCGAAGCAGCGACGATCACCACAGCTGGCCTGACAGCATGGCGGGCTTTGGTGGTTGAGGGGGGAATCAAGGCCGGTGATAGTGTGCTGTTGCTCGGCACCGGGGGGGTATCTATTGCAGCCTTACAGATTGCCAGAGCCATGGGCGCGCGCGTCATCGTAACCTCCTCCTCTGACAAAAAGCTTGAAAGGGCTCGGTCTCTTGGGGCAACCGATGTTATTAACTATCGGACGAATCCTGATTGGGGTACTGAAGTGCTCGAATTGACGAATGGACGGGGTGTTGACCACGTTGTTGAGGTCGGTGGACCTGGCACGCTTGCACAGTCCTTGCAGGCGGTTCGCGTTGGCGGCCACGTAGCTTTGATTGGCGTGTTGACAGGACGAGGTGGCGATGTACCCACCTCGTTGTTGATGGCCAAACAGGCTCGCTTGCAAGGGTTGGTGGTTGGCAGCCGTCGTCAGCAGCAGGAATACGTTGCAGCGTTGAAACAAAACAATCTTCGCCCAGTGATCGACTGCAGTTTCCCTCTAGATCGTTTAGCGGATGCTTTTCGGCTTCAGGAAAGTGGTAGCCACTTTGGCAAAATCGTTGTTGAGTGGTAGCCGCAGGGCACTCCTATAGTTTAGTGCTTTCTTGCGCCGGGAATGCCTGCTGGAGAAGTGACAGTATCCACTTGTGCAGCGGGTCCCGGCTTGAGCAAGGGTGCCATGCGGCAATGACATCGAAGCAGGGTGGCGAGTCATCGAGCAGGATCGGACGAACCAGCGGATTCGGCAGAATGCGTGAGGGCAGGAAGGCTATGCAGTCGGTTGAGGCGATACAGGCCGGTGCAGCTGAGAAGCTCGGTACCGACATGACGATATTTCGGCTGTAGCCCTTGCTCGCAAACCAGTCATCCGCTGAACCGATCAGGTTTGCCCTTGTCGGGGAGACGATAATCTGAGGCAAGTCGGCAATGTCTCCAATGGAGAGTTGCCGGTTTTGCAATGGAGAGTCGCTCCTTGTTACGCAGATGTGGTGCTCGGAGAACAACCATTTCGTTTGACAATTATTGGGGACGAACGCCGGAAAGGTTAAAGCCAGATCGAGGTCTCCAGAGGTCAGGAGCGGATACAGTCTATCGCTTTCAAAGTCCCTGATAATCAGCTTTAGCCCTGGAGCTTGAGCTCTTACCTTCGCCATCAACCTGGGCAATATAACTGCCACAGCATAATCCGTTGCGGATATCGCAAAGGTCGTTTGCACCTCGGCAGGATCGAACCTGTCAGGCGGTGCTAATGCCGCAAGACTCTCGAACACTGCATTTACTCTTGGCTCAAGCTGTTCGGCGAGTGGCGTGGGAATGATGCCCTGTGCGGAGCGCAAGAATAGATGATCTTGAAACGTGTCCCTTAGCTTGCTCAGTTGAGCGCTTACAGCCTGCTGAGTAAGGCCCATCTGGGCGGCGGCACGTGTCACGTTTCGCTCTTTTAAGAGTGCTTTAAAGACCCGTAGCTGCTTTAGGTCGATCAGACTAATATCATTCATATTTGTATTTGTAACAAATAATTACTGTTTCTGTTTGTGATATTACCACCGTAACATTGCCCTTGTCATGACTCGGTACCAGGTGCACGCGCAATTTTGAGTGCTAGTTCGCTATGGATTGTGTTTGGAAACGATGTTTCGGCAAAGGTAGGAGCAGAGAATGAGTCATAGTGCCACTAAAGAGAAAGCGCTAGAGAATATTAAGCCTAGCTATCGAATGCTAATTGGCGGGCAATGGGTAGACAGCCGGTCTCGCCGGATGATCCCAACGGTTAGCCCTGCCACAGGAGAAACATTCTCACATTTGCAGATGGCCAGTAGCGAAGACGTGGATTTGGCTGTAAAGGCTGCTCGTGAGGCTTTTCCCCGTTGGAGCAGCACATCTCCGATGGAGCGTCAGCGCGCGTTGCTCTCGATAGCGGACTTGCTTGAGGCTCGAGCACAAGAGTTTGCGTACTTAGAAACTCTGGATAACGGTAAGCCTTTGCGGGAATCCAGCCAAATCGATATCCCGCTGGCCGTTGATCATTTTCGTTATTTCGCGGGTGTTGTTCGCTCGCATAGCGACGAGGCAACGCAACTTGATAATCAGACTCTGAGTTTGGTGTTGAGTGAGCTTATAGGTGTCGTCGGGCAGATTATTCCGTGGAACTTTCCTCTGTTGATGGCGGCCTGGAAGTTGGCTCCGGCCCTAGCGGCTGGCAACACGGTTGTTATCAAACCATCAGAGATGACCTCGATTACTTTGCTCACTTTGGGAGAGATTCTTAACGAAGTATTACCTCAAGGAACCGTCAACATTGTTACCGGCGACGGTCCTGAGGCTGGACAAGCGCTACTTGATCACCCCGATGTCGACAAGTTGGCATTTACCGGATCGACAGCCGTTGGATATCGCGTAGCTAAAGCCGCGGCTGAAAAGCTAATACCGGCGACTCTAGAGCTGGGTGGAAAATCGGCCAACATTGTGTTCCCGATGCGAATATCGAGAAGGCTTTGGAAGGGATTATCATATCGATTTTCCTCAATTAGGGAAAAGTGTGTGAGTCCGGCGCTTGACTGTTTGTCCATCGGGCTATCTTTGACGAATTTATTGGTGTGCTTAAGGAGCGTTTTGAGGAGATAAAAGTTGGAGATCCTTGGACCTTAACACTCAAATGGGAAGGCAGTTCAGCCAGCAACAGATGGAAAGGATCCTCGGCTATATCGATCTGGCGACTCAGGAAGGCGCAAGGATAATTATTGCGGGAGCGACTGGTTGTTGCGAGTCTGGCCCGTAGTTGCTTTATCTCTCCGACGATTATTGTAGATGCCAGCAACAAAATCCAGTATTGGTCGGGAGGCTCACAAAATGGTGCTGGATAGTTACACCGAGAAGAAAAATATTATTATCAGCCTGAATGAGTCCGGTCTGGGGCTCTTTTAATGTAATGGAGCACTGTTTGCTCCGGTATGAAAACTTTATTTAAAGGAAATAGCGTTATGAATGTAAACCCTCTTTTTGAGCCCTTTCGTCTGGGTTCGCTTGAACTGAAAAATCGTATTGTTCTGCCGCCTCTCACGCGTTCAAGAAGCACTCAGCCAGGAAATATTCCGAACGATCTGATGGCTGACTACTATGCGCAGCGGGCTTCTGCTGGCTTCATGGTCACAGAAGGCACGCAGATAGAGCCCAGAGGTCAGGGGTACGCTTGGACGCCGGGTATTTTTACAGCGGCACAAATTGAGGGTTGGAAAAAAGTAACCGGTGCTGTTCATCGTGAAGGCGGCAAAATCTTTTGTCAGCTGTGGCATGTAGGGCGAGTTTCTCATAATTCTCTTCAGCCGGACGGACAGGCTCCGGTAGCACCCTCAGCCATTCGTGCAGAAGGTGTGAAAGTGTTCGTAGAAACAGCACCAGGGGAGGGCGCACTGGCTGATCCGGATGAGCCCCGCGCACTTTCAACCGAGGAAATTCAAGAGCTTGTGAAGCTATATGCTCGCGCTGCTCGTAACGCCGTGGAAGCCGGCTTTGATGGCGTAGAAATCCACAGCGCGAATGGCTATCTGGTTAACCAGTTCATCTCAGAGCATACTAATCATCGGACGGATCAATACGGCGGAAGTTTGCGGAACCGCCTGCGCTTCCTGGAAGAGATTGTGGCCGCAATTTCAGAAGAAGTGGGGGCTGAGCGCTTGGGAGTGAGGTTTGCTCCCTTATTCGAGAGCACGGAAGAGGCACGTGTTTATCTGGGATTGGTTGAAACAGACCCTCACGAAACCTACCTAGAAGCGGCAAAATTGTTAGAGCGCATGGGTATTGCCTATATTTCTATCGCTGAAGCCGACTGGGACAATGCACCAGAATTGCCTGACAGCTTCTGCAGTGCGCTCCGAGGTGCTTTTAGTGGCGCTCTGATTTATGCAGGCCGATACACTCCGGAGAAAGCGCTTCGTATGCTTGATGCTGGATACGGCGACTTGTTCGCTTTTGGGAAGCCGTTTATTGCAAACCCGGATTTACCGTATCGAATACGGCAAGGGCTGCCTTGGAACGAGGTTGATCCCACAACAATGTACGGTGGAACTGACAAGGGATATGTCGACTACCCCACCTACGATTCGCAGGCTGCCTCGGCGCCCAGAATACCTGAGAAGGTGTCGGACTAAATTTATCATCGTTCTGGATATGCGGGACATGTTGATAACGTCGGCACGGGCCTGTCCAGTTTATGGTGGAAAGGTGTGGCATGTTGAAATACTGATCCGAGAGAATTCATGAGGCGGACTAACGACCTTTTGAGGGGTTGTTACCCTTAAAGATTATAGTTATTTCAAAAAAATTATAGACGACTGGTCTATTCGAGGTTAAGCTGAAACTTGGCATGATAAGCAATTAGATTTCATGTTTTTATTTTCCCGGTCATCTAGATGACCGGTCTAGTAGTTTGCGGGTTATGAATAAACTCGAGATTTACAACCCAAACGCGCCCCACGCGAAAGGATTTAATTATGGCTTATGAAACACGAAACCCTTACACCGGCGAACTCTTGGAAGCGTACCCGGACGCGACCGATACTGAAGTTAATCAAGCTATTGAAAATGCTCATGCGGCATTTTTATTGTGGAAGGAAACTGAGTTTGCAGAACGTGCCTGTGTAATGCACTCCGCCGCAACCATATTACGTCGTGACGTCGATTTTTTTGCCAAGTTGTTGACAGTTGAAATGGGCAAGCTTGTCTCCGAAGCTAAAGCCGAAATCGCCTTGTCAGCGGATATCTTTGACTATTATGCCAACAATGCAGAAGCCTTACTGGCGCCTGAAAAGCTGCCAGTAGCCAATCCCGATGAAGGTGATGCTGTTCTGTCCGCAGAGCCTTTGGGGGTCTTGTTGGCAATTGAGCCGTGGAACTTTCCGTTTTACCAAGTGGCTCGTATTGCAGCGCCACAATTGTCTGCTGGCAATACCATGTTGCTCAAGCATGCCTCGAATGTTCCGCAGGCAGCTGCAGCATTCGAAAAATTAATGTTGGAGGCGGGTTTGCCCCAAGGGGCGTTCAAAAACCTTTATGCGACACGTTCTCAAATCGAAACCATCATTAACGATCCACGTGTCCATGGCGTTGCGCTGACCGGATCGGAAGGTGCGGGCTCGATTGTTGCCTCACAGGCAGGCAAAGCACTGAAGAAATCCACGCTCGAACTTGGAGGCGCAGACGCGTTTGTGGTGTTGGCCGATGCGGAAATGGAGAAGACCATTAATTGGGCGGTCTTTGGACGGCACTGGAATGGCGGTCAAGTCTGTGTCTCTTCTAAGCGCATGATCGTCGTTGATGACGTATATGACCAATTTTTTGAAGGTTACACCGCCGGCGTTGCGAAGCTTCGGGCAGGTGATCCGGCGGATCCTACCACGACGTTAGCGCCCCTGTCTTCCGAGGCTGCTGCAAACGAGATTAAAGACAAGATACGCCAAGCAGTTTTTTACGGAGCTACGGCAACGGAAGTTGGGCCAAAGGTTCCCAGTTCGGGTGCTTTTGTACAACCGACCATTCTGACTAATCTTTCAGAAGATAACCCGGCTCGATATTGGGAATTCTTCGGCCCAGTCTCGATGCTGTTTCGTGCGAAGGATGAGGTAGATGCAATACGCATTGCCAATGATTCACCGTTCGGGCTTGGCGGGTCTGTATTTACTGCCGACCCAAAGCGTGGTGCTGATGTTGCGAAACAGATTTCTACTGGGATGGTCTTTGTAAATCACCCGACCATGGCCAAGGCTGACTTACCTTTCGGTGGTATCGGGCGGTCTGGCTACGGCCGAGAACTGATCGGGCTCGGAATCAGGGAATTTGTCAACCACAAGCTCATTTCGGTGGTTGATATTGACGCGCCATTTTAGATGGTGACGCGCCAAAAGATGCCCCCGAGGTATTTTTTTATCATCAAATAGTCGACCGGTCTAATAAGGAGTGATAGATCATGAAGATTTTCTACAAAACTGCGGCAACGGCAACGGGCGGACGCTCAGGAACTTCAACCCTGAACGACGGTAGCTTTTCGGTCCAAATGGTTCGACCCGATAGCGATGAAGATGGTGTAAACCCTGAACAATTGTTTGCACTTGGTTATGCCGCTTGTTTTGACAGCGCGATGGAGATCACCGCAAAGCAACTCAAGCTTAATGCCAAGGGGGCAAAAACTTCGATTGAAGTGGGTATCGGCCAACGATCCGGTGGTGGATACGGGCTTGACCTCGACATCACTGCTCACTTGCTAGGAATGGCCCGCGAGGACGCACAGCGACTGGTTGAGGCGACACATCAACTTTGTCCTTACTCCAATGCCATCCGCGGGAATATTGATGTCCGTTTACATATTGAAACTGAAGGAAACTGATATGAAAAATTTCAACTTTCACAACCCTACCAGAATTTTGTTTGGCAAAGGCAGTATTGCGGAGCTGAAAGATCAGGTTCCCGCTGATGCGAAAGTTTTGATTCTATATGGCGGTGGCAGTGCCGAACGTACGGGTGTGCTGGACCAAGTACGCGAAGCTCTTGCTGGCCGGGCAATCCTGGAGTTTGGAGGTATTGAACCTAACCCACGCTATGCTACAACGCTAAAAGCAGTTGAGATGATTCGCGAAAATGCCGTTACTTTCTTGCTTGCCGTTGGCGGCGGGTCGGTCATCGACGCCACCAAGTTTATTGCGGCGGCGGTAAAGTATGACGGTGACGCCTGGGACATTCTTACCTCACGTGGATCAGTCATTACCCAAGCGGTGCCGTTTGGCTCTGTGTTGACGCTACCAGCTACGGGATCCGAGATGAACTCTGGCGGGGTGATTACCAATCCAGAAAAAGAGGCAAAACTGCCGTTTAGTAGCCTTTATTGCTACCCGGTGTTCTCGGTTCTGGATCCGGAGGTCACCTACACTCTGCCATCTCGCCAGATTGCCAACGGTGTAGTGGACGCCTTCGTTCATACGACCGAGCAGTATCTGACCTATCCAGTTGCCGCGCCAGTTCAGGACGGTTTTGCTGAAACCCTTCTGCGCACATTGATCGAGCTTGGCCCCAAGGCACTTGAGACTCCCAAAGATTACGACATTCGTGCCAATTTGATGTGGACTGCGACCATGGCTCTGAATGGGCTTATTGGTGCAGGTGTACCTCAAGACTGGGCCACTCATATGATTGGGCACGAAATTACTGCACTGAATGATACCGATCACGCCCGCACGCTGGCGGTTGTGCTGCCATCATTGATCGATGATCAGCGCGAAGCTAAGCGTGAAAAGCTTCTCCAGTATGCCAGCAATGTCTGGAATATCCGCGAAGGATCCGATGATGAACGAATTGACGCGGTAATCGAAGCAACGCGCGGTTTCTTCGAGCAGATGGGTATCAAGACTCGGTTAGGCGACTATGACGTTGATGCTGACGGAATCAATCACATCGTTAGTGCCTTAAAGGAACATGGAATGACTGCACTTGGGGAACATAACGCTATCGGCCCCGATGAAGCTCGTCGCATTCTTGAAGCTGCTTTGTAGGAGGAGTCGAACATGAAACAAACAGACACCGCAAACCGCAAGCTCGTGTTGGCGAAGCGCCCTACGGGCGAGCCGACTCTGGACACTCTAAGGCTAGAAGAGGAGGCGATTCCTTCTGTCGGTGACAATCAGATGCTTTTGCGTACCGAGTACTTGTCACTCGACCCGTATATGCGCGGCAGAATGAGTGATGCGCCTTCTTATGCTGCACCGGTTGAGGTCGGCGATGTCATGGTTGGCGGCACGGTTGCCAAAGTGGTTACTTCGAAGCTTGATGGCTTCGCGGAGGGCGACTGGGTGCTTAGCTTCAACGGCTGGCAGGATTACGCTCTTTCCGATGGTGAAGGGGTTACTAATCTTGGCGTTTCGCCAGAGCACCCATCCTGGGCACTTGGGATCTTAGGCATGCCTGGGTTTACCGCCTGGGCTGGCCTGACGCAGATCGGTGAGCCCAAACCCGGGGAGACAATTGTGGTGGCCGCGGCGACGGGTCCGGTCGGCGCAACCGTAGGCCAAATTGGCAAACTGCTGGGCTGCCGTGTTGTTGGCATCGCAGGCGGGCCGGAAAAATGCGCCTATGCGGTTGACGAGCTGGGTTTCGATGCATGCATCGACCACAAGGCACCAGACTTTGCGGATCAGCTTGCCAAGGCCAGTCCGGACGGCATCGATGTCTATTTCGAAAACGTGGGCGGCAAGGTTCTGGATGCGGTGATCCCGCTTTTGAACCCGCATGCGCGTGTGCCGGTGTGTGGACTGGTCTCGCAATACAACGCCACCGAACTGCCCGGCGGGCCAGACCGAATGAATTGGTTAATGGGGCAGATTCTTCGGAACAAGGTAAAGGTTCAAGGATTTATCATCTTTGACAGTTTCGGTCACCTATATCCGGAATTCGCCAAACAGATGGGTGCTTGGGTGGAAAGTGGAAAAATCAAGTATCGCGAAGAGGTCATTGGTGGCTTGGAAAATGCCCCGGAAGCCTTCATCGGCCTTCTCAACGGCGATAACTTTGGCAAGCGCGTGATCCGCGTTAGCACCACAAAATAGGAGAATTACATGAAAATTCTGATGATACTCACGTCCCATGACGAACTTGGAGACACTGGTAAAAAAACAGGCTTTTGGCTGGAGGAGTTTGCTGCGCCCTATTATGTCTTTAAGGATGCCGGAGCGGATATTACTCTGGCCACGCCAAAGGGGGGGCAACCACCCATTGATCCGTCCAGCGATAGTCTGGAAGCGCAAACTGACGACACCCGTCGTTTCAAGGGCGATGCTGAGACGCAAAAGCATCTTGCGACAACGGTGAAACTATCCGAGATGACAGAAGACAGGTTCGATGCAATCTTCTATCCCGGTGGTCATGGCCCTTTGTGGGATCTAGCCGAGGATGCAGACAGCAAACGCCTGATCGAAGCCTTTGCGGCTGCTGGCTTGCCTGTTGGGGCAGTCTGCCACGCACCCGCTGTATTCCGCCACACTCAAGGCACAGACGGCAAGCCCTTGGTCTCAGGGCGACGTGTGACAGGCTTCACCAACACCGAAGAAGAGGCTGTTGGCCTGACCAACGTAGTGCCCTTCCTGGTCGAGGATATGCTCAAAGCTAATGGTGGCAATTATGAGAAAGGCGCCGATTGGGCCAGCTTTGTTCTGCGGGACGGCAAGCTCGTCACCGGTCAGAACCCTGCCTCATCCGCTGCCGCCGCGCGCGAGATTCTGGCGTTGCTGAAATAACGGAAAACGACGACCGAATTGATCCAGCACAACGATGAAGCCTCCTTCTATTCCGCTTAGGTTGGAATAGAAGTAAAGGGTTTAATACATCGTTCACATAGGTAGAAAACGCATGAGAATAATCAATCTAAGTTCTGAAGATAATCCCATACTGGTTGCAATAATAATCTTGTTTGCCGCATCTTTCATTGCCTTTCCAACTCAAGCAGGAGCTTCGACCCGATCCGACAATAACGTTCAGGTTACCGCGGAAATGTTTGGCTGCATTTATGATTTACCCAAAGTACGTAATACCTTCTTGTTCCATTCTGATCCGGAAAAACTTAAGGAAGCCATCCATATTTTTTCTGAACGCGTCCCTGATATGGAGTATCCTGTTGGGACTGTGATGCAACTCGTTCCATTTGAAGCGATGGTCAAACAATCAAGTGAGAAATATCCAGACAGTAATGGCTGGGAGTTTCTCGCCCTCACAGTGACTGAAGAGAGCACCACGATCACGAGCCGAGGAGATCACGCGGTAAATTTTGAGGGGCGTGAGTGCCTGAGCTGTCATGCTGCTGGCATTAAATACGATTTCGTTTGTGAGAAAGATCACGGCTGTGCGCCATTGTCCATTGGTGATAAAGAGATCGCTGCTTTTCAGGCTGCAGATCCTCGTTGTACGCAGCGTCAACCCAAGGAGAAAACACGTGAAAACTCTTAACTCGAACATCAATACGACTAACGTTCCTGAAACTGACCTCTTTTCTCCAATTGAAATAGGGCCTTACGCTCTGACAAACCGCATTGTTATGGCACCACTGACGCGGGCGCGCTCGCCTGAAGGTATTGCTACTTCGATGATGCAAGAGTATTACACGCAGCGTGCATCGGCAGGACTGATCATCAGCGAGGGGTTGAACATTTCGCCGCAGGCAGTGGGTTACGCCTTCACTCCTGGCCTTTGGACCACTGAACAGATCGAAAGCTGGCGTCCTGTAACTTCGGCTGTTCATGATAAAGGTGGACGCATATTCGCTCAGCTATGGCATGTTGGTAGGGTTTCTCACCCAGACTTGCAACTTGGTGGCCTGTTGCCTGTTGCACCATCTGCAGTTCGCCCCAATGTTGACGCATTCACCGCTGAGGGCAAGAAACCAGTAAAGACGCCTAGAGCGCTGCGGGTAGATGAGTTGACGGAGATTGTGGCGGATTATGAGCAAGCCGCCCGCAATGCACTGGATGCTGGTTTTGATGGCGTTGAAATTCACGCTGCAAATGGCTACCTGCTTGATCAGTTTATGCGAGATGGGGCCAATCAGCGTACTGATGCCTATGGTGGGGCGGTCGAGAATCGTATTCGGCTGACACTTGAGGTTACCAGAGCTGTTGCTGCGATCTGTGATGGTGGGCGCACGGGATTGCGGATATCTCCGCTCAGTACCGCCAACGGCCTTAGTGACAGCAACCCTGAGCCGGTTTTCACAGCGCTTGTTGACCAACTGAATAATATTGATCTGGCGTATCTTCACGTTGTGGAAGGTGTGACAGGTGGATCGCGAACGGTTGAAGGCGGATTTGATCTGAATGTTTTGCGACAGCGCTTCAAAGGGCTGTACATGGTTAACAATGGCTATGACCGCAAACTGGCTCTTTTAGCTCGGCGTAGTAATACCGCTGATTTGATTGCATTTGGGCGCCCTTATATTGCCAACCCTGATCTGGTAACTCGACTCGAGCGAGGTGCGCCTCTCAATCCGCTTGATGTCGAAACGGCCTATGGTGGAGGAGCCGAAGGGTATATCGATTACCCATTCCTGTAAGTAAATACTCCTAGTTGAAACCATTTATGGCAGGTTTCTGGAAGAGAAAAGAGGGGAACGACTATGAAATCTCGTAATTTAGGTGCCGGACTGGGCTCTGTCTCCGCTATTGGCCTAGGCTGCATGGGAATGTCTGAATTCTATGGACCCGCTGATAAAGCGCAATCGCTTGCAACGCTGGAGTATGCGCTTGAAAAAGGGATAACGTTTTTTGATACAGCAGATACCTATGGTCTTGGCCGTAATGAAAAACTTCTCAGTAGCTTTCTTGCCCGACACCGAGAGCAGATCACTCTGGCGACCAAGTTCGGCATTGTACGCGATGGCCCACTTGCGGATCGTCGTATTGACAATACCGCGACTTACATGGCCAACGCCTGTGAGGCTTCGCTAAAACGCCTAGGTATAGAAACGATCGATCTCTACTATGCTCACCGTCTAAATCCGGACGTACCCGTCGAAGAAACGGTCGGAGCGATGGCTGAACTTGTCAAGCAAGGCAAAGTTCGTGGATTGGGGTTGAGTGAGGTGTCCCCTGAGACCCTGCGCCGAGCGCATGCCATTCATCCTATCGCTGCAGTGCAATCGGAATACTCCCTGTGGACGCGCGATCCAGAAGACGGAATGTTGCAGACCTGTAAGGAGTTGGGTGTGGCTTTTGTTCCATATAGCCCGCTTGGTCGGGGTTTTTTGACGGGTAAGATCCGGTCGGTTGACGACATGGTCGTCGATGATTTTAGGCGTACCTCTCAACCACGGTTCCAGGGAGAAAATTTGCAGAAGAATCTGTCTGTGGTTGATGCACTGACCAGATTTGCGGATTCAAAAGGCTGTACACCAGCACAGTTGGCTTTGGCGTGGGTTCTGGCACAGGGCGATCATGTGATCCCTATCCCTGGTACACGTACTGAGCGTTATATCGACGAAAATATAAGTGCAGGATCGTTGTCGCTGACAGCGGAAGAGATTTCTGCCCTTGATGAAATTGTACCGAAAGGCGCGGTAAGCGGTGAGCGTTATACGTCTGAAGGTATGCGGCACGTCAATATTTAATGGTCCTAAACCTAACAAAACCCGTCATGAAGAGGTCGCGGCAGACTGAACGGGCTTTCTCGTTAACCGAATGGCTCTGCAATGCGGAGTGATATCTTGTAACAGGCGTTTGAAGAACCAATGAATAGATTACTCATCCTGGCTTTAGGAATGTTTTCCATTGGCACGGCCAGTTTCGTTATGGCAGGCCTTCTGCCAGAGATGGCAGCCAGTTTTAATATCAGTGTTGGTGACGCGGCGAGTATGATCGCTGCGTTCGCCGTCGCTTATGCTCTGATGCTACCGATCGCAGCAACTCTGTTGGTGAACTTGCCTTATAAGCCAATACTGGTGGTGGGCATGAGCATTCTTGCCGTAGGCCATGTGGTTTCAGCGCTGGCGCCAAATCTGGAAGCGGCGATTGCCGGTCGTGCGCTGGGAGGCTTGGGCGGGGCACTGTTTATGCCAATTGCCGGAGCAGCGGCGACCGCGATAGTCGCGCAGGAACATTGGGGGCGTTCATTGGCTATCATTACAGCCGGCTTGAGTGCGTCAACCGCAATTGGAGCGCCGGTGGGAATTGCACTCTCAACGAGTTTTGGTGACTGGCGGCTGGGTATGTGGCTTGTCGCTGCACTAGCCGGTGCAGCGGCTATCGGGCTTGGTACTCTATTGGCCCCCATTCCAAAACCGGATGCAAAGAGGATGGTCGGGGATTTGCTGGCCTCTGTGGCGAAACCGGCTGTATTGGGCGTGCTGGGAACGACACTGTTTTTAATGATCGGATCCTACATCGTTCACACCTATGCCAGTGTAATTCTTATGCCCGCCACTAATGGAAGGGGAGAGACATTGGCCCTTTTAATGGCGGCTTGGGGCGTTGCAGCTACTATTGGAACCTTTACCGCGGGCAGGCTGACCGACCGATGGGGTGCGAGACCAATTATTGTTGGCGGTCTCATGGTTTTGAGCCTCAACTTCTTACTATTGCCAGTGCTCACCTATTCTCCGTTCATATCGGTTTTGCCGCTTGCCGTTTGGGGGGGGATTGCGTGGAGCTGTCTAGTGCCACTGCAGCATCAGTTAGTGAAAGCGGCGCCGTCTAGCGCATCCATCGTTCTGGGGCTGAATACTTCAGCTATATATCTGGGGGTTTCGCTTTCTGCATCTATTGGAAAGCATGTATCTCAAACGTTTGGCAGCGAGTATCTGAGCATGGTTGCGGCCGGTTTTACAATTCTGGCTCTGGGGGTATATGGGAGAATCCAGAGGATTGAAAGCAGGAGTTCAGGAAAAACAACTTATTGCTGAGCGTGTGTTTATTCTAATTCTTAGAACAGTCTTCAAGGTGAAGGCTATCCATGTTTTCTCTAAGAAAGGTGTGAATAAGTCTCTGATGTAAGATTATGTACTCACTCAGTTTGACAAGGATTAGGTCAGCACTAACTCTCATTTACCAATAACGAATGCTCCAGTAAGCGTCGGTAGATTCGTAAAGAAATTTTCCATTTTCGGATGGATTGCCAGATTGCAAGCAGGGCCGAGTTCATCGACATCGGTCATGCTTTCGGCGGCCCGTTAGCAGAGGATAGTGAGATTCTTCACGCTCAAATTACGGTAATGTTGCACATATAGATTTCAGCCTGCCGATCAGTATGTCAGCGAGGTGAAATGACGTTTTGAAGTGAAAAGCCGTTTCCTTCTATATGTTTTTCAATTAGGTTCATAAAAGCTATGTCTGAGCTAACTTCTGTGCAATCTACCCGGTTACCTTAAAAAGGCTCCAAGATCATTGCACTGTGTCTCTCGAGAATACAGCTCCACCTGAAGTCATACTTTAGGCACGTAGTCGTCACGCCGCGAACACGTCTCATTTAGAGCGTTTAGGCGGCTAGCGCACGCGTAACGTTCTGAGTACTCAGGCTTCTGAGTAAGCCCATCGCGCGGAAATCACTTGATGAGCGATGTTGTTCTTGATAACCCCGCACACAGACAGGTATGCCCATCCACCAACTACTTGAGTGCTTCGTTGACACGTGCACCTTCAATTTTTCGTTGTTACGGCGCGGTTTCTTATAACTTAGACGGGTGTTTGGTCCGCTCCTGCGTCTTGGGTGTTGTTCACTCCTCTTCGATGTCGGGCGAGAGCAGGAGTTTACGCCGCTCTTTCAACGACTCAAAGAAGAAAGTTTTATCCGTCTAAATGATGCCAAGTTGTTGGCGTACTCAACGCTCTACGATTAACCTCAAAAACCGATAAAGCTATATGTTATCCATTCTGGTTTCAAACATATAGTGAGGTGGTTTAATCGAGTTGACCAGGCTAGTTAAGGATATAATGAAGTCTTAGCTGGAGAATGTAAATGGCCGGAAGAAAGCAATATACGAAAGAATTTAAACTGGATGCTGCGAGCCCGGTGCTAGATCAAGGTCAAACGTGCTCTGAAGCCGCCTGAATGTTGGATGTGAGTCACCAAAATATTGGTCGTCGGGTCAAGATGATGACGGCCAAGCATTCTGAGGGAACGGCAAACTGACGCCAGAGCAGGCAGAAAGCTTAAAGCGCAGTTGAAATAGCTAGAAATGGGTGCACAGGATAGTGAAAGCCTGTGAGCATAGCTACGTCAGCCGACGAATGCAAAAAGCACTGAATTGTTTGGGCTACCCTATCGGTAGGCGTCTTACACACAGACTGATGAAAGAGGCAGGTGTGCAGGTCCGTTACAAGAAGAAATACAAAGTTATCACAAACAGCAATCACACACTGCCTGTATTAGAAAATGTGCTGGACACCCAATCTAGCTTATGTGCAGGATATAAACTATATCTGGACACAAGAAGGCTGGTTATATTTGGCAGTTGTTATTGACCAGTACTCGATACAAGTCGTTGGATGGAGTATGGGGTCAAGGATGAAAGCAAAACTGGTATGTGATGCGCTAACGATGGCGATATGGCGGCGAAATCCAAAAGCTGGATTGGTTGTCCATTCGGATTGCGACAGCCAATACGCTAGTGCAGACTATCGACGCGTGCTTTGAGGACAACAATTTGTTGGCAGCATGAGTCGTAAAGTTGATTGTTGGGAAAATTGTGTAGTTGAGAGTTTCTTCGGTAGCTTGAAGCAAGATCTGGTGCATTGGAAACATTACCAAATTCGTTATGATGTACGCGAGAAATACTGCGTTACATCACAACATTTTATAATCCTGAGCGACTGCACTCGTATCTTGATTACAGGAGTCCAAATCAATATGATGTGGACATGAAAAAATTTAAAAAAGTAGCTTAACTGGGTTGGTCAATTTTGGTTGCCCATGTCACAGATTAATGCTCTGTTTATGACATCCAAGTAAATGCCGGATTCTAGGTTTACTGAAGATAATATCTATTTGTCAATAACAATTAGGCGTTACTACAGTAAATTCCCCGTTTACCACTTTATTCGGTACGATTGATGGTTTGCCTCTGTAATACCTTCTGTGCTTTCTATGCCCACAACACAACAACTTTCTAGCCAAGAATGTTTAATTTAGCCCATCAGTCTTTCGTCTTTAAACTGACGCCTTGGTTTCGGTTTGTCCATCGATTGATTAATAGAAGCCGCTTCGTTGTGTTAAGAGCGTTCGATACGGCAATTGTATTGGTTAATTCTTGAGCCTGGCTTTTATGGATGCGTATTTCCCTTAGACTCGCCATCGAAAAAAACAAGATACTTCAATCCAAATAACATGGATACTATACATTTAAAAATTTAACAGCTTTAAATTTCGTCTAATATAAAATGAGTATGTTTCCTCGTAACATGTGACAAAAAGAACACTGAACAGTGTATTCTAATCATCAATAGTGTATTTTAATCAATATTAGCACTATAAATCTTTACTGTTGTTATGGAACGCAAGGAGCGTCACTGTGAAAAAAACGCCGTTTATTCTATCCATTATGTTCGTTGTGTTTTTAATTGTGGTTTTTAGTACTGTTTTCAGTGGCCCTGAAAATGTCGATGTGGTGTCAGGGAATGGCCGCATTGAAGCTACTGAAATTGGCATTTCTGCAAAAGTAGCAGGGCGTGTAGAAGAAATTTATGTCAGCGAAGGAGACAGAGTAACGGCGGGCGATGTGGTCGCCAAACTTGATACCACCACCATTAATAGCCAGCTTCAGCAGGCCAAGGCACAGCACCAGCAAGCCAAAAGTGCGGTAGAAGCTGCAAATATGGCTGTTGCACAGCGCCAAAGTGAAAAGTCAGCGCTTGAAGCCGCGCTGCTGCAAACTAAAGCCGAGCTAAAAGCAGCTGAAGCTCATGCTGCCCGTACTAATGAATTGGCAAAAACAGGCGCCGTGTCTAAACAATTGGCAGAAGATAACCTTACCAATGTTGAAAGCGCAAAGGCGGCGGTAAATGCAGCTAAGGCTCGTTTGACAGCGGCTGACGCCACCATTGAAGCTTCGCGCGCGCAATACTACTCGGCACAAGCAGCGGTCAGCGCTGCCAATGCCACTATTGCGCAAATCCAATCTGAAATTAACGATATGGTGTTAAAAGCACCACGTAATGGGCGTATTCAATACCGCGTAGTGGAGCCTGGCGAAGTTGTTAGTGCAGGTGGGCGTGTACTTAGTTTGGTCGACCTAACAAACGTATACATGACATTCTTTTTGCCTGCTTCGCAGGTGGGCAAGCTTACTATGGGCGGTGAAGCACTTATTGTGCTAGATGCCGCGCCCGACATCGCTATTCCGGCCACCATTTCTTACGTTGCCGACGTAGCGCAATTTACTCCTAAGTCGGTTGAAACCCAAAGTGAGCGAGAAAAACTTATGTTCAGGGTTAAAGCGCAAATTCCTGAAAACTTATTAAAGCAGCACATTGAAAAAGTGAAAACAGGGTTGCCGGGTGAAGTATGGGTAAAGCTAAACGATACCGCTGAATGGCCTAGCGACCTACCTGAGCTTGTCGACTAATGGGCAACATTATTGAATGCAATTCGCTAACGGTTCGCTACAAAAGCACCACAGCTATTCACAATCTTGCGCTTTCTATTCCCGCGGGCCTAACGGTAGGCGTAATTGGCCCTGATGGCGTGGGCAAATCTACGTTGCTGTCGCTTATTGCTGGTGAGCGAGTTATGCAAAAGGGGCAGTTGCAGGTTCTTGGTGGCGATATGCGTGATGAAAAACACCGCGCCGCGATATGTTCTGATATTGCATACATGCCACAAGGCTTAGGCAAAAACTTATATCCCACGCTGTCTGTAGAAGAAAACTTACAGTTTTTTGCCAAACTTTTTGGGCACAATCGTGCTCAGCGTCGTGCACGAATAGATATCCTTACCAAACGAACCGGACTTTATCCATTTTTATCGCGCCCAGCCGGCAAGTTGTCGGGTGGTATGAAGCAAAAACTGGGGTTATGCTGTGCCTTAATACACGATCCCCGCCTGCTTATTCTAGACGAACCCACTACAGGGGTAGACCCCCTTGCCCGAAGTCAATTTTGGTCGCTTATTAAAGACATTCGCAAAACCCAGCCAAATATTACCGTATTGGTAGCGACTGCCTATATGGATGAAGCCCAACAGTTCGATCATCTAATAGCGTTAAATGCAGGTGAGATACTGGCGAGCGGCTCACCGAAGTCACTGCTTAGTGAAACACAAACCAGCAATTTAGAAGCGGCATTTATTGCGCTTTTGCCGGCAGACGCAAAGCATGAACATCGCAGCGTAGTTGTGCAGCCTTATAAGGCTAGTGAGCATATGCAAACCGCGATTGAAGCTAAAAACCTTACTATGAAGTTTGGCGATTTTACGGCAGTTAATAACGTTAGCTTCACGATTGGTAAAGGAGAGATTTTCGGGTTTTTAGGGTCGAATGGCTGTGGTAAGTCTACCACCATGAAAATGCTTACTGGCCTGCTGCCGCAAACCTCTGGCGAGGCGTGGTTGCTGGGCAGCCCTCTTGTTGCTAACGATATTAACACCCGCTACCGCGTAGGTTATATGTCGCAAAGCTTTTCTTTGTATACCGAATTAACCGTTCGGCAAAACCTTACGCTTCATGCCAAGCTCTTCAAAGTAGCAAGCAACGTATTAAATTCGCGCGTTGACGAAATGCTTAACCGCTTTGCATTAAGTCATCACCAGCACAGCTTGCCTAACGACCTTCCTTTAGGTATTCGCCAGCGTCTGTCTTTGGCCGTGGCCATGGTGCATAGACCTGAAGTGTTAATACTCGATGAACCCACTTCTGGCGTCGATCCAGTTGCCCGAGATAACTTTTGGCAGTTGCTTATTTCTCTGGCGCGAAAAGACGGCGTAACCATTTTTATTTCTACACACTTTATGAACGAGGCAGTACGCTGCGATAGAATTTCCCTAATGCATGCAGGCGAAGTGCTGGTAACCGATACACCGCAAGCCATAAAAGCGTCTAAATCTGCCGATACGTTAGAGCAAGCGTTTATCGATTATTTAGTTGAAGCGCAAACACCTGAGAACCAAACACAAAACACTGAGCAAAGTGCACCAGAAGGTGTTAGCGCAGATAAAGCCACGCCACCGAATAAACGTGCAAAAGGCTTACGGCGATTGTTAAGCTATGCCTCGCGTGAAACCCTTGAGCTTATCCGCGACCCCATTCGCTTAACCATGTCGTTCTTAGGCAGCATGGTGTTAATGGTAGTTATTGGCTATGGCATTACTATGGACGTTGATGACTTAAGCTATGCGGTATTCGATCGCGATCAAACTTCCACTAGTCTTAACTATCGCAGTGCTTTATCAGGCTCGCGCTATTTCAATGAACAGCCAGTCATTACCAGCTATGCCGATATGGACAGGAGAATGAAAAGCGGAGAGCTTTCATTGGCTGTGGAAATTCCCCCCGAATTTAGCCAAAAACTGCATAAAGGCGAACAAGTGGAAATAGGGGCATGGATTGATGGGTCTATGCCCTCAAGGGCCGAAACTATACAGGGTTATGTAACAGGTATTCACCTGAAATGGCTTTTGCAGCAAGCCTCACAAGCTAGCCAAGTGCAGTCGACCAGCAGTATTAATGTTGAGTCACGCTATTTGTATAACCCAGATGTTCGCAGCTTGGTGGCCATTGTACCTGCGGTAATGCCCATGTTGTTGTTGATGATACCTGCGCTTTTAACGTCGTTGGCGGTGGTGCGCGAGAAAGAGTTGGGTTCGATAATCAACTTATATGTTACGCCAGTTACACGCATAGAGTTTTTGTTGGGTAAGCAACTTCCTTATATCGCTACCTCGTTTGTTAGCTTCTTGCTGTTGGTTGCAATGGCGGTGTGGCTATTCAACATCCCACTGAAGGGGGATGTGATAGTGCTATGCCTTATAACGTTGTTATTCGTTACTTTTTCCACTAGCTTTGGTTTGTTGGCATCGGTTTTTACTAATAGTCAAATTGCCGCTATTTTGCTTACTACTATTGGCACTATGGTACCTGCCGTACAGTTTGCGGGCATGATAACACCGGTTTCTGCATTAGAAGGGGCGGGGCGCGTAATAGGAGAGCTTCACCCTATTAGTTATTTTTTAACCGCTAGCAGGGGAATATTTAGCAAAGGTTTAGGTTTTGAAACCCTTGATTTTGCTGTGTTTGCCATAGCTATTTCTATACCAATTACACTGTGGCTTGCCACTGTTTTGTTACGCAAGCAGGAGCGCTGAACCGTGGATATTAAAAATGTAGGCCAGCTAGGTGTAAAAGAACTTTGGAGCTTGTGGCGCGACCCAGCCATGCTTATTCTTATTGTTTATGTGTTTACGGTGAACATCTACACGGCGGCCACGGCGGTACCTGAATCTTTGCACAACGCGCCCATTGCCTTTGTCGATCACGACAATTCGCAGATGTCTAAGCGGATAATAGATGCCTTTTACCCCCCTTATTTTTTAACACCAGATATTATTGAAAGTAATGAGGCCGACACGCATTTAGACACGGGTAAGTACACCTTTGTTGTGACCATTCCCCCTGAATTTGAAAAAGATATTATGGCCGGGCTGCAGCCCGATGTTCAGGTCAACGTTGATGCAACACGTATTAGCCAGGCGTTTACTGGTAATGGTTACATCACAGAAATAATCACCAGTGAAGTAAACACTTATTTACAGGGTTATAAATCCGACATCGATTACCCCGTCGAGTTGATCATGCGAGCCCGATTTAATCCAGCGCTAGAAAGTTTTTGGTTTGGTTCTGTGATGGAGCTCATTAATGCGGTAACAATGCTCGCCATAATTTTGTCTGGGGCTGCGCTTATTAGAGAAAAAGAGCGTGGCACTATAGAGCACCTGCTGGCTATGCCAGTTTCAGACAGTGAAATTATGCTGTCTAAAATACTAGCCTCGGGAGTAGTGGTTTGGGTTACTACTTTGTTTTCTGTTTATTTTATTATTCAGTGGGTACTCTCCGTCCCCATTAATGGCGAAATATGGCTTTTCATGGTGGCTGTTGCTCTACAATTATTTGCCGTTTCGAGTATGGGAATTTTTATGGCTACCATTGCGCGATCTATGCCACAGTTCGGATTGTTACTTATATTAGTTTTACTGCCCCTACAGTTGCTATCTGGAGGGGTAACACCAAGAGAAAGCATGCCTGGGTTCATTCAAAGCGCAATGCTGCTAATGCCCAATACCCATTTCGTAGAGGCTTCCCAAGGCGTGTTGTATAGAGGAGCGGGCATTAGTGTTGTTTATCCTCAATTGTTGGCGCTTTTAGCTATTGGCTGTGCGTTTTATTTTATAGCGCTTAGAAGATTTAAAAGCACCATCGGTAGCATGACTTGATTGCTAGTATGTATTTCGGGGTTGAATTCACGGTGCCTAATATGTAGATCGTTCTATCATTAGTAATCTATGGTGTCGCAACAACAGTTTTGCCTAATCAAAAAACGAGACCTCTTTTAGCAATGGCGTATTAGATTCAAGATGCTTCATTAAAAATTGTGAATTGGTCAAAGTAAATAGCGCTGTATGCTGTGTTCGGTTAGCTCGCAGGCATTACGATAGGGATTGAAACAGAAGCAATCATTGTCGTAGTTGCTTATGTTGGAACAGTGATTTTAGGATTTTTAGTTCCACATAATTTTCTATGTGCTGGTTATTGGATTTCTGGTGAATGAAAATAATCGTTTTACTTTAGAGCGTGTTGATCTTTGCTGTATGTTTTCTAATCAATCCACATTGGTAACCACATAAGTGCGAAAGCCAATGCCACCACGCTGCCGTAGTTTCTGGCTAATTTGTCGTATCGAGTCGCGACGGCTCGATACTTTTTGATTTTCAAAAATGCATTTTCGACCAAATGACGATAGCGATACATCGCCCAATCAATATCGGTATTACCTGTTTTACTGTTCCCTTTTCTTGGGATGACATGCTTCGCATTGCGGCGGCTCACTAGTTCACGTAGAGCTTGACTGTCATAGCCTTTGTCGGCAACGACTACTTCTGAATAAGGCGATGATTCAACCAGAGATTGACCATGACTGACATCATGAGCCTGTCCTCCTGACAACTCAAAGTAGACAGGTAAGCCTCCGCTATCAACGGCTAAATGTATTTTTGTTGATTTACCGCCGCGACTTTTCCCAATGGCTTGTTGAGCCTGAGCACTTATGTTCGTCCCGTCCTGATGAGCTTTAACGATACTGCCATCAATGAACAACCATTGTGGATCATTAATGCGGGATAAAAACTGGAAAATCTCAGTCAGCACGCCCTTCTTAGACCATAAATTAAAACGTCTGAATACCGCGCTCCACTCGCCAAACTCTATAGGTAAATCCCGCCACGGAATGCCCGTTCGCATCCGGTACAAAATACCTTCAAGTGTCATTCGGTGTTCAGGTTTATTATAAATTCGACCTGTTAAATACATGATTCTCGATAGCAATTTCCAGCTATCATCTGTTCATACGTTGGACATTAAGAAATAATCGGTGTCAGGCTGGGCGCTAAACGCCCGCTCTCCCTGTCTCTATCGGGATGCGCCCTTTTGGCGTATCTTGCCAAATAATCCACTGCCCAGTTCCATGTTTGTATTAATGTTGACTGGTCGAAGTGGATTATCGATTCCATTAATTTGTAAAACCAACCTTGTGTGTTTTTTGCCACCATAAAACTTGATATTGCTATTCCTTTTAGCTGTTGAATACTAAAGCCTATTCGTCGCTTTACCAGCAGCGCTAACAGACTCACCTAAATCAGACCTTCCATCATACTGGCCTTACGTGTATTGAATTTGCGCAGGTTGCAGTAGGATTTCCATTCTTTAAATAGCAGTTCAATTTGCCAGCGTAAACCGTAGAGTTTGATGATGCTGTTGGCTGGGTACTCAGACCGAGGCAAGTTAGTCACCCAGTACGTGGGTTCGTTTTTGTCTTTCGGCCAACTGGCTATCATGCGGTAGCCGTGTGGATTTTCCACATCCATATCGACCACTTCACTACGTCGAATATGGGCCTTTACCTTTTTAAGGCTAACGCTTTTAAATCGCTTCAGGCGCTTGCCCTTCGCAGTGTAAGCCGCTGCTACAAGTGGATTACTCGTTGTCTTTGCCCTCACGGTATAAAACCCACCTGACGCATGAATGTCACGTAAGTAGGACAGTTTGAAATAGCCTCTATCGGCTAAAAACAGCTTATTCCCTAGTGAGGCCGCTGGCGGCAGGTAATCATATTCCGCTTTACTATCGGCACTTACTGACACAGCATGCGGTTGGCTGCTTAACATATCCCAGCTCACATGTATCTCTACCGCGGCTGGGCTGATAGTGGTAAAGCGCCCTTTGAACACGTCACTCAGGCTATCGTGCACCGCAAACGAACTCCCATCTTGCACCACGATTTGCTCAAACATCGATAGATTAACGTCAGTTCCTAATATCTGTTGCTGCCAGTTTCCCATCGCCATCGCTACCAACCGCTTCATCATGTCACGAAATTCAGGTTTACTGAGCTGGTTGTGGAACGGCTTGTACTGTACATCACTAAAGGTCAATCCTGTAAAATACCGGTGCAAGTCACTGATGCTATCCACAGACTTATCGCCGAGTGCCGTAAGTAACGACATTACCAATTCAAACGGCTTTACGACCCGTTGTCGGCAGCAAAATCCACTGCTTTTTCCGATATCGTTAATTTTAAATTCATTCAGGACTTTCGTTATCTTCGCAAGCTCGGTATTATTTTTATGCATGTTCTCAAATCTGTTTCAGAAGGTTTTTTTGGCGATAAACATCTGATCAGATTTAGAACATGCATTCAACCCCTAATTTCCTTAAGATCCTACGTATGATCATCTGTTAGCATGAGTCTCGGCATTTGGGAGTTAAATTCGCGGTTATGTTGTTTTTTGGCGAAATCATTATAACCGACCCAATTGCTGTTTACTTTTTATACCGCAAAGTCAACACGCTCTAGTGTATTCAAACTACTGCTTCAATTGTCCCCCCAAGAGCTTGGATACCATCGTTCCCGCTGGAGTACTGAATTAATAGCTCTTGAGGTTAACCGCTTATTTTCGCTGCAGGTTCATCCCTCAACGATTCGGCGGTGGTTGCCTAAACTTGGCGTTGTTTGGCGTAGAGCCGCTCCCACCTTGCATATCAAAGATCCTCATAAAGATGAGAAGCTTGCGGAAATTAAGGCAGCTTTGAAACGCTGCAATATAAACCATCCCGTATTTTATGAAGATGAAGTTGATATCCATCTCAATCCAAAAATCGGCGCAGATTGGATGCATAAAGGCCATGAAAAACGAGTGACAACGCCGGGACAGAAGAGCAAACGATACTTGGCAGGTGCGCTACACACAGGAACGGGGAAGTCAGTTATGTCGCCAGTTCAAGCAAAGATTCTATGCTATTTCTTTCAATGCTGAAATTGCTCAAAAGACAGTACAGACGAGTCCAAACGATTACGCTCATTATCCACAAGAGTAAAAAGACTCAAGCTTGGCTCAAGAAAAACCCAAAGTTTATCTTGTTGTTTCAGCCGTTTTACTCACCTTGGGTCAACAAAATAGAGCAGTTGTGGCACGCACTACATGAAACCGTTACCCGAAACCATCAGTGCAAAAACATCTGGAAGTTGATGGAGCGGGTTAAGTACTTTATGAACCATGCTTCCCCATTCCCTGGTGGCGGGCATGGCCTCATGAAAGTGGAGCACAATTAGGATCACTTATTTAGTACGATTTTAGGTTTTTCGTAACGCACCGCCCTCCGAATAGGCTGAATCATCCCTATCGATTTTCTTTCGACCGTCAGAAACACATACGATTCCTTCATCTATCTCGCCAATCACTCTTACCGGGATCTTTAGCATGTTAGCTCTATGAAATTTACTGGAGCTGACAATGAGAACCCCTTTGTTACCTTGGTTCATCCTATGGGTGACCATCCCAATCATTATTTTCTTTCTATTCATCTTGCCCGCCCATGCCAGTGATGGACCGTTCTATCAGCGTGGTCAGGAAGGCTGGTTTTGGTATCAGATCATTCCTGAACCTAAACAGCCTGATGAGCTTACAAAGCCGGAATATGGTGCGGAAGAGTCGAGTCAGAGCGGGCTAAAGCCCTTCAGTGCTGCCTGGTTTCGTGAGCACATGCAGTCGTTCATGGACAAGGCAATTGATGAGCCGACCAGTGAGAACGTCAGAGCCTATCTGTATCTTCAGCGCGTCATGATGGATAAGGGATCACTATTTGCTGATGTTAGTCAGCAGGTGGTCATGGGCGATCCAGTTTTGGATGAAATCAGTCGCAGACCCTTGGCGACTTATGCTGCCAATCGGATGGACCGAGAAGCTGGCGCTCAACGAGATATTGCTTTAGGTGAAGTAGCAAAACGGGCTGGCTTGTTCTTCTTCTATCGTTCGGATTGCCCTTACTGCCATGCTCAAGCGCCTATCATCGAATCCATGGTTTTGAACTATGGTTTCGAGGTGTTTGCTATTGCTGTCGATGGCTTGCCTTTACCGGGTGGAGAGTTTCCCAATTTCAAAGTTGATTCAGGACAAGCTCAATCATTGTCCGTTACGACTGTCCCTGCCGTGTTCTTAGTTGACCCGCCTAACGTCATTACTCCGATTGGCCAAGGTGCAATGAGCCTTGATGAACTCAATAATCGAATCATTCTCGCAGCCCATCAAGCAGGTTGGATTGACGATCAAACTTACTATGCCACCAGACCTGTTCAACCCGGCGTGTCACTCGCGATGTCAGCCCAAGAGCTTAACGAAAAAATATTACAGGACCCTGAGTTTATTGTTCGCTATCTGCGTGCACAAGGAGGGTTATAACGATGAAAAAAGTATTACGAGTATCGCTAATCGCCTGCGCGATTGGTTTTTCGTCTATGAGCCAAGCAAGCCTGCAACAGGAGATGAACCAGTTGTTTGGTTCAATGACCAACACCACTGCGCCTGGCGTATTTGAGAGTCAACGGCGTGGCGTTATATCTGGCGGAAGTGTTGTTGTTCGTAACAGGATCATGAACGAGAACCTCGTCTCTATGGTACCACCGTCATTCCAAGCCGGTTGTGGCGGCATTGATATGTTCGCTGGAAGTTTGTCATTTGTTAACGCGGATCAGTTTGTTCAATTACTTCGCTCTGTTGCTGCAAACGCCAAGGGATATGCATTCCAATTGGCGCTCAGTGCTATGTGTGAGAAATGCTCTCAGCACATGGAGACTTTGCAAAAGAAAATCCAGCAGTTGAACGAGTATTTCGGCAATTCCTGTCAAATGGCTCAGGGAGTCGTGAACGATACCCTGGCTGCTTTTGGTAAAAAGGGGCAAACAGAAGCCAGCATGTTGAGCTCACTTAAAGGGGCTGGTGACGTTTTTACCAGTTGGAGTGAATCCAATGGTAAGAACCCATATGAGAACGCTTCGAGTGTCGCGGCATCTGATGTAAACAGAACAATTAAAGGTAATTTGGTCTGGCGAGCACTGAAACGTCACTCGGCATCAAGCTGGTTTGCATCGGGGGATGACCGTTTTCTTGAAGCAGTTATGTCGGTGACTGGTTCAATCATCGTTGGTGATTTAGCGAATGCCGCTGATGGCCAAGGTAAAGCCCCAAAACTGACCAGACTGAATGGCAATAAAGTGACTATTGAGCATCTAATTCATGGCGGTAACGTCGCTATGTACCGATGTGACACAGTGACACAAGACGGCTGTCTAAATCCGACAATCACTAACGTGACCCTAACCGGGTTATCAACTCAGGTCGAAAATTTACTTCTTGGTACAGGTTCTAGTAACGGCATTATTTTTAAGTTTGCTCGAAATACAGGGGCTGCTAGCACCACCGAAAAGGCTTTTATGACCTCGGCTCCTGCAAGCATTGGCGGCATGATTCGAACACTTTCTGCATTAAATGAAGGGGCTGCTAGGTCGTTTGCTTCAAGAGCTGCGCCATTTATTGCTGTTGAAATGGCCCGAGCATTGGTTGAAGACATGCTCAATGCAGCTAGAAGTACCTCCGGTGTGGAAGATCATGCCTATGCGAAGTTATTAACAGAAGACCTTGAACGTGCACGTCGTCAAATCAATGAGGAGTACGCTGCGTTGCAGCGAAGATACGGCTCAGAGCAAGAATTGCTGGCGCATTTTAATCAGGTGATTCAGACCATTCGCAAACAGCGTTATTACACCGTTAAATCTACGGCGCTGGGGGAATAGATAATGTGGGAGATCTATTCCATCGGGGATTCGGCATTTTTAGAGCAGGTCTTGAACGCTGTCGCGATGATCACTGGTACAGGCGACTTTACTTCAATGGTTCGGATTGGCTTGCTCATTGGGGTATTGATGGTCTCTGTTCAGGCCTTAATGCAAGGTGGCCGTGGGATTAACTTTCAGCACGTTTTAGTCTCATGGCTAGTCTTTGCAACCATGTTTGGACCCAGTACCCGAGTGAGCATTGAGGATGCGTACACGGGGCAAGTTCGAGTGGTTGATAATGTGCCCATCGGTGTTGCTGCCGCAGGTAGTACGATTTCGACTGTTGGCTTTCAAATCACGCGATTGTTTGAAACGGCGTTCTCAACTCCCGCCATGACGGAATACGGCTTTGCATCCAGTTTACAGTCACTGATTAAAGTGAGAAAACAGGTGATGGATCGCTCTGGGTTGGGTGATGCAAATCGTGTCGGCGGCTCGGACATCGAGCAATCGTGGTTTAACTACATCAAAGAGTGCACCTTGATTGGTATCGACATTGGTCAAAAGAACCTCGATCAGGTGCTGAGTGATCCTAACCCAATGACTGCGATTAGGTTTGATTCGCGCATTTATGGCACACGCATCATGCTCAATGGTAGCAGTAGCGATCTGGACTGCACTGATGCCTACAGCCAACTGAAACTCATGACAGAATCAACCTTCATTCCAAGGCTTAAACAGGTTCTGTCGGCCTCATTGGGGACTTCGTCAGCAACGGACACTGATGACGTGATCCGAAATGCACTGAATAACCTTGGTTTGGCTTCGGTTAACACCCAAGAGTACATGACCGCGTCGGTGCTTTTGCCTATTTATGAGCAAAGCGTGACGGGCAAATATATGGATGATCAAGCTTTCACCGCAGCCGTTATGGTTAACCAAGCGATTGAGCAGCGCAATACGCAATGGGCGGCGGAGCAGACCCTGTTCCAAAGTATCGTTCGTCCGATGATGACGTTTTTTGAGGGTTTCATTTACGCCATCACCCCTTTGATGGCCTTTGTGATAGCCCTCGGCCAAATCGGGATGCGAATGGCCGGGAAGTACTTGTTAATCCTGCTTTGGATTCAACTTTGGATGCCTGTCATGGCCATCATTAACCTGTATATTCATTTAACCGTTGCAGGGAAAATGTCGGCTCTTGATGCCTTTGCAGGTACAGACGTGCCATCTTTTGCTGGGATGAGGCAGATGGATTCAGTGCTGCAAACCTGGATAGCTACTGGCGGCATGTTGGCGTCGAGTGTTCCGGCGATTTCGCTCATGCTCGTGTATGGCTCAGCAATAACTGCAACCCACTTGGCTGGGCGTCTTCAAAACGGTGATGCCATTGATGAAAAAATGGCAAGTCCAGATGTCGCGAAAAATGCTCCGGTCATGCAATCACAGTCAATGTTCCAAAATTCAGCCCTCACTGGTTCTGCTATGACCGGCGCGTCAAACCTACTAAGCAGTTTCTCTGTCGGAAACGCAGTGGGTTCAATGGTCGGCTCTGCAAAAGAATCCATGACTCAGGCAACTCAAGCCTTTAGCCGTCAGGTTGGCAATACCATGAGTCGAACCTTTGGTGAAAAGCTAAGTTACGACAACCTTTCTTCGGTTGGACGTCAGATCGGTTCTTCTAATTCCGCATCTAGCGCCGTTGTTAATCAGGTTACTGATGACCTGCAAACACGGTATGGTTTCGGAGACGATAAAAAAGACGCTGTACGTGGCTTGGTATCTGGCGTGTTATCGGGAGGCCTTAGGGTCGGTGGAGATGGAACCATTACAAATACCGGTGATAAAGAAGTAGCAGATAAAGGGTTCTTGGGAAGATTACTTGGTTCAGGGGGGAATGACTCCCCACAAGGCAACCTACCAGGAGTGGATAAGCCTGAATCATCAAGAGTGCCAAAAATATCACGGTTACGAGCAGGCTTGGATTTAGGTGGTAACTTTAGTGGCCAAGTTGAGTCATCAGAGGGCAGTTCTCGGTCAACGACCGCAAATACGCTCACTGGTGAGATGCAAAGCTTGGCATCAAGTGATTCACGACGTGCTGAGTATCGCGATGCAATGGTTAAAGACCTTTCAGATTCAAGACGCTCTGGCGTTGAGATGTCGTTGTCTAATCAAGACTATCAGTCACTTCAGAGTTCAGCACAAGACGTTATCACGGCATCAAACCGCTTTAGTGAGCTTGATCAGGCCAGCTACAGTCTATCAGGACAAAGGAACACGGATGGTGCGACGTTAACTCGATTAGCAGCGGATAATCCTGAAGTCATGGATTATTTAGGTCGCTATATGAACCAGCATGTTGAAGCAGGTAACCGATTACGTGAAAACCTTCCAATGTATCAGCGCTTGCTACCTGATGATAATCAGGCGTATGTAGCCGCAGCTATGGAGTCTTTAACCTATAGCAACTCCTCGACGCCCGCTGAACGAGACAATGACTATCAAGCAGCAATGACTGTTATGGCCATGGCTACCGCAGCCGATTTACGATCTATTCAGCCACGCTCTAATGAAGGCTTGTCATCAACTGCACCTACTTTTGGTGGCACTCAAAGCCAAGTGGAATCGGGTGTATTGGGCGGATACGAGGATGCTGCAACTGTTCAAACTCAGTTCAACGCAGCTCAATCAGCTTACCAAACTAATTTGTCTGGTGTTGATGGACAACTAAATGCGCATCAACAACAAGCCCAACAGGCCGTAGTTTCTGACACAAGTACCTATCAATCTGGACTAAACAGTGAAGCTGGCTCTCAGTGGCGATCTCGCATTATGGCTGATGATAGCGGAGTTTCTGGTGCTGAAATGTTCTTCAACAGCGCCAGTGCTATTGGTGACTTCAGTGGCAAGCATACTGATGCAGCACTGCATACCTTGAATCACTTTGGCGAAGACTATGAGAGTTACAAGGAGCAAGCACTTGAAGACCCTAGCTCACGAGGTTTCTTGCACAATGCAACGGTGGCCAGTAAATCAACCTGGGATGGCTTAAAAGCAGCCGTTGACGCCGGAACCTCTTTGGAAAACCCATTGACGGCGTTTAATGATGCATACAGTGGATCGAGTTCGCAGTATGCCTCCGAAGTAAACTGGGGTACTAAGTCTGAAGCCATGTTGGCGGGGGCATTCGGTGCGGCAGTTAACAATCGATATGGTGAGTTCTTAGAACAGTATGCCGATGATTTTAAACAGGAAGCATACAGCGAAGGGCAGAGAATGGGATTGACCCCGATTCAAAGTCAAGTGTTCGCTCAAGCTTTCAATGAAGGTTTGGCGGGGCGCGTTTTCAACTCTGAAGACTCATCGAGTTGGTCGCCTGAAATGCTTGGTCTAAGGGAGCAAATGCTAAATGAGTATCGTCAAAAAGATGAGAGAGGTGCTTACATCCCCGACAGTGTGTCCGAAGAAGATAAAGCATTTGTGGATAAGCAGATTGCAGTGATCTCAAATGCATCCCTTGCTGGAGATTATGCTCAGAACAACTTGATCGATATTAGGGCCTATAACCAGGCTTCAGGAAGGAACTAAAAACAGAAGGTAGCCAGCTAGTGATGGGCTGGCTATTTTTTTGGCCTTTTGGGGAGGATAGATGAGCGACCGTCTGCAAATTCGTTTACCCAGTACCAATATTTTTTTTCGCTCAGGCTTAGTTCTCGACCGGTATCTTTCAGTTGTCTTTGAAATAAATGGATTAGTCCGCTTAAGCCTAAGAAAGCTAAACCGACACATAAAATTGTCCAACTCGCTTGCCAATATGCGATTGCTAAACACATAGTGGTGATGGTTATAAGGCCGATAGGACTAGCAGTTGCTTTGAATCCCAAGTAGCTGAAAAAAACGATGGTGCAAATCAGAAATGGCAAAGCCGCTAACTTGGCAGATGCCGTAAATATTTCTGATGGAAAAAAATGAGCCGCTGCCAAAGTCGCCAGAAAAAGCCCCAGTGATATAAACCAGCAGCGTGCTGGTAAAGATTTAAGTAAGTTTGTCATCTTCTTAGTACTCTCAAAGTGCACGGGCGGTGCCCAATCAAATCATGCATCAGTATGTTAGTTCTCAAAAAGTGCTCTAGTGGTTTGCTCGGCCATAATCTCGCACACAGGACATTTAAGCTGAATGCGCTGTTGAGATACCGTCAAATACAGACTGCCGCATCGACACCGGTGTAAGGATGCAAGCTGTGATCTTAAATCACGAGCTAGAACCCAACCTTCATTGATGGTCAGTTTTTTCCAGGGGATCTCAGCTGGAAGATCTGCTTCTTCTCTTGCAACCAAGTACGCATCGTAAGCCTTCATCAAAGCATCGATATTTAATTGCTTGTAGACATTATCACCACCAATATTGACATAAAGCGCCATCAGCAGAGAGCCTTCAACTAATGCTCTTCTGCTTTTAACGATGGCATCAGATTCTGGCAATTGACCAGGACAAGGTGACTTGCCAGTCACTTCTTTGTGCAGCCTTCTGATAATGTGGATTGGCAAACCTGTATCTAGCGCGATAATGGTTGTTCTAAATCCGTATTTAATAAGCAGCGAGGCTCGGGTAAACAGCTCACTTTTGGACAGGTTATCAATCATGCATCCCCCTTGTTGTTTAGGGTTGATAATAAATAAGCGATTCTTGGGATACCTGTGCCTTTGCTCTTCACCATCTCAATCAGTTGGCTTTGGTTACCCCTTGGTTGAAACAGCATGAATGATGAGGTCGCCACTCGTTGCAGGTCGTCAACACCGGCATTAATCAGTGCATCCACCACATCGCGTGTAAGTCCAAAGCGCAAGACAGCCTCTTGCGGATCAATGCGTGCCAATTCGCGTGCTGCGTGCAGGTACGCCAAATTTAATTGATAGAAGTCTTGTTGATTGGTTGTCATTGACGGACCTCCAGTTCATGTAAAATATTGCGATAGATAGAAAGCACTCTTTGCCTATACCAGCGCGCACGCTCTTCGTTCCAACTGTGATAGCGGCCTATGCCAAGCTCTAAATCGTTAGGTGAAGACTTGATTGCTTCGGCCAAAATACTGGAGCCGACAGTAAGGTTGGTGATGGGGTCTAGCAGTTCTGCTGCTGAGCTCACTCGATGCCCATGCCAATGCAAATTGATTTGCATAAGGCCAATATCGAGCTGGTATTTTTCAGTCTCTTGCAGTGCTTGGTTTAACAGTTGCTCCGCTTCTGTCTTAGATTTGGCGTAGGTTGCGTTTGAACCATTGCGAATTGCGTATGGCCATGGACTGGTCATGTTAAGACCTCGATGTGAGGCCGACTCAGCCAAGGCAACGGCGTAGAGCATGACTGGATCAATACCAACACTTTTTGCTGCTTTTTCCCACTGATAGCCCGGAAACGCATAGACTGAAGTGCTTGCGGACATGGCTATCACTAGGGCAATGGTTTTTGCTTTAATCGTTTTCATTTTTGTCCTCTAATTGATTTCCGAGAAGCGCCTGAATGGCTTTCGGGCTTATTCTTTTTAATGGCACTGCGCTAAAGTCGGCGATGCCTCTCGTATAAACTTGTGCCGCTTTTGACCAGTCGCCCACGGCAACCGGCGCTTGCATATCAAATCCTTTTTGCTGGTTCTGATGGTCTGCAATACCCTGTAATAGCCTTGGGTATTCACCCACTTCGTCCCGGAGCAAGTAAGTCTGGTAGCGTGCTAAAAACTCTTTTTGCTTAAAGGGGTATTCCCTGTCGTCAACCTTGCAGAGTTCAACCCATCCCCCCATGTCTGAAATAACGCGGTGAATAAACGCATCGTCAAACATCACGGATGTCCAAGCGCCAACCTGACGAACAGCCTTGTCAACTTTGTTCCAAGCAACCATGGCTCTTGAGCCAGAGTTGCCATCGATATGCTTGATGACGTCAGCGGGCTTTGGAAAAAATTGCCCAGTATCCGGGGATTGAATATGCCGAGTCAGACCGATTCGCACTTCTTCAATGCTGTAAGCACGAAGGGCTTCAAATGCGATGGATAGCAATTGTGGTGATACGCTTTTGCCATACATGGCCCAAGCTGCTCCCCAAACTTCAGCAAACTCGCGTTTATCAACCTCCTGCACTTGAACGAACCTCCCGAATACCTGGTCCGGCCCAGCTTTCAGCAATGCGGCGATTGCTTTCTTCAATATTCAATTGGTGATTGCTGCCCTTTAGGCTCGTCGATGATTGCTGTACTTCATCAATGCGAACGTACTCGTCTTCCCATTGCCGGTTTAAAAGCCAGTTATGTGGCATAGGGGTCTTAGTCCGATCTTGATACTGCAATCGGTTGTCTCGTTGCTCTTTCCAGCGTGTTAGCACTTCCAAGGCGAGTTCATGGTCTTCATTGAGGCCCATGCGTAGCCATTCTTCTTTGGCTTTCGCTTTTTTTTCTTTGCGTATTTGTACATCCCAGAAGTCTTCAAACTGTATGTGGTCAACAGTTTTAACTGTTGGTTTATTGCTTCTCTCAGAGTCATCCGACCGTTGAGAGTCCCTTGCCGGGTTGCCATCAGGCATAAACAATGATGAAAATTCTTCTGGTAGCCGAGCTTGAAAAGCGGCAAGTGATTTCAAAAGCGATGCCATACCAATGAAGTCGGCAGGTACATCTTTAAGCAACCGAAAGGCTGCCTTACCTTGGTTTGGGTTTTCGATTGGGTTGTGCTTCAGAAAGCTCCGAATCAAAGTCCAACCGGATTCCTCGCAACGAATGAGGAACTGATCTTGTTCTAACTCATTTAGAGCCTTGGCAACCTGTTGCTCATCCCAGTTCAAGTCAGAAGCAACGTAACCAATCGGCAATCGAAAGCAGCCAAGCAAATTACAATGCGGGCATGTAAGCAAATACAGTCCTAGCAACTTCGCTGAGTCACTCCAGGACAAAACATTTTGCTTTAGCCAAAAGCGGGTATAGACCTTGCCATAATCACGCATGGAGGTACTCGCTTTTGTGTTTACGTAAAATGCTGACCATTACTTGCCCTTAATCCTACTGGTTACTGGCTTTCAGCTCGCTTGGGCATTCGGGGTAGATGTCCGGTCTTAACTGAGATCGGGTTACTTGTCCTTGCGTAGCTTGTTCGATGGGTAAAACGAATTCAGCGGGAACACGCCCTGATTTATTCAACCAAAACCAGACGTTTTGCTGTTTTGAGTTGATGGCTCGTGCTAATGCTGATTGCCCGCCGACCAAGTCAATGGCACGGCGGAGATGTTTTTGTGTCGTGTTGAACACTTCCATACCGTCTCCTGTTACAATAATAACTGTTACAAGATTGAGTGTTACAGTTTAAACTGTAGATAAGTCAACAGTTAAAATTGTTGAAAGGCTACAGTTTTATTTGTAGAATTCGGGCTTATGAAAACTTTATCCGAACGACTAAACCATGCCTTGCAGCTTACTGGGGTGACTCAGTCTGAGTTGGCTCGTCGCATTGGTATCAAACAGCAGTCGATCAGCCAGATTTGCTCTGGTAAATCGGCTAGGTCTCGTTACACCATGCAGATCGCGGAGGCGCTTCGCGTGAATGCTCATTGGCTCGCCACAGGTGATGGCGAGATTGGCTTGGGGGTCGGTAATGTAGAAGTTGGGCCTGACATTAAGGGAAGAATTCCTCTCATTAACTGGGTTCAGGCCGGTGATTGGACTGAAATAGCGGAGGGATTTGCCCATGAAGATGCTGAGGAGTGGCGTGAAGTCACAGGGAAAGCACATGAGGGTTGTTTCGCACTTCGCGTAAAAGGCGACAGTATGGAAAATCCAAGCGGAAAAAAATCCATACCTGAGGGAGCAGTGATCGTTGTTGATCCTGAATTACCTTACTCTTCAGGTTCATTGGTTGTTGCGCGTTTGGATGATTCGAAAGAAGCAACCTTTAAGCAGTTAGTTATTGATGGTGAACAGAAGTACCTAAAACCTTTGAACCCCCAATACCCTGCAATACCGATCAACGGCAACTGCACCATCATCGGTGTAGTACGACAAGCTATCATCGATTTCTGGTAGCGAAGGAATTTGTGGTTTAGCCACAGTTGTTCATGAGCTGAAGAAGCAACGATTGCAAACAGCTACAACTGAGCATTGGCGCACGCTGAGAGTAAATGGTAACCGATTAGATAACCATTGATTGTTTATAAAGTCAAGATCAGCGAAAATAGCGGCCAATTACGATTAACACGACGGATTTGACAAGCGAAGAACTGAAAATAGAGTACTTCCAAAAGTGTGTACAAATCCGTGTACAAACTAAAAGAATTTATACATGGCAAACCAAGATTTTCTTAATGAAATCAATAAGCGAAGGACCTTTGCTATCATCTCGCACCCGGATGCTGGTAAAACCACGATTACCGAAAAAGTATTGTTATTCGGACAAGCATTACAGGTAGCTGGTACGGTTAAAGGTAAAAAATCTGGCCAGCATGCCAAATCAGACTGGATGGAGATGGAGAAGGAACGGGGAATTTCTGTCACAACCTCTGTCATGCAGTTTCCATATAAAGACCACTTGGTTAACTTACTAGATACTCCTGGGCACGAAGACTTCTCCGAAGATACCTACAGAACCTTGACCGCAGTTGACTCTTGTTTAATGGTCATTGATGCGGCAAAAGGGGTTGAGGATCGTACTCGCAAGCTAATGGAAGTTACTCGCTTGAGAGATACACCCATAATTACCTTCATGAACAAGCTAGACAGGGATATTCGTGATCCGCTGGCTTTGTTAGACGAAGTAGAAACTGAGCTTGATATCATGTGTGCGCCAATCACTTGGCCAATCGGTTGCGGCAAATCGTTTAAAGGGGTCTATCACTTACACCGTGACGAAACCTACCTGTATCAATCGGGCCAAGGGCATCTGATACAAGAAGTGCGCATTGTGAAAGGACTTGATAATCCTGAATTAGATTCTGCTGTAGGTAGCGACCTAGCGGGCCAGCTTAGAGATGAGCTAGAGCTTGTGTTAGGTGCGTCAAACGAATTTGACAAAGAAATGTTCATGGAAGGTCAGTTAACCCCAGTATTTTTTGGTACTGCACTAGGTAACTTTGGTGTAGACCACATGCTTGACGGGTTAATCACTTGGGCACCCAAGCCCCAAGGAAGAGCTACTGATGCGGGAGAGGTTGACGCTAACAGTGAAAAATTCAGTGGTTTCGTGTTTAAGATTCAAGCGAACATGGATCCGAAACACCGTGACCGTATAGCGTTTTGCCGCATAGTGTCAGGTAAATATGAAAAGGGCATGAAACTTCACCATTCTCGAATAGGCAAGGATGTGCGAATTTCAGATGCGCTGACATTTTTAGCCGGCGACCGGGCGCTGCTAGAAGAAGCTTACGCAGGTGATATTATTGGCTTACACAATCATGGGTCTATGCGTATAGGCGATACCTTTACTCAAGGGGAAAGCTATAGTTTCACAGGTATTCCAAACTTCGCGCCTGAATTATTCAAACGCATTCGTCTCAAAGATCCTTTAAAACAAAAGCAATTATTAAAGGGCTTGATTCAATTATCTGAAGAAGGTGCAGTGCAGGTATTTCGGCCATTAATCAATAATGACCTCATTGTAGGTGCGGTAGGTGTACTTCAGTTTGATGTGGTGGTAGCACGTTTAAAATCTGAGTATAACGTAGATGCATTGTATGAACATGTTAATGTTAGTACGGCTCGTTGGGTATATGGCGACGAGAAAAAACTGGATGAATTTAGACGTAAAGCAGAAGTGAATTTAGCCATAGATGGTGCAGATAATCTAACCTATATTGCACCTACCATGGTGAATTTATCCCTTGCTCAGGAAAGATATCCAGATATCACCTTTACCGCTACCAGAGAACAATAAGAGAGATTTCATGTTATTGCATAACTTATTAGTTGAG
Source organism: Glaciecola sp. 1036 (assembly GCF_050306235.1). Taxonomy (NCBI): domain Bacteria; kingdom Pseudomonadati; phylum Pseudomonadota; class Gammaproteobacteria; order Alteromonadales; family Alteromonadaceae; genus Glaciecola; species Glaciecola sp. 1036. The sequence goes on along the minus strand of NZ_JBLWFH010000001.1, from coordinate 523,611 downwards.
CGTTTTCAGCAGGCAATGGTCAAACTAGGTGTGGAAAATGCGCCTACGCCAATCAGTAAAAGCACAAAAGCAGAATTTGGTGATTACCAATTCAATGGTGCTATGGGGCTGGCCAAACAACTTAAAAAGAATCCACGGGAAATAGCCCAACAAATCGTGGAAGCGGTTGATCTTATTGGTATTGCTGAAAAATGCGAAATTGCTGGACCAGGTTTTATCAATATTCACCTATCTGCAACTTGGTTGGCTTCGCAGGTACAGCTTGCAAACCAAAGCAATAGATTGGAGATCGCGAAACAGAATATTGAAACCATAGTAGTGGATTATTCATCGCCAAATTTGGCCAAAGAAATGCACGTTGGTCACCTTAGAAGTACTATCATCGGCGATGCTGTGGTGAGAATTTTAGAGTTCTTAGGGCATAACGTTATTCGCCAAAATCACATGGGCGATTGGGGCACCCAGTTTGGTATGCTACTTGCGCACCTAAGCGACAAATTAGCCAACAACGAAGTTGCCAGTACCGCCTTATCTGATTTGGAAGATTTCTATCGTGAAGCGAAAGTAAGATTTGATGAAGAAGATGGTTTTGCTGATCGCGCTAGAGAATACGTTGTGAAGCTTCAAAGCGGTGATCCACAATGTTTATCTCTGTGGGAAAAGTTCATCGATATTTCCGTATCTCACAGCGAAGAAGTGTATGAGAAACTCAAGGTTACTTTATCGCGCAAGGATATCATGGGTGAGAGCGCCTACAATGACATGCTTAAACCTTTGGTAGATGATTTGATAGCTCGCAAAATTGCGCAGGAAGACCAAGGCGCTAAAGTGGTGTTTTTACCTGAATTGGCAGACAAAGAAGGTAAACCCGCGGTCTATATAATTCAAAAATCCGGCGGCGGATTTTTATATTCTACGACTGATTTGGCCGCAATTAAGTATAGATGCGGTGAATTACAAGCAGATCGTACTCTCATTTTTACTGATGCTAGACAAGCGCTACATTTTAAACAAACTGAAATCGTAGCCAGAAAAGCCGACTTGATGCCTGAACAACACCAATATCAACATTGCCCATTTGGCATGATGTTAGGTAAAGATGGCAAACCTTTCAAAACACGTACTGGCGGTACGGTAAAATTGTCTGATTTGTTAGATGAAGCCGTGGATCGCGCAGCTAAATTAATGGCACAACGGGATTTAGCTCAGCAAGATGCCGAAGACATTGCGAAAAAGGTCGGCATTGGTGCGGTGAAATACTCAGATCTAAGTAAAAACCGAACTACGGATTATGTGTTCGATTGGGATACTATGCTGTCCTTTGAGGGAAATACGGCGCCTTACTTACAATATGCTTACACCAGAATTAGTAGTATCTTTCGTAAAGCGAATGAAGATTTGGTGTCATATAACGCTGAAATTTCATTGCAAAACGCCAGTGAAAAAGCCTTAGCGGTTAAGCTCCTGCAATTAGAAGAGACATTAATTACGGTTTCCAAGGATGCTACGCCACACGTGCTTTGTAACTATTTATATGAATTGGCAACATTGTTTATGCGTTTCTACGAAGATAGCCCTATTTTAAAAGATGGTGTCGCTGAGACTGACAAGCAAAGCAGACTTACCTTAGCCGCTATCACAGCAAAAACGGTAAAACTTGGTTTAGACATGTTGGGTATAGACGTACTAGACAAGATGTAAGTTGCTTGGTTTTAGGCTTTCTGATCTACTAATATTGTAAGTGCGTAAAATTTAACCAATAAAATACAATCAAAAGGAATTTCAAATGCCTAAGATATTAGCCTTTGCTGGTTCAGGTCGACGACAATCTTATAATTATTCTGTGGTCAAGTGTGCAGCTCAAGGGGCAAAAGAGGCTGGAGCTGACGTAACCCTTATACATTTGGCGGATTATGCCGACGTTCCTGTGTTCACTGAAGACTTGGAAGCAGCGTCTGGAATGCCAGCAAAAGCGAAAGAGTTTAAACAGTTAATGTTGGACAGTGATGGTTTTTTAATTGCTAACCCAGAATATAATAGTGGTTATAGCGCATTATTTAAAAACCTCATTGATTGGGCATCGCGTAAGGAAGAGGGAGAAACACCTTTGCAAGCCTTTATGGGCAAACCTGTTGCTTTAATGGCTGCTTCTCCTGGCGGTTTAGGCGGTATACGCGTGTTAGTTCCTGTGCGCCTGCTACTGTCCAATATTGGCATGAATGTGTTGGGAAATCAGTTATCCATAGCAAACGTATCAGGTTTGTTAGATGAACAACATGAAATAAGTGATCAAGCAACTGTTCAGAAATTACATAAATTGGCCGCTGATTTGGTAGCGCAATTTTAGTATTTCGCCAGATCTAAGCTTGGGTAAGAACGGTATCCTTTAATGGGTATCACATTATTCCTGATATCCATTAAATCCTTGTTAAAATTCATACAAAACCATCAGTATTACTTAAACACAGCGTAGTTTTGATGTAAACTTCGCGCACAAAATTAAAACCCAATAAATCAATGTTTGAAGTAAATCCAATTCACAATGCAATAGAAGATATACGCCAGCGTACTCAGTCGCTTAGGGGGTATCTTTGACTTTGATGTCAAAAACGAAAGATTAGAAGAAGTATCTCGCGAACTGGAATCTAACGAAGTTTGGAATGATCCTGAACGCGCTCAGGCGCTAGGCAAAGAAAAAGTCGATTTAGAAAAAATTGTTAATACCATTACTCAATTAGACCAAGGCACAGAAGATGTCGAGGGTTTGGTAGAGCTTGCCGTAGAAGCAGAAGATCAAGATACTTTTGAGGAAGCAGAAAAAGAACTTGCTGAGCTCACAAAAGCATTGGAGCAACTAGAATTTAGACGCATGTTCTCGGGTCCTAACGATGTCAACGATGCCTATTTAGACATACAGTCAGGTTCTGGTGGTACCGAAGCTCAAGACTGGGCAAATATGTTGTTACGTATGTATTTGCGTTGGGGCGAAGAACAAGGTTTTAAAACCGAGTTAATTGAAGTCTCTGATGGGGATGTTGCTGGAATTAAAAGTGCCACTATTCGCTTTGAAGGCGAATATGCTTTTGGTTGGTTACGCACGGAAACTGGAGTACATCGTTTAGTACGTAAATCACCTTTTGATTCGGGAAACCGTCGTCATACGTCTTTTGCCTCAGCTTTCGCCTATCCTGAAGTAAATGAAGATATTGACATTGATATTAATCCAGCAGATCTTAGAATAGATACTTATCGGGCGTCTGGCGCCGGTGGTCAGCACGTTAACCGAACTGATTCAGCTGTTCGAATCACTCACGTACCGACCAATACTGTGGTTCAATGTCAAAATGATCGTTCACAGCATAAGAATAAAGATCAGGCAATGAAACAACTTAAAGCCAAGTTATATGAGTTGGAATTGCAGAAACAAAATGCCGAAAAACAGGCAATGGAAGATAGCAAGTCAGATATTGGCTGGGGTAGCCAGATTCGCTCTTACGTGTTAGATGACTCGCGAATAAAAGACCTAAGAACAGGCGTAGAAACACGAAATACACAAGCCGTTTTAGATGGCGATTTAAATAAGTTTATCGTAGCAAGTTTAAAATCAGGGTTATAGTAACTTTAGATTCTTGTTTTATACATCAGGAAATAGAATGACAAATCAAGCGCAAGATGAGAATAAATTAATAGCGGAAAGAAGAGCAAAATTAGATGCTATTCGACAAGACTGTGATGCCAATGGCTATCCAAATAAATTTCGTCGTGAACATTATGCGCAAGATGTGCAAGATCAATTTGCTGATTTTGATAAAGATACCTTAGCGGAGCAAAGCAATATTATTTGTGTAGCGGGCAGGGTAATGGCTAAACGCGGCCCTTTTTTATTGCTCCAAGATATGACGGGGCGCATTCAAGCTTATGCGGATAAAGGTGTTCAAAAAGCTATTAAAGCAGCGTACGGCAGTTTAGATATTGGCGACATCATTGGTGTGTCAGGTCAACTTTTCAAATCAGGTAAAGGTGATCTTTACGTGAACATGGAAAACTACGAATTACTTACCAAAGCGTTGCGTCCATTGCCTGAAAAGTTCCACGGTTTAGCCGATCAAGAAACCAAATATCGTCAGCGTTATGTGGACTTAATTGTGAGTCCAGAGACTCGTAAGACTTTCGAAATTCGAAGTAAAGTGGTAAATGGAATCCGTAAATATTTAACTGAGCGTCGCTTTATGGAAGTTGAGACGCCTATGTTGCAAGTTATTCCTGGTGGTGCCACTGCCAAGCCATTTGTTACTCATCACAACGCTTTAGATATTGATATGTATCTACGAATCGCCCCAGAATTATACTTAAAGCGTTTAGTTGTCGGTGGATTTGAACGAGTGTTTGAAATAAACAGAAACTTTAGAAACGAAGGTTTATCGACCCGTCATAATCCAGAATTTACAATGTTGGAGTTTTATCAAGCATATGCAGATTACAACGACTTGATGAACCTAACTGAAGACATGTTACGGGAACTTGCCAAAGATGTGTTGGGCACAACCACAGTGGTAAACACGGTTAAGAATTCAGAAGGCGAAGTGGTGGAAACCACTGAGTATGACTTTGGAAAACCTTTCCAACGCTTGTCTATGGGTGATGCCATCTTAAAATATTGGCCCGACGCCGATGTTGAGGCAATAAAGGACCCTGAAAATCACTTGGCTGAATTAAAAGTGATGGCAAAGAAATTACACATAAAAGAACCCGAAGTGGATGGTATTTGGGGCGCTGGTAAATATCTGTGTGAAATATTTGAAGCCACTGCTGAAGAACAACTGGATCAACCCACGTTTATTACTGAATATCCTTGGGAAGTATCACCATTAGCGCGTCGAAATGATAGCAATCCTTTTGTAACAGATAGATTTGAGTTTTTTGTTGGCGGACGAGAGTTAGCCAATGGATTCTCAGAGTTAAATGACTCAGAAGACCAAGCTGCAAGATTCAAAAAGCAGGTTGAAGAAAAAGAAGCTGGCGATGATGAAGCTATGCATTTTGATGATGATTATATCACTGCGTTGGAATATGGGTTGCCTCCAACAGCGGGAGAGGGTATCGGTATAGATCGTTTGGTGATGCTGTTCTCAGATAGTCCAACCATAAAAGACGTTATTTTGTTCCCACACATGCGACCTTTGGTTTCTGAGCCAGAAGAAAAATAGCATTAGAAATACATTAGGCAGTTACATACTGCCTTTCAATGGTTTTAATTTTATCTAAATAACAAGACATAAGCGGCGTTGGTATCTTCGCCGCTTTTGCTTTTTCTAACAAGCAACCTAAAATGGCATCGACTTCAGAGGGAGCCTTTGCTAAACGATCTTGTAACATTGAAGACCTATTGTGCTGGGTAGATTCAATAACATTTTCCACTACGCTGGCCAACTGTGCAGTAGAGTCAATAATTCCTAACGCAAGGTATGTTTGTAACACTTCTTTTTTTAACGCTGCTACTTGCTCCGGGTAGTCTTTTAATTCCCCGTTCTTACATTGATAAAGAAATGTGAGACTATTGATGACAATATTGATAAGCAATTTTTTATAGATAAAGGGTTGTAAATCTTCCACCCATTGAGCATTCTGATGGGCATGAATCAAAGGTGCTAAGGACTTTTGATTAGCACCTTTCAAAGCGCCTAAAATCAGTTCGCCTTGGCCCGCTAAGACAATAGTATCCTTTGATTGCTTAAACAGACCATCGGTAACTATGCCCCCTAAAATGGGATTGTGTGGAAAAGCGTTTGCGTATTGCGTTAGCCAATGAATGCCATTTTGTAAAATAAGTAGCTCAGTGCTAGGGTGTAAAATTGGTAGCAACTGTTGAATCAAAGTATCATTTTGATAACTTTTAATCGGAATAATTAATAGGTCAATTTGATGCAAATTGTCTTGTGTTAACGCTAATTGCGTTCCCAAGATTTTATGTTGCTTGTCCGAAATCACAATTTGCGGGTTAGTTTGCGAAGGGTTTCTCACAAAAACGCTAGTATTCTGGTCTTGCAATAAATAAGTGATATAGCTGCCTATACAGCCTTTGCCAATAACACCTATCTTAATCATGGCAAAACACCTTGATGACGTCTGAGTTGCTTGCCTTCTCGAAAAAAGGCATAAGCTCGGTTTGAATGGTTGAGTTTTCCCAATGTTCGCCTTCACAAAGCGGCGCTAAAATGTTGTGACTTTTATTCTTATAAACAAAGTTTATGCTCAAAGCATGCAAATACATGCGGTCGCTAAGAGTACCAGAGTATCGCTTATCGCCTAAAATAGGAGATCCTAAGGACTTTAATGCAACTCTCAATTGATGGGTTTTGCCTGTCTTAGGGTGAAGGTGATAGATTCGAACGCCAGGCGCTACAGAGCTAGAAGTAAACTCAGTAACAGCGGGGTTGTCTTTCGATCTTTGTAATTTATAACTCCCGTTGCGGGCTTTTTGCATATCACCAATTATCTGTCCTTGCTTCTTTTTAGGCTTTTTGTCCGACAAGGCGATGTAGTGTTTATGAATGGCTTTTTGAGCAAAAAGAGCTGCTATTTCAGCCGTGGAAGTTGGGTTTTTACCAAGCAACAAAACACCACTGGTAGCCTGATCTAAACGATGAATTAATAATGGAGCCGTAGTTAATTCTAATGCCCGCACCACAGATGGAATTATACCATCCACTGGATCATGCATTTGAATACCTACGGGTTTGTATACCGCCAAAAAATCTTGGTCTTCATATAGACAGATAGGCAACATTAGCGCTGAACGATTTCAATTGCAGTTTCGTAATCGAGCTCTTCAACAGCATCAATTATAGATTGTTTGTCTTGAGGATTAATGTCTAGGCCTTCCACTAAATCACGTAATTCTGAATCGTCAATAAATTCATGCCCTTTGAGTTTTTGTAGCAGAATTTGATTAGCATTTTCACACTTAGAGCGCTGTTGAGAAGGTGGCGCTTCATTGCCATCTAAGCTTTGATCGATAGCGACACAGGTCGCGGCCATTATTTGCTCAAACGCTAGTATGATATCAGGCGAGACATTTTTTTCTTTGATTTGGTGATCTAGAAATTTACTGCACTCAAACAAAGCTTTTAATCCAAGGTTTCCAGTAATTCCTTTTGTGGTGTGAACTTTTAATTTTGCAGCTTCGTAGTCGTTTTGCGCAAGAAGTTCTTTTACCAAATCCGGAAATTGATGAAATTCGTGCCTAAATTTACCAATCATACGATTGAATAAACTTTGATTACCTCCTAACTGGTACAACCCAAACGTTTTATCTATCAAAGGTTCACTATCAAACACCGTTTAGCCTTATAGAGAATAATTACAACTAAAGCTTAATATAATTTTTTCGTTATCACAAAGCATTGTTCTTTCAACTGGCGCACTTTTTTGCGAATATTGCACCTACGGGGATTTACCCAAAAGCGAATAGCGTCTTATTAGACCAAAAACGCAAATAACTAATGGATAACTAAATGACATCAGAATTATTGATGAGTGATTTTTCTCATCGTTTATCTTTGTTAGACAACGAATTGATTCTCAAGTGCCTACCAAACATACGTCACGGCGTTGAACGAGAAACTTTGCGGGTAAATGATAATGGCACTATAGCAACGACTTCGCATCCAGCAGGTTTAGGCAGTGCACTAAAACACGAGTGGATAACCACGGATTTTTCAGAATCTTTATTAGAATTTATAACTCCCCCAGAAACCGATATAGACAAGACAATTGGTCAGCTAGTCGATATTCATAAATTTGTTTGTCATCAAATTGGCGAAGAGCTGCTTTGGCCATTAAGTATGCCATGTTTCGTTAATGCCAGTACTAATATCCCTATTGCACGCTATGGGAAATCCAATATCGCCAAAATGAAAGAGACTTATCGCAATGGTTTGCATCATAGATACGGCAGTGTGATGCAAGTGATTTCTGGGGTGCACCTTAATTTTTCAATGCCAGATGAGTTTTGGCAGCCTTGGTTAGAACAGCAAGGTAAAAAGGCGGATAAAGACAGTATTTCTTCAGAGTATTTTGCAATTATTCGTAACTTCCGACGTAATGCCTGGTTAGTTCCCTATCTTTTTGGCGCTTCTCCTGCACTTTGTAGCTCGTTTATCGCCCACAGAGATACTCAGCACCCATTTGAAAAACTTGGTAAAGGCACACTTTATTTGCCTTATGCGACTTCATTAAGAATGAGTGACCTAGGATATACAAGTTCAGCCCAATCAGGCTTACGTATTTGTTACGATAGCTTAGATAACTATGTGAAAACCCTTAGAAAGGCGATTAGTTTACCAGCGCCTGAATACAAAGACATTCCGACGGGGCAAGATGGAAAGTGGCATCAACTTAATGACAATATCCTTCAAATAGAAAACGAACTTTATGCGCCAGTGAGACCTAAACAGGTGGCTAATTATCTAGAAAAGCCTACGGATGCATTGGCAAATCGTGGTGTGAGCTATATCGAAATTCGTGGTTTAGATGTAAACCCTTATTCTCAAGTTGGTATAGATGCCCATCAAATTAAATTTATGGACGCATTTTTACTCGCATGTTTAGTCATGCCATCACCGGGTTATAGCGATGATGATCATGAACGCAGTAAACTGAACATGAACCGCGTTGTGTTAGAAGGTAGAAAGCCTGGTTTGGAATTAGAAACCCAGTCTGGACCAGAGGCTTTATCTAGTGTTGCTAGTACATTGTTTGATTACATTGCAAAAGCTGCTGAATACTTAGATAAAGTTAATAACACTAATGCCTACTCAGACGCAGTTAAAGTTGAAAAATTAAAGGTGGACGAGCCAGAACAAACATATTCTGGACGCCTACTATCTGTATTAAAAGCGCACGATATCGACAATAGCGGTTTTGGGTTGTCATTATCAAAAGAATATAAATCGTTTTTTATGCAAGCAGATTATCGATATATTCAAAAAGCTGAGTTTGAAGAAGAGACATCAGCGTCTGTGCTACGGCAGGTAGAATTAGAAAAACAAGATTCAGAAGATTTTGATACCTTTGTAACTAATTATTTTGCTGATAAACAGACTGAAAATGCATAAAAAAACCCGCTCAAAAAGGGGAGCGGGTCAAACACACTTAGGGAAACACAAACTTCATCTGTTGTATAAGAACAAACAATTGGATATTTAGTTCCCAAAAAATGAAAAAAAATATTTTATTTATTTTACTTGTTACATTTTTAGTCTCCGCTGTAGGTTGTACGACTACGCCTCCACGAGAACGCGAAGACCTGTGTAAGATTTTTGAAGAAAAAGATGATTGGTACGATGCCGCCGAAGAAATGCGTGAAAAATGGGGGGTGCCCATTCATGTGCCAATGGCAATGATGTACCAAGAAAGTTCTTTTCGTCACGATGCCTTACCTCCCAGAGATTATGTGTTTTTTGGTTTAATTCCTTGGGGTAGGGTAAGTTCTGCTTATGGATATGCACAGGCTAAAACGATGACCTGGGATGATTATGTCAGAGAAACCGGGAATTCCTTCGCCGATCGTGATGATTTTGAAGATGCTATCGACTTCATGGGATGGTTCATTTACAAAACCCATAAAATCAACCGAATTTCCAAATGGGATGCTGGCACTCAATACCTGAATTATCATGAAGGTTGGGGCGGATATAAACGTCAATCTCACCGCAAGAAACCTTGGTTGATAAAAGTAGCCAATAAGGTTGACCAACGCTCTAAACGCTATGCTGGGCAATTGAAAAAATGTGAAGAAGAACTACAAAAGAGTTGGTTTATGAAGTTGTTTTCGTAGTTAGATCGTCAATGCTTAATCCATGCCTAACTAGTTGCGAAAGCTTAGGTTTATTGATCTAAATTAAGGTTTTATTTTATTCCCATTTAGCCCTGATTTGAGTATTGATCTGTATCATTATTTTACTCATAGGCATCACTAAAATAGAAGCATCAAAGAAATACATTGAGGCAATAAAAATGTTAGATCTTCTATTATCAGATCCAGTCGCTTGGGGTTCAGTTTTCGGAATCTTTGTTGTAATCGCTATATGCGCATACTACGTTTGGTTATTTTTGAAAAACGTAAACGAAAACGCCTAAGTTTACAGCGCTTTGTCATTTTGGCGTGATTTGATGAGCACCAAAAGGGCGCCTTGACCGCCCCATTCAAGTGGGGCTTGGTGAAATCCAATGACTCTAGGGTGTTGGACTAACCAGCTTGGAACCTGTTGTTTTAAAACGCCGCCACTAACGCCATGAATGATATTGATACATTCATGGTGATGCTCGTAGGCTTCTTCTATCACAGCGGCAATTTCATGTTTTGCTTGATGGCGAGTTAATCCGTGTAAATCGAGTCTAATTTCTGGGACCAATTCGCCGCGTCTAAGTGCTTTTACTTTAAATTTGTATTTAGGGTCTCGAATAAAGGCGAGGGCTTTGTTGGGATCGAAGTGAGCTTGATACTGATCTGAAAATTGAAAATCAGAGGCTCTTCGCTTTACTGCTAACCTTGCTTTATTTTTCGCCAGTTTTAGACGTTTTTCAGCGGGATCTTTTTGTGGCGGCACATATTTGTCATGTTGTAGTGGGGTAACATCACCGAAAAGTGAAGCAAATTCTGTTTGTTCCGAATTTTTCGAATTTTTTTTCACTTTTACACCCTAAAACAGCGAAATTATTTACAATAACCTTTATTATAACGGCAATTTTCTGGCAACTACTATTATCCTGCCGCTATGTCGAACGAAATCAGTCAAACTGCACAATTTGATTATACAGAATTGAACACTGTGGTCGATTGGATCCGGTTTACAATTTCTCAATTGCAACAAGAAAACGTATATTTTGGTCATGGCACTGATAATGTTTGGGATGAAGCTGAGCATTTGGTGTATCAATGTTTACATTTGCCTTTGCAACTTAATAGTGCGCAAAAAGACCATCTTCTAGCGGCAAAAATTACCGAGCAAGAAAAATTAAAATTATCTGAATGGGTAATGCGACGAACCCAAGAACAGCTTCCGTTACCCTACATTACCAACACAGCGTGGTTTGGTCAGATGCCGTTTTATGTGGATGAACGAGTGTTGATCCCGCGTTCACCTTTTGCAGAACTCATCGCTCGAGGATTCAGTCCCTATGTATCTGCTTCAGCAAATCCGTTGCACATCCTTGATATGTGCACAGGTAGCGCCTGCATAGCCATAGCCTTGGCGATGAAGTATCCAGAAGCCATGGTCGATGCTGTGGATATAGATCCAGATGCACTAGATGTGGCTTCAATTAACATCGCACAATATCAATTAGAAGAGCGTGTCTATCCTTTACAATCAGATGTGTTTGATAGTTTATCCGGTCAACAATACGACCTCATTATCGCAAATCCTCCTTATGTTGATGCAGAGGATATGGCGGATCTACCAACAGAATATCATCATGAGCCGGAATTAGCGCTCGCATCTGGGTTTGATGGATTGGATCTTACAGTGACTATTTTGACCAATGCTGCGCAATACTTACGGGATGATGGCTGGTTATTTGTTGAAGTTGGAAATAGTGAAGTCAATTTCGATAACCGAATGAATGGATTAAAGGTTGATTGGGTTGAGTTGAATCAAGGTGGCAGTGGTATATTTGCTATCAGTAAGGCTGAGTTATTGGCTCAGCAAGATATTTTAGACGAATTGGAGTAATCTGTTTTATGTCGGGGAATACCTTCGGTAAATTATTCAGCGTGACTACTTTTGGTGAAAGTCACGGTATCGCTATAGGTGGAGTTGTAGATGGTTGTCCTCCGGGATTGGAGTTGTCTGAAGATGATCTACAGCCCGATTTAGATAGAAGAAAGCCCGGCACTTCGCGATACACAACTGCTCGTCGTGAAGGCGACGAAGTGCAAATTTTATCAGGTGTATTTGAAGGTAAAACCACGGGCACCAGCATAGGTTTATTGATTAAGAATACCGACCAGCGAAGCCAAGACTATTCTAAAATTAAAGACAGTTTTCGCCCGGGGCATGCAGATTACACCTATCAACAAAAATATGGTTTTAGAGACTATAGAGGCGGAGGTCGTTCGTCAGCAAGAGAAACTGCCATTCGTGTTGCCGCAGGAGGCATTGCTAAAAAGTTTCTAAAACAACAATACGGTATTGAGATTCGTGGCTACTTGAGTCAATTAGGTCCCATTGCGATTGATAAAGTTGATCATGAAATCACTAATACCAATGCTTTCTTTTGTCCAGATGAATCGAAATTAGAAGCCCTAGACGCCTATATGCGGGAGTTAAAAAAAGAAGGTAATTCTATTGGGGCTAAAGTCAGTGTATCAGCGACTAACGTCCCAGTAGGTTTGGGAGAACCTGTGTTTGATCGTCTTGATGCAGATATCGCACACGCTATGATGGGCATTAATGCTGTTAAAGGCGTTGAAGTTGGTGACGGCTTTGATGTGGTAACCCAAAAAGGCACTGAACACAGAGATGAAATGTCCCCTGAAGGTTTTCATACCAATCACTCTGGCGGTGTGCTTGGCGGTATTTCTACAGGACAAGAAATTCTAGTGCATATGGCATTAAAACCTACTTCTAGTATCAGTATCTCTGGTGAAACGATAGATGTTAAAGGTGAATCTACTGACTTAATCACTAAAGGGCGACACGATCCCTGTGTAGGTATTCGAGCTGTGCCTATTGCTGAAGCCATGCTTGCACTAGTGTTAATGGACCATTTATTGCGCCATAAAGCGCAAAATTATCTGGTGTCTTCTCCCACACCCGTTATACCAAGCCAAAGAACTAAGTGATCTTCAAACATGAAGTAGTAAGTCCGCTAAACCGCGGACTTCTCTCCTTAACATATTTTTTCTATTTTAGCCTGATGGGAGTTTTTGTCTCTTACGTGGGCATATTTCTGGATGATAAGGGCTTTAGCTCAGAACAGATTGGTATTTTAATTGCCACTGTTTCTTTGGCACGTATTTTAGGACCAAATTTATGGGCCGGATTAGCAGATAAAACAGGAAAACTTGGGCTGATATTAAGCGGCGGAAGTTTATTGGCGTTGATCATCTTTCTACCGGTTTTCTATGTTGAGCAATTTGTCGCTTACGTCTTTGTCTTCGCCGCTATGATGATGTTTTGGACAGCAATACTTCCTCAGTTAGAAGTAAGCACTGTATATGCATGTAAAGATACGCGAAAAGGATACGGCGCAGTTCGTTTGTGGGGAAGTATAGGATTTATCGTTGCCTCAGTTATTGTGGGGTTTCTGCTTGATGTTTATTCATCCATTATTATTGTGATTGGTGCCTGTGTTTCCTTGTTCGGCTTATTTTTAAGTACATTAACCATAAGCACGCCTAACAAAGTAAGTCATCAGCATGAAACTAAAAAGTCTGTCTTACCACTTTTATTGAATAAGAGCTTTATTGCATTTTTGTTGGCTAATACATTACTTCAGATTAGTTTTGGCAGTTTTTATAGCTTTTTTAGCCTTTATACCCAGCAACTGGGTTATCTAGGATGGCAAACCGGCATATTTATGGCTACAGGGGTGTTTGCCGAAATATTCATTTTTATTTATGCCGTTCGACTTTTAAAAGGGTTTACCGTCAAACGACTGTTAATGCTAAGTTTATCGTTAACCACACTGCGATGGTTAATGTTGGCATTTCTTGCCCATCATTGGTGGTTAATTTTGTTGAGCCAAGTATTGCATGCCTTTAGTTTTGGCTTAACCCATTCAGCTTCTATTCATTATTTACATCAAAATTTTTCCTCAGAATTTCAAAGCAGAGCTCAAGCAGTCTATGCCAGCGTGGCGTTCGGCGTTGGAGGTGCAACAGGAAGTTACTTTGCTGGAATATGGTGGCAAAATGGCGCTAATCCGGTGATGACGTTTGTTTACAGTGCTATCTTAGCTGGACTAGCGTTCTTGTCAGTGCTATTTATGCAATCTAAAGAGAATACGCCAGCCTAATATAGAATTAAAAGCTGTTGCTAGCCAAGCGTCGAGTTTGTCACTACTATAGTCAACCCATGCAACTGATATTTTTAAAAGAGGCGAACGTCAATATGCGATTTTTGGGTGCTATATTCTTATCTACTTTTTCACTTTTAGGGCAAGCGCAAACGCCTCCTGGCTCGGACATTTATATTGGGGCTATTGAAAGAGGAGAAAATGGCTTAACGATTAACGGACTGACTAAGGTTACCGACAACCCAGAGTACTCAAATCAACCTTACTTCTTTAGCGAAAAGACATTGTATTTTACCCAAGAAATTGATGGGCAAATGGATACTATGCGCTATAGCATTCAAGATAAATCTGTCAAAAATATTACCCAATCTTCAGAAAGCGAATATTCGCCTACACCGACGCCTGATGGAGAAGGTTTTAGTGTTATCAAAGTGAATGCCGAAGGTAAGCAAGAGTTATGGCAAATTGGCTTCAATGGTCTACCTATGAAGCATCTTTCACCTGCCATTGAGCCTGTGGGATACCATGTATGGACTATGCAAGATAAAGTATTGTTGTTTGTTTTAGGTGAGCCTCATAAACTAAAACTAGCAGATCCTTTCATTGAAACAGATGAAGGGGTAAGTATAGCTTCATCAATAGGCGCTTCACTTTTTGCTATGCCAAATACATTTGGATATACCTATTCAGTGCATGAGGAAGACAAAGCGCCTGAGCTTTGGTGGTATAGCCCTAGCACTCAAACACAAAAACGAATTGGTCAATTACCCAAAGGTGCTAACTACTACGCGTGGGGCCCAACGAGTGAGCTGTTTACCACAGATAATGGCCAGCTAGTCTCAATGCCATTTATAGTTGATCGGGAAGAAATCGTATTTACGGCGTTTAAGCCTGTAGTCATTAAATCTGAATATTGTCAGTCGGGTGTTTCCAGAATAGCGATTTCACCCTATGAAGAACAGATTGCGTTAGTTTGTAATCGCCCATAAAAAAACGGTAACTAAATGCTACCGTTTTTTCTTATTCTTCACTTGGTTTAACTAGCAAAATTTTCTGCTGCAAAATCCCAGTTTACTAGTGCCCAAAAACCTTTTAGGTAATCAGGACGCACGTTTCTGTAGTCAATGTAGTAAGCGTGTTCCCAAAGGTCCACTGTTACTAGAGGAGTAACACCTTCTTCCGTAATAGGAGTGCCTGCATTACTTGTGTTAACGATATCAAGTCCGCCGTCAACTGTTTTCACTAACCAAGTCCAGCTTGAACCAAAGTTGTTTACTGCCTTGTCATTGAATGCTGCTTTGAATTCAGCAAATGAGCCCCACTTAGCGTTGATAGCTTCCGCTAATGCACCTGTAGGTTCGCCGCCGCCATTAGGGCTTAAGCTGTGCCAATAAAAAGTGTGATTCCAGATTTGAGCTGCATTGTTAAATACGCCGCCGTCACTAGATTTAATGATTTCTTCTAGTGATTTATCAGCATAATCAGTGCCTTCAACTAAGCCGTTTAGCTTAGTCACATAAGTTGCATGGTGCTTACCATAGTGAAACTCTAGGGTTTCTGCAGATATATGTGGTTCAAGTGCGTTCTTTTCATAAGGTAGAGCTGGTAATTCAAAAGCCATGTATTTTCTCCGTTTTTATCTATTTACTGTAAAATAAGGGTAACTCGTTAAAATTTAAACCCTATTTTAAAAATTATTTTATGTATCTTATTTCTGTTTTTTCGTATACAAAGATCACCAAGGGCATTATTTATTTTTAAACCTTGATATAATGTCACTTCGTCCTTATGTTTTAGCCAATGCTAATAAACGGAATACCCATGGAAACAGTAGAAAAAATTAAGCAACAAATCAGTGAAAACCCTATTTTACTATATATGAAGGGGTCTCCTAAACTTCCTAGCTGTGGCTTTTCAGCGCAAGCTTCTCAAGCGATCATGGCCTGTGGTCATCAATTTGCTTATGTAGATATCCTATTAAACCCTGATATTCGTGCAGAATTGCCTAAATATGCAGATTGGCCAACATTCCCTCAATTGTGGGTAAACGGTGAACTTGTCGGCGGTTGTGACATTATTTTAGAAATGTACCAGCAAGGTGAGCTACAGCCTTTGTTGAAAGAAGCTGCACCTGAGGGTGATGAGTAGTTTCTTGAAAAAAATTAAGTACAAAAAAAGTGGCTCGCGGCCACTTTTTTTATTTGTTTTATTTAAGCGATTCAACCAACGTCTTTAAATAAAGACTCATCTACTATGGTTTTATCTATAATCGCTTGTGCCATTTGTATACAAGCACCACATTGAGAACCTACACCCAATTTATGCTTTAACTCTCGCATGTTACCCACACCACCGTCTCGAACTACTTGTTCGATCTTCTTATCAGTGACGCCATAACACATACATACAAACATAGAGAACCTGCACTTTATTACAATGGGAATGATAATAATTGTTATTTAGATAAAGTGCAAGTGAAAATAGTTCTTATTTACAATTATTTTGCGCTTAGCGGCCAGCCCCCGAGTTCGGAATAACGATTAACCATGTAGCAAAAAAGTTCAGCAGTTTTTTGAGTGTCGTAAAGTGCAGAATGTGCTTCTTTGTTATCAAAGGCAATATTCGCTGCTTGGCAGGCTTTAACCAACACTGTTTGTCCCAGAATAAGCGCTGATAAACTCGTGGTATCGAAAGAAACGAAAGGATGAAAAGGAATGCGTTTGATATTGTTACGGGCAATTGCAGCATTGACAAAGCTCTGATCAAAGGTGGCATTGTGAGCCACTATGACACTGCGTTGGCAATCCGCATTTTTCTGCGCTTTTCGCACAAACTTGCATAACTCTCTAAAAACTTCCCCTTCATCTTTTGCGCCTCGAAGCGCACAAAAGGGATCTATACCATTAAACTCAATCGCAGACTGCTCTATGTTAGCACCTTCAAAAGGCGCAATATGCTCATGGAAGGTTTGATCTGGCATTAAGGTGTCGTTTTCGAATTTTAACGTAATAGCCGCTATTTCCAGAATGGCATCTGTGTTGGCATTAAAACCGGCAGTTTCAACGTCAATAATGACGGGAAAGTAGCCTCTAAATCTTTGCTGTAAAACTGTTTGGGGATTTTCCATTAAAAATGACGAAACTCTAAGGCTTGGCGGTGTTAAGAAAAACGTCTGACAAAATAAAGTAAATGCTGATTCCCGCCGATAACATTACTAATAATTTATATTGTCGCCTGTCACTAAAATATAGTCTTAAGAATATTATGTCAGATAAACAAGCAAAATTCTTCAAAAGCCGATGCATCATTGTGAGTTTGATCTTCATTTTGTTACCCGTGCATGCATCATTTGCCAACTTACGTCAGTATCAAGTCAATGTAGAAAGCTCTAATTGGCAAGTATCAAAACAAACAAGGCTAGTGTGTGAATTAAGCCATGATATTCCCAAATATGGCAACGCTCTCTTTATTTCAGAGGCGGCCAAACAACTGAATTTAGAGTTTACTTTGGATATGTTGAGATTACCGGGGCGTTATGATTCTGCAACCTTGTATTCTAAACCACCTCAATGGATGCCTGGTGTGGCGTCGCGCAAAATTGCTCAAATGCAACTGCGTAAACAATACGATGGTGATTTGCCCAATGATGCTGCTTGGCAAATGTTAACTGAACTAGAAAAAGGTTTTTATCCAACCATTTTTTATCAAGATTGGTTGAATCCAACTGACCAAGTTGCGGTTAGCTTAAATGCCAGTAATTTTGAAAATGCATATCTCGAATTTTCTCAATGTATAAGTAATTTACTTCCATACAATTTTGATGATATTGCTTATACCGTGTTGTCGTATCAAAAAAATAGCGCTGAGCTAACCAAGTATTCACAAAAGCGCTTGGACATGATCGGGGAATACTTGAAAGAAGACCTAGAGTTAGAATTAGTGCTGGTTGCAGGCTATACGGATAGTTATGGTGGTTCTTGGGCAAATGAACAACTGTCTATTCGACGCGCTAATGAGATCCGTGATTATTTTTCCGCGCTAGGAGTAGATACAGATCGAATAGAAGTCAGTGGTTATGGTGAAAAACGCCATGTTGCACCTAATGACAACCAATTAGATCGTTCTAAAAATAGAAGAGTTGTCATTAGGATGAGTAAATCTTAATGATTCACTTCTGCGGAACTTTCTAAGGCCTCTTTTAGTTCAAGCATATAGGGCAAAACTTGATCGGTAAAAATGCCATCTATGCCTACTGATAAAAGAGTCTTGAATAATACCGAAGGCTCAATTGGGTAAGCGGGAGCATCTTCTCTAAAGGTGTAAGGATGAATTTTTAATCCCAGTGTTTTTGCTTCTACTAATAATTCAGTTGCCGCAAACTCTGGGGTAAGAATTTGCGGGATCCAAGGACCAATGGCGTCAGCATATTCAGCTACCTTTTTTAAGCCTTGAGATGATTTTAACGCATCATAATCAGTTGATGATTCAGCCCATGAGTTTTCAGCAATCAATTGTACTAATTTTATTTGGCTTTTAAATTCGGTACGAATTCGATCAAGTGTCGGAGGATAAAAGCACTGAACATAGATGTTGTCTGAACTACTATTGAGCTCAAATTTGTTCAGCGTTTGCATGACTAGCGCCGTAATATCAATACCTTCTGCCAAGTGAAACTCAGGTGATTTTATTTCTGGATATAGCCCTACATTTTTGTTGAATAGCCGATTTAGTTCAAAAATCATCTCTATATGTTCTTCAAAGGTAGCAATGCGAAAAGCACTTTTACCTTTATAACGATTACTGAAAACTTGTTCGCCATTTTCATCTTCTCGTTCATGTACCAATAAGGTTTTCAGCTCATCAAGAGTAAAATCAGCCGCGTAATAGCGACCATCCTCTCTATGTCGTGTCGGATACATGGTTTCTACATTGGTAACCCGCTCTAAATGGATATCGTGTAATACAATTAGCTTTTTGTCTTTGGTGGCGACTATATCTTGTTCAATATAATCAGCTCCTTGCATATAGGCTAGAACCGCAGCCTCTCTAGTGTGTTCAGGCAAAAATCCAGAGGCTCCTCTGTGGGCGATAATGTCAAACGCTTGAGACGAAAAATGCAGAAAAAACAGAGATAAGAAAAAGGTAAAACGCATTTAGTTTCCTTGCTAAAACATTTAATGTAGAACTCACAATAGTAACCTTTTATTACTCTAATATGACTGAAAAGATTTACTTTTTGTTCAGTTAACTTGCAAACAGCTGACAAAAGCAAAAGGTTAGCGTAAAGTGCCCATCTCTATAAAAAAAGCGCCATTTGCATAGCATTTAAAACAGGATTATTGCATGGAAAACATCACCATAAGAGATGCCGTCATCGATGACACTGGGACCATTTTACATTTTATAAAAGAGTTGGCGATTTTTGAAAAAGCAGAAGACCAAGTGGAAGCTACTGAAGATATGATTCAAGAAGCTGTATTCAGTGAAAATTCCACGGTTTTTGCGTTAATTTGTGAATCAGGCTCAACACCTGTTGGTTTTGCAATTTATTTTCACAATTACTCGACTTGGCAAGGTAAACATGGCCTTTATTTAGAAGATCTTTATGTTTCCCCAGAGTATAGAGGCTCAGGGGCTGGTAAAGCATTGCTTAAGCAGCTGGCTAAAATTGCGGTAGAGAAAGGCTGTGGGCGTTTTGAGTGGTCAGTACTAGATTGGAATACCCCAGCAATTGATTTTTATGAAAGCATAGGCGCTGTGCCTAAAAGTGAATGGATTGGCTATCAGCTCGCAGGGGATGCCTTAACTAGCTTTGCTAAAGGCTAACAATAAACGTTTATCATCAGTACTTGAAACAGAATCACTGAGGCGTCAGTGATTCCTGATTATCTTTAAGCACATAAATCTCACCATCGAAACTGCCTTGAATGGTTAACCCTTGACCAGCCAGTTCTTTGAGATAGTCGATATGATCTTGAGTAATATGCTGCCCAGGCACCAAGAGCGGAATGCCAGGCGGATATGGCGTAACTAATCCTGCACAAATGCGATTATTGCTATTGCTGATCGGCACTGATTCCCGCTCGCCATAAAAAGCATCGCTTGGAATGCATGCCAAATCAATAGCCGGTAAATTCTCAGGCAAACGTGCTTTACGCGTTGATTTAGATAATTTAACTTTGCCGCTATCAAGCTTTTTCAAAGCATTATATAAACGAATAATCTTTGAGCGCGTACCCCCTAAGGTCAACAATACCAAGATGGTGCTGTGGGTATACTTTTCAATTTCTAATCCAATTTCGTCTAACAAAAATTTATGAATATCTTTAAGTGAGTAGGGGAGTTCACTGATGTCGATGAGAATTTTTAATGGGTCATGACCCATATTATCACCGCTAAAATGCGGGAATATACTCATAAAATCTTGCTTATCCAGTACTTTGATATGCCTGAGTGAGGCCATCTGTTGCTTAAATTCCTGCACATGATTCAACAAGGCATTGAGCAGCTTGTAGCCTTCCATTTCCAATTGTTTCTGGCACACATCCAATGATGCGATTAGCTGATACTTAGGCGATGTGCTGGCGTAGATGCTGTAAATTTCTCGGAAAAAATCCGCATCAAAATCCGGATCGTTGATATGAATATAAGATGCTTGGGAAAATGCGGACACTACCTTATGCGCTGAATGCGTTACATAGTCAGCACCAGCATGAATGGCAGAATAATAGCGTAAACTAGGGTGAAACAGCGAATAAGCAAACCATGCTTCGTCGATAAATACTTTTATGCCATGTTGGTGCGCGATATCGACCACCTGTTTTAAATCGCTGAGCAGACCATCGTAAGTACAACCTGTAAGCACCAGTAATTTCGCATCAGTATTTTGTTCAATGGAAACCTTGATATCGGCCAACGAAGGCGGCGCAAATATGCCATATTTCGGATTTAAAATACTCGATAGATAAATGGGAAAGCTGGCTGACTGCAAAATTCCATAGTGCACAGATTTATGGCAATTACGGTCTACTATTACCTTATCACCCTTACGAAGTAAGGTTTGTAAAATGATTTTATTGGAGGTAGAAGACCCGTTGGTTACAAAGTAGGTGCGCTTAACCTCAAAGGTGGCCGCCGCGGATTCTTGAGCTCGACCGATAGTATTTGTGCTGTCAGATAGGGAGCCTAAGGAATCCACTGATACTGATAGGTCCCCGACAAATACATTGCGGCCATAAAATTGATAAAAATCTTTAATATAAGGTGAGTTTCTAAAACTAGAGCCGCCGCTATGGCCAGGTGTATGCCATGAATCGTTGGCTTCTCCCACATAACTTCGATACGCGGTCCAAAATGGAGTTTCAGCTCTGTCATCAAAGTCGTTAAATAAATAACCTAAAATAGCTTCTGGATCAGAGATAACATCGTCTTTAAAGAAAAAGGATTCGATCTCTTCAGACTCGTTAACGATTTCTAGTCCTTTGGTGTCATCACCGATAACGTACACAGGTAATTCATGACGAATCTGTTTTAACTGCGAGATGAAATTGCTGTAGATTCGCTCTCCACTTTTATTGTGCACATCCCAACTGAGCACAACTGCTTGAATATCTCCATCCTCAGTGACATGCTCCAGTGCTTGCGGCAGCTCTAGGCAATCAATAATATCTATTTGAACGTCTTCCCTTTCAAAGTTGGGAATTGTTTTTGCAAGATTTGAAGAGAGTGCTTGCAGTACAGTAGGTTCTTGTTCGATTAATAAAATTCGAAGGACTGGCAACATATGAATGTTCGCATTGGCATTTAAAAATTTTCAGTAGAATATACAAAGTGTTGAGTTTTGTGAAATTATTACAAGTAATAAGCAAAATTATTTTGTGTTAGCGTTGTAATCTTATTATTAAACGATGGACAACAACATGACTATTTATAGATTCTTCCTTTTAGTATTTGTGTTTCTAGTGCCTCAAGTGCATGCGCAGTCCCTAAGTACCGATATCGATAACATTTTTAGCGCCATTGATCCTAATAATTCTCCTGGTTGCTCAGTTGGACTCATCGAAGATGGTCGCTTTATACATAAGAAAGGCTATGGCTTGGCTAATTTAGAGTTAAATGTGCCATTAGATGGAAAGCAAGTTCATAGAATGGCATCTGTATCTAAACAGTTTACCGCTTTAGCTGTGCTTTTATTAGCAGAAGAAGGAAAAATAGATTTAGACAATGATATTCGATCCTACTTAACAGACCTTAGAGAATATTCAGGTACAGTCACCATTCGTTCAATGCTTGGGCACTATAGCGGCATGGGTGATTATGATCTTATAGCTGGACCATATGAAGGCGATAAATCTAACGATCGTATTGAATTAAAGTCTGCTGCTGGAGGCGAGTTTCGTTTAGGCAATGAAGATTATTTGACCATTGATGAATTTTATAATGTCGTAAAAAACGTTCCTTTAAGACATAGTCCGAATCAAAAGTTCGAATACAGCAATCTCGCCTATTTTTTACTGTCAATGCTTGTAGAGGAAGTGTCAGGTAAAAGTCTTCGCATGTATGCTCAAGAAAAGATTTTTGAACCATTAGATATGACTAATACCTTTTTTAGTGATGATCCGGTGGAAATTGTAAAGAATAGGGCGAGCGGTTACACAAAAGATAAATCAGGTCGTTACGTAAACGATATGACCAATTTGTTTTGGGTGGGAGACGGTGGATTGCATACTAATCTTGATGATTTGAGGAAGTGGGATAGCAACTTTTATCATCCTAAGGTGGGTATTGAACCTAATGAATTGATGACATTGATAAATCAACCGAATAGCCTTCATAAGGCCGGCGATAGCTTATATGCTAATGGTCAGTTTATTCAGCAAAAGGATGGGGTCACATCCTTTAGTCACTCTGGAGGTTGGTTGGGAACTTCAACTTTTTATGCTAGATATCCGCAACATAAGTTCGCAGTAGCTTTGATGTGCAACGATACCAGTTTAGACGTTAGCGATTTAGTTAGAAAAACCGTGGATGCTTATTTTAAACGGTAAATGATTAATCGGTCTTCTCTTTAAACTCACACAAGTCCTCAATTATGCATGAGCCGCAGCAGGCCCACTGAACACACTTTATAATTGGTAACCCAATCGGTATAAAATTTGAACGGCTCGGGTTATTCCAGTATGGTTAATGTTTTAAAAATAATGAGCAGGACGCATGACATTTTTTACTGAGTTAAAAAGACGCAACGTGTTTAAAGTTGCTAGTGTCTATTTAGTAACCTGCTGGATTATTTTGCAAATTATTGCAGTAGTGACTCCGTCGTTACACCTACCTATTCTATTTAGCACTATTACTACAGTTATTCTGGCGATTGCTTTTCCATTTGTATGTATTTTTGCATGGGCATATGAACTCACTCCTGACGGGCTCAAACGCACCCATGAGGTGGAAGTCAACGAGTCTATTCGCGAGCAGAATGGCAGTAAAATTAACTATATATTGATTGCAGCCTTGGTATTAGCTTTAGGTTTTATTGCCTATGAAAAGCTTTTCCTCCCAAATGTCGATGATAGTTTGGAACGCTCCATTGCCGTATTGCCGTTTGAGGATATGAGCCCGGATAAGTCGCAAGGCTATTTTGGCGATGGCATTGCCGAAGAAATTCTTAATTCATTAGCCCGTTTAGAGCAGTTAGTCGTGATTTCTCGCACCTCATCGTTTAATTTTAGAAACAGCAACACCGACATTCGGGAAATAGGTCGTACACTGAATGTAAACTATGTACTTGAAGGCAGCGTGCGAAAAGATAAAGAAAAGGTGCGTATTTCTGCGCAGTTGATTGAAGTGGCAAGTGGTGCGCATGTCTGGTCACAGACGTATGACCGTAAGCTAGACAGTATTTTCACGCTACAGGATGAATTGACCTTTGCTATTACTCAAGCTCTCAAGCTGAACCTATTACCCGAACAAATAGAATACGAAGCTGGCATGACTATGAACCCCAAGGCCTATGAATTGTTTATCGAGGGGAGGGAGTTGTCCTATCAGCGCACATCGAAGTCATTACAACGATCTGTCGAGCTGCTCAAACAGGCCATTGAGGTGGATGAGCAGTTTTATCTTGCTAAGGCCCAGTTATTTCTAACCTATACGTTGGCTGCAAAATACGGTGGAATTGATTACAATACAATTGATTCAGAATATGAAAGACTATTTTGGGAGCTACAGACGGCACCTGAGTTTGCGCTGAAATATCTCGCGCTGGCAGTCTTCTCCGCTACAAAGTACCAACCTAAAGCTTATTTTACATTAAGTAAACGTGCCTATGAATTAGCTCCAAATGACCCGTTAATCCAAAATTTTTACCTACTAATAATTGATGATATCGAACAGTCCATAGAACAACGCTATGCCGTGCTTCGAACCAACCCTCAAAGTGTAATTAACTATCTAAACCTAATTGACCTGCTAGTAGTACAAGGGCGTTTAGCTGAGGCTAAAGCTATACTCAACGATATGGAAGTGGAATTCCAAGGTACAAAATCTTTGCTAGTCGCTCAACTTAATGTTTATTTTACTGCCGAGCATGATTTTGAGAAAAGTTTGCGCTTGTTAGTTAACTACAAAGGGGAACTCGACGGAGATTTGCGAGCGCTTGAAACGACATTGATGATCTACTTAGATCGAATTAATGACGCGCTGACCTTAATGCAGAAAAACCTAAGCAATAATGCAACACAGTGGGATTTTGAACGTACCAACGCATTATTGTTATTGCAATTGAGGGATTATGGCCGATTGACACAGGCGCAAGAAAACAAACTGCAACAAGTACTTGAAGATAATCAGCGAACAGATTTGATTATTTACCTCGCATTGCTCAATGGTAACTCGCAGTTATTTATTGAAAAGTATGAGATAACGCATCCGACAGTTGAATCAGTCGAAAAAGCGATGCTTGTTGATCCTAATAGTTCCATCCTGTATTTAAGCATACTTAAACAACAAGGAAATAAAAGTGATCTTGTCAATGGCTTACTACCAAATGTTATTCAACTGTATGGCCTTAAATGCAGTACTAATTTAATCGCCAAAATGAGTTTTGATTGTCAAACGTTCTGGTATTTAACCGAACAACAGAGTGCTGAACAACGCTTTGAAAGCTTTACTAAACACCTTAATTATTTATCCGTTGATGATAGCGGGATATATCCTTTGTTACCCAATTCACCGGTATACAACGGCGTGAGAAACCACCCTGAATTTGAGTCAACGATTCAAAAATTCATGGATAGCGTGTTTAAACAATCAAATTCTAAGTTAATTTTTGAGCAACGCTAATTTCGATAGGGCGCGTAAAATAATTGACGCCTAAAAAAGCAAAATAAGTGCTCACCAAACGAATATCGAAAAGCTCACTGGATTGCATCGATTTAATCAGTCTTATCCTTAAACTCACACAAATCTTCAATAATACAAGAACCACAGCGAGGTTTGCGCGCGACACAAGTATACCGGCCATGCAGGATAAGCCAGTGATGAACATCTACTTTAAATTCAGCTGGCACTACTTTTAGTAGTTTCTGTTCTACCTGATCAACGTTTTTACCCATGGCGAATTTAGTGCGATTGCTAACCCGAAATATATGGGTGTCTACCGCAATTGTTGGCCAGCCAAAAGCGGTATTGAGTACCACGTTTGCGGTTTTTCTGCCAACGCCGGGAAGGGCTTCAAGTGCAGCACGATCCTCGGGTACTTGGGAGTTATATTGGGTCATTAAAATACGACAGGTCTCAAGTACGTTTTTGGCTTTAGAATTAAACAAACCTATGGTTTTGATATAGTCTTTTAAACCTTCTAAACCCAAAGCGTAAATAGCTTCAGGGGTATTCGCCACAGGAAACAACTTATCTGTGGCTTTGTTTACGCCCACATCAGTTGCTTGTGCCGATAAGATCACGGCAATCAATAATTCGAACGGAGAGGAAAAGTTTAATTCTGTGGTCGGGTTTGGATTGTTATCTCTTAGCCTAGTAAGAATTTCTAGGCGTTTTTGTTTATTCATAAATCTGTTCCAGTCACTCTGGCGCGAGCTACTACTTTTTCTGTTTGTTGTTGGCGTGCAGCAATGGCAGTATCAATGGCATTTTTCGCGGCTATTAAAAGTCCCATACCTAAAAAAGCACCCGGAGGTAAAATAGCCAAAAGGAATTTGGCATCAGAGGTATATAAGGTCAGGGTTAGATTTTCTGCCCAAGCTCCAAAGAGTAATTCAGCGCCAGAGAACAAGGTACCTTGGCCTAAGACTTCTCGCATGCCGCCAAGAATGACCAAGATAATAGTAAAGCCGAAACCCATCATTAATCCGTCAAACGCGGCAAACTTGATTGGATTCTTTGATGCATAAGCCTCAGCTCTTCCAATAATGGCGCAGTTAGTAACAATTAAAGGGATGAAAATGCCTAGGGTTAGATAAAGCTCGTAGGTATAAGCATTCATCAATAATTCGATCACGGTCACAAAACAGGCAATGACCATAACAAAAATAGGGATTCGAATTTCATTGGGAACCCAATTTCGAACAAGAGATACAGTTATATTTGATCCCAGTAATACCATAGTGGTGGCTAAGCCAAGGCCTAAACCATTTATCACAGTGCCGGTGACAGCTAACAGTGGACACAAACCTAATAGCTGAACAATGGCGGGGTTGTTTTTCCAAATGCCTTGAACAAATAGGTTTTTAAATTCGTTCATCGGTGGCCTCCGCATTTTCTACAGGAGCTTCGCAATTAGCGGGTACAGTATACAACTGATCTTGATGTTGATTTACGTAAGCGGCTGCATTAGCGATGGCTCTGACTACAGCTCTTGGAGTAATAGTAGCACCAGTAAATTGATCAAACTGACCGCCATCTTTTTTAACTTTCCAGCGGTTACTGACTTCTTCGTTATAGACTACCTCTGCAAATCCGTAAATCCAATCGCTTACTCGCGTATCAATTTTATCGCCAAGCCCAGGCGTTTCTTTGTGCTTTAATACTCGCGCACCAAGCACGGTTTCTTGAGTATCGACGGCTACTACTATTTGAATATCACCGCTGTAACCATCTGGTGCAGTGGTTTCAATAATTATCGCTTGGTTTTGTTGTTCTAGCCGTGCCCGGTAAGCGCGTTGGGTTCGATCACCAAGTAAAGGATTTGCTGGAATAATAATGCAGTCAGTGTGTAGCGCATTATCATGACTTTCCTCAGGTACCAGTTGATTTAAAATGCTGAGTAATTGCGTTTGCTGGGCTTGATAAATACGGTCTTTAGTTTGCCAATAAGTAAGCGCAATCAAGCCGGTAGTGATAATGGCAAAGAGTCCTAAAATTCCCGCATTTTTGCTAATAAACTTTAACATCAGCTGTTATTTCTCCGACATCGATTTGGCTTTCAACTTATGTCCATAGGTGCGAGGTTTGGTGTAATAGTCAATTAAAGGCACCGCCATATTCATCAACACCACTGAAAAGGCCACAGCATCAGGATAATTTCCCCATGTACGAATAATAATTATCCACACACCAATGGCGAATCCAAAAATGAGTCTGCCGTTATTAGTAGTTGATGAAGATACAGGGTCTGTGGCGATGAAAAAAGCACCGAAAACCAAGCTTCCATTAATAAAGTGGAACCAAGGTGATGCGAATGTTGAAGGATCTACCAAGTAAAAAATAAACGCTGTAATCAAAGCGCCTGCGATCATACTGAATGGAATATGCCAATTAATTACTCTTAGCTTTATCAGCGCCAATCCACCAAGTAAAAAAGCGATAGCAATTGGCGCCCATCCAATGCCTGAGTTACCGCTATAAATATCGTTGGTTAAGGCTTCGTCTACCGTATAACCTTGGGTCAATTGGGTCTTCATGTGATCAAGTGGCGTAGCCATGGTAACGCCATCTACCCCAACTCTTAATTGCCCAACACTATAGCCTTCAGCAGTAAAGCCTGTGAACACAGTATGAATAGCATCCCATAAGCTAAATTGCTGTTCCGTTAGACTAATAGGAGGTAGCCATGATGTCATTTGCACCGGAAAAGATATCAACAACATGATATAGGCGGTCATTGCTGGGTTAAACATATTATAGCCTAAACCGCCGTAAAACTGCTTAACCACGATAATTGCAAAGCTAGCGCCTATGACTGAAATCCACCAAGGTGATAAAGGCGGAATACTAATGGCCAAAAGTAAGCCTGCAAGCACTGCACTGTAATCTTTAACCGCACGCACAGTATTCTTTTTACGTATTTCTAGAATAATGGCTTCAGATACAACAGCTGTTAAGACGCAAAGAAATACTTGAATTAACACGCCATAACCGAAAAACCAAGTTTGCATAGCAATGCCCGGGATACAAGCGAAAATCACCATGCGCATTACTGCACCAGTGTCTCGCTGGTTATGATAATGGGGAGAACTGGCGACTGTTAATTTACTCATCATTAGCCTTTTTATTTGCAGCCTTTTTAGCTTTTGCTCTGGCAATGGCTGCCGCTATTTTTGCTTTTTTGTCTTGTTCGGATATTTCCGAAGCTGGTTTTGACTCTTCAGAAGCCTGTTGGTCATTTTCTTGTTTTGGCTCGTTAGCATCCTCAGATTGCTGAGCCGCTTTTTTCGCTTTTGCGCGGGCTATGGCGGCGGCAACTTTGGCCTTTTTATCGTCTTGAGACGGATTATCCTCCGTCTTTTGAGTCTCAGTATTCTGCTCTTTTTCGCTGGCGGCGTTGTCGCTTTGTTGTGCTGCCTTTTTTGCCTTTGCGCGGGCAATGGCTGCGGCTACCTTATCTTGCTGGGATTGAGCCTGAGGAGCACCGCTCGATTCTTTAGGTGCTTCAGTTGTAGCTTGACCTGCTTTCTTAGCTTTAGCTCGTGCAAGTGCAGCGGCTATCTTGTCTTTCGCACCGGAATCGTCTGATTGCATAGCGCGTTTACGAGCCTCAGCCGCTAATCGATGTTTTTCTTCTCGCTCTTTTTTCTCTTTTAACAAACGAGCTTTTCTGGCTTCGAAACGTTGTTTAGCCTTTTCGGATTTTTCTTTTTCAACTTTTTGCTGGCGAATCTCAGCTTTTGCTATTCGGTAGTAGTGCACGAGTGGAATTTCACTCGGGCATACAAAGGCACATGCGCCACATTCTATGCAATCAAAGAGATTATATTGTTGCGCTACTTCATAATCTTTTGAGGTTGAGTACCAATACAATTGTTGGGGTAATAAGCTAATAGGACAGGCATCGGCGCAAGCTGAACAACGAATACATGCGCGTTCATCTTCTACAATGGCAAGTTCATTTTTCTCTGGTGCTAACAAACAATTGGTGGTTTTTATGACAGGTACTTTTACACTGCTTAGGGTGAAACCCATCATAGGTCCGCCCATGATGATACGGGGGTACTCTTGTTTGTCAGGATTGTAGCCACTTAGCTGCAATAAATGTTCGACCGGGGTGCCAATTTTAACCCAGAAGTTTTGCGGTTTTTCCAATGCTTTTCCGGTCAGGGTAACCACGCGTTTAGTTAAGGGTTTCCCTTCGATGATGGCATCAGCAACAGCATAACAGGTGCCCACATTGTACATTAGGCAACCAACATCCACAGGAAGACCGTCTGATGGCACTTCTCTGGACGTCAACATTTGAATGAGTTGTTTTTCACCGCCAGCTGGATACTTAGTAGGAATACTTATGACCTGATAGTTGTCTTGTTGCTGACAAGCGATGGACATGGTCTCAAATGCTTCTGGCTTGTTGTCTTCGATTGCAATTAATACTTGGCGAGGTTTCAACAAGTAGTTTAAAACATCTATGCCTTGGCGGATTTGCCAAGCGTGCTCGCGCATTAATCTATCGTCGGCGGTGATATAGGGTTCACATTCAACACCGTTAATGATGAGAAACTCAATAGGTTTCACATTATTAGATTTTAAATGGGTAGGAAAGCCAGCTCCGCCCATTCCGCTGATGCCAGCTTTACAAATGGCTTCTACAATTTCAGCTTTGTCTCGGGTATTGTAGTTGTTCACAGGATCAAAATTGTATTGCGTGTCTAAACCGTCTACTTTGATGGTGATAGTCGCTTCTTTAATCCCAGAAGGGTGAGCTGCAATATGTTCGTCAATAGCGATGACTTCCCCTGAAGAACTGGCATGCACAGGCACTGCAAAGGGGTTATGGCTTTCGGTTAACGGTTGACCTGATTTTACTCGGTCGCCGACATTTACAATTAATTCAGCATCTACACCTATATGTTGCTTGATAGGTATATAAAGGTAATCAGGTAAACCTGCGTCAGCAATTTGGTGTTGGTTGGATAGCCCTTTATGACCATCAGGGTGAACACCGCCAGCAAAATCCCACAATTGCTTGGTCGCCAGTCTTTCCATTATTTGATCAAAGTCTGCAAACATTTATAACTGCCTTATGGGAATGTCACCAACTGTGACAGTGTTAAAGTCCCACTTCCAATTTTGCGAGGATTCTGCAAGCGGCACCATGTCGATACAATCAACAGGGCAGGGCTCTACACAGAGGTCACATCCTGTACATTCATCAATAATTACAGTATGCATTTGTTTAGCTGCACCAATGATGGCGTCTACCGGACATGCTTGAATACATTTGGTACAGCCGATACATTCAGCTTCACGTATATAGGCTACTTTCTTGACGTCTTCGGTGCCGTGGGCTGCATCTAAAGGTTTTGCTTCCACTCCCATGAGATCAGCTAGCTCTTTGATGGTGGCTTCACCGCCTGGAGGACATTTATTTATTTCGTCTCCGTTGGCAATTGCTTCGGCATAGGGTCTACAACCTGGGTATCCACATTGACCACATTGTGTTTGCGGTAAAATATTATCAATTTGGTCGACTAAGGGATCGCTTTCAACTTTAAATTTAATAGAAGCAAATCCCAGCAGAGCACCAAAAATGAGTGCTAGTGCGGCAAAAGATAGTATGGCTATCAAGGTAAATGTCATTTAATCAACCCTGCAAAACCCATAAAGGCCAATGACATTAAACCTGCAGTGATCATAGCAATAGATGCACCTTTGAAAGGGGCGGGCACATCCGCTGCGGCTAAGCGCTCCCGCATTGCAGCAAATAAAATTAGTACGAAGGAGAAGCCAACTGCTGCGCCAAAACCATAAATGATAGATTCAATAAAATTATGCTGCTTGGTGGTATTGAGTAAAGCAACACCTAGTACAGCACAATTAGTGGTTATCAACGGCAGAAATATGCCTAATAATCGGTAGAGAGTCGGGCTGGTTTTTCGTACCACCATTTCGGTGAATTGTACTATGACTGCGATCACCAAAATGAAACTTAAGGTACGCAGGTATGAAATTTCTAAAGGCTGTAAAATGTAAGTTTCAACTAGGTAACTACTCATCGATGCTATAGTAAGCACGAAGGTAGTGGCTAGCGACATGCCCATGGCTGTTTCTAATTTGCCAGACACACCCATAAAAGGGCATAACCCTAAAAACTGAACTAGCACAAAATTATTAACTAACACTGTCCCAATAAGTAACAGTAATAAATCTGTCATATCTGGCGATTGCCCTGTAACAATTTGATAAATGATGAATTTATTGAAGTAGGGTAATTATCCCTTTTTCTTGCTCGGTAAACAACACGAAAAAGCTAAGGATTTTGCTTTTATGAGAAAAATTTGGCGTTTGAGAAGATGGCTCCCCCTCCCCGACTCGAACGGGGGACCTGCGGATTAACAGTCCGTCGCTCTAACCAACTGAGCTAAGGGGGAATCATGCTGTGCATTCAGGCTAAAAGTTGGCTCCCCCTCCCCGACTCGAACGGGGGACCTGCGGATTAACAGTCCGTCGCTCTAACCAACTGAGCTAAGGGGGACCTGACTTTTAACGGATGCGCATATTAATCACGTACCGATTGTGTGTCAACTAGGTTTTGCTTTTTTTTTATGGAAATGACCCGTATTTAACTTTGTTGCGTAAAAATGCGTCAGTTGAACGGTTTAAAAGCAAAAATCAGCTAAAAACACTGAAAATCATAGAGTTAATCTTTTGATACCCAAATAAGCAAAATATTTATTTCTATATATTTAAATGATATTAAAAAGTAGTTGATTACTGTTTATATAGACAGTAATTCATAAATCTGTAACAATAGAAAAGGTATTACAAGGTTAGTAGTAACTTACCCAAAATTTAATCAACAGGCCTGCATATAGCGTCATTATTAAGGCGCAATCAGTTATCAACATAATCTGTGGATAACTCTGTGAATTATTTTTTTGAAACAGATTTATTTTTTTCCATCATTGTCAATGATTAATTGAAATATTTATGTCATAAAAAATAATAACACTTATAAATCAGTTGGTTATAAATGTATGTGGTACTATTGTTTAGTATTTGTGCAGGCGCAACATTGATTATAAAAATGTTTTTTGCTTGTGTGTTGTTTTGATGAATCTAACTTATTGTAATAACAAAGAGATAGAATTAACGCCAAGAAGTCAAGATATTGACGAATAAAATTCGTCAGAAAAAATAGCACATTTTGCGAAAAATCTCGTTAGTATAGATGAATGCTTTTTCACTATTTGTATGACATTTTCTACATAAGCCTTTGTTTAACTTTAATACATTTTTAAAAAGACCACTACGTGAGTAAAAAAACAGCTAAAGATTTATTGACTGGCGATATAAAGCAAACGCTTATCGGTATGACAGTGCCCATGATTTTGGGCATGACAATGTTAATGACTTTTTCGTTAGTCGATACCTTTTTTGTTAGCTTGTTAGGCACAGTCGAACTAGCCGCTATCAGTTTTACCTTTCCAGTGACCTTCACCATTATTAGTTTGACCATAGGGTTAGGGATAGGAACATCTGCTGTAATAGGCAAATATTTAGGCAGTGGTGATAGTTCCGAAGCAAAAGCGTTAGCATCAGGCGCTATGATGTTGTCAGTATTACTAGTCGCCGCGTTATCTATCTCCGGTTACTTTTTTATTGATGACATTTTCACTCTCATGGGAGCAACGCCAGAGATATTGCCATTTATTCATGACTATATGTCGGTTTGGTTACTGTCCGCTGTTCTGTTGGCCGTTCCTATGGTGGGCAATAGCGTATTGCGTGCAAATGGTGATACAAAAATGCCAAGTATCATAATGGCAGCGGGTGGTGCAATAAACGCTGTGCTTGATCCCATTCTTATTTTCGGCCTTGGACCTATTCCAGCTTATGGCATCATGGGGGCGGCAATAGCTACTGCTATCGCTTGGCTTGTGAATGTCGTCTGGATACTTTACTTGTTGGCAGTAAAACGACAATTAATGGAAGCCAAATTATTAAACTTTCGGGAATTTAAGAAAGCCTCAAAAGGCGTGCTTGGTATCGGTCTTCCAGCGGCCGGCGCAAATATGTTAACACCGATTGCTGGCGCCATATTAACCGCCATAGTTGCCACTTATGGTAAAGAAGCTGTAGCTGCTTGGGGGGTGGGAAATCGTCTTGAATCTTTAGCGTCTATTGTGGTTCTTTCATTGTCCATGTCGTTACCACCCTTTATCAGTCAAAACTTTGGGGCGAGTCATTGGCATCGAATAGAAAAAGCTTACATGATGTGCATGAAATTTGTGATGGCATGGCAATTCCTAATGTATCTAATATTAGCAGCGCTTTCAGTGCCCCTTGCGGCAATGTTTGCCGATGATGTGAAAGTACAAGAACTAATAAAGGTTTTTCTTTTGATTTTACCTCTTGGTTACGGATTGCAAGGGATAATTATTCTAACCAACTCTTCTTTTAATGCCATGCATATGCCCATGTCAGCTTTAATACTCAGTTTAGTCAGGTTATTTGTTTTTTATGTTCCTGTCGCTTATTTAGGAAGCTTATTGTTTGATGTTGTGGGACTGTTTTGGGGATGTGTAATTGCAAATTTGGCAACCGCTTTTGTGTCATTTACTTGGTTTAAACGTACCTTATTGAAAAATAAAATGTTAGAAACTTCATTGCAAACAAACAGGAGTAAAGATTAATGCCTAAAGGCTTTGAATTAGTCTCTAAGTATCAACCTGCTGGCGACCAGCCAACCGCTATAGCAAGCCTTGTGGAGGGTTTGGAGGACGGGTTAGCAAATCAAACCTTGTTAGGGGTTACGGGATCAGGCAAAACCTTTACTATGGCCA
This sequence comes from Glaciecola sp. 1036, assembly GCF_050306235.1. NCBI lineage: Bacteria > Pseudomonadati > Pseudomonadota > Gammaproteobacteria > Alteromonadales > Alteromonadaceae > Glaciecola > Glaciecola sp. 1036. The sequence goes on along the minus strand of NZ_JBLWFH010000001.1, from coordinate 489,358 downwards.
ACGTCATATCCGAAGTGCAAAGACCAACACTTATCCTGGCGCATAATAAGACGCTGGCAGCGCAACTTTATGGAGAAATGAAAGAATTTTTCCCGAATAACGCTGTGGAATATTTCGTTTCTTACTACGATTACTATCAACCAGAAGCCTATGTGCCAAGCACTGATACCTTTATCGAAAAAGACTCTTCGATTAATGATCACATAGAACAAATGCGCTTATCAGCCACTAAAGCACTTATGGAGCGTCGCGATGTTGTTATTGTCGCATCTGTCTCTGCGATTTATGGCTTAGGTGATCCGCAAAGCTATATGAAGATGTTATTGCATCTACGCCAAGGCGATATTATGAATCAGCGAGATATTTTACGCCGATTAGCAGAATTACAGTACAAGCGTAACGATCTCGCCTTTGAACGTGGGACTTTTCGCGTACGAGGGGACGTTATAGATATTTTCCCCGCAGACAGCGAAAAGCAAGCAGTTAGAGTTGAGTTGTTTGACGAAGAAATAGAAAAAATTAGTTTCTTTGATCCACTAACAGGAGCAGTTGAAAAGAATGTGGTACGGGCAACAATATTTCCTAAAACCCACTATGTAACGCCGCGAGAGAAAATTATCAATGCGGTGGAGGAAATAAAAAAAGAACTCGCCACTAGACAGAAACATCTAAAAGAGAACCACAAGCTACTAGAAGAACAACGTATTAGTCAACGCACACAGTTTGATATAGAAATGATGTTAGAACTGGGTTACTGCTCTGGCATTGAAAACTATTCACGTTATTTGTCCGGAAGAGCGCCGGGTGAGCCGCCTCCAACATTGTTAGATTATTTTCCCGCTGACGGGTTGTTATTCATTGACGAATCCCATGTTACCGTTTCCCAGATTGGAGCCATGTACAAAGGCGATAGATCACGTAAAGAAACCTTGGTGGAGTATGGATTCAGGTTACCCTCGGCGTTGGATAACCGCCCACTGAAGTTTGAGGAGTTTGAGCATATATCTCCACAAACCATATACGTTTCGGCTACTCCTGGACAATACGAATTGGATAAAACAGGTGGTGAGGTTATCGAGCAAGTTGTGCGTCCCACTGGCTTGTTAGATCCAGTTATTGAAGTGCGCCCAGTAGGCTCTCAAGTTGACGATGTGTTATCAGAAATAAATAATCGGGTAGAGTTAAGTGAACGTGTGTTAATTACGACCTTAACCAAACGTATGGCGGAAGACCTTACGGATTATTTAAGTGAACATGGGGTTAAAGTCCGCTACCTGCATTCGGATATTGATACTGTCGAACGAATAGAAATTATCCGTGATCTCAGAATTGGTAAATTTGATGTGCTGGTCGGTATTAACTTGCTTAGAGAAGGTTTGGATATGCCTGAGGTGTCTTTGGTCGCCATTTTAGATGCCGATAAAGAAGGCTTTTTACGGGCAGAAAAATCTCTCATTCAAACAATAGGTCGTGCTGCACGACACTTAAACGGCAAAGCTATCCTGTATGGCGACAAGATCACGGGTTCAATGAAAAAAGCCATTGACGAAACTAATCGTCGTCGTGAAAAGCAGCAGGAACATAACTTAGCCAACAACATTACGCCTAAATCTTTGGTCAAACCTATTACTGACATTATGGACTTAGGTGATGATGGAGACGGTTGTACAGGTAAAGTTAAACTGAGAAAAGTGGCTGAGAAAGATAAGTCATATAAACTTGAACCGGTTCCTGATCTGCTATCAAAGATCTCTGAATTGGAAAAACGTATGTTTGAACATGCCCGAGAGTTAGAGTTCGAGAAGGCGGCTAAAGTCAGAGATGAAGTGGAGACTTTGCGTGCACAAGTGGTAAAACTTTCATAAATTTTCGCCATTTATTTGAAATTTTGTAAAGTTTTAGTTATATAAAACGATAACTTATTAAATAGTCTATTATTTAATTATTTGTAGTTGTGACATTGGGTTGGCAGAAATGTCTGCTTACCCCTTTGCGCAAGGAGTTTTCATGCTAAATCGTTTGCAAGAATCAGATATAAAGCTACTTCGGGTATTTTATGCTGTGGCATCCTGTAATGGCTTTACTGCCGCTGAACCTGTGTTAAGAATGCAGAGACCCAACATCAGTGCAGCAATCAAGAAACTCGAAGAGCGTTTAGATCTTGTGTTGTGTCATCGTGGTCGTGGCGGCTTTCAGATGACCAAAGAAGGTGAAGTGGTATTTCAAGAAACCAAACGAATCTTTAATGCTTTTGATAACTTTGTTTTCAATCTTAAAAGTCTTCATGATGATTATTCCGGTCACATTACGATAGTGTTAATGGCGGGATTAGCGACGTCCATGCAATTAGCAGTGAGTAAAGCCGTTAAGAGCACAATGAAGAAGTTTGATGATATACACGTTAACATTCAAACCAGACTCTACAACGAAGTTGAACATGTGGCGTTGTCTGGGGAATGTCACCTAGTTTTATCGACATACGATATGGTAAAACCTGAATCTGTAATGTTTCATCCAGTAGGCATTAAATGTGAAGGGCGTTTATATTGTGCCCCTACACATCCGCTGGCTAAATTTCGTGAAGCGGATAAGCTACCTGACAATGTGAATATAGAAGATTACCCCGCAATTGGTATGTCAGGGCTGTCATCGTCAAATTACATTGATAATGACAAACGCCTATCGATACAAACATTTTCCGATTCTTTTGATGCTTGTATGGCAGCAATTATGACAGGGGAATATTTAGGTCTTTTACCTGATTATATTGCAAGAGAGCAGGGCGCTGCGACTGGATTAGTGCCTATTGCAAAAGGTAGTTTGTTTAAATTTGCCCACGAGCTTTTTGTTATGAATGGTAAAAATACGAGACTAAATCCAGTATTACGTCATTGTATAAAAGAAATAGAATATTTTGTCGCTGAGAGTCAGAAGCGGTAATTCAGAATTTTAAAAAGCCAGCAATAGCTGGCTTTTTTTATGCGTTCTACTCATAGATCAATGGATCTTTTTGACCATTTTTTTCAAAAGCTTCTAACCTTTCCTGACAAGCGCCACATTTACCACAAGCATGAGTGCGTCCGTTGTAACAGGTCCAGGTATTAGCATAATCCAAACCCATTTTCAGGCCGTCTTCTAAAATATCGATCTTATCTTTATGCAGATAGGGCGCTCTAATCTCTACAGCTTGATAGTTGGCAATTTTACATACCTCGTTCATTGCATCAACAAAGGCAGTGCGGCAATCAGGGTATATTGCATGGTCACCTGAATGAGCGCCAAAATAGACTGCTTCAGCTTCGATTGAAACCGCGTATCCAACGGCTAGAGATAGCATGATCATATTACGATTTGGAACCACAGTTTGTTTCATGGATTCTTCTTCGTAATGTCCTTCTGGCACATCAATATCATCAGTTAAAGATGAACCTGCTAGCAAAGGATTAATGGCGGATAAGTCGATTATTTGATGGGCTATTCCAAGGTCTTTACAGACATTAGCTGCGTATTCAAGCTCCTTATCATGGCGCTGACCATAGTTAAATGATACGGCGCTTACGTCGAAGCCTTGGCTAATCGCTTTATGAAGTACGGTGAAAGAATCCATTCCGCCGCTATAGATGACAACTACTTTTGGCATTTTTTTCGATATTTTGGTGAATTTAATACAGGATTTTAATCTATAGCTGTTAAAATCCCAATGGTTAAATCCAAAGAGTTGATAATGAATACGCTATTAGTAAATGAAGTTTTTGAATCTATTCAAGGAGAGGGCAGTTTTACCGGTGTGCCTTCTATTTTTGTTCGTCTGCAAGGCTGTCTTGTTGGCTGCCCTTGGTGTGATACTAAACATACTTGGGAAGTCGAACAAGATGATGAAAGAGATAGCATGGTAATAATGCAAGAAACAACGGACACTTCCCATTATTTTTCAGCCACGCCTGAGCAACTTTTTGAGCTTTTTGCATCTCAAGGCTACACCGCAAAACATATTGTCATTACGGGGGGGGAGCCCTGCATGTTTGATTTGCGTCCGTTTACACAACTGGCCAAGGACAAAGGATTTAACACCCAAATTGAAACCAGTGGTACTTACCAAGTCTTGTGCCATGAAGATACTTGGGTGACCCTTTCGCCTAAAATCAATATGCCAGGTGGCAAGGTAGTAAGAGAGGACGCGTTATACAGGGCGAATGAGATAAAACATGCGATTGCCATGGAAAAGCACATTGAGGAATTAGAAGAATTACTGAAAAAACGTGTACATACATCGCAACCAGTAATATATTTACAACCCATAAGTATGCAAAAACGTGCAACTGATTTGGCGGTTGCTACCTGCATTAAGAAGAATTGGCGGTTATCTTTGCAAACACATAAATTTATTGGTGTTGAATAAATCGTCAGTTTAATATTGCATTGGGTTCGAGTTTTTCCTGACCCTGCGCAAATAATGGTGAAACTTCATGTTAAAAATCTTAGTTTCAATCTTGTTGTTAGTGTTCTCAACATCTTCAATGGCGGCGGTTTGGGAGGTGATTTATCCTCAATCACCACTGCCCAATGATGAGCGCTACCGTTATCCTCTAGCTTTACTCGATTTGGCGTTAGAAAAGACGGGTGTCAGATATGAAATAATTCCGTCATCAGTGCCCATGCGCCAAGCAAAATCATTAAAACGGCTCGAAGAAAATTTAGAAATAAATATCTTATGGTCGATGACGGATATTCAGCGAGAACAAGATCTATTGCCCATTAGGATTCCAATTACCAAGGGATTAATTGGTTGGCGTATGTTCTTGGTTCATTCCGAAAATAAGTTGCTAACTACTAAGATAAACTCTTTTGATCAGTTATTAAAATACAAGCCAGTGCAAGGCATTGCTTGGCCAGATACCAAGATTTTGCAAGCAAATGGCTTTAATGTGGTAACAGCTCGAGATTATTTGGAATCGCGGAACTTAATGTTGGAAAAAGTGGCTGATTTTTTCCCTCGTTCGGTGGTAGAAATTAGTGACGAACTTGATAATGAAGAAATTAGTTTTTTGCGAATCAAACAAGGTGTCGCCATTAAATACCCTACCGCCATGTATTTCTTTGTCAATAAACGCAATAAAACTATGGCAAATTTAATCCAGACAGGTCTAGATCGCGCTATCGCAGATGGTAGTTTTGATGCCTTATTTTTCCAACATTTCAAACAAACTCTATTACGCCTTGGAATAGATGATATCACCTATTTTGAACTAGAGAATCCGCTGCTACCCATAGCAACACCTATCGACCAAGAACTGTTTTGGTTTAAGCCTGAACAAATGAAAATATCGGAAGAAAAAAATAAACCCGCTGATTAAAGCGGGTTTATGTTTGATTTAAAAGCGTTTTATTTAGTAATGAATGACGCTACGAATGCTCTTACCTTCATGCATTAAATCAAATGACTCGTTAATATCTTCTAGCGGCATGGTATGGGTAATAAAATCATTTAATGCGAATTTACCCGCTAGATAGTCTTCAACTATACCTGGCAACTGAGAGCGACCTTTTACACCACCAAAAGCAGTACCGCGCCATACTCGACCGGTTACTAATTGGAACGGGCGTGTAGAGATTTCTTGGCCGGCACCGGCAACACCGATAATGACGGATTCTCCCCAACCTTTATGACAACACTCTAAGGCTGAACGCATCACGTTCACATTACCAATACATTCAAATGAGTAGTCCACACCACCATCGGTTAATTCCACGATAACTTCTTGAATAGGCTTGTCGTAATCTTTTGGATTAATACAATCGGTTGCTCCGAGTTTTTTAGCCAATTCAAATTTAGATTCATTTAGGTCAATGCCAATGATTCGACCCGCTTTTGCCATGGTGGCACCTATGATGGCTGAAAGGCCAATACCGCCAAGACCAAAAATAGCAACAGTGTCACCTTCTTGTACTTTGGCTGTATTCATTACAGCGCCCATGCCAGTTGTAACACCGCAACCAAGCAAGCATACTTCTTCTAAGGGGGCAGACGGGTTTATTTTGGCTAATGAAATCTCTGGTAATACAGTGTATTCAGAAAAGGTTGAACAGCCCATGTAGTGAAAAATCTCTTTGCCATTACAGGTAAATCGAGTAGTACCATCAGGCATTAGACCCTTACCTTGAGTTTCGCGCACTGCGCTACACAAATTGGTTTTACCGGATAAACAAAATTTACACTTGCCGCACTCAGCTGTGTATAAAGGTATAACATGATCACCCACTTTTAAAGAAGTTACACCTTCACCTACAGATTCAACTATACCGCCACCTTCATGACCTAAAATTGCTGGAAATACACCTTCTGGATCATCACCTGACAATGTGAAAGCATCGGTATGACAAACACCTGTAGCAACTATCTTTACGCGTACTTCACCTGCTTTAGGCGGGGCAACTTGCACTTCTTCAATACTTAAGGGTTTACCCGCTTCCCAGGCAACAGCGGCTTTACAAGTAATAACGTCTGCCATAATTTTTAATCCTTATTTTTTGTCTTTTAATTTATAGATGCCTATTGTATATCTGTTAGATTTTGTAACAATAGCTTATCTATGTAAATAACTTTTACCATATGGTAATAATGAGGTTGAGTGGCAAATTGGGACGGCATAAACGAGTTTGTAGCGGTTGCTGAGACCAAAAACTTCACGTTAGCTGCAAAGCGCTTAGGTATTTCTACCGCACAGGTATCGCGACAAATTACTAAGTTAGAAAACCGTTTAAGTACTAAATTGGTGAATCGTACTACAAGAGTAGTCGCAATTACCGATTCTGGCGAGACCTTTTATCGTCATTGTAAACCCGTTTTAGAAGAATTAGACGCAGCTGAAAAGTTGATGACAGATCTTCGTGCCAAGCCTGCAGGTAAACTAAAAATGACAGCGCCGGTAACCTATGGAGAGCGAGTCATTGCACCACTGGTAAATGATATTGCCCAAGCATATCCAGAATTGCAAATTCATTTGCACTTAACTAACCAAGTGGTAGACCTAATACAAGAAGGATATGATTTGGCCGTTCGCTTAGGAGAATTAGAGGATTCCTCTTACATTGCACGTCGATTATCTAGCCGTGCCTTGCACTTGGTAGCATCGCCAAAATATTTGCAAGCTCATGGAACGCCAATGACTATTGCTGATTTATATAAACACCATTGTATTTTAGGTACGGCGGATAACTGGAAGTTTTTGCGAGATGGTAAAACCGAAAATGTAAAGGTAAATGAAAAACTGCGCTGTAATAGCGGAATAGCATTAATTGATGCGGCGCTTAAGCATTTAGGCATAGTGCAATTACCCGATTATTATGTAAAGCCCTACCTAGCATCTGGTGAGTTAGTCGATTTATTGCCTGATTTGCAAATAAACGAAGAACGCATCTGGGTGCTGTACCCACCATCTAGGCATTTGTCGCCGAAAATTCGTGTGGCTATTGATTGTTTGATTAATGGTATACAGCAAGCTCAATAAAAAACGCGAACTATAAAGTTCGCGTTTTAATTGTCTTATTTGGCCTGCCGGTTAATTTGACTAACCGACATAATCACAGATTAAGATTGTTTACCAAATTCACCTGCATGCACGTTTTTCATTGAACGGCCCGATGGATCTGCTGACTCTTTAAAGCTAGCATCCCACTCAAGTGCTTCAACGGTACTACAAGCGATAGATTTTCCACCAGGTACACATTTCGCAGCGCTTTCTTGCGGGAAGAAATCTTCAAAAATAGTGCGATAAAAATACCCTTCTTTAGTGTCTGGCGTATTAATTGGGAATCTAAACTCAGCGGTAGCTAATTGTTGGTCTGTCACCATTTGATCAGCATACTCGCGAATAGAATCAATCCAAGAATAGCCTACACCGTCACCAAACTGTTCTTTTTGACGCCACAGTACTTCTGCGGGTAAATAGGTTTCATCGTCGAATGCTTTACGCAAGATCCACTTTTCCATGCGACCATTGATACACATCTTATCTTTAGGATTAAGGCGCATAGCAACGTCCATAAATTCTTTATCTAAGAAAGGAACGCGAGCTTCAACGCCCCATGCAGAAGTAGCTTTATTTGCTCTTGCACAATCAAACATGTGCAGGCGATCAAGCTTTCTAACCGTTTCTTCATGGAACTCTTTTTCATTAGGCGCTTTGTGGAAATACAAATAACCACCAAAGATTTCATCTGATCCTTCACCCGAAAGTACCATTTTAATCCCCATAGCTTTAATCTTACGGGTCATAAGGTACATAGGTGTAGCGGCACGAATAGTCGTAGTATCAAAAGTTTCTAAGTGATAAATCACATCACGAATAGCATCTAAACCTTCTTGAATAGTAAAATGCACTTCATGGTGGACAGTTCCAATCATGTCAGCTACTTTTTTCGCAGCTAATAAATCTGGTGCGCCTTTCAGACCTACAGCGAAGCTGTGTAAGCGTGGCCACCAAGCATCCGATTTGTCTTCATCTTCTACTCGTTTAGCAACATAACGTGCGGCAACAGCAGAAACCAATGAAGAATCAAGACCACCAGATAGTAATACTGCGTAAGGAACATCTGACATCAAGTGAGATTTAACCGCTTTTTCAAATGCGTGTTTTAGATCTTCAAGGTTAGTTTCGTTATCTTTAACAGCATCGAAACTCATCCAATCTCGCTCATAGTATTTGGTTAATTTACCGTTGAGCATGTAATGTCCAGGAGGAAACTCTTGTACCGTTTTACAAACAGGTACCAAGGCTTTCATTTCAGACGCCACATAAAAGTTACCGTATTCATCGAAACCTGTATAAAGCGGAATAATGCCAATATGGTCTCTAACAACTAAATAGTCCCCTGTGGACTTATCATAGAGCACAAAAGAAAACATGCCTTGTAATTTATCAATAAATTCAGTGCCGAATTTTTGATATAGCGGCAGAATAACTTCACAGTCAGAACGTGTCGCGAAATTATAATCACCACAATATTCTTTTTCTAAATCCTTGTGATTATAAATCTCTCCATTTACGGCTAATATTTGATTACCATTATCACTGATTAATGGTTGAGCGCCTGTGTCAACGTCTACGATGGCCAAACGTTCATGACAAAGGATGGCTTTGTCGTCATGCCAAATGCCAGACCAATCAGGGCCTCTGTGCCTGAGTAGCTTGGCTAACTCAAGGGCTTTGGTTCTTAATTCTGTTGTATCCGACTTGATGTCTAGAATACTAAAAATACCGCACATAAAAGGATTCGCCTCTGTTCAACTAGTAATTGATGTAGAAAACCTGATTACAGGTTTTTTGTTTACTGTCGTGGGATGCTACTTACTCGAGAATAGTCAGCACTTATTTTTGTCGACACTGTTTTTATTTTTATATGGTGTCTAGAGCCTATTGATCTTTGTAAAGTGATAAACACGCTCTAGGTAGGGAATTTGCCAGTTTAAAATTAATTTGCAAGTGTTAATTATGTCAAAACCCAAATTGCATAGGTTTTTTTACTAAAAGATAACAAAAAGCCAAGTTAATTCAGAATTCATAATTAAAAAACCCGCCGGTACGGCGGGTTTTAAGTTGGTATTATTTATTTGCGTTGGAATTCACTGGTTGGATTCCATGCTGGCCATGCATCAGTGTTGGCTATTTCATAACCTACTTCAAACAATAACTGAGTATCTTCAAGAATTCCGCCCATATCCCATTTTTCTCTGAATTGGTCGCAAACTTGATGGTAACAACCCGTAACCACTACATTCATTCGCTTTCTATAGTCAGCTGTAGCTTCATCAATGGGAATTTCGCCACCTTTTGCGTATAGAGCCGGGACACCTTGTTTGGCAAAGCTAAAATGATCTGAACGATAGTAGTAGCCCGCTTCAGGTCGACCTTCTTCAACAATTTCACGCTGTTGTCTATCTGCAGCTATTTTTAGGTAGTCTTCTAATTCTGATTTTCCTTTACCAATAACGGCAATATCCTTGGTTCTTCCTAATACATTCATTGCATCAAGGTTGATATTGGCTACTGTGTCTTTTAACGGAATAATTGGATTTTCCGCGTAGTATTTAGACCCCAGTAATCCTTGTTCTTCAGCGGTGACAAATAACATGGTGATAGATCTATCAGGTGCTTGATTTAAATCACCATAAGCTTCTGCCATTGATAACAAAGCTGCTGTGCCTGTGGCGTTGTCATGGGCGCCGTTATAGATATGGTCGCCGTCTTTAGAATCATCTGTACCTAAATGGTCCCAATGGGCGGTGTAGATAATATGTTCGTTAGGCGCTTTGCTACCTGGTAATGTTGCTATGACATTATTACTGACAGATTTTTCAAAATCGTTTTTAACCGTTACTGAAGCAGTTTGATTTAATGCAACCTGGTAAGGACCTGAAAGCGCTTTGGCTTTTTCTTCCTCGAAGTTTAAACCGGCATTTTCAAATAAAGTCACCGCGGCTTCGCGGGAAATCCAGCCTTCGACTGCAACGCGAGATGCCCCTTGGTCTTCCGACACTAAACCGTATTGAGGTCCGCTCCAACTATTGGCAACTACAGTCCACCCATAAGATGCCGGCGCAGTTTCATGTACTATGAATACCGCTTCAGCACCTTGGCGGCTTGCTTCTTCATATTTGTATGACCATCTACCATAATAGGTCATGGTTTTGCCTTGGAATTTACCAGAATCAGGGTTTTCAAATCCTGGATCATTTACCAATACAATGACAGTTTTACCTTTTACATCCACATCGGCATAGTCATTCCATTCATATTCAGGTGCATTAACGCCAAAACCTAAGAAGATGACCTCTGAATCTTTAAGTGTTATCTCAGCCTGTTCACGTTTAGAACCCGCAACCATACCTTCTTTATATTCAAGGGTTTGATCACCCAAGGTTAGCGTCATATCTGGATCTGCAGTTATTTCCATCAGATCGACTTGCTGAAAAAAGCTATCGCCATTGCCTGGCCCAAATCCAGAAGCTTTTAAAGAGTTTACGAGATAATCTAGGGTTTTTTGTTCACCTTCAGTGGTAGGTAAACGACCTGCAAATTCATCTGATGCTAGGGTTTTGATGTGTTCACGCAAATTATCGACTGAAATATCAGCATAAACTTGCTCAAAATTACTGGGTGTTTGTGGTTCAGTTGTTGTACTAGGCGCTTCGGGCTCTTTGGAGCAAGCTGAGGCGAGCAGTACTACCGCTGTAAAAATACTGAATTTTACAGGGTTCTTTGATAGCATTCCCATCGTTTTTCCTCTTTTATTATTATCAAATTCATCTTTAAAACGTCGATTAGGTTATGAGTATATGACATTGCAGGCCACAAGTGGATAATCTCAACCATTTAATTTCACAATATGAGCAAGGCGAGTTAAGTCAGGCCTTTGCACATATTTTTAAACAGCTTCCGCTTCCGCTAACAACAGAAATTAGTTTACACGCAGATGGCCTAAATGCTTTGCGGCCAAACAATGCCGAATATTCTTTTATCGATCAAGACAGTTGTCAATTGCAAGGTTACTACGAAGAAATCATTTATAGAGATCGAGTAATACCCACCCGTCGCAATAATCTGCATGATTTATGTAATGGGCTTATCTGGCTATTGATGCCTAAAACTAAAGCGCTATTGAATGAACTTCATATTGAGCAAATTCGAAAAATTGGGCTTTCTCCTAGAGGGAGAGTGCGAGATCGTATCACCCATTTTGATGAATGCGGAATCGTTTTATTTTGTCATCAAGTGGATGTGATAACAGATTTATCTCAGCATAATTGGCAATCCCTGTTTATTCATAAAAAGGAATTATGGCACCGTAATATTCGGCCGTTTGTATTTGGACATGCCAATTTGGAGATGTTGTTAGCGCCCTTTATCGGATTAACCGCAAAAGCCTTAGTGATTAATTTGGATTGTCCAGTTGACAGTTTATCCCAATGCCAGTTAGATCAGCATCTAGCTAACTATTTAGTTACTAACAACTTATTTGAGCGGCCTAGACCCTTGAAGCCGTTGCCGATACTGGGGGTACCAGGATGGTATGGCGCAGAACAAACAACAGAGTTCTATGGGAATAAAGACTATTTTATGCCATTGCGAGAAAAGGCTAGCCAGTAAAAGAACTGGCTAGCAATTAATGACAAAAATAAACACGCTCTAGTTTTTACAGGATGAAAAATAGGAATGGTATGCCCCAAATCACAGCATAAGGAATTAACGCAATTATCATGGATTTTTTAAAATTAAAACTGGTCCAGGTGTTTACGCAATAAGCTGATAGTAAGATTGACCATAAACTGTCTAATCTTATGTTACTCAAAAAGTTGAATGCTTCTGATGTCATATCAAGACCAAAAATATATGCCATAGACAGAGGCGCCATTATTGCTGTATTTACTTGAACATTCTGTTCTTGTAGCGCAAGAAGAAGACAAGCAAAAAAACTGTTAATAATGGTGGGCATATAGATCCACCACATGGCCCCATACCAATCTGTAAAACCTTGAACGTTGGTTTCATCATTGCGTGTCACAAAGGTAAAATACCCAGCAAAAATTGCAGTTATTAACGAAATAAAAATAGGGATGACAAAATAACTGTACACATAAAAGTTTTCAGGCATTTGTCGCTTGTAATTTTCTATTTCTGCAGGGCTCCCATCAGGATTCGCAGCCAATGCCATTTGATTTACTAACCATGATAAATCAACCACATGGTAATACAGATAAACAGGTAAAATACCCATAACTATCACTAAAATGAAGGGGACCCAAGACCAGCCATTGACTTTGCCTACGGCAGTAAACACGGCTTTAGGCTTATAAAATACTTCACTGGCCGCCTGTAAGGGGTTAGTGACGGACAATTCTTGTTCAGACATCATTATTCCTTGATTATTGTTGTTACGCCTTTTTTCGCTACTTTACGTCAGTTTATAAACTTTTAACAGGGTTTGAAAACTGTTGTAACAATTTAGTGGGGAAAAAGTATAAGTCTGTCTATTGGTTAATTATTTTCTTTGTTTTATGCTGTCTGTCAGCCTTACAAAGCTAACAAAACCATGGAAGATTCAATGCATGATTAAAATTTCCAATCTCGCAAAAAAGTTTAAAGTTGAAAACCCTAAAAAATTAAGCGAACAAGATAAAAAAGATCCGCGTTTACAGGGGCGTTATTTTCATTCCATTAAAGACGTCAGTTTATCTTGTGATAACGGTGAAGTACTAGGGTTACTTGGTCCCAATGGGGCAGGGAAAACTACCACATTAAGAGTGCTATCAACTGCCCTAGAACCAGACCAAGGGGCAATTGAAATCAATGGTGTTGATGTTATTCAAAATCCAGTGGAAGCGCGTAAAAAAATTGGTTTTCTTTCTGGTTCAACGGGCTTATATGGACGCTTGACTGGACGAGAGAATATCGCATATTTTGGGCGTTTGAATGGCCTGTCAGATGCGCAAATCGAAGAAAAAATTACCGTTTTAGCTAAGCAGCTGGATATGGAAACTTTTTTAGATAGACGCAGTGAAAATTACTCAACAGGGATGAAACAAAAAACATCTATTGCACGCGCTGTGGTGCACGACCCTGAAGTAATTGTATTGGATGAACCAACCACTGGGTTGGATATCATGGCTACTAGTACAGTGATTGAATTTATTCGTTCGTTAAAAGAAGCCCGTATCCCGGTGATTTTTTCTACTCACCACCTAGATGAAGTGGCTGAACTTTGTGATTCAGTGGCCATCATTGATCAGGGTATAACTACCTTTCAAGGTAGCTTAGACGACTTTAGAGCAAAATCGGATGCTAGCTTACATCACGCATTCTTAGCATGTGTGAAAAAGGAGAATGTATAATGTGGCAAATACTTAAAAAGGAACTGCTAGAAATAACAAGAGATCGCAAGACTCTGTTTTTTATGATTGCTCTGCCAATTTTGATTTTTCCTCTATTGATTGGTGGTGTCATTTATCTTGGGGCTTCAGCAGCTTCTGACGCGAAAGCCAAATCCTTGGATTTTGCCGTGATTACTAATGTGGCAAATGTAGAACTTGCTGACAAATTAGCAGCGGTGGATAATCTAAACTTAATCGAATTAACACAAACACCGAGTTCTGATGAAGAAATTGCGCAACTGATAAAATCAGGCGAGCTAGATTTCGTATTAAAAATTCCTGATAACTATGGCGATGATTTGTTAAATAGTGGACAGATCCTAATTACACTTTATCTCAACGCTGCACAGTTAAATTTTGTTCAAGAAAGGCTTGATGAGATTACTAAAGAAATTTCAGAGCGGAATCAAAAAGCAGCCTTTGAAATATTAGGCGTTTCTCCAGAGGTTCAAACGGGCTTATTAGAACCTATTAAAATAGAGCGTGAAAACGTAGCCGATCAGCGAGAAACAATTGGGGCGACCATAGGTGGAATGATCCCGTATTTCTTGTTCATCCTATGTTTGCAAGGTGCCATGATCCCTGCTGGGGACATAGGCGCGGGTGAAAAAGAAAGAGGCACTTTAGAAACCTTATTATTATCGCCTATTAGCCGAACACAAATTGTATTAGGGAAATTTTTGACCTTATGTGTTGCGGGGGTAACTTCTGCATTGGTTACCGTGCTGAGTATCGCCATCTGGAGTTTGGTGGTAAGTCAAGGATTTCAAATAGAAAAAGTAGCAGAATTCATGTCTTCAATCGATCTAATTGACTTCTTGTTAGTGTTTTTCATGCTGGTGCCCATAGTCGCTATCTTTTCTGCTTCCTTATTATCGCTATCAATCTATGCTCGGTCTTATAAAGAAGCTCAGGGCTATATGTCACCATTGATATTTGTGGTGTTGGTGCCTGTTATGATTGCCTTGATGCCCGGAATCGAGCTTAAAGGCGTTTACGCTTGGATTCCCTTAACCAATGTAGCCCTTGCCATAAAAGAATTGGTTAAAGGCACTATGGATTACTTCCAATTATTGGCGATATTTGGATCAAGCGTATTACTTGCCGGCGCACTACTTTATTTTTGCGTTTATTGGTTTAATCGTGAAAAAGTCTTGTTCCGATAAGCTAAATACTATTAAATACGGCGCTTTATTTTTGTAAAGCGCCATCATCTATGTCCTCTTCTGTCGAACAATTTTTTGCTCAACAAGGCATCCTTTCCACGCTGGTAAAAGGCTATGTGGTTCGTGAACAGCAGGTTGAGTTATCCAACAAGATTGCCAAAGCATTAGAGCAAAAAAAATGTCTGATAGCAGAAGCGGGAACAGGCACTGGAAAAACATTCGCTTATTTAGTGCCAGCGCTGCAATCTGAAGGTAAAACCATCGTTAGTACGGGTACTAAAAACCTGCAGGAACAACTATACAAGCGTGATTTACCTTTGGTTAAAAATGCCATTGATAAAACCCGTAAAACTGCGTTGTTAAAAGGGCGGTCAAACTATTTATGCACCTACCGTTTACGTTTAAACGGTGGCGATCACATGCGTTTAGATCAGCAAACGCTACATCAGTATAATCTGGTGAAAAAATGGAGTAATACCACTACCACAGGGGATATCGGTGAACTTTCAGCGCTTGAAGAAGGGGCAAGTGTGATTCCTTTGGTCACCTCCACTGTAGACAATTGTTTAGGTAAAGATTGTAAAGATTACGACGATTGTTATTTATTCAAAGCCAGACAAAAAGCTTTAGCGGCAGACGTAATTGTGGTCAATCATCATTTGTTTTTTGCAGATTTGGCGTTAAAGGAAGGTGGCTTTGGTGAGCTAATTCCCCAAGTGGATACCGTGGTTTTCGATGAAGCGCATTTATTACCCGATATTGCCAGTGATTACTTTGGTAAAACATTTTCTAGTCGGCAACTTAAAGATTTGTTGATCGACATTGAGAAAATACAAAAAGTAACCCTTAAAGATGCACAGCAACTTTCAGATGTTGCCGTTAAAGCGCAACATAATATTGTCGATTTGCGCTTATGCGTTCAAGCTGAACCGAAAAAAGGTGAGTTGAGTGAATTGTTAGTTGATTCCAAGTTTAATGGGCAACTACAACGCTTATATGAAGTGCTAGAGCAGGTGCTGGCAATTGCCGATTTGCATGAAGGTAGGGAAGATGATCTCGATAAATTATTTGAACGATTGCGAGAATACACCGCCAATTTATATGAGATTACTAATACTCAGCAACAAGATGTCAGTTTGTGGTATGAAACCACTAAATTGCATATTGTTTTCCACTTAACACCGTTAAATATCAGTCAACAATTTTCAAATATTGTGCGTAAAAGCCAAGCGGCTTGGATTTTTACCTCGGCTACCATCAGTGTGGGAGAGAGTTTTAGCCATTATCAAGAGGCTATGGGGCTAGAAGACGCGCAAACAGTGCAATTAGACAGTCCGTTCGATTATCCTAATCAAGCCATGCTGTGCGTGCCAAGATATTTACCTGCGCCACAACACATCGATATGAAAAAGCATCTAACGGATATTGCCGTGAGATTAATTGACGCCAGTGGCGGACGCGCTTTCTTCTTGTTTACTTCTCACTACATGATGCGAGAAGTGGCAAAGTTGGTGGCAGAAAAGCTTGATATAAAAGTGTTAGTGCAAGGGGATGCTAGCAAACATTCCTTGCTGGATACCTTTGTTAAAAAATCCGATATTGCCTTGTTTGCAACGGGCGCCTTTTGGGAAGGCGTAGATGTAAAAGGTGAAGCCTTGCAATGTGTTATGATAGATAAGTTACCTTTTGCGTCACCGGATGATCCCCTGTTAAAAGCCCGTATTAAAGATTGCCGAGCTAAAGGTGGAATACCATTTGATGCTATTCAAATACCAAAAGCTGTCATTACCTTGAAACAAGGGGCTGGACGATTAATTCGAGATCATCAAGACAAAGGGGTTTTAGTGATCTGTGATACCAGATTAGTCAGTAAGTCATATGCAAGGACCTTTTTAAAGAGTTTACCTAATATGCAAAAAACCAGAGATTTAACTAAAGTGGAAGCATTTCTAAAGCAAATAGGGGAAGGCGCATAAATGGCAAATATTTTAGCAATAGATACTTCTACAGAAGCATGCAGCGTTGCATTAACTTACAATGGCGAAACGGATTTTATATTTGAAATTTGTCCACAGCAGCATAGTCAGAAAATCTTAACCTTTGTTGACCAACTGCTAGCACGCAATCAAATTGGCTTAAATGCGATTGACACCTTGGCGTATGGGTGTGGACCAGGAAGCTTTACCGGGGTAAGAATAGCTGCAAGTACAGTGCAGGGTTTGGCGTTTGGTACTGACTTACCTGTAGCTCAAGTATCTACATTGGCTGCTATGTGCTATCAAAATTACAAGGAAAACAAGGTTTCTGAAACCCTAGCCTTGATTGATGCCCGCATGAACGAAGTTTATTCGGGCTACTATCGCTGTAGTGAAGACGGTATTTTACATCTGGCTGAAGAGCAGGTAGTGCCGCCGGAAGAGATGAGAGAACTGGTAGCAGGATTATCTTCTGAGCAGTTTGTTGGCACTGGATACGAAGCGTATCAAGACGTCTTAGGTATAAAAACACTACCCAAACCTTTAAAGGTTGAGTATCCTAATGCAGTAGCTATGTTAGAAATTGCTGATTTCTATAGACAAAAAAATGCATTGGTGGATGCTGAGTCCATCGCCCCGACATATTTACGTGACAAGGTAACCTGGAAAAAACTACCCGGTAGAGAATAAATATGCAGCCAATCAGAAGTCTTCAAGGACAACTCTTTGTTAATGAAAATCCAGTTCAACCAAAACATAAAGCGGTTGATCCGGTCAAACAACAAGATACGTATCAATCAACGACTAACGATTTTGTAAAAAGTGCGACTGAAACAACAGAAGCCGTGTTGGAACAAGTATTTGCACGAGCAGATACTTATGCTGGAATTTCCTCTAGTGCACAAAAAAGCCTAGAGGCCTATCATCAAGTAGAAATTAACCATAAACGTGAAGTCGTTAAAACTTTGTTAGGCGTCGACCTTTACGCCTAAAAGGCGGGAATATATTATCTAGGAAAGGAACTAAGCGAGATATACCTAGCCTAAATGTATGGAAAACTAGGAGTTACCTATGATTAAAAAGTTAATATGTTTATCAATCGTTAGTATGATAGCCGCTTGTACACATGTTCCAAACGAGATTGACGTCCAACAAAGCACTGTATTAGTCCCGTTTGAAGATGTTTCCAAAACTACGCCAATGCCAGAACAAATGGGCGAAAAAGCGCGATGGGGTGGCAAAATTGCTCAGGTAGTCAACAAGAAAGACGTGTCTGAAATCGAAATCGTATTTTTTCCAGAATTGCGAAGCGGTAAGCCTAAAGTTTCAGATGAAAGTATCGGGCGCTTTAAGGCGGTAGTCGATGGTTTCGTTGATCCTATGGTATTTGAACAGGGCAGATTAATCACAGTTGTGGGTAGTATAGGGAAGATTGAAGAAGGTCTTATTGGTGAGCAAGCTTACAACTACCCTACGATAAATGCTGAAGGTTATTACATGTGGCGTAAAACTGCTGATGTAGAAGTGGAAACTATAGGTTTTAGCCCTTTTATTTATGGAAGTCGGTATCACAATAGCTTCTTTTATCCTTGGTATGACCCTTGGTGGTTCAGCAGAAGTAAACAGCGTGTGAAGGTTATATATAAAGACGCTCCAGCTCAAGGCGGTCGTGATAACTCTTCTAGTAACAATAATTCGTCCACATCAAATCGAGGTAGTGGTGCAGCAGACAAACCCCAAATTTCTCAACCAAAACCCAGACGAAACAACAATAGCAAACGAGATTAATTGTATCGAGTATTCGGCGGTCGTCCACGATCGCCGGATCGCTGGTTTAACCAATAATAATGTGGGCAAACCTTTAATCATTTGTCTACATGGCTACTTAGATAATGCTGCTTCATTCTTGCCCTTGTTTCCACACTTCACCGATTATCACGTCATTGCCATAGATCTAGCAGGCCATGGCAAGAGTGACCATAGAGCTGGACAATCCCTATACCACTTAACTGATTATGTGTATGAGCTTTACGAATTTATACATCATCAGGGGTTTAAAGATATTGTTCTGATGGGACATTCTTTTGGCGCCATTTTAAGTTCAATCTTTACAGCAACCTACCCTGAATTAATTAAACACTTTGTGTCTATCGAAGCTATAGGACCACTCAGCCAACCAGCTGAAACCAGTGTTGAGCAATTACGGAATTCGTTTACAAGTCGATATCGTTTATTAGAATCAGAGCATCAACAGCCGAAAGATTTTGAATCTCTTGTAGAGCATCGTCATAGAGCAACTGGTTTATCTAAAGAAAATGCTAGTGGCATCTTGCAGCGCAATACCAAAGTGGAAAATGGGAAACTATTGTGGTCCAGCGATAGAGCTTTGAGAACTAAATCGTCGTTAAGATTTACACCTGAGCAAGCTCAGAATATCTTACATAACATAGGCTGCCCAACCACTGTCATTTTAGGCTCTGAAGGTCATAAAGAATATAAAGAACACATTGATAAATTACCGATAAAGAATATTTTTTGTGCCGAAGCCAAGGGGGGGCACCACGTGCATATGGACTCTCCGGAGTCTGTAAGTCATATAATATTGCGAAGATTGACGTGATTTTGCGACTATAACGCACAAAAAACACGCATAAAGTACAGCAATTGCAAACTTTAATTTTAATTTGTCGTATAGTCCATTAGTATTGTAGGGAAGGTTACCTTAGGTAACAGATACCAATTAGAATATTAATAAATTAGGAATTGTATCTGTGGAAAAGATTTGGCTAAAAGAATACGACAATGATGTTGCGCCTGAAATCGATGCAGACAAATACCCCTCTCTCGTAGATATCTTTGAAAAGTCAGTATCTGAATATGCCCATAAACGTGCTTTTATTAATATGGGGCATAGTATTACGTTTGAAGATTTAGACGTACTCTCAAAGCAATTCGCTGTTTATTTACAAACCTCAGGTTTGGAAAAGGGCGACGCTGTGGCGATTATGATGCCAAATCTATTGCAATATCCTGTCGCACTTTTTGGGATTCTAAGAGCCGGTATGACGGTGGTAAATGTTAATCCCTTATACACTGCAAGAGAGCTACAACATCAGCTAACAGATGCAAATGCAAAATGTATTGTAATCGTTGAAAATTTTGCCTCTACCCTAGAAAAAGTCATAGATAAAACCCCAGTCAAACAAGTGGTACTTACCGCTATGGGGGATTTATTACCCTTTCCTAAACGTTGGCTGGTAAATTTTGTCGTTAAGCATGTAAGGAAGCTAATTCCTAGCTTTGAGCTTCCAAATGCAATTAAATTTAATAGAGCATTGGCAATGGGGGAATCCGGCAATTTTTCAAAACCCTCAATAATAGGCGAAGATATTGCTTTTCTCCAATATACGGGAGGAACTACTGGGGTTAGTAAAGGCGCAATGCTGACTCATAGAAATATGGTTGCTAATTTAGAACAGGTGGCTGCAGTATTTGAAGGTTCTGTTTCACCAGGTAAAGACATGGTAGTTACAGCATTACCCCTTTATCATATTTTTGCATTAACCAGTAATTGCTTAACATTTCTTCGCTTTGGTTGCCCTAATTTATTAATTACCAATCCTAGAGACATGAATGCCTTTGTAAAAGAACTGAAAAAGCATAACTTTGCCATGCTTACAGGGGTAAACACCTTGTTTAACGGTTTATTGCATACGCCTGGCTTTGCAGAACTCGACTTTTCACGCTTTAAATTTGCCTTAGGTGGCGGCATGGCAGTGCAAAAGCCAGTGGCAGAAAAATGGCAGCAGGTGACAGGTAAAGTGTTAGTGGAAGGTTATGGCCTTACTGAGTGTTCGCCAGTGGTATCAGTTAATCCTGTCAGTAAAGCACAATATAAAGGCTCCATTGGGCTACCTTTGCCTTCAACTGAAATCATGATTAAAGATGAAGACGGGAATCAATGTGACATTGAACAGCCAGGAGAGCTTTTTGTAAAAGGTCCACAAGTGATGGCTGGCTATTTAGGCAGAGAAGAAGCTACTGCAGAAGTCTTACAAGATGGCTGGTTAGCCACAGGAGACGTAGCCAAAATAGATGAGCAAGGTTATCTTTACATAGTTGATCGTAAAAAAGACCTAATTCTAGTTTCAGGTTTCAATGTATTCCCCAATGAAATAGAAGAAGTGGCTGCTATGCACAGCGGTGTGCTAGAGGCCGCCGCAGTCGGTGTTCCTCATGAAGTAAGCGGCGAAGTAGTTAAATTGTACGTAGTTAAAAAAGATCCAGAGTTAACGGAAAAAGATGTGATTGCTCACTGCAAATCCTTGCTTACTGGATACAAAGTACCGAAAATTATTGAATTTAGACAAGACTTGCCTAAATCTAACGTAGGTAAAATATTGCGACGAGAACTGCGTAGCGATGAGTCATAATCAATGGACGCATTTGCAACGCTAAACACTCAATATCAATACATTGAAACTCAAGAAGCCTTAGATGCTTTGTGCGAGCGGCTCGCTGAACATGAATTTATTTCTTTAGATACCGAGTTTGTCCGAACCAAGACCTTATATCCATTGCTTGGACTCATTCAAATTTTTGATGGGAAACAGGTTTATCTTATCGATAATACTGTGATGCAAAGTTTGGCATCATTGAAAGCCTTGGCCATCAATCCTAACGTGGTAAAGGTTATTCATTCATGTTCAGAGGATTTAGATGCTATTTCCTATAATGTTGGGAGTTTTCCAACACCAATTTTTGATACCCAAATTGCCGCTCACTTTTTAAACTTGGGAAATAGTCTCGGCTATGCCAATTTGGTTGAAAAGCTGTGCAATGTCTCTTTAGATAAAACCGAATCCCGCACTGACTGGCTTGCGCGGCCACTGCGTAAAGAACAATTAGAATATGCGTCGGCAGACGTTACTTACTTGTATAAAGTTTACGAAATCCTAAAAGCTGAAGTGCAGCAAAAAGGATTTTTAAATATGGTAATTGACGAAGCCCAGTTGATGGTGGATAAAAAGCTTAATGCCGTTCCTGAGGACAATGCCTATTTGAATTATTCGAATGCTTGGAAACTCGCACCGAAAAATTTGTATGCCTTGCAGCTATTGGCTGGGTGGCGATTACAGTTGGCACGAGAGCAAAACATTACCTTGAATTTTATTCTTCGCGAGAATGTCATTTTGGAAATTGCGCAAAAGTTACCAAAATCACCTAACCAACTATCGAGAATGTATGGTATTACCAGAAAACAAATACGGCTTTATTCTGATACTGTGCTGGGTATAGTCAGGCAAGTCGAGATGGCGGATGAATCGGCATATCCAGACCGAATTGAACGCTTAATTAATTTTCCATTGTATAAAAATGCATCCAGTGAAATTAAGCGTCAAATAATGGAAGTGGCAGAAAAAACAGGCTTGCCAGAATCGGCGATTGCGTCTAAGAAACAAATTAATGATGTGTTAAAATACACTTGGTTTGAAAAATCAGATCTTGAAGATAGGCAGTTAAAACCCGACCTATTAATGGGATGGCGTCGCGAATTATTAGGCGCAAGAATATCCGAGTTATTTTCAGAATCAGGAAAGTACCATGCTCGTCGCAGTCTATAAATCGACAAAACGAAAAGACACCTTTTTATATGTCAGTCAAAGAGATCATTTTGACGACGTACCCAAGCCTTTGCTAGAGATGTTTGGTACACCAAAATTCGTAATTTTAGTTGATATTAGCAACAAAAATAGCGTTGCAAATTTACCCACAGAGGAATTTGTCAAAGAATTTAAAGAGAAAGGATTTTATTTGCAAATGCCGCCGGTAGAGCAAGATTTATTGGCAGAGCATAGAAAAGCATTAGGCTTAACTGAAACTCCTGATATTAAGTTTTAAACCATGAACTACCAACATCGCGGCCTAAACACTCAAATCAATCTTCCCGTCGGTAAAGTCGTTTGTGTCGGGCGTAATTATTTGGATCACATTGCTGAACTTAATAATACAGCGTCTGAATACCCTGTTATTTTTATGAAGCCTAGTACCGCACTTTGTGATTTTTCCCAGCCTATTGTATTGCCAGAAAATAAAGGTCAATGTCACAACGAAATTGAACTAGCGTTTTTAATTGAAAAGCCACTCAAAAATGCAGAGATCGATGAATGCAGGCAGGCCATTTGGGGCGTTGCTTTAGGGCTAGACCTAACCTTAAGGGATCTGCAAAATGAACTTAAAGCACAACGACTTCCATGGGAAAGGGCCAAAGCATTTGATGGCGCTTGCCCTATAACCCCCTTTGTTTCTTTGGACAAATCACACCCGTTAGAATTTGAATTTTCGTTGACGGTTAACAACAGCATAAGACAGCAAGGTGATAGTCGATTTATGATTTGGTCGACTTTACAATTATTATCAATTATCTCTAGTGAATTTAGCTTACTTCCAGGTGACATTGTGCTCACTGGCACGCCTAAAGGTGTTGGGCCATTAGCGTCAGGTGACCAACTTAGCTTGTGTTTGGACAACTTACTTGAGCTAACGACTGAGGTGCAATAATGGCGCAAAAGTCTCCGCATACTGCGCAGTTAATCAAGTCAGAGTTTTGGAAGCACAAAACCCTTTCACAGATGTCAAAACAAGAGTGGGAAGCCATTTGCGACGGTTGCGGTCGATGTTGCCTACATAAATTTATAGAGGATACAGAAAGCTCTGAGGACCAAGATCCTAAAAGCGCATTACACTACACCAATATCGCCTGCTTTTTATTGAACGATAAAAGCTGTGCCTGTATGGCTTATGAAAAACGCACACAGAGAGTGCCCGATTGCGCCACGTTAACTGCACAAAACCTCGAACAAATGTATTTTATGCCGCCTTCGTGTAGCTATAGACGCTTTCATGAAGGAAAGGGCTTATCTGATTGGCATCCGCTGTTAAATAAAGGCAAAAAAACCAAAATGCATGAGCTAGGCATCAGTGTTCGCAATAAAACGGTCAGCGAAGAAGATGTTAATCTCGACGATTTTGAAGACTATATTGTTACTTGGCCACTTGACGAAATTTAATTAAATAAGTCACAGCAACAGCTATACCCAAGACTAAATAGACAGAAAATATAATCTGCATCCATTGCGCCATTCCCATAGATAAAAACTGCCAACTGTTGTCGTCACAATTACCAGGGCCTGCGAAAATATTCGGCAGCCAATGATGTAAAGGAAGAAAAGAAGGAAATTCAGGTTCAATGGGGCAAGGAGGAATTAAAAAGCTTTTGGGGAAAATTACTTCTAAATGTTCATTCGCCACTATCAATCCCATAATAGCTGAATATATCCAACCTATAAGGCCAATAATTCGAGTTATCCAATGCATTTTTATTAGAGGTAAGGCGGCGGCTAGGGTGATACCGACAATGGCGGTACGTTGGTAAATGCATTTAACACAAGGCAAATAGCCTTGCACATGTTGAAAATAAAGCGCAGCGCATATTAGGGTAAAAGCGCTGAGGAACAAAATAAACCAAGGTTGTCTACCTTTACTCCAAGTGACTAACCAATCCATTTTTGTTCCTCATGTTCACATAATATTTTTCGCTTAATCTACCTTAACGAGTCATAAAATCAAGCGCCAAAATATAATCAATGATGAGGCTCTTCTTGAATGCCGTGCATGGCTCCTTCTGCTGCACTGGCGCTGTGATGCTCAATCAAATGATGTTGATATAAGAATTCCGTCATGTCCACCAAACCATAGGCAGTAATGCTTAATCCGATTATGGTGAGCACTATGGTGTAGGGCAGTGCCATAAATACCATACGACCATAAGAGAGACGTAATAGAGGCGCGATTGCCGATGTTAGCAAGAACAAGAATGCTGCTTGCCCGTTTGGCGTAGCAACACTTGGTAAATTGGTACCAGTGTTGATAGCGACCGCTAGCAAGTCAAATTGATCGCGGGTAATTTCTCCGGCTTCCAGTGCTTTTGCCACTTCAGTGATATAAACCGAGCCAACAAACACATTGTCACTGACCATAGACAAAAGTCCGTTTGCAAGATAAAACAGTACCAACTGCGTTTCACCTTCATAGGTAAGAACAAATTCAATCACAGGTTGAAACAGTTTTTGATCAATAATGACAGCTACTATGCCAAAGAAAACACATAGCAGAGCGGTAAATGGCAGGGCTTCTTCAAACGCTTTACCTATTGCATGTTCTTCAATAATACCGCTCATTGAGGTGGCTAAGACTATTACGCTTAAGCCTACAAGGCCAACAGACGCCATGTGTGTAGCTAGAGCGACAACTAACCAAAGACCGATCAAAGCTTGTACCGCCAAGCGAGCCTTATCACGAGGCGTGCGTTCTTGGTCCATATGCTGATCGTAATCTGTCAATATAGCTCTTACAGACTCAGGCATTTGAGCGCCATAGCTGAAAAACTTAAATTGCTCTAATAACCAGCAAGTGAGTAAACCACCAATAAAAACGGGAATGGTCACCGGTGACATACGCATAAAGAACTCGATGAAGTTCCAACTGGCTTTATCGGCAATAATCAGGTTTTGCGGTTCTCCCACCATGGTCATTACGCCACCGAGCGCTGTACCAATGGCAGAGTGCATCATAAGGTTACGTAGGAAGGCGCGAAAATCTTCTAAGTCATTTTTCTTTGGCTGAGTTACATCATTGTCTTCGGTATGATCATGATCTGCATGAAACTCTTTTCCAGAAGCCACTTTGTGATAAATGGTGTAAAAGCCTAGCCCAACACTAATAATAACAGCAACCACGGTTAATGCGTCTAGGAATGCTGACAATACAGCTGAAGCAGCTAAAAAAGAAATGGAAAGAATGGTTTTATTCTGAACTTTGATGATCAGTTTGGTAAATAAGAACATCAATAAGTCTTTCATAAAATAGATACCAGCAACCATAAAAACCAAAAGTAAAACCACTTCAATATTGGTTTCTATTTCATGCAACATGTGATCAGGGCTCGTCATGCCTATAAATAGGGCTTGAATGAGCAGGAGTCCACCAGGTTGTAACGGATAGCATTTTAATGCCATCGCCAAAGTAAAGATGAATTCTATTACTAAAATCCAACCTGCGATGTAAGGGTTCGCCAGAAACAGCAAAGGATTGATGATCAAAAATGCAATGATCGCTTGTTTAAACCAATTTGGCGCAGGGCCCAGAAAATTTCTATAAACCGCTTGAAGTGCATTTGTTTGCATTATTTGTTCTCAAAATTGAATGGTTAAGGCTGGTCGCATTATCCTAAATATCGGCGAATTAGTGAATTAATTAAAAAATTTGTGCTAAAAACTAGTAGTTTAGTCTAGTTTTTTTACATTTGGTGGTTATTTTACGCACCAATTTCAAACTGGGGGCGAGCTTATATTATTAACTATCGTAAGATGCTACATTTATACTTCCCTAATTTGCGTCATCTGGTACAATCAGTTAAAAATTCGTTAACAAATAGAAATATGAGCATTATTTATAAGTCGCAGAGCCCAGCAGGATTCGCTGAAGAATACATTGTTGAATCTATATGGAGTGGACGTTTCCCTCCCGGTACAATTTTACCAGCGGAAAGGGAGCTGTCTGAACTTATAGGCGTAACTCGCACAACTTTACGTGAAGTATTACAGCGTTTAGCCAGAGACGGTTGGCTGACTATTCAACATGGTAAACCTACTAAGGTAAATAACTACTGGGAAACTTGCGGGTTAAATATTTTAGAAACCTTGGCGCGTCTTGATCAGGAAGGACAACCAGAGTTGTTAGATAACCTTCTATCTGCCCGAACCAATTTATCCGCCGTGTTTATTCGTGGTGCGTTTAAACAAAATGCAGAGCAATCAAGAAAGATCATTGAGCGTTATACCTCGGTAGGTGATTCTGGGGAAGAGTTTGCTCAACATGATTACCAAATGCATCATGATTTGGCCTTTGCGTCTAGTAACCCTGTGTATGTATTAATGATGAATGGATTCAAAAGCATTTATGCACGCATCGGTGGTCAATTTTTCTCTTATGCCAGCGCACGCAGCGTAGCCATAGATTATTATCAGCAGTTACTACAAGTACTTGATTCTGGCGAGCACGACCGTGTAGTTGGCGTTGTGCGTAAGTACGGCGTTGAGAGTGGCAAAATTTGGCAAGAATTTCGTCAAACTATGACCAAAAACCTTGTCGATTAATCTCTTTTTAATTGCATAAATTTACCTTAGTTTAAAACACACTGAGAGGGGCAACTATGTCTTTAGCAGAAAAAGTTTCTACACCTTATCCGCATCTATTTAGACCTTTAGATTTGGGGTTTACCCAATTACGTAACCGTATCATCATGGGTTCCATGCACACTGGTTTGGAAGAATTGCCCGATGGCCACAAACGTATGGCCGCATTCTTTGCCGAGCGCGCCAGAGGCGGCGTTGGTTTGATAGTGACAGGTGGTATTGGCCCTAATGACGAAGGTGCTACACACGCTGTAACCAAACGCCTAGATTCTGAACAAGCAGTCATCAATCATAAAGAAGTGACAGATGCCGTGCATGCTGAAGGGGCAAAAATTTGCATGCAAATTCTGCACACAGGCCGCTATGCATACAATAAAAATCTAGTAGCGCCTTCTGCAGTACAGGCGCCAATTAATCCATACACGCCAAAAGCTTTGGATGAAGAAGGCATTCAAAAGCAAATCGATGATTTTGTCTATACAGCAAAACAAGCCCAGCGTGCGGGTTACGACGGTGTTGAAATCATGGGATCTGAGGGATATTTCTTAAATCAATTTATTGCTCAGCGCACGAATAAACGTGACGACCAGTGGGGCGGGGAATATGAAAACCGAATCCGCTTGCCTATTGAAGTAGTGCGTAGAGTACGAGAAGCTGTCGGTGAAGAGTTTATAATCATTTACCGTTTATCAATGCTGGATTTAGTGGAAGGTGGCAGTACTTACGAAGAAGTTAAAACCTTAGGCTTGGAAATTGAAAAAGCGGGCGCTACTATCATCAACACTGGTATTGGCTGGCACGAAGCTAGAATTCCCACCATTGCTACTAAGGTGCCTAGAGCAGCTTTCACATGGGTAACAGCGAAATTTAGAAAAGCCTTAAATATTCCTGTAGTCACTTCTAACCGAATAAATACCCCAGAGACAGCTGAAGAAGTCCTCGCTAGAGGTGATGCTGATTTGGTTAGTATGGCTCGACCCTTCTTAGCAGATGCTGAATTTGTTAACAAAGCAAAAGAAAACAAAGCCAGTCAAATCAATACCTGTATTGGGTGCAACCAAGCCTGTTTAGACCATGTATTTGCCGGTAAAATGACCAGTTGTCTAGTTAACCCAAGAGCTTGTCATGAGCTAGAACTGAACATTGAGCCAGCCGCAAAACTTAAAAAGATTGCGGTAGTTGGTGCAGGTCCTGCTGGGCTAGCGGCGTCGTTAACGGCGGCTCAACGAGGTCATCAAGTAACCTTGTTTGAAGCTGATAGTGAAATTGGTGGGCAGTTTAATATTGCTAAACAAGTGCCCGGAAAAGAAGAGTTTTACGAAACTATTCGCTATTTTAATGTGCAATTGGCATTGCATCGAGTTGATATTCGTTTGAATACCAAAGTGGACGCTGCAATGTTAGACGAAATGGGATTTGATGACGTTATCATTGCTACGGGTATCCAACCTAGAACGCCTGACATTCAAGGCATTGATCATCCAAAGGTGTTAAGTTACATCGATGTTTTAAAGCTTAAGAAGCCTGTTGGTAAAAGCGTCGCTGTAATAGGCGCTGGCGGTATTGGTTTTGATACTTCTGAGTTTTTAACTCACGGTAAAGTCTCTACATCTACCAATATTCCTGCCTTTATGAAAGAGTGGGGAATCGACATGGATCTTGAGGCCAGAGGTGGTGTAGAGGGCATGAAACCTTTACCAGAACCGTCTCCCAGACAAGTGTTTTTACTGCAGCGTAAATCGACTAAGGTTGGTGCTGGCTTGGGCAAAACCACTGGTTGGGCACACAGAGTCGGCCTTATGATGAAAGGCGTTAAGATGATCGCTGGTGTTGAATATGAAAAAATTGACGATCAGGGATTACACATTAAGGTCAATGGTGAAGCTCAATTATTAGCAGTGGATAATGTGGTTATATGTGCAGGACAAAATCCATTGCGAGATTTAGCGGAGAACTTGAAAACGCCACACCATTTAATTGGTGGCGCAGACGTTGCTGCTGAATTAGATGCCAAGCGTGCAATCGATCAAGGGACACGTTTAGCCGCTAGTTTATAGTGGCTACAAACAACAAAAAAGCCGATTTGCTTTAGCAAATCGGCTTTTTTCGTTCTTGGATGATTAAGAACGCAGTGACTTATACTCACTGTCGTGCTGTAGTGCATAATAAATAAAATGCCCTACAAAACCAAAAACTAAAGAAAGTGCAATCCATTTACCACGTTTCGATTTATTAATTAACACACCGCTAGTAGAGGCTTTAACTGCAAATAATGAATGAATACTTGCGAAAAGGCCTAAAATATACATTTCGAACATCTGATACTCCGAAGAAAATGGTAACTGATTATAAGATAAAACGTCTCACCTAAGGTTGCCGCGGATTATACATGAGTATTCTGAAAAACACGGTATAAATGTCGTTAATGGTTATAATTTGTGTGGTGAATTTTGGCTTGGGTTTTGGTAATTTAAATCTACTATTTACGTTATAAATGATATCAATTAACTAATACTCATTTAACAAAGGAATCAAATGGAGCCATTTTATAAACATGTTATTGCAATTCTAATTGGTGTGACATTAGCTTATATGTCAATATTTATTATTGGCGCAGGAGCTGCGATTGCTATTCCGAGTGAAATACTCAAACCTTTAGTGCAAATTTCGAGTATGTTCGCATTCACTCTAGTAGACCTAGTCACCATTGCTGTGCCATTGTCCCTCACTTATTTAGTGTTAGCGTTTTTGGGAGCAAAGTTAATAAAAGCGCCTAGTGTCACCTTTTATGCTTTGGTTTTGATACCTTTAATTTTACTGCAGCTGTATTTTATCCTGCAATCACAGGCTCAAGAAACGTTTAACCTTGCCACTACTTTTCCTAGATTGCTTCTTTTAGTTACCGTTTTTTACGTATTTGCTAGGAATGTCAATCGATCCAATGGCTAAGATTTTCGGGCTATCCCCTCGCACTTATTTGTTGTACCTATAAGCCCCCCTCGCCTAAGCACCCCTCGGCCTTAAAAGATATTGACGTGTCTCTTAAGGCCCTCAAATGTTTTATCTTCGTATTATTAAGAAATAATAACCAAACCAGATGATTAAGAGTCGAATCGAAACAGTTTTTATTTAGCAACACCTAAGCATAAGTTATTAAATCGGCTTGTCCAAGCTAAGAAAGGTGCAGTGTACTTTGTTCTTAGATTCTTAGCTAATGCATGGGAAAGTTTAAAAACCAAATATTTGCGCTATGTTTGTTTACGTATATCCAATAGGAAGTTTTTGTATTTTGAGTAACTCGTAAGTAGGTTAGATATAACAGCTAGTCAGTTCTCTCTTTTCTAAGCATAAAAGGAGTTTGCATGCGCGTCTTTTTAATTCTGGTATTGTTAGCTTGTTCCACTAACATACTTGCTTGTCCAAAATTTAAAAACCAAGAGTTAGAACAAATCGCTAAAAAGTTCTTAACTCTCAAGAATAGATTGCAACAACCAGACCCAACCGAAGATGATATCAATAAATTTTTAGGCTTATTTGCTACTGATGTAGATATTGAGATGATTTTTCCTGATATCAAAACCGTTAACCGGAATAAAAACGAATTTTATCAACGAATCCTCACGGATATAAATAACGAATTCGAATCTAGTGAGCTGCTAATTCTGGAGACAATATCAGGCTTTAACTTTGTTGTTAAAATGCTCGATAGAAGCAAACACAAAGGTAAAAGTCTATTATTACGATGATAATGGCAATAAACAGGCAAATGTATATCAAGACAGCATGGAAGGTGAAACAACATATATTGTCTCACTACAAGTTAATAGAAGAGGTTTGATAGACTATTATTCACATCGTATTGGATGATTAATTTTATTAACTAAATTCTCAGAAGGACAATAGGAAATCGAAACGAAAGGTACTGCGCTGGCATTCAGTTTTATAACGCTCTTGGCTGTGATTGGATTTGCATTAATTGTAATTTCCTTTGGCGTCGCTTTTTTCACAGACACTATTGAAATTGCGAACTTCTTGATGGTAGGAATTGCTTCGGTTTTAACCATTCTTATCAATACCACTATTGTTTATGGTTTAGTTAATCAGAAAATGTGGGCCATTCGTTTAGGTTTGGCGGAGACTGCATTCTTCCTAATTTTATCAATAATGCAAACATGGACACAGGGGCTATCTTTCGCAATCTTAGTTACTTTTTTATTGTTAGTAACTCTTGTTTACAGTCTGCTGCAAGATTATCGAGTATTCAAAACCAATAAAAATTAAGTTTAGAAATCCAAAATCAGATTAGATTATTCTCTATACGATGGAAAAAAATTGGAAAATAAACTTATTCAAAATCGAGTAAATATAGATTTTGCGATTTATACTTATTTCAAAAATGCACTATCGAATTAACCTAAGCCCTACTGTACCGCTAGCCTTGGAAGCGACAAAATCAAACTTAGATAGTACATTCATTCCCAGTAGCCCTTGGTAGTTCCCTAGGTTATTGTCGTCTAATAACATTACTGTTACGTTAGTGAGCTCTGTATTTCCTAAGTATAAGCTAGATAATTTATACATAGGGCTGGAAATCATTCCGCCAGCGGTTTGCACATTAAACAGACCTAAATACTCTGAACGACGTTTTACTTTCTCTTCAAGGCTTTTAGGCAGTGCGGTGACACTGGCGCCGGTATCAACCAGCAATCGCAGTTGCTCTCTATCAAGGTCAACATCAGCAAATAATTGATTATCTATTCTCGTTAGCGCTATTACTTTGCTGTTATCGGTGTTGGCATCCTGTAAAGGCAAATTTGTGTCCGTAACGGGATCTAACGGAGCGTCTTTATTATCCGCCATCGCGTAAATATTGTTGCGTAGCCTTTCGGCGCGTATGTCGTTTGAAGGTAATGCCGCCAAAGTGTCTTCCATTAACCCAAAATGCTCGTCCATTCCATATGATTGGGCAAGGGAATAAATATAAGCTCTATTGGTAGGATCAACTTGTAAAAGGGGTTCTAGAAAAGCCGCTAATAAATGCCAATGTCCATCACCACTGAATTGCTGAATGATTTTGCTGCTATGAATTTCGATGAACTTTTCTACTTCTTGCTTTTGGTGGGCTGCCATGGGCACATCTTTTAAGCCATAATAATGCACAATTGCAGCATTCAGCGGCTGAGTATGATAAATGGCTTCGGCTTCTAGCAATACCGCATCTATATTCGCTGGATAAGCGCGCAGATATTCTCTAACTTCAACCAATAACTCCTCATATCTTTGCGACCCTCGTAAGTACTGAAGTCTATCCCATTGAGCATCACCAATAGATGACACGACTTCCTTATCAGAGGTGACTTTATTTTTAGATGGCGTACTAGAAAATGAGTCAGAGCTAGTTTTGTAATTTTCGGGATTAAGCGCCTTATCTGTTGTTATTGAAACCTCTATTTCTGAATTTTCCTTAGCCCCATTTTCTGAAAAATATAACGCACGTATTAGCAACACATTAGTGGTCAGCGAAAGCGTCAACAAAAATGCGAACAAATATTTCATTTGTCAGACTCATAAATGACGTTTTGGCCATAAGTTTCAATAAATTCAGCTGGCATTGGTTTGGGTTTGCCTGAGGCTAAGCTAACGCATACATAGTCTGTTGTCGCCGTAAGAACGGTTTGTTCGGTATCAGTAGCGATAAATTGAAAATGGCGTTGTAGTCTAAACTTTTTATCACAACCACTTATCCAAGTAGCGCAAGCGACTTGCTCATTAAAAAGGCAAGGGTGTTTGTATTCGATCACATGTTTATGAATTACCATGGCTCGGTCTAAGCGCTGATAATCTTCGATGCTGAGACCCAAGCTAGCCGAGTGTGCCCAAGCTAGCTGTTCTAGCTTTTTTACATACACAGTATTATTCGCATGATTATAATGGTCTAGCTCATCTTGTTGCACTACCCACAGCATTATAAAAGGCCGATTAACTTGCCAATTTAATTCATGCCAGCGATTAGCATCATCCCCAACAAGTTGACATTCAAGCATGTACTTCTACCTTATAGCGTAAAAATCCAAAAAATTTGAAATACAGAAAAGCGATTACAGGATATACTAATGCTTCATGTTTAAGGTAGCAAATCTGCCGAAGTATTAATTATTTGTCTTTTTGACTGTATGAGATTGGATATTCAAACAAAACGCGCTGATTCACATCCCCTAAATGCTGCTCAGATTGAAAAAGTGTTTAATCACACATTTTTCGCGACCCTTGGCACCATACTACAAGGGGGCGCCAGTGAGCCCATTTATATTCCTAAAGGCCAAAATCCCAAAGATTATCAAGATATTCAATTTGAGCAGGCGCCCAATACTGAAAATAATAGCATTTTCTATCGCGCTGATTATGCATCTAGTGCCTTACACGAGGTAGCGCACTGGTGTATTGCCGGTGAGAAACGCCGCAGACAATTAGATTATGGCTATTGGTACTCCCCAGATGGGCGAGACCTGGAACAACAAAAAGTATTTGAAAAAGTGGAAGTGAAACCCCAAGCACTTGAATATGCATTTTCTCTAGCTGCAAATATCGAGTTTAGGGTGAGCGCTGATAACTTATCTTTGCCGAATTACAATAGCTTTGAATTTTCGAAAGCTGTTATTAGTCAATATAAACGCTATCAGCAACTGGGCTTTCCACCAAGAGCTCAAGCATTTATTACTGCATTGAAATCAAGCAAGCAGGATCTTTCTTACAATCAAAATAACAGCACTGGAAATCTATGTTCCGTTTAGGACTCATAATAAATCCTTATTCAGGCATAGGTGGGGCCATTGCACTTAAAGGCAGTGACGGTGCAGAAATTCGTCAAAAAGCCCTAGCCGCTGGTGCAGAAAAAAAATCCCAAAGCAGAACCTTGCTAGCCTTAGAGGCTTTGGCTGATATAAAAACGCAGTTTTGTGTGATTACTGCTAGCGGAGAAATGGGTGAAGACGCGTGCAATCAATTAGGCCTTCAGCATCAGGTTGTTTATTATTGTCAAAATCAACAGACCGAAGCTACTGATACGGTTAATGCGGTTGCCCAGTTACTTGAGCAAAAGATAGATTTACTGCTCTTTGCTGGTGGGGACGGAACAGCCATTGATATTTGTCAGCAAGTGCAAGATAAACTACCTGTGTTGGGAATTCCGGCAGGTTGTAAAATTCACAGTGGCGTATATGCCATTACGCCTCAAGCCGCAGGAAAAGTACTCGCAAGTGTGATTAAGGGGGAATTGGTCAGCCTTATGAGCGCTGAGGTGCGCGATATTGACGAAGACAAGTTTCGACAAGGTGTGGTAGTAGCAAAACATTTCGGTGAAATGTTAGTGCCAGAAGAGCTGACCTATATTCAAGCGGTTAAAATGGGCGGAAAGGAATCTGATGAATTGTTGCTCAGTGATATTGCCGCTTATGTGCAAGAACTCATGCAGGAATATGACGATCATATTTTTGTCATGGGCTCTGGCAGTACCATAGATTTTGTGATGCAGGACATTGGTTATGAAAATACATTGTTGGGCGTTGACCTTGTGTATCAAAATCAATTATTGGCACAAGATGTTACTGCTGACCAATTAGTAAAACTAACTCAGGATAAGCCCGTAAAGCTAGTAATAACGCTTATTGGCGGTCAAGGTCACATTATAGGGCGCGGCAACCAGCAACTCAGTAATAAGTTTTTAGCTCGGTTAAACAAAAATGATATTTATTTAGTGGCCACTAAAGCAAAACTTCAAAGTTTGGGACAGAAGGGATTAATAGTGGATTCGGGGGATCCTGATTT
Source organism: Glaciecola sp. 1036 (assembly GCF_050306235.1). Taxonomy (NCBI): domain Bacteria; kingdom Pseudomonadati; phylum Pseudomonadota; class Gammaproteobacteria; order Alteromonadales; family Alteromonadaceae; genus Glaciecola; species Glaciecola sp. 1036. The sequence goes on along the minus strand of NZ_JBLWFH010000001.1, from coordinate 454,209 downwards.
AGACGCTAGTCTGGCAGGTCCAATTCCAGTAATTACAGGTTATAAAGACCAAGTATTGTATTTTGTAAGAGGAGATTAGATTGATTTTATCCGCTGAATTCGAGGATTATCTTTCAAACAAAGAAACCTTTTTAGACAGTTTTATAGAGCACGGAAGTGATCAAGAATTATTTGCTGCCAGTTACCTTCATGGCCACCTATCTTTAATCGCTGCAAGAGTATTTGGCGAATATACGAATAACACAACGGAAGCTGAATTTAACCAAGCGACTAGTAAGTTTTTATCAGAACTTCAACTAAGCATACAACAAGCGATAGATGAAAAAGAGTTGACTGCGGAAGACGCTGCTGATGTACAAAAGATGTATCAACGTTTACTCACTGCATGATTTTGCCACCTAAATTGCCGCATCCGTTTTACTCTGCAAAGCATTGCCGCTCACACTCAGTCGTCATCTGACTAACCCCAAAAAAAACACTTCTGCAAATTTAACCTTTTGAAATATATGCTAAAAACATATTTCTTTTGATTTGTGAAAAGTGGAATCATTATTGCTAAACATCAGTACCTGATAGGTTAAACGCCAAAAATTTGTGGCTAATAGGATCACAAATGTATCTGAGCGCTGGCAGTGACCAGAGCAAAGAAATAATGGCTAAACGAGTATTGATATGAAGAATCACCTTCAAAGTTTTATAAATTTTATTGTTTCAATTTTGTGTGTGCTGGTGCTGTTATCGCTTACAGCCTGCGATTCTTTGCCAATGAGTCGGAAAGAGTCCCATGTTGTAGAACAAAAGGTAGTACTTGGAAATACAGAATTATATACCCACGAATTGGCAATGGAATTATTTGCTCAGATGACCCCTGATCGTCAATTTAGGTATGCAGTAGCGGGTTTTGTGCCTGTTACCAGTCTAAAAACAAACTTAGATCATCAAGGCCCATTGATGTTATTGGGACATCAGCTGGAGCAAGGGCTTACCACTGAAGCGGTCAGACTGGGCTTTATTGCACAAGATTTTAAAGCTGCCAATAGTTTAATTTTATCGGAATATTCAGATCGAGCTTTGTCGCGGGATCTTGCCCATTTGCGCAACTCACAAAATATCGATTTTTATATCACCGGAACTATTACCGAACAAGAATCAGGCGCAATAGTAAATGCGCGAATAATTAATGTACGCAATAAAGATGTTATCGCTGCCGCAACCAAATACTTCCCAGCAGAATTATTCTGGCAGAGAGAACAAGTAACCACACGAAATGGCATGTTGTATAGAACGGATAAACCGCTTAAAACATCACGTAGCGCTGGAGATGACGAATGAAATTTGTATTTATAACTGGATTAATTTTTGTATTGTCAGGTTGCTCAAGTATGAGCATGCCTGAATTCGATATTTTATCTATGTATCAAAATGATGAGCCAGAACAGGAAGCAGCGCCTGAAATTGTAGATGTAGTGGCTGCTGATAATCAGAACTATACAGTTGCACAGGATGATAGACGAGTGGATGCCTTCGGTGCCATGCTAAAACCCAATGTGATTTCTCAAACCCCTGGTGCTTATAAAAGTACACCCTACGTAAATCACGTAGGTGACTATGTTAGAGATATGGCGCAAGACTTAGTGTCCACTATGGAGTATGTCACCGAGCGAACCCCTGTTGCGGTAACAAACTTTGTGCTTATTGATAGCGACTTGCGAGAAACCAATCTTTTAGGTCAGCAAATGGCTGAATCCTTTGTACATGAGTTTCACAAATTCCGTATGCCAGTGGTCGAATATAAAGCGACGCAGTTTATTCGAATCACTGAAACGGGGGACTATATTTTATCTCGGGATTATCTCGAACTGAATAATAGTACACCTATTCGATACGTTTTAACGGGCACCATGACTAAGCATCAAGGCGGTTATATTATCAACGCTAAAATGTTGGGCATGGAATCTAAAGTGGTAGTTGCTAGTGCACAGACCTTTATCCCGTTTTATGTTGTTGATGCTTTGTTACCAAGTTCATCCAGTCGACAAAATGACGTGGTCGATGGGGTAAGAATTATTCGTGGTGAATAATGCAAATAATATCAGCAGAATCTGAGGATAGAATAATGCAAAAAATGAGGTCGTTTTTAAAAGTAGTTGCTTTGGTAGGAACCTCTGTATATTTATCTGGCTGTGCAGTGAGTGAAATGTTGACTGCTGGATACACGCCACCACGTAAAATTGGCGACTTTTTAGCCCAAGAATATGGGTTAGCAGGTGAATTACCACCTGAATTGCAAAATAACAACAACGAAGCTCGCAACACTATCTCCCTTGATAATTACAAGGGCGATATTGTGATCAGCGATAATACTGAACAAGTGCCGGTCGATGTTGGTATTTCTATGCATGCAAATCTCTATCGTCCATCATTTACCTTTAAAGGCGTAGAAGACTATGCGGCTCAGCTATCTCGTAAATTGGTTAAAAATGCGGTAGGCCTGAGTAGCGATCTCAAAATTGGTGTCAGTTCCTTTGTGGTGCTTGATGAAACCTTGCAGAGCACCAGTATTTTAGGTAACCAATTATCTGAATATTTAATCAGTGAAATGCAAAGCTACGGTTTAGCGGTTATTGATCATAAATTAATGCCTGCACTGAAAGTAACTTCTTGGGGCGATATCGCTTTTTCGCGCAATATCATCGAGCTGTCAAACCACCGCCTAATGGATTATGTGTTAACCGGCACCATGATTGAAAAACCCAACGGCGTGTTTGTAAATGCGCGCATTATTTCGGTGTCTACTAATCAAGTCATTGCATCTGCACAAGGGCTAATACCAGATTTCGTAGTCGCTTCCATTGAACGTCAATTAGTGCGACGTTAATAAGCGAGTTTCTTATTCGTGAGCTTTTTTCATAAGCTCACGAATCAAAAATCTATTTGGATTGATCGCATTTAATAATTTTTCCGAAAGTGGCAAAGGTTGATTATCAATCTGATTGGCTATCAATGTTGCGCACAGTGGCGCAGTAGTTAGTCCCCTTGAACCAAGACCACTCAATATGAAAACATTTGGCATTTGTGGCGCAGGCGGATATTGCATTGGATTATTAAATTTCGCAATGCGCGCATAAGTGTTCTGCTGGGCTTCAAAATCGGGCATATTGCCAACAACAGGAAGATGATCTGGTGTAGAGCATCGAATCGCCGCTCGACCTTCTGTTTGTTCTTGAGAATTCTTTTCCAGCAGTTGTTGCCAATTCTCAAGCGGCATAGCTTTCATATGGACAGACAAATTCTCGTCTTTATCTTCTTTTCTATACGCCATGTTTGTATCGTTCTTGGTATAGGTAGATCCTAATGCGTGTTGCTGTTGAAGAGCGGGAGTAAAATATCCTTTGTGACAAATCACTGCTTGTAACTGAGAAAACTCCTCATTGGTGGGAAGGTATTCTACCTGTCCGCGAGTTACTCTAAAATCGATATCTTGCTTAAACAGCGCTTTACTCCCGTCTCCTGTGGCCAGGACCAAAGCATCGGTTTGTTTTACTTGTTGAGCATTTTTACCTTGGTATTGAACAATGGGTTTATCATTTTCAATATTGAAAAACGCTAATTCCGTGTGGCAATAATAATTAAATTTGGGATAACGCGAACAAAGTTTAAATATTGCTTTCACTAGAGAAATAGGCGATATCCATCCACCTTCAGGTAAATAAATACCACCATGTGGAAGTGCAACATTGGCCAGTTTACTAGCGCAATTTTGCTCAACAAATTTGACTAATTGTTCCGGCCAAAGCTGTCTTTCTTGCATTTTGCTTTGGCGTTCACTGACATTTTGATTAAACGCCAGTTGGAGCACACCACAGAACTCAGAATCAAATGACTGTTTTTGTTTCAAAGCAGAATAATAGTGACGAGCATATTCAAAGCAGTGTATATAAAACATACTAGAAACACTGTAATCAGCTTGCAGTTGGGGATAAAAGCCGCCGATAAAATTTCCCGAAGCTCCGTCGCCTAATTCTCCCTTGGATATTACTTGAACAGCATACCCTCGTTTTAATAGTTCATAAGCAGTGAGCAAGCCTGCTAGTCCAGCGCCAACCACAGTCACTGAATCAACCTTAGTCGCGTTGGCGCGGGCGTACCAAGGAGCACTTTGGAGACGTTCGCTGGTCATAGACAAAAACTGACCTACAAGCATGTCGCGTTTGCGACCAAACCCTTTGCGTTTTTTGACCTCAAAGCCTACGTCTTTTAAACCTCGTTTAACTATGCCTGCGGCAGTAAAGGTAGCAAAGGTTGCATTTTCGCAACTTAAACGTGCAATGTGTTTAAATACTGCTGGTTGCCACATTCCTTCATTTTTACTTGGGGCAAATCCATCTAGAAACCATGCATGGGCTAACCCTTGATTTGCATACAATGTTTGTATGCTTTGCTTAATATCACCCAATACTATGTCTAGGGTAATCTCTTCCGTTAATTGAATTCTATGAATGCCTTCGATAGGCAGCGGATACTGGGCAATTAAGGCTTGATAGAGGTTATTTAATGACGGACGTTGTGACGCGATAACTTTTAAATCAGTTACAGAAATTGGGTATTGCTCAAAGGTAAAAAAATGCAAAAAACGCAGTTTATGAGTTGGGTTTACGCGCTTGAATTGTAAAAACTGCTCAGCCGCTAAAAGCATATTTAAGCCTGACCCAAACCCCGTTTCACCTATTATAAAGGTTGTTTGGCTAAATTCTAACCATCTTTTGTTAAGTTCATTACCTTCTATAAAAACGTAATTAGTTTCCGCAATGCCATCGTCATTGGAAAAATAAACATCATCGAACTTATCGGAAGTTGGGGTGCCATACTGATTAAATGAAACCTTAGCATATTCGACTTTCATAGGCGGCTGTGCTATTCCTTTTTAGACTACTTTGTAAATTTAATGTGACTTGAACAGACTTTTTGTGACAGTATATCGTTAAGAGCAGACCAGTTGAATCAAATTACACGCTAACATATGCGACAAAAATTGGTACAAACAAAAAATTTAATGAAAGGTGATAAATGAAACGAGCAGTTATTACGGGATTAGGCGTAGTTTCCAGCATAGGCAACAATGCCCAAGAAGTCTTAGCATCGTTAAAATCAGGTACCTCTGGCATTACATATTCAGAACAGTTTGCAGAGATGGGCTTGCGCAGTCAGGTTTGGGGAAACCTTAAGCTTGATTTAAAAGAATTAATTGATAGAAAAGCGTTGCGATTTATGGGCGACGCAGCAAGCTATGCTTATCTTTCCATGCAACAAGCAATTGAAGATGCAGGTTTAAGTGAAGCTGAATATTCGAATGAAAGAGTAGGGATTATCGCCGGATCTGGCGGTGCATCTTCCGAAAATCAGGTTATTTCAGCTGATATCTTGCGCGAGAAAGGCGTCAAGAGAATGGGACCATACATGGTCACCCGTTGCATGGCGAGCACGGTTTCCGCTTGTTTGGCAACACCTTTTAAAATTAAAGGCGTTAACTATTCTATCGCATCTGCTTGTGCCACCAGTGCGCATTGTATTGGAAATGCTTGGGAACTGATTCAACTTGGTAAACAAGATATGGTGTTTGCCGGGGGCGGCGAAGAATTACACTGGGCATTATCTAGCCAGTTTGATGCCATGGGCGCATTATCCACCAAGTATAACGATAATCCAGCGGTTGCTTCTCGTACCTATGATGCAGATCGAGATGGTTTTGTCAGTTCTGGCGGTGGCGGTATGGTAGTAGTTGAAGAGCTAGAACATGCACTGGCAAGAGGAGCTAAAATTTACGGAGAAATCGTTGGTTATGGCGCGACATCAGATGGCTACGATATGGTGGCTCCGTCAGGTGAAGGTGCAGCCCGTTGTATGCAAATGGCAATGCAAGGAATCGACCAGCCGCTTGATTATCTTAATACTCATGGTACTTCGACACCTGTAGGTGATGTGCAAGAACTCAAAGCAATACAGCAAGTTTTTGCAGGTGCTTCTCCAGCGATCAGTGCTACCAAATCATTAACTGGGCATGCGCTAGGTGCTGCTGGTGTGCATGAGGCTATTTATACCTTATTAATGATGCAACATGGTTTCATATCTCCCTCTATTAATATCGATAATTTGGATGAAGCTGCACAGAATCTAGATATAGTGACTCAAACCCGTGAGCAAGAAGTGAACTTGGCGATGTCAAATAGCTTCGGTTTCGGCGGAACTAACGCTTCTTTAGTATTTAAAAAATACCAACTATAAGCTGGAAATATTAATGTCTACAATAGGGTTGAATACATTCATTTACTATAATAAATGAATTGTTCAACCTACATCCTTTAATTTATGAAGATTAAATACGACCAAGCAATGCCCTATGCAGAAGCATTTTTTTCCGATATTGGAAATGCTCAAGGGTTTGAAGTTGGAAAGTTATCAGCTAGTCAGTTGTCAGATGCTGACATCCTCTTAGTTCGATCTACCACTAAAATTACCGCTGAATTATTAGATATGGCGCCTAATCTAAAGTTTGTTGGTACTGCTACAGCAGGTTTTGACCATTTTGATGTTAGTGCACTAAATCACAGAAATATTCAGTGGAGCGCGTCTCCCGGATGTAATGCCAGGGCTGTGGCTGAATATGTGTTAGCAGCGGTACTTCATTATTGTCAAAATAATTCTTGTGATATTTCAACGCTTTCCATTGCGGTTGTCGGCGTTGGTGAAGTAGGTAGCAGAGTCAGTCAGCTCTTCAAAGCGCTAAATTTGCAAGTGGTTGAATATGATCCACCAAAACAGTTGCGTGATGATACATTTACAAGTGCACCATTGGATGATGTTTTGGACGCCGATATTATTAGCCTGCATACGCCCTTAACGAAAACTGGGCAATTCCCCACGTTTCATATGTTTGATCAAGATAAACTCCTTGATCTCACATCATCCCAATTATTTATTAATGCGGCGCGAGGCGAAGTAGTAGAAAGTGAATTTTTGCATCAAGTTACCCAGGTAGCGCCGACTCTGATATTTGATTGTTGGGAAAATGAACCTGAAATTAATCGCGATCTTATTCCCAAATGTCTGTTAACTACAGCGCACATTGCGGGGCACTCCCTTGAAGGAAAAGCACGTGGAACCTACATGTTGTATGCAAAGTTATGTGACATTTTTTGGTTACGGGGTGATTTAACGCTCAAGGATTTTCTGCCAGATTTTCCAGCCTCAGAAGCTTTACTCAATGTGCAAAATGAGATTAATAAACAGGGTTTGACTCAACGTTTGCTGCATCAACTTGTTACTTGCTTCTATGATATCAAAAATGATGATAGTTTTTTTCGTCAGCACATGGCAAAATCGGCTTCAATTTCAGAAATCCGACGACATTATCCTATTCGACGCGAATTCGACGCAATTTCGCTAAAGATAGATGATAGAAATACACAACAACAATTGTTGGATTTAGGGTTTAGTGTTACCAGCGACAGTATATAAACCTGTAAACACTGTTGAGGACTTTTTTAGATATGTCAAAAGCTTATAATGTAGCCGTGCTAGGTGCAACTGGTCTGGTAGGTCAGACTATGATGGATGTTTTAGCCGAGCGTAATTTTCCAATTGATACCTTATACCCGCTTGCCAGCGAACGATCTGCCGGTGGTACAGTGGAATTTAAGGGTAAAAAACTTACAGTATTAAATGCTGATGAGTTTGACTGGACCCAAGTCCAGCTTGGATTCTTTTCTGCCGGTGGTAGTGTATCTGCTAAATTTGCACCCATTGCCGCGGAAGCTGGTTGTGTTGTCATTGATAACACCAGCCATTATCGTTACGAGCCTGATATTCCTTTGGTTGTGCCAGAAGTCAATAAAAGTGCATTAGCTGATTTTAGAAATCGCAACATTATTGCCAACCCAAACTGTTCCACAATACAAATGGTAGTGGCGCTTAAACCAATTCACGATGCGGTAGGCATTGCGCGAGTAAATGTAGCGACATATCAGTCGGTTTCAGGTGCAGGTAAATCAGCGATGGAAGCGCTTGCTTCACAAACTGCTAGTTTATTAAATGCTAAACCCATTGAATCAGAAGCGTTTTCTCGTCAAATTGCGTTTAATGTCATTCCTCAAATTGATGTTTTCATGGACAATGATTACACCAAGGAAGAAATGAAAATGGTTTGGGAAACGCAAAAGATAATCGGCGACGATAGTATTTTGGTGAATCCTACTGCTGTTCGTGTTCCTGTGTTTTATGGTCATGGTGAAGCTGTGCATATTGAGACTCATCAGCCGATAAGTGCTGAAGAAGTAAAAGAGCTTCTTAGAAATGCTGAAGGCGTTAAGTTGCATGATGCCAGAGAAGACTTCCCAACCCAGGTATGTAGTGCCAGTGGTAATGATTGGGTGCATGTTGGGCGTGTTAGAGAAGACGTGTCTCATCCTAATGGTATAAATATGTGGGTAGTGTCTGATAATATTCGCAAAGGCGCAGCAACAAATAGTGTGCAAATTGCAGAAGCTTTAATTGCAGAATATTTATAAATAAAATCGGGTAAATGCCGATAAAATAAGGTATTAATCACATTTTAGGCGGAAGTTAGGTTTGAATTTTAAGCATATATCATTACTGTTATTAGTAATAACCTTGGCTTTCATTCGCCCATATTCCGCCGAAGCTCAAGTTCAACTTCAAGGCCCTAGAGAATCAGCAGAAAGTTATTCTGGGGTTGTATATGGTCCAATTGATGCGTCAGATACCCTGTGGCGCATCGCTAGCCGTTATAAACAAGATAGACGCTTTAGTGTTTATCAGACCATGTTGGCTATCTATCAATTAAACCCACAAGCCTTTGAAAATGGTAATTTTAATACCATGGTCAATGGGGCAATTCTACAGCTTCCAAGTGATGCATATATAGCACGTATTGATCCGCAAAGAGCCAAAGCAAAAGCTGATGCTGATGATAGAGCTTTCTCTCGATCCAATCCTCAAGCGACTGCCGCACAAACTCAGCAGGCAGAAGTAGAAACGGTCAATGAACCTAATATTAAGAATGAAGTTCCTCTGGTTAATCAAGAAGATTTGACTCGTGCCCAGCAGCAATTACAACAGCAGTTAAATGCCTTTAATCGACAGCAAACTCAACAATTTAACGAAGTTAAAGAGCAAGTGGCTTCTTCAATCAGTAATGTACAGGCATTGATAGAAGAAAATCGCAAGCTATATGATAGGTTAGATGGCGTTAATGCTGATATTGCCGAGCTTCGAGGTAAAGTAGAAGGCGAAGTTCAATCGCAAATTGACGAGCAATTGGCACTGCAAAAAGAGCTTATTGCTTTGGTAAAAGAAGCGCAACAAAAAGAACAAGAAGAAGCTTCTGAATCTATACTGTCTAAACTCACTACGCCAACTGGCATCATTATTTTATCGTCAGTATTTACTTTATTAGTGCTTGTTGGATTAGCTATTTGGGCCCTTAGACGTCCGGCCAATAAACCATCAGAAAAATCAGAAGAAGAAAAACCTTTATCCGCCCCCCAAGAGCCGGCGAGTAGTGTTGATATCGTAGATGATGAGTTAGTCATTGGGGAGCTTGATGATGCTAGTACTGAGGACGCAGATGATTTACTAGCGGCCTTGTCTGAAGAAGTGGATGATGCTGATGATATTTTATCTGACGACCTCGTAGATGGTTTAGACGAAATACAGGTAGATGATACTGACAGTGATTTGGATTCGCTAGATGATGAGATGTTGGTCCCAGACAGTCCTTCAGAAGACAGCTTAACTAGTGTCGATGAAATTGATCAAGATACACAAGCATTGGATCTTGATACCCAGGACGATGATACTGACTCTATTGATCTGTCAAATGACTTAGATATAGCGGAGTCCGAAGAAGTCGAAACTGAAATAACTGACAGTGATTCGTCGGACGCTGAGCAACCAAAAGCTACACCAGCCCCCGTACCTGAACAGCCAGCCCAAGAAGCCAAACAACCCGCTGCAACTAATGATTTAGCAGTGGATATAAACGATGAGGGTGTTCCCGACGGCATAAACCTGAACGAAGAAGGTGAAATTGACGACTCAACCATTAGTCAAATTGAACAGCAAATTCAGACCAAAGATAAGGAGATTACTCAGTTAACTGACGAAATACTGGAAGAACTAGATAATGTTACTGAGGATACAGAAGACGAAAAACCAGCGGCCACTGAAATTGAAGCAGATGCCGAACCTGATGAAGAAAGAAATATTGGGTTAGAAGACGAAACGGACACTAGCTCAGGTGAAGATGAGATTTCTGAAGACGACTTAGCACAAGAGCCGGAAACCTTAGATCCCGACGAAATTCTTGCAGAAATTAATGCGGATACTAACAACAAAATAGAAACCGAACAAAAGGTTGACGTTGTTTCAGACGTAGACGAAGAAGAAGTCGAACAAAGTGTACCTGATGCTGAAGATGTAGCTGTTGAAAGCCAAATGGACGATGACGAACTCGATAGGCTTTTAGACGAGTTCAGCGAACCTGATAAAGAAGGTGATGCTGGCGATATAGATTTAGATGAAGTTACTGCAGTGGAAGAAACTTCATCAACAGATGATGTAACGGATGATCTTTTAAATGAATTACAGTCTGATTCAGATGAAGATGACGAACTTGATCAACTGTTGGACGAACTTTCCGAGGAAGAAAGCTCGGAAGAGTTAGATGATCAAGACATTGATTCTTTATTGGAAGATATACCTTCATTTACTGACCATAAAGATGAACCAGATGAAGTTGTCGAGTCCATCAATGAAAAAGAGCCTCCAAGCCCGATTAAGGAAGAGGTAGATGAAGAATCTGAAGTCGATGAAACTTCAACCGAAGAAGACTTTTTAGCAGACTTACCGGATCTAGATGATTGGTTAGAAAGTCCGGATGATTCACAAAACACTGATACTCTTGAAGAAACTGATTTAGCAGAAAATGAAGAAAGTGAACAACTTTCTAATATTGAAGCCAGCAACTTTGATGATTTATTAGCTGATCTGGAAAATGACTTAACCAAAGATGACGACGATAGTCAGAAAGTCGATGATCTTCTGCAAGAAAGCGGTCTAGATTTAGATGCTTTGATGCAAGATGATAGCGGAGATCATGACGACGAAGATTTCTTAGATGTTGATCAGTTATTAGCAGAGTCAGAGGAAGCTACTCCCCTTAGAGACGATGAGATTGATTTAGATCTAGACCGCTCTTTGGACAGGTTGGTTGAAAGTGAAGCCAATGATTCTGAAATTGACGATCTTGATATTGACCAAGCGTCTAACCTGGATTTGGTACAGGTCTACATTGATATGGAAGATTTCGATGCGGCTAAAGATGTGCTCAATGAAGTAATAGAGCGCGGCTCACAAGCTCAACAACAAGAAGCCACATCCTTACTTGATTCAATCAAAAAATAAATCTGAACGAATGTAAAAATAATGTTAACTTAAGAGATTAACCCTTTTAGTTTTGTTATTTTTCGGCTTTGTAAAGCCTATATCATTCGGGAGCAGAATGGATGTCTGATTTCAGATTATGTAGAACGAGTTTTTTCCTCATTATTTTTTTATTGTCATTTTATTCCCATTCATCTGACACAAGTGAACTGATTCAAAACCCTCATGCTAGAAGCCTTATCAGTTTAAATGGGAAATGGAATAGAATTATAGATCCCTATGAAAATGGTTATTACAACCATAGATACGAAGCTCATACCAATGGATACTTTAAGAATCGAAAACCTCAAACACCTTCAGAGCTTGTAGAATATAACTTTGAAACAGCGAAAAAAATAGATGTGCCTGGTGATTGGAATTCACAAGAGGAGCAATTATTTTTGTACGAGGGGACACTTTGGTATCACAAAAGATTTGAATTAAATAAACAGCAAAATAAACGATATTTACTGCATTTTGGCGCAGCAAACTACCATGCAATTGTTTATGTTAATGGGGAAAAGGTGGGTGAACATGAAGGCGGCTTTACACCTTTTCAGTTCGATATTACCCATGTTGCAAAAAATCGTGAAAATTTTGTAGTTGTCAAAGTGGATAACAGCCGCAAGCGAGATCAAATCCCAACGGTGAACACCGACTGGTGGAATTACGGTGGCTTAACGCGATCTGTATCTGTAATAGAAGTGCCTGAAAGCTATCTGTCTGATTATCATCTGGCGCTGAACTCAACAACAGGCGCAATAGAGGGCAGTCTCAAGCTATCAAACGCCCAAAAGGACGGCAAAGTAAGTCTGATAATTCCTGAATTGCATATCGAAAAAACTATAAAGGTTAAAGCAAACGGCGAAACAAAGTTTAGTATAAATGCTAAACCAGAGTTGTGGCGTCCAGAAAATCCCAAACGTTACAAAGTGATTCTGTCGTTTAACGGTGAAACTATAGAAGATGCTATTGGATTTCGAACCATCGAAGTTAAAGGTACTGAGATTTTATTAAATGGCGAGCCTGTCTTTTTGAGAGGAATTAGTATCCACGAAGAGTCTCCATTTGGCGCTGGGAGAGCATGGACAGAAGCTGATGGTCGCACATTGTTAACTTGGGCGAAAGAGTTAGGTTGTAATTTCGTGCGCTTAGCTCACTATCCTCATAACGAAATGATGTTAAAAATTGCCGATGAAATGGGATTTATGGTGTGGTCTGAAATTCCAGTTTATTGGACGGTTATGTTTGAGGACCAAGCGGTATACGCTAAAGCGCAACAGCAATTAACAGAAATGATTTCTCGAGACAAAAATCGCGCATCTATCGTTATGTGGTCCGTGGCCAACGAAACACCGGTATCAGATGCCAGAATATCATTTCTAAGTCGGTTGATTGAAAAAGCCCGAGAGCTAGATTCTAATCGTTTGATAACTGCTGCTATGGATACACAAAGTAACGCAAAAAATGGTAAGTTAATTGATGATCCTCTAGCTAAATATGTAGATATTATAGGTATTAACAGTTATTGCGGTTGGTACAGTGATGCTCCAGCAAACTGCGCAAATTTACGTTGGAATTCGCACTATGAAAAGCCCATCATTATGAGCGAAATGGGGGCAGGGGCTCTAGCAGGATTGCATGGAGAGAAAAACGAGATTTGGACCGAAGAATATCAATCCGACGTATACAAACACAACATAGAAATGATGAAAAACATGCCAACATTGCGCGGTGTCACACCTTGGATATTAAAGGATTTTCGTTCCCCTAGACGCCCTCTAGACGATATTCAGGACTTCTGGAATAGAAAGGGACTCTTATCTGAAACCGGACAACGCAAACAAGCTTGGTATGTGTTGAGAGATTTTTATCGTTCTATTGCACAGCAAGATCAACGATAAACAGGCCCTAGATGTGCTTAATCAACTAACCTTTGGCTTCTATCACTGGAAGCCAATGTTTTCCGAATTCAGTAAAACTTAGGCCTATTTTTAAACAGACTAGAAGTGGAAGTGCAATTAAAAGTCCGACAATTCCCCACAACCAGCCCCAAAATGCTAGCCACAACAGTAATATTAGCGGGTTTAAACTCATACGATGGGACATTAGCATTGGAGTGAAAAATTGGGATTCGAAAAGATTTAGTAACAGGTAGATAATTAAAGGAACCCAAGCTACAAGGGTCAATTCAAACTGTACGACACTAGCAAGTCCAATAAGACAAACGCCTATCATCATGCCTATATAGGGGATAAAGTTTAACAAGCCAACCACAGAGCCCCAGAGTAGGGGATCTTTTAATCCAAATAAATAGAAACATAAAGCGGCACTTGCACCTAAGATAAAATTGATTAGTGTCACAAGCACTACATAAGTGGACAATTCCTTTTGAATTCTTCCTTTAAGTACTAATGCTTTGCGACGTTGGGCTACATCTAAGCGCTGAGTGTACGCGAAAAACAGACTTGGGCTGAACGATAAGATAAACACTAGTAGTACGGCACCCGCGGCGATTTGGGCTAAAACAACAGGCGCAGCTGATACGCCATCGATAAAGGCATTTAATGTGGTTTCTTTGATACTATCAGTAACTGACTTTGCGTCTAATACATTGTCGTCTTTAACCTTTTCCTCTTCATCGTCAAACCACCCAAACCAGCTCGATTCTTTTTTTTCTATCACTGGCTCTTGCCCATCCAGTTGTTCGTTTAAGGTTTGGTTTATGCTTTCAATTTGTTCATCCAATATTTTGGAATATTCAGGAAGTACTTTAGCCCATCTATGCACGGGCTCAGACAGCTCAACGGATAACCATGTTAAAGGTATAAACAAACAGGTTATTAGTATTATGGTGGACACAAAGCGTGGAAAGAAAAAGCGTTCTAAAAAGGATACTGCTGGATTCAGCAACAATGCCATTAATACGCAGATAAATATAGGTAAAAGTAAAGGTTTTGCTGTGTACAAAACAAACACAAAAAATACAAAAAGAGCACTAATGTGATACCACTGAGCGTACTTAGTGTTTGCCATGAAGAATCCATTCTAAAACAGGAGAATAGGTTAGCTTAACATGTAATCAGTGTTAAGCAAGCTAGCAAGAAGTTATGGGGTTTAGCCGTGAAATTCCTCACGGCATTTTACATTAGCTTTCTAGAGGTTCGTCAAAATTTTCAGGTTTATCAAAGTCACCGTTCATTTTAGCTAAACGACCTTCAACAAACTCTAAAACAAGTTCTAAGCGAACGTCTTTTCCACGCTTTTCCATGCCTCTTTTCATGTCATAAACGTAGTACCAGGTATTTTGATCAAAGCTATCTTCTACAACAGGGTTGCCTAAAACAAATTGCACCTGTTCTTTGGTCATATTAATTCTGAGTTTGTCTACGTCTTTCTGATCTAAATAGTTTCCTTGTGGAACATCTATACGATAGATCCAGTTTGAACAACCCGTTACCAACAATATTAGTAATAGTACCGCTGCAAATCTCATTTATGTCTAAACCTTCTTTCTTAAAACGCGCTAAATACTACATTGTAGGTGTAGACCAATCAACTGATTATTGGTTCTATTTTATTGATAGTAAATCTTTTGCGTTTTCAATAGCTGTATCTGTTAACTGATCACCGGCTAAAAGTCTCGCTATTTCATTTATGCGTTCTTCTTTGGTGAGTTTCAATACTTGTGTTTCGGTTGTTTTACCATCGGTAATTTTGTTCACAAAAATTTGATTATCAGCTTGAGCCGCTACCTGAGGTAGGTGAGTCACGCAAATTAATTGATTATTTTCACCCAATTGTTTTAATAATTTTCCAACAACTGAAGCTGTCTGACCGCTTATCCCTGTGTCAACTTCATCGAACACAAGTGTAGGCACTTGCCTATGATTAGAATAAATCACCTGCATAGCCAATCCAATTCTTGATAACTCACCACCTGACACCACTTTTTCGAGTACATCAGGGGCCTGACCTGGGTTTACAGAAATTAGGAATTTGATATTGTCATTGCCTGACTTTGACGGTTCAGCTTGTTTTTCAAAGGTAATTTTGATGTTAAGTTGCGCATGGGGCATGTTTAAACTTCTTACACTGGCTTGAAGCTCTTTAGATAGATTTGCCGCAGCTTTAGCGCGGGATTGACTCAGTTTTTCAGATAATTGCCAATACTGGGAATGGCATTTTTGTACCTGAATTTCCAGTGATTCAACACTGGCTTCCTCAGACGTGAGAGCCTCTAATTCTTCAATCATTGCAAGGTGAGTTTGATATAAGTCTTCAGGGCTTACTTGATGCTTTCTCGCTAGATCTAAACACTGACTGAATCGTTGTTCAATTTCTGATGCCCTTTCAGGATCAGCTTCTAATGAATCTCTATAACGATCAATCTCACGATAGGCTTCTTGGGCCTGAATTAAAGCGTTCTGCAGCAACTCATGACTGTCAGTTAATGCAGGATCTGTTTCCAAATGATGTTGGATTTCTTTTGCCGCATGATTAAGAAGATCTAAGGCGCTAGCAGGTTCTCCATCTTTTAGAAGATAACAAACTTTATCACTGGTTTCAGCCAAGCTTTGAAGACTTGATAGTTTTTTAAATTCGATTTCAAGTTCTGCAAATTCGTCTTCAGCTAAACTAAATTCATCTAACTCTCTCACTTGATATTCTAAGAGGTTGCAACGATCTATGCGTTGTTGTTGGGCTTGACGCAGTTCACTTAGTTGTTTAGAGAGTTTTTTATATTCAACATATTCAGTATTAACAGCATCCATCAGTGCTTTATGATCTGCGTAACTGTCCAATAAATTCAGCTGATGCTCAGACTTTAAGAAAGCATGGTGGTCATGTTGTCCGTGGATATTCACCAGATAATTGCCTAAGCTTTTAAGCTGTTGGAGATTAACTGGGATGCCATTTACAAAAGCTTTTGAACGTCCTTCGTTGCTTACTACGCGTCGCACAAAACATTCATCGAGATTATCTTCTTGTTCAAGAGAGTTTTCGATTAACCAATGTTTAGCTTTAGGCATTTTACTTACGTCAAAATGTGCAATTACTTCAGCTTTTTCAGCGCCTTGACGTACAATGGAAGATTCAGCTCTTTGCCCCAAACACAGACCTAAAGCATCCAGTGCAATAGATTTACCTGCGCCCGTTTCGCCAGTAATAGCCGTCATGCCGTGCTGAACAGCTAGAGAAACTTTTTTTACTACGGTTAAATTTCGAATATCAAGATGAGCAAGCATACAAAACCCTCTACACGTTTATAACTGATAATATATACAGTAGTCAATACTGTGTAAAGTACTGTATGAAAAAAATTAGAACAGTTTATTACTCCAGTTAAGTTTGGTTCTTAACACATTAAAGTAGTTATAATCGGGCGGGTGAATTAGGTTTAAATGCTGAGCATTTTTGCCAATGATCACGTGTTCACCAGGCTCTACCTTTATTACAACGTGACTATCACAACTAATTTGCACTGAGTCTGTGTTTTTTTCCGATATTTTTAGCATTACTTCACTGTTAGCATCTACCACTATCGGGCGACTACTAAGGGTGTGTGGAAACATTGGCACCAAAGTTAATGCGTCCAAATGAGGCATTAATATTGGACCGCCGCCGGAAAGCGAGTAAGCAGTTGAGCCGGTCGGTGTGGCGATAATTAACCCGTCAGATCTTTGGGTAAACACATAATGCCCGCCAATATAAAGTTCAAACTCCATCATATGAGCAACTTTACTATGGTGGAGCACTATTTCATTAACTGCACTGTGACTATCACTAAGATGATCGCCGTTATACACCGATGCTTGCAATAAAAAGCGTCGCTCGCGGTAGATGTTGTTAGCAAAGATATGATCGAGCTGGCGTTCGATGTCATCAGGGTTGATATCGGTCAGAAAGCCTAAATTCCCGCGGTTTATGCCGACTACATCAATATCGTACTCGGCCAATATACGAGCAGCACCAAGCATATTGCCGTCACCGCCGACCACAATGGCAAGATCAGCGTTTCTTCCAATGTCCTGCATGCTGGTGTAAGCAACATCGACATCAAAGTCTACGCTGATTCTGTTCTCAACCAGAATATCGCAACCGCGCTTTTGTAATTCAACTATCAGTGCACGTAAACTATCGTAAGTGGCTTTGTGACTGACTTTACCTATCAAACCAACAGTTTTGTATGACATCTTACTCGCTCTTTAGTGAGATATCAGTAGCTTACAGCAGTCAAAACTGCTTGCAAACATTTTTGCGCATTAGTTGTTATCTTGCTATCCAGCCGCCATCTAAGACCAATGTTTGCGCGGTCATGTTTTTGGCTTTGTCGCTGATTAAAAACTCAGCTGTTCCCGCCAATTCCTCGAAACTAATAAAGGCTTTTTTCGGCATAGGTTCAAGCATGATTTTATCAACCACTTCTTTTTCTGTCATATTGTTCGCTTCAGCTTGGGCGGCAATTTGTTTTTCAACCAAAGGCGTTTTTACATAAGCAGGGCAGATGGTATTTATGGTGATGTCGTTATCACCGGTTTCCAAAGCGATAGTCTTCGAAAATCCAAGCAAACCATGTTTAGCTGCTACATAGGCTGACTTAAATGGAGAAGCGACCAATGAATGGATAGAGCCAATATTGATGATGCGACCAAAATTCTGTTCTCTCATGTGAGGTAAAAATGCTTGCGTAAGCAATGCAGGTCCCACAAGCATGATGTTAATCAATAATTGCCATTTTTCAGGGGGGAAGTCTTCTATTTTGCTTACATGTTGAATACCTGCATTATTAATCAGAACGTCCACAGGTGTGTTTTTCAATTTTTCGGGCAATTCAGACACTTCAGACGCATTACACACATCTACGGCAACGGCACTGGCAGAAATTCCTGCTGCGCTTAAATCTTCTGTCGCTGACTGCGCTGCTTCCATATTAATGTCTGCAACAATAATGTGATGCCCTTGTTTACCTAAGTATTCAGCTATTCCGAAGCCAATGCCACTTGCTGCACCAGTAATGAGAATATTGTATTTGCTCATTGTTTAAAGATCCTTAACATCGATATTTGTTAATGCGTTTAGCAAATTATAGATAGCTGTAATTTGTTTACCTTGCTTAGTTGCAAATTCGCTGCCTGTGTAGCCCCACCAATCCCAACAACCTTGGGGATTAAGTGGAAACATTTTAGACTTTTTAGTCTGCGGATATAATACAATCAAGTGATTGCTTTCTGCCCAGTCGTTGTACCCTGACTGCCAGGCATATGCATCACCCACATCTTCTTGATTTTGATTGCAACCGTGCAAACTAATATGCACAGAACAAGTTTCACCTTGTTGGCAACTATCTGGTACGTATACAAAACCTTTTTCGCCCATTTCTGCTTCTTTTATGTCGGTTAATGCATTTTGCGCAAAGGTGATCAAATTTTCTTTCTTAGCTTGTCCTTTAGGGCCTAAGTCCGGATAGATAAATTTAAGCATTTCACCTGCAGCGTCATAGTCACAAGCACCAATAAATGGCGATGCTGATTCTGTACATTCTACGCCATTGCTAAGAGTAGGTAATAAATGAGGGAATGCCTTGTCGTTTACGAATTTAAGGTTGTTTACGCCAATTGATTGATATTGTGCGTGCAACAAGTTGGCAGCCTTAGGATTAATCTTAGCATCCAAGGTTCCGTGTAGGAGGAAAACATTTTGCTGTTTTAAAGCTTCCTCATCTGCGAGATTGCCGGCCGCTTGTTGCGCTGAAACATAATCTAACAACACTTGTGGATCTAGGGCGTCGGTTGTAGCTGTGACGCATTCACTAAGAGCAGTAGAAATAGAATTTTGAGCACAGTAATAAGGGCCAGCAGCAACAATTCCAGCACCTACTAAGGTTTCAGCATGTGCAAATTGAAATTGAGTTGCCATATAACCCCCAGAAGATAATCCCGAGATGCTAGTGTTATCGAGATCTACCACTAATTTTTGCGCGGCAACAAAAGGCGATATTGCTAGCAGACTTACAAGTGAACATTTTTTTAAATAACCTTGCATATATTAGTCCTGTAAAAATTGTTTAATTTCTGTGGCTGCTTTTTGTATTCCAGCTACTCCTTCTAAATGCCCTAAAGGGCCATCAATGTAGACAATTTGTGTATCTTTATTCATGGACGTTAATTGATTAAACGCTAGTTCGGCGTGATAGGGCATCAATAACAAATCTGTTTTCGCAGTGATGAACAGTGTTTTTGCTGTGATTCGCTCAAGGCCTGACGATAGGTCGGACTGCATACCCGTTAAAAATAATTGATTCGCTCTGACCAAATAAAGTAAATGATTTGCATCCATTTGGTTTGCACGAGCCCCAGCTCTTTCCATTAACCATTTGACAATGGCGGTATCTTGAGTGACCGAGGAGGCTAGTTGTTGCTTAGAAATCTTAGCAAGTTGATCTTCAACAGAATTAAAAAATGCTGGAGTAAGTGCACTTTGGGTGATTAACGCTAAGGCCAGGGTGAGTCCTTGAACTGGATAATTTTCTTGTTGTTCGTTGTAATAATTGCCTTGTTGCCAATTAGGATCTGACTTTATTGGCCAAGTCCATTGATCCAACAAAGCTTTAGTCCAAGCATCAGCCCCCGCGCTGCCAATAACAGAAATCATACGTTCAACTTTATCTGGATAGGCACTAGCCCACTCAATAGCTTGCATGCTTCCCATTGAAGGGCCAGCAACTGCATAGAGCTTTTCAATACCTAAACTGTCTAAAACAGATTTCTGTGCGTTAACAAAATCACGCATAGTAACAACTGGAAAATCTAAACCATAAGGCTTTCCTGTCGCTGGATTTATGGACGCAGGACCAGTGGTAATCACTTTTGGATTGTTTGCACTGATATTAACTAAACTATCCACACTAATGACAAAGAATTTATCTGTGTCTATAGCCTTGCCGGGACCAATGATGCTATCCCAGTATCCTGGCTCTTCATCATCTTCCGAATAAACCCCAGCCGCGTGGCTATTACCGGTAAAAAAGTGTGTGATTAAAATTGCGTTTGATTTGTCATCATTTAGCTTGCCATAACTTTCCCAGCCTACATTCACCTCAGCGATTGTTTTCCCAAAATGGGTGTTAAAGTTCTTTATGTTATGGTGTTGTTTTTCAACTAACATTTTATCCTTCGCGTTGACGCAATTTACTAGCAGAGTACAGAAGCATAGCGTAAACAATAATTGTCGAAGTTTCATTAAATGCCCTTATTAAAATAAAATAAACAAACCAATAGCTGCGGCCAAACCAATCAATGGCACTATTACTGTAAGTGCGGCCATGGGGCCATAAGCAGCTTTGTGAGTTTCATGGCAAATGGCGCGTATAGTCGTTACAACATAGCCATTATGAGGTAAAGAATCTAAAGCCCCTGAGCTAATAGACACTATGCGATGGAGCTCTTCGGGATCTACACCTTGATCAATATAGTGTGGACCAACCAATGGTAGGGCGATAGCCTGCCCTCCGGATGCCGAACCAGTTAAGCCTGCAATCACACTTACTGCTACAGCAGCGCCTATAAGTTCATTTCCGGGAATTTGTGTCATTACTTCAACGGTTTGTTGAAATGCATCTGTGGTTTTCGCAATAGCACCAAAACCAACAACAGCCGCTGTGTTTCCGATTGCCACTAAAGCACCTGTAGTACCTAAGTTGATGGCGCCTGCAAAATTAGTGAAGTATTTAAAATTCAAGGCAATTAGCATGAGTACGCCGCCGCCGAGGGCTAAAATTAACGCATATTGCCCAAAACTGTCATGGAATAAAAACGACACGAATAATACCACTAACAATGGAATAAAACCTGTGATAGGACTTGGTAAATCGCGTGTTTTTTGCTTTGGATCTTCAGGTCGAGTAGTGAACCGTTCTCCGTTTTTCACTGCTTTGTTGACCATTCTTGATAGCCACCAATAACCGAAAACTGCCATGATTATGGCTACAACCAAACTCACTTCCCAAGCGGCAAAAGGCGAAGTGCCTAAATGCTTGGTTGGAATCCAATTTTGAATTTCTGGTGAACCTGCAGAGGTCATAGTAAAGGTGACCGAGCCAAATGCGATGGTCGCCGGAATAAAACGGCGAGGTAAATCAGCATCTTTGAACAAGCTTACAGCCATTGGATAGACAGAAAAGGCGACCACAAACAAGCTGACACCACCATAGGTTAATATTGCACAAGCGGCAACAATAGCAAACATGGCGTGTTTAAAGCCTAGCTTTCCAACAATCCAGCGAGCTAGCGATTCAGCTGCGCCTGAATCTTCCATAAATTTACCAAACAATGCGCCAAGTAAAAACATGAAAAACCATGAGGCAATAAAACCAGTAAACCCAGACATGTAGGTTGTCACAAAGTTGGCATCGCCGGTAAAGAAAGCTAACCCATTTGTCGCTGCCACTATTGCGGCACAAAAAGGCGCGGCAATAAATAAATTCATGCCCCTGATGGTTAGCACTATCAGTAATGCAAGCCCACCAATTAATCCAATTAAACTTATCATTTTTGTTCTATCCCGTTAAATAAGCTACTAAAGCTTTCGTATCTGTGACCGCAGTACGCCGAGATGTGGCTAAGTCTACAAGGGTATAAAATTTTTCCCATAGTACGATGGTACTGTTTTTTTTAAACAAAAATTAACTTAGATTTAACAAAGACCGCAACGCCTAAGGTAACGAACATTTTCAACTTGGGAAATATAATGATGAATAATAAAACGAATTTTTTACACAACACACCGACCATGTGCGCATTGGCTGTTGCCACCGCACTATTTGCTCAGCCCTTGCTAGCTCAAGAGGAAGCAAAGAAAGATGAACTTGAAAGAATTGAAGTTACAGCACGTAAATCCGTAGAGTCAATTCAAGAAGTGCCGGTAGCACTTACCTCTGTTAGTGCTTCAGATTTGGCTGAAAACGGCATTTCAGTAATTAACGAAATCCAACAATTTTCACCTAATACAACCTTACAAACAAGCCGTGGTACTAACAGTACGTTAACAGCTTTTATACGTGGGGTAGGTCAGCAAGATCCACTATGGGGATATGAGCCAGGTGTTGGTATCTACATTGATGACGTGTATATCGCTCGTCCACAAGGGGCAGTGTTAGATATTCTTGATGTGGAAAGAATCGAGGTGTTGCGTGGTCCTCAAGGAACACTTTACGGTAAAAACACCATAGGTGGTGCAGTTAAGTATGTAACTAAAGAAATGATGGGCGATATGCGTTTTGATATCAAGGCTACTGTCGGTAGCTTCGGTCAAAATGATTTGAAAGCCACAGGTCAAATGCCGCTAATTGAAGATAAATTGTATGTGGGCGCTGGATTTGCCACTTTAAATAGAGACGGCTTTGGTGAGTATTTGCAATCAGCATTGTCTAATCAAAACACAGAAAACTACAACAAAGAACTGTGGACTGCTAGATTAAATCTTGAATATCATGCTTCCGACGATTTGTTTTTCCGTTTTGGTTGGGATAAAACGCGCGATACTTCAAATGCTAAAGGTGGGTATCGTCTTCTTCCTTCATTATTAACGGATGCCCCTGTTCCTGACAGTGTTTTTGATTCTTACACCTCATTACCTACAGATAACCTAGTTGAGCTAGAAGGTTATTCTTTTATGGCTCGCTATGACGTAACTGATGATCTTGAGCTTAAATATGTCGCATCAAAAAGAGAAGGTTATTCTCCTACCAATATCGATTTCGACAATACAGCAGCTGTGATTTTCGATGTTCCAGCTATTTATACTGACGACAATACAACTCACGAGTTACAAGCTAATTTTGATAATGGTAATTTTAACTTTGTATCAGGTTTGTATTATTACGACGGCGAATCTTGCGGTATGTTCAACGCAATATTAGAACGTTTTGGACAGTCTTTATTATTGCCAGGGTTAACGCGTGAGACCGCTGGTTGTAATAACTCTGAAAGTTGGGCTGCTTACGCGCAGACTAGTTTCGATATTACTGACAAATTGTCAATGACCCTTGGTGCCCGTTACACAGATGAAGAAAAAGTGGCAAGAGTGGACAATGGTGTGGTGTTTTACACCGTTTATCCTGAGTCAGGTTGGGTACCTGGATATGTACGTCCAGACAGCCCATTCCCTAGCGGTGCCATAACGCCTCAAGTGTTAGGTGTAGACACTGATGGTGATGGCGTATTAGACGCTCCTAAATCTCAAAGTTGGTCCCGCTTTACGCCTCGCGTTGGCTTAGAATATATGATGGATGATTCCACTATGATCTTCGCGTCTTATGGCCAGGGGTTCAAGTCAGGTACTTTTAACCCAAGAGCTGAAGGCAACGAAGCAGGTGTAGATCCGGAAGTAGTTGATTCATTTGAATTAGGTATCAAGAAAGATTGGGGCACTAAATTACGAACCAATGTTACTTTGTTCCAATATGACCACAAAGACAGACAGTATATAGCGGTTGGTGCAACAGATGGTATCGACCTAAACCAAACGTTACAAAACGCTGCACGAACAGAAGGTAGTGGTATTGAAGCAGAAATTAACTATGTCGCAACAGAGCATTTATCATTTGATGTAGCGCTTGGTTACTTGGACTTCGAGATTAAAGAAAATACCGCTGTTCCGCCATTAATTGGATTATCTAACTCTCCAAAATATACTGCAAACTTTGCAGCTAACTATAGCTTTGATACAGATGTAGGTTACTTTACTCTTATCGCTAACTACTACGTACGTGACGAATACTTATTGTTCGAAACATCAGAACTGTTAGCGCAAGACGGGTACGGCATGCTCAACATGAGCTTAAACTGGGAAAGTTTAGAAGGCGATTGGTATGCAAGTATTCACGGTAAAAACTTAACGGATGAAGAATACCTTGTAGGTGGTTACAACTTTGTAGGCGCGCCTGATGGAAATGGAAGTTTTGCTCCTGGTGTTGGTGGTGACTTAACCTTGATTGGTTATTTCGGTGACCCTCGTACCATTCATGTGACTGTTGGTTATAGATTTTAATTGACAGACTAAGATAAAAAGGCGACTTCTGTCGCCTTTTTTAGTATGTTTGATAAAAAATTATCCAACTTTGAAGGTAGTACGTTAAAAATGCGAGCAATTATTGCCGATGACCATCCGCTTTTCAGGCAAGCTTTGTTGTTGATGCTGACACAGGAACTTAATTTTGAAGTTGAAGAGTCTTTTGATTATGCCTCAACGATCAAACTAATGGAGTCAAACGCTGATTACGACATAGTATTTCTCGATTTAAATATGCCTGACGCCAATGGTTTAGCAGGTTTAGTACAGATTAAAAGTCTTTTTCCGAACACCTTGATTACCCTTGTCTCAGCAGAACAAAATCCAGGAATTATTCAAAAGGCAATTCAAGTGGGTATCAGTGGTTTTATTCCTAAATCACTGAATTTGGATAAATTGAAAACGGCTGTTGCGGCAATAATGTCAGGTGAAACCTGGTTGCCTGAAGATTTTGAAAGCGCCGAACAAAGTGAGGAAGAGGTCCAGTATTTACGAAAACTAGAATTACTTACACCTCATCAATTACGTGTATTGGATATGATGGCAAATGGGCTATTAAATAAACAAATTGCTTATGAGCTTGGTATTTCTGAGTCCACAGTGAAACAACATGCTTCGGCTGTGTTGCGCAAGCTGGGGCTGATTAACAGAACTCAAGCAGGTGTCATTTATAAGCAAATTATGCAAACAGATGATTAGAGGATGTTTATCTTAGCAAAGTTGAACAGTCTCTAGTCTTTAGTCACAAACTTGGCTTTCGCTTGAATTAAGTTAACATTTGCTTTGATAATTACGCGATCAAAATCGTCAGTTCCGGCCGAGTCTGCAATACCGAATGCCGCACCTAGCACTATGTCACTATTATCGTCTTTTAGCACCTTAACTTGCTCTATCGCGGATTTTATCTTGTCTACTATTTTAAGTGTAGTTTCATGAGTAGCGTTAGAAAGCAGAATCATAAATTCGTCGAATTGCCATCTTGCTACTAAATCTGAATCGCGGATGTTGCTTTGAATGGTTTTGGCGACGTTTTGTAGCACTTTATCGACGTTAGCGTTTTGCTCCGTTTCTTTCAATTCATGAAGATTCTGTATTGAGCACAAAACCACTGAATATTGATCGAAGCCTCTTCTTGTTAATCCCTCTTGCGCTTCTTTCAGTAATTTTTCAACGTACAGTCGATTAAAGGTGCCCGTCACAATATCTGTATTCGCTTGAATAAAGAAGCTCTTGGCACTTTGTGCCGAGTTTTTGCGTGAGTGATAAACCACTATGGCTATGGGAATTATAGATAAAAATAAATTTACCGAGTAAGCATAGGGTGCTAATGAAGTAACATCCAATGCATAATTGTTAGATAAACTCATGAAGTAAATACCTATAAAACCAACAATAATCACCAAGATAATTTTAATCTGTTGTTTTAATGTACCAATCGGCCCTGAAAGCACAAATCCAATCAATGACCAAAGATAAAAGTGAAAACCATAAGCGATTCCAATCATGTAGGTAACAATATAAGAATGTAAAACGACTTCAATTATAATTAAGCGGATGCACCAAGTATGGTGCTGGCGCATATTTTGGATAGTCGCAATTACCCATAGTGTTACACTGATGACATTTAGAAAAGCTAATTCATGTGAACCAATGAGTGCAAAGAAAAAGATAAAAAATAAATGAGAGAAAGCGCCGAACAGACAAAGGCGCTGAAGCAATTTTTCAGTTACGAGTTGCACGCTTTGCTGTTCTAGTTCTGCAAAGCTTTCATTAATTTGTTTTTCGTAAGATGACTTCTGGATTCCCACTTCACACCATGTACAAGGTTAAGATAAACACGCTCTAGTTATCGCGCTAACAAGTTGAGTAGCAAGCGTTTCAGTGCAGGTCCCTTAATTGGTTTTGGTAAGTATGCGAGATTATGGGTACTCGCCAAGTCTCTTATGCTATCGCTTCTATCTGCACTGGATAAAATTGCTTTTATAGGTTTATTTGCACAATACCTAATATGTTCTATAAGATCTACGCCATTTTCATCGTTATCTAGATGATAATCTGCAATAATAAAATCAATGTTTTCGGGAATGACTTGGATTTCTCGTTTTTGCCGTGCCACACTAATGTTACATCCCCATTCAGTTAACAAAGCAGTAAGCGCCGTAATCACTGATTCATCATTTTCCAACACCATAATATAACAGTCTTTTAATTGAGTAGTTCGATCGGAAGTTGGTAACTTGGTTGAAAACTTTTGTTCAGTAACTCTGCCCAAGTGTTGAAAATCCAAACTAAACAAACTGCCTTTTAACACATTACTTTTTAGCCCAATTTTAATATTCAATAAGCGACACATCCGTTCAACTATGGTTAATCCTAGCCCCAAACCTTGAATATGAGACGTTTGATTGAGGCGGGCAAATTCTTGAAAAATTTGTCTTTGGTTGGTTTCATCAATACCAGGGCCTGTATCTATGACACAAAGTTCACAGCGGTTATTTTTACGGCGACGAACACCTATAAGCACTTTTCCGGTTGTAGTATACCGCACAGCGTTCGACATAAGGTTTTGCACAATTCGGGTAAATAAGCGCTTATCCGTTCTAATTAATAAAGAAGTTTCAACAAAGTGCAGTTGTATACCTTTATTCTGTGCCATTAGTCTAAAGTCATTCACCACATTCTTTAAAATTTGATTTAATGGAAATACAGTTTCACTTGGCACTACACGGCCAGAATCTAATTTACTGAATTCAATCAACATACTTAACTGTTGATCAGCATTTTCCAATGAATTTAGCAAATTGTGACTGGTCTCTTTAAGTTGCTCATCCAGCAATTTTTCGTTTAACAATGAAGCAAATAAGGTAGCAGCGCTTATGGGTTGCATTAAGTCATGACCGGTAGCGGCCAAAAATTTCGTTTTACTTTCATTGGCTTCTTCGGCTTCTTTTTTCGCTAATTGCAATTCATGGGTACGTTGTTGAACACGATCCTCTAATTCTGTTTTTGAGTCCTCAAGGGCTTTTTGTATATTCATATACTCAGTGATATCAGTGTAAGTAGTGATATAGCCACCACCGGGTAACGGGCTACCAGACACCTCATAGACTTTGCCAGACTTCAATTGCCGCTTAACTTTATATGGCTCGCGACCTTGAATATAGTCGATGCGTTGGTTAATCATTGCTTCCGCATCTGGCAAGGTGGTCGCATCTGTGGTTATCTGACTTACATTGAACATCAAGGAGTCTTTTATTGGCATACCGGTGGACAAAAAATCATTGGGATATTGAAACAGATTTTCATAGGCCTTATTCCATGCAACCAAACGTAATTCAGCATCTACCACAGAAATACCTTGGGGTAGATTGGCGATAGACGATTGCAATACTTCATGCCTAAACTGAAAAGTCTGACTTGCTTGTTCTACTAATTCGGTAATTTCAGTATGGTCAGTGTTTTTATTGTCGGCTACCGCGTTAAGTAAAATTTGTGCACTGGCAGCCCCTAATCTTGCTGAAAGCAATCTCTGAGCGTGCAAAATGGTGATAGGGTCGACAAAACTGAGTTTAGATTGGCGCTCGACTTTCTGTCTAAACTCATCTTTTGCCTGACCTGTTAACACTGGTTCAACTAAATTTAATAATGCTTCAGGTGTGATTTGCAGACCCGTGGTGACCAATTTTTGCCGCATGAATGGATGTAATTTGGTGTTTGGAAAAATCACACTGGTGAGAGCGATAACAAAGATATTAACAGCTAGCGATAAAAAGATGGCATAAGCGAATGCTTCATCCGTTGGCTGAGGCGCAAAGTAATAACTGGCCACAACTGCTGGGTACACCATATTAACTATGACAATAGTGACGCCTAATCCTAGGCCTAACATGATGCCCACTTTATTTACACGGTCCCAATAAACCGAAAATAAAATAGCAGGGAATATTTGCGATAACAGCGCTAATGCTATGGTGCCAGATTTCACCAAAGGAGCGGTTTGACTAATCTGAACATGATATAAGTAGGCGATAAATACCAAAGCAGCAATGCTGAATTGACGTGTTCTAAGTAATTGTTTGCTACTGAGGTTAGGTTGAGCTTTGTGTAATCTGCGCGTTTTTAACCAAATTGGCATTATTAAGCTAGTGTTTACCATATTACTTAATGCTAATGTGGCGACAATTACCATACTAGTAGAAGCGGCCAAACCTCCTAAGAAACCGACAATACTAATGATTGGAGCATCGTATTTTTGCGGCAACAAGAGCACATAACGGTCAGCATTGATGCCAGATTGCCCTAAAAACGCTAAGTCTCCTGCAACGGCAATAGGTAATACAAAAATGCTCATTAACGATAAATAGATAGGAAATAACCATCTGGCTCTATCAATTTCTTCGGTATTCCTGTTTTCAATAAAATTTACGTGAAATTGGCGAGGAAGACAGAACATAGCACATATTCCCAATAACACGTGGCTAGCGAAAACTAAAAAAGCAAAGGGTTGGGTTAAACTTTCATTTATAGATGGGGTTTTAAGTGCCTGAGAAAATAAGTCGAAAACTCCGTCGTGCAGCACGTAAACTACAAAAATACCTACTATTGCCAACCCTACCAATTTAACAATGCTTTCAAACGCTAATGTGTACATCAAACCTTGGTGTTTTTGGGTCAAATCAAGGGTTCTATGACCGTATAAAACAGCAAATAATGCCATGGTCACTGTGATGTAAAAGCTGATAGAAAACCTGCCAGTCTCTCCAGTATCGGTAAGGAGTGCAACCGCCATTGATATTGCGTCAAGCTGAAGGGCAATATAGGGAATTACGCCAATGATACAAATAGCGACTATAATGCCAGCAATGCTGTTGGAGTGATGAAATCGAATCCCAATAAATTCGGAAAGCGAACTGATTTGATGCTGCTGACACAAAAGGGCGACTTTTTTATAAAAATTAACCCCAAAAAACATCACCAAAATACAACCAAGATATGTAGGCACCAAAGGCCAACCAAATTCACTGGCTTGAGTAGCGGTACCAAAAAATGCCCAAGACGTGCAATGCACCCCCAAAGAGAGTGAATATACATTTTTGGACAGTTTTTGCTGTCGATTCCCCCAACGCGCTATGGCAAACAAAAAAACCAAATATACAAGTGTGATTGCACTTACTGTCCAAATTGAAAACATTTTTTGCAGCTCTAAAAATTTTTTTAATTATTGTCTTGAACCCATAGGATCTATCCCCATTATAGCCAGCATTGTAAGCAAAAACCCAGTTGATTAAACACACTCATGAAACCGGAGTGATAAATGAGTAAAGACCAAGAGCACGAACAAACGCAAGATCAGGCGACAGATTCAGTAGAACAACCTGAAGTGAATGAGGCTGATTCAAACGAAACTGAGAACCAGGATACGCAGCAGAATGTAGACGGTTTAACGGTTGAACAGGCACAAATTCAATCCCTCGAAGCGGAATTGGAAGAAGCCAAACGTACGATTGACGAGCAAAAAGATCGCGTTATTCGCGCCATTGCAGAGTCAGATAATGTACGCAAACGCGCAGAGCAAGACGTAGAAAAAGCACGCAAGTTTGCATTGGAAAGATTTGCTGGTGAATTATTGTCGGTAATCGACAATCTTGAGCGAGCAACAATGTCAGCGGATGCTGAAAACGAGGCAGTTAAACCTTTATTAGAAGGGGTTGAGCTAACTCACAAGAGCTTTATGGCTAGCATAGAAAAATTTGGCATTGAAGTGATTGACCCTCAAGGGGAAGCTTTTAATCCTGAACATCATCAGGCAATGTCAATGCAAGAGTCAGCGGATGTCGCGCCAAATACGGTGATAGCTGTTATGCAAAAAGGCTATTTAATTAACGGTAGATTATTAAGACCTGCAATGGTGATGGTATCAAGAGCACCAAGTGAAGGCGTAGATACTACTGCTTAAATTTTTTGCAATAAATCTGTAATACACCTATTGAAAAAGGGGTTATTAACCCCACATAGATTAGCAACGAATAGTTTCTGGAGATATATACATGGGTAAGATAATCGGTATCGATTTAGGTACAACTAATTCATGTGTTGCCGTACTCGACGGCGACAAAGCAAAAGTAATTGAAAACGCCGAGGGTGACCGCACAACCCCTTCTATCATTGCATACACGCAAGATGGAGAGACGTTGGTTGGTCAACCGGCAAAACGTCAAGCAGTAACCAACCCAAACAACACGCTTTTTGCGATTAAGCGTTTGATTGGACGTCGTTTTGAAGACAAAGAAGTTCAGCGTGATATTGACATCATGCCGTTCAAAATTGTGAAAGCTGACAACGGTGATGCTTGGGTAGAAGCCAACAATGAGAAAATGGCACCACCACAGATTTCTGCTGAAGTTCTTAAGAAAATGAAGAAAACAGCGGAAGATTATTTAGGTGAGCCAGTAACAGCTGCAGTAATCACTGTACCTGCTTACTTTAATGACTCTCAACGTCAAGCAACTAAAGACGCTGGCCGAATTGCTGGTTTAGAAGTTAAGCGTATTATTAACGAACCAACCGCAGCTGCACTTGCATACGGTATGGATAAAAAGCAAGGCGACAACGTAGTAGCCGTTTATGACCTTGGTGGTGGTACATTTGATATCTCTATCATTGAAATTGACGAAGTTGACGGCGAACACACGTTTGAAGTACTAGCTACAAACGGTGATACTCACTTAGGTGGTGAAGATTTCGATAACCGAATGATCACTTACTTAGTGGATGAATTTAAGAAAGATCAAGGCGTAGATTTACGTAAAGATCCTCTTGCTATGCAGCGTTTAAAAGAAGCCGGTGAGAAAGCGAAAATTGAGTTATCTTCAGCACAACAAACTGAAGTTAACCTACCTTACATCACGGCTGATGCTTCTGGTCCTAAGCACTTAGCGATCAAAGTAACCCGTGCTAAGTTAGAGTCTTTAGTTGAAGACATGGTGAAAAAATCCCTTGAACCAGTTAAACAAGCACTTGCGGACGCTGATTTGTCAGTAAGCGATATTAACGACATCATTTTGGTAGGTGGTCAAACACGTATGCCATTGGTGCAAAAATATGTTGCTGAGTTCTTTGGTAAAGAGCCACGTAAAGATGTTAACCCTGATGAAGCTGTAGCCACTGGTGCGGCAATTCAAGGTGGTGTTTTAGCCGGTGATGTTAAAGACGTTCTTTTATTAGACGTTACACCTCTGTCTCTAGGTATTGAGACAATGGGTGGCGTTATGACCGCATTAATTGAGAAAAATACGACGATTCCTACTAAGAAATCTCAAACCTTCTCAACAGCGGAAGATAACCAATCTGCGGTAACTGTACACGTGCTTCAAGGTGAACGTAAGCAAGCAGCTGGGAACAAATCTCTAGGTCAATTTAACTTAGAAGGTATTCGCCCTGCACCGCGTGGAACGCCACAAATTGAAGTTTCGTTTGATATTGATGCTGACGGTATATTGCATGTATCTGCTAAAGACAAAGATACAGGTAAAGAGCAGAAAATTACCATTCAAGCGTCATCTGGACTATCTGATTCTGAAATAGAAAAAATGGTTCAAGATGCTGAAGCGAACAAAGACGCAGACGCTAAGTTTGAAAAGCTAGTTACAGCGCGTAACCAAGCTGATGGTCTGATTCACGGTACTCGTACTCAGGTTGAAGAAGCAGGTGACGCACTTGATTCTAGCGACAAAGAAGCAATTGAAGCTGCAATCAATGATCTAGAAACAGCACGTAAAGGTGATGATCTAGAAGCCATTGAAGAGAAAACTCAAGCATTAATTCAAGCTTCTCAGAAGTTAATGGAAATTGCTCAAGCGAAAGCGCAAGCTCAAGCACAGGATCCATCAGCAGAACAGCAAAGCAGTGCTGGTAAAGCAGATGATGATGTTGTAGATGCTGAGTTTGAAGAGGTAAATGACGATAAAAAATAAGTATCGTCATAGGCAGTGGCGACTGTCTTAACAGCATAAGCGGGCGCAACTGGTAGCAGTTTGCGCCTGTTTGTTGTAAAAACTAAGATATTCGAAAGGTATTGTTAAACAGTTTCAATACCACACTAAGTGGGATGTGGGTGTATGTCCAAAAGAGATTATTACGAAGTATTAGGCGTCAGCAAAAGCGCTAGCGAACGCGATATTAAAAAAGCGTATAAGAAGCTAGCCATGAAATATCATCCAGATCGAACCTCTGGTGATAAAGCGCTGGAAGAAAAATTTAAAGAAATTCAAGAAGCCTATGAAATCTTAACAGATGAACGTAAGCGCGCAGCTTATGATCAGTATGGTCATGCCGGTGTCGATCCTAACAGAGGTGGCGGAGGCTACGGTGGTGGCGCCGATTTTGGTGATATCTTCGGTGATGTTTTTGGTGATATTTTTGGTGGCGGTAGAGGCCGTCAAAGTCGAGCCAGACAAGGGGCTGATTTACGCTATAACCTTGAAATGACGCTTGAAGAAGCCGTTAGAGGTAAAGAAGTCGAAATTCGTGTTCCAACCTTGGTTGAATGTGAAGTTTGTCATGGATCGGGTGCTAAAAAGGGTACATCACCAACAACCTGTCCAACCTGTAAAGGCAATGGCCAAGTGCAGATGCGTCAGGGCTTCTTTGCGGTTCAACAAACCTGTCCAACTTGTTCGGGTAAAGGTAAGATTGTTTCTGATCCCTGTAATTCCTGTCGTGGTCAGGGGCGTGTCGAAAAGACCAAAACTCTTTCAGTTAAAGTACCTGCAGGTGTTGATACCGGAGACAGAATTCGTTTAACAGGTGAAGGTGAAGCCGGCGAGAACGGTGCTCCAGCAGGTGATTTGTACGTTCAAGTGCATGTTCGCGACCATGACATCTTCACGCGCGATGGAAACAATCTGTACTGTGAAGTCCCAGTGGGCTTTACCACAGCTGCGCTAGGCGGTGAGATTGAAGTGCCAACGCTCGACGGTAAAGTAAAACTGAAAATTACACCAGAAACCCAAACGGGTAAGATGTTTAGAATGCGTGGGAAAGGGGTCAAATCAGTTCGCAGTGGCGCCGTTGGAGACTTGATCTGCAAAGTGGTACTGGAAACACCGGTGAATTTGTCATCTAAACAGCGTGAATTGTTAGAAGAGTTTGAAGCAACGATGAAAGGCTCGTCAGAAAAGCACAGACCAAAAGAAAAAGGTTTCTTTGATGGTGTGAAAAAGTTTTTCGATGATCTAACTAACTAGAGTTCACAAAACCAAGTCCAAAAAACAACCGCAATAAGCGGTTGTTTTTTTTATCTGCATCTTAAATCAATTTAATATCAATTTCGTTTCGACTTATTATCAGATTGAATGCATATCCTCAGCCTGTTATATTTTCATCAGCAATATATTGAAATTTCAGGTTTAATTATCAAGTTATGGCATTAAAACAGATTGCATGTTCACATTGTGACTTGGTGGTTAAAACACCAGACGATCTGTTACCTCATCAACGGGTTTATTGTCCTCGTTGTCATAGTTTTTTGTTTGAAAATCAAATTCATGCGTCACAAAAGTGTTTTGCATACAGCGTTACCGCGTTAATTTTATTTGCAGTAGCGAATTTGTTTCCTTTTTTAACCTTTGAAGCCTCGGGCGTACTACGCACAATAACCATAACCGAAGCGTCCTTCGATTTGTTTTTGCAAGGTTTTTGGTTGCTAGGATTTTTGGTATTAGCTTTTATTTTGGCCGTTCCTTTCATCTATCTCATATGCTTGATATTACTATTGATGGGAAAAAATGCGCTATTGCCTTATAGAGCATCATTAACCTGTGCAAAGTTGCTAACACGGCTAATTCCTTGGGCAATGGCAGATGTGTTTATCATAGGCGTTTTGGTGGCTTTAATTAAGGTTATTGAATTGGCTGACATAGTATTAGGCATCGCTTTCTGGGCGTACATTGGCTTTACATTATGCTTTATTGCGGCATCCTTAATTGCCAATAAATACCAGGTTTGGTGTTGGATAGAGGCTATGGCCAATGACTGATAAAGCAAACTATCCTCAAAATACTGCAGCAAGTATGGGAAAAAAAGCCTGCCATATTTGCTATACAATAAATGAGGGGCAAACCAAAAGCTGTAAACGTTGTGGCACTCATGTCCATGTGCGAAGACCTCAGAGTGTGCAAAAAACCATAGCCTTGCTCATTACTGCGATTATTTTATATATTCCAGCCAATACCTATCCAATCATGGTAAATACCATGTTAGGACAAAGAGAACCAAGCACAATAATTCAAGGCATATTGGCTTTTATGGAACATGAATCTTATTTGGTCGCTGGGATTATTTTTACCGCCAGTATTTTTATCCCAATCGCTAAAATCTTGATCATTTTCTGGTTGTGCTATTGCACTCGTAAAGACTCTAGACTATCTGAAAATGAGCTAACTTTTATGTATAAAGTTACCGAGTTCATTGGAAAATGGTCAATGATAGATGTGTTTGTAGTCGCAATTTTAGTTGCCTTAGTCCATGTTTCGAATATCATGGTAGTTGAACCGGGCGTCGCCGCACGTGCCTTTGCATGCGTTGTCATCCTGACCATGTTAGCTGCACATCAATTTGATTTGCGCTTAATATGGGATAAACAACAAAAGGATATGTAAGTTTCTATGACCGACCAACAACCCGTTATTCCTGAGATCAAAAACAAAAAAGGTATTTCTTGGGTATGGCTATTACCAATTATTGCAGCGCTCGTTGGTGGGGGACTCTTGTATCAAAGTTGGCTTAATCGGGGCATAGATATCATAGTACAATTTGATGATGCCCAAGGCATCGAAGCCCGCCGAACCTTAGTAAAATATCGTAATGTTGATATTGGTAGAGTTGAACGAATCCGCTTTGCCGATGATGGAAAGTCTATCTTAACAGACATCAAAATTAATCGAGATGCGCAACGATTTTTAAAAATAGACAGCCATTTTTGGGTAGTGCGCCCGCGTATAGGTGCCACTGGAATTAGTGGTGTTGGCACTTTACTATCTGGCGCTTACATCGCATTAGAGCCAGGAGAAGAAAAAAATCTAAGTGACTCATTTGTTGGCCTTAGCCGTCCTCCTGTGGCATCGCCATCTGAGGCTGGGATCAAACTAGATTTGATCTCTTATGGTGGGAAGTCCTTATTTGAAGGAAATCCCGTAGTGTATCGCGGAATTTCAGTTGGCGTTGTGGAATCCATAGATTTTGATATAGAAGATAGAAGCATCACCTATGGTATTTTTATTCGCGCTCCCTTTGATAAGCTGGTCACATCTAATACCCATTTTTGGAATGCTAGTGGTATCACAGTTTCCACCAGTGTTAGTGGCATAGAAGTAGATTTTTCTTCACTTGAGTCCTTAGTGGCTGGTGGTGTTGCTTTTGATGTACCTGAAGATCTAACACCAGGTGAAGCTGTTTCAGAATCCACTACGTTTAAGCTGTATCCTTCACAACTAGCGACAATTGAAGAAAGGCAATACGAAACCATAACTTACGTCATTTTGGTTGAAGAAACAGTTGGTGGTTTGGATACTGGCGCTCCTGTCGAGTACAGAGGAATTAAAATCGGTAGAGTTGCTAAACCTTACCTAGGCTTTTACGAAACGAATGAAATACGGGAAAACGAAACCCGAATACCAGTGGTTATCAATATTGAACCTGCTCGCATTACTCAGCGTTCAAACGAAAGTAATATAGAAGGCTTTACCGAGCATTTTGAGCATTGGATTAAAAACGGTTTGCAAGCAAGAATTGAAACCGCCAATTACATTACAGGCTCTTTGAAGGTGACTTTAGATTTTAATCCAGCCGGTGTTGGTAACTATGAGACCTTTGGTGAATATCCCATAATTCCTTTGGCTGAAGGCGGTTTTGCTTCTCTTTTAAGTAAAACTGATGCCTTATTAGAAAAGCTAAATGCGCTTCCCATCGAACAATTATTACAAAGTACTGATCAAACTGTTTTAGTGGCCCAAGACACTTTAATTTCGATGCAGTCACTTGTGAATACTATAGAATCCACTATGAAAGAGGTGGATGATGCTTTACAGGGAGTGCAACCGGATTCAGCCGTTTACCATAGGCTAATGTCAAGCTTAGATGAGTTAGAGCAAACGTTATTAATGGTGCAGCCCATGATATCTGATATCAGTAACAAGCCCAATTCTCTTATTTTTAGTGATGCTGCGCCAGAAGACAAAGAACCCAATCCTGACAATTCATCGGGTGAAGATAAATGAAAAAATCTGTAATTTTGCTGCTGATAACAATTTTATTTGGTTGTGTGACTACTGAGTCGGTGCCAGAAACCCATTATTATTTACTTGAAGATAAACCCTTAGTGATGCAATGGGAAGAGGGAAACCAAAGTGTTAGCGTTGAGATTGTCGCAATCCCTGCATATTTACAGCAGAAAAATATTGTAATGTTGGAGCAGAGTCACAAACTTTATATTGCTAATTATCATCAATGGGCTGTGGATCTAGACACAATGTTAAAGAATGTTCTGGTGTTTGATTTAAACCAGCAAACAGATGCGACTAATTTTGTCGATACCTGCCGTGATTGTGAAAAGTTAAAACTTTATTTAGACAGCTTTTACCCAACATTTGATGGCAATATAGTATTAACTGGGTATTTTAAATTTTCGAAAGCAAATGTGACTAGTACAGGTCATACTTTTGAAATACAAGTTAGGCAAGCTACCAAAGGCTATTTGTCTTCGGTGCAAGCTATGAGAAAGGCCATATCAGAGTTAGCGAAGGAAATCCTTAAGCAAAAACGTTGATGATTTGACCACTAAAAATAAAATATAAACTTTTCGCCGATTCATGCTGTAAAAATTAAGATAAATCAATTATTCAAAACGTTTCACACAAGGAAAATAAAATGAAAAAAACCGTTATGGCATTAGCCTGTGGGCTAGTAATCTCAGGCTTGTCTACCATTGCATTGGCCGATGACCACGGCGTTAAATCTGAAAAACAAGCGCAATCTATTGTTGCTTTTCGCCAATCCATTTTAAAATTGGTGTATTCCAATATGGGTCCTTTGGGTGCAATGGCTAAAGGCCAGATCGATTTTGATGCAGCAAAAATGGAAACAAACGCCAAGCGTATCGCACAACTTGGCATGATGATGGAAGATTACTTTGCGCCTGATACAAGTGGCTTTGACGTAGACACTGAAGCTTTAGATGCTATTTGGGAAAATTCTGCTGATTTTAATCAAAAAGCCATGGATATGGTTGAAGCTGCACAAGCCTTAGAAAAAGTTGCTGCTAGCAAAGATGAAGATAATTATCGTAAAGCTATAGGTGCTGTGGGCGGCACTTGTAAAGCATGTCACGACGCTTACAAAGCTGACTAAATAAAAGTTTCAATAATGTAAAAGGACAAGTATGGCGGACCATGCTTGTCCTTTTTTAATGATAACGAGTGCGAGTTAATCCTTATCAGAATCCAAAAAACTCTTCGACTGGCTCTGGTGACAACACTTCAACGCCTAAATAGACTATAGCAGCCGAAATAGCCACTACGATTAAAAAGCGCCAAACAAGAGAACGACTAAACGTTGGATAAGCGTGAGCTTTTTGAGTCGGCTTTTTACCATGTATCATACTTTGCACAATGGCTTGTTTCTTGACTCGCTGATAAAACCCAATCGCAATGATATGCAAAATTGCTAATCCAATAATTACCTTATAAAACGTATGATGAATAGTGTTAGCTAAGCTTACAGTGTCTTTATCCACAGCTGCATACCAAGGACCTTGAAAGAAAATATCATCATCAATGAAAAGTCCACTGATCGCTTGGGTTGCTACTATTGCTAGAATAGCAATCACTGACAGAGCGCCTAATGGATTGTGAGTTAGATAATGCTGGCTATCTTGGCCTTTAACATAGTTTACCACGCGGCCAGGGCCAACAATAAATTGGCTAAACCTTGAATGAGTATGACCAACAAAGCCCCACAATAGTCGAAAAACAATCAGTCCAATAGTGAAGTAACCAATATAAAAGTGCCACTGCATAGCATCATCTAAAATCTCACCACTTACATATTGAAAAATTAACGCAGCTACCAATAACCAATGAAAAAGACGGGTAGGGAAATCCCAGACATCTGCTTGTTGCATAGTAAATCCAATTTAACGAAAAAAGTAAAAAAACATCTAAAGAATAACAGATTAGACTTACTAATCGCCATACATTAATGCACAATACCCCTCATCAAATTGACCTTAAACAAAGGAATCAAAGAAATGGTAAAAGTGGGTATTTTAGGCGCAAATGGTCGCATGGGTAGAGTTCTTATCGAAGCCGCATATGCACATTCATCTGTCGCGTTAGGATTTGCCAGTGTAAGGTCAAATTCTCCCTTTATCGGAATGGACGCAGGTGAATTAGCTGGAATTAGCCGGCAATATATCAAGGTGGTTGAACTGAAAAAAGATATTATTACACACGCTGACGTACTCATTGACTTTACGTTACCTGAGGCATTAGAGCAGAATTTACACTTAGCCGTAGATTCTAAAACGCCAATAGTTATTGGTACTACAGGACTTACATCCGAACAGCTAACTTTGATTGACGAGGCTGCAAAATATATCCCAGTCGTATTTGCTGCCAACTATTCAGTTGGCGTTAATTTGATGCTGAATCTTGTGAAAACGGCTGCTAAAGTCATGGGAGACACAGCAGATATCGAAATCCTCGAAGCCCACCATAGATTTAAAAAAGATGCTCCATCGGGCACAGCTATGGCAATAGGGCAGTCAATTGCCGATGCTTTGGATCGAAATCTAGACCAATGTGCGGTTTACGGCCGAGAAGGTGTTACCGAAGAAAGATCACGAGAAACCATAGGTTTTGCCACAGTACGCGCAGGAGACATTGTTGGTGAGCATACAGCCATGTTTGCGACGCTTGGGGAACGCCTTGAAATTACTCATAAAGCTTCGAGTAGATTGACCTTCGCCAACGGCGCATTGCATGCAGCGCAATGGCTAAAAGGTAAAGAAAAAGGTCTGTTTTCGATGCAGAATGTTTTGGAATTGTTGTGATTTTAGGGCTTAAGTCTAATAATGGTAATAAAAGCTTTGTTTTTACATATTTAAAAATCAATTTAAAAACTGTTAGACCTAGTTTAATTTGTTGTATATAATGCTCGGAATTTGCCAAAAAGAAATTCTTGCAGCTTGTTTTGATTGGTGGTCATTGAGGATTGAATCCTTAAATAATAAGGCTTGCAATCAAGAAAAAAGGCAACATGCAAGGTGTTTTGGTAGAGACATGTTATCCTCTTTTTGCGAGGAAAGAGGACAATAATATAGAAATTCTTGCTTAACGCAAGTTTTTCTTAGTTATCTCTCATTTCAGGAGGTCGACTTGGCTGTTTCTGCCCTGCTTGTACTCGCCGATGGTTCTGTATTTAAAGGAACTGCAATCGGTGCTCACGGATACTCTGTTGGTGAAGTGGTATTTAATACTTCAATGACAGGTTATCAAGAAATTCTTACAGATCCATCCTATGCCGAACAAATTGTTACTCTTACCTATCCTCACATAGGCAATACTGGTACCAACGAAGAAGATGTTGAATCAGATACAGTTTGGGCAAAAGGTCTCATCATTAGAGATTTACCTTTAATTGCAAGTAATTTTAGAAACAAGCAATCACTTTCAGAATATCTAAAAATGAATAAGATTTTAGGTATTGCAGACATAGATACTCGAAGGTTAACTAGGATCCTTCGCGACAAAGGTGCGCAAAACGGCTGTATTATGACAGTTGAGCTAGATGTTGATAATATCGAAGAAGCGACTCAAGCAGCCTTAGAAAAAGCAAAAGCTTTCCCCGGTCT
Organism: Glaciecola sp. 1036; assembly: GCF_050306235.1. NCBI lineage: Bacteria > Pseudomonadati > Pseudomonadota > Gammaproteobacteria > Alteromonadales > Alteromonadaceae > Glaciecola > Glaciecola sp. 1036. The sequence goes on along the minus strand of NZ_JBLWFH010000001.1, from coordinate 413,732 downwards.
TAAAGGGATGGACCTCGCTAAAGTCGTAAGCTGTAAAGACACTCACCCTTGGTCTGATGGCCTTTGGAATCTAGGCTCTGGGCACGCAACAAATGTTCAAGACTATAAATTTAATGTCGTGGCTTACGATTTCGGTGCCAAAAAGAACATTCTAAGAATGCTTGTCGACAGAGGCTGCAAACTGACTATAGTACCGGCGCAAACCTCAGCAGAAGAAGTATTAGCCATGAATCCTGACGGCGTTTTCCTATCAAACGGACCTGGCGACCCTGAGCCATGCGATTACGCAATCGACGCAATAAAAGTGTTTTTGGAAAAGAAAATTCCTGTGTTTGGTATTTGTTTAGGCCATCAGCTACTAGCGTTAGCCGCAGGAGCTAAAACAATTAAGATGAAATTTGGTCACCACGGGGCAAACCACCCAGTGAAAGACCTGAGATCGAATAAAGTTATGATCACCAGCCAAAACCATGGATTTGCCGCGGATCAAGCATCATTACCTGACAACATACAGGTAACCCACGTGAGTTTATTTGATAATTCTCTACAAGGTATTGAATTTACTGACAGACCAGCGTTCAGTTTCCAAGGACACCCAGAAGCAAGCCCTGGACCCCATGAAGCTGCAGATTTATTTGATCATTTTATCGATTTAATTACCCAATCTAAGCAATAGGAAGAAAGAATGCCAAAACGTACCGACATCAAAAGTATTTTGATTTTAGGCGCTGGTCCTATTGTAATAGGCCAGGCCTGTGAGTTCGATTATTCAGGTGCTCAAGCTTGTAAAGCGTTAAGAGAAGAAGGCTATCGAGTTATTTTGGTTAACTCGAACCCTGCAACTATCATGACAGATCCTGAAATGGCCGACGCTACTTATATCGAGCCAATTCAGTGGGAAGTGGTCAGAAATATCATTGCTAAAGAAAAGCCAGACGCCATCCTTCCTACCATGGGTGGACAAACTGCGCTTAACTGTGCTCTAGACTTGAATAAGCATGGTGTTTTAGATGAATTTAACGTTGAACTAATAGGTGCTACAGCTGACGCAATAGATAAAGCTGAAGACCGCGAAAGATTCGACAAAGCCATGAAATCAATCGGATTGGAATGTCCAAGAGCTGAGATAGCTCACGATATGGAACAGGCTCATGACGTTTTATCGCGCATTGGTTTTCCCTGTATCATTCGCCCGTCTTTCACCATGGGCGGCTCAGGTGGTGGTATTGCTTACAATATCGAAGAATTTAATGAAATCTGTGCCAGAGGCCTAGATTTATCTCCCACCAATGAATTGTTAATTGACGAATCCTTAATTGGTTGGAAAGAGTACGAAATGGAAGTGGTTCGCGATAAAGCGGATAACTGTATTATCGTTTGTACTATTGAAAATATCGATGCCATGGGCGTTCATACTGGTGACTCAATTACCGTAGCGCCAGCGCAAACATTAACCGACAAAGAATTCCAGATTATGCGTAATGCCGCTATGGCAGTACTACGTGAAATCGGTGTTGAAACCGGTGGGTCTAATGTGCAATTTGGTGTGGATCCTAAAACAGGACGCCTTGTCATCATTGAGATGAACCCAAGGGTTTCTCGCTCATCTGCTTTAGCGTCTAAAGCTACCGGCTTCCCAATCGCCAAAATTGCAGCAAAACTAGCGGTAGGCTTTACCCTTGATGAACTTGATAACGACATTACCGGCGGATTAACGCCAGCTTCGTTTGAGCCTTCTATCGATTATGTTGTGACTAAAATACCACGCTTTAACTTCGAAAAGTTCGCCGGCGCAAACGATAGATTAACTACTCAAATGAAATCTGTTGGTGAGGTTATGGCCATTGGTCGTAATCAGCAGGAATCTTTGCAAAAAGCACTTCGAGGGCTAGAAACTGGAGTGTCAGGCTTTGATCCCATCATTGACCTTGACGACCCTGAAGCACAAAGCAAAATAATTTATGAATTAAGAGAACCTGGCGCTGAACGTATTTTCTACATTGGCGATGCATTTAGATTAGGTATGAGCATTGAAGAAGTGTTTAGACTTACCAATATTGATCGCTGGTTCCTAGTGCAAATCGAAGAAATCATTGAGCTGGAAAAATTGTCGTCCAGGGTTGGGCTAACTGGCATTGACGAAAACCTAATGCGAAATTTAAAACGTAAAGGTTTTTCTGATGCCCGCTTAGCGACTTTAACTAATACCAGTGAAACAAATGTTCGTGAACAAAGAACAAAGCTTGATGTTCTGCCGGTATTTAAACGGGTTGATACCTGTGCTGCAGAGTTTTCTACCTCAACTGCTTATATGTATTCTTGCTACGACGAAGAGTGTGAAGCTGCGCCCTCTAACAAGAAAAAAATCATGGTACTTGGCGGTGGCCCTAATCGAATTGGTCAAGGTATTGAGTTTGATTATTGCTGCGTACACGCGGCACTGGCGATGCGTGAAGATGGTTACGAAACTATCATGGTGAACTGTAACCCTGAAACTGTTTCCACCGACTATGATACGTCAGATAGATTGTATTTTGAGCCTGTTACATTAGAAGATGTATTAGAGATAGTTCGAGTTGAAAAACCGACGGGCGTCATTGTGCAATATGGTGGTCAAACACCACTTAAACTAGCTAGAGATCTAGAGAAAAACGGCGTACCTATCATAGGTACTTCACCAGATTCTATCGATATGGCAGAAGATCGTGAACGCTTTCAAAAAATGGTGCAAAAGCTTGGTTTGAAACAACCTGCTAATGCGACTGTGAGCAATATGGAACAAGCACTAGAAAAGGCAAAAGAAATTGGTTTTCCACTGGTAGTGCGACCTTCTTATGTTCTAGGTGGTCGAGCAATGGAAATTGTGTATGACCTCAAAGACTTAAAACGCTACCTAAATGAAGCGGTGAAGGTGTCAAACGAAGCGCCTGTATTGTTAGATAGATTCCTTGATGACGCAGTAGAAGTTGATATTGACGCCATTTGCGACGGTACCGACGTAGTGATCGGCGGGATCATGGAACATATTGAACAAGCTGGCGTACACTCTGGTGATTCTGCTTGTAGTTTACCTCCTTATTCATTGAATAAAGATATTCAGGACGTTATGCGTACTCAGGTAAAAGAAATGGCACTTGAGTTAGGTGTGAAAGGCCTAATGAATACCCAATTTGCAATTAAAGACAATGAAGTTTATTTGATTGAGGTAAACCCAAGGGCTGCTCGAACTGTTCCTTTTGTATCTAAAGCGACGGGTATTCCTTTAGCCAAGGTTGCAGCTCGAACAATGGTGAATAAATCGTTGAAAGAGCAGGGTGTAACCCAAGAAGTCATTCCGCCGTTTTTCTCAGTCAAAGAAGTGGTGTTACCTTTTGCTAAATTCCAAGGCGTTGATCCTTTACTTGGTCCTGAGATGCGTTCTACAGGCGAAGTTATGGGCGTCGGGGAGACATTTGAAGAGGCCTATGCGAAAGCAAACCTAGGTGCTTCTGCACCTTTACCTGAAGCCGGTAAAGTTCTGTTGTCTGTTCGAAATAATGATAAGAAGCGAATTGTTGATTTAGCTAAACAGTTACTGGAAAGTGGTTTTGTTATCGAAGCAACCCGTGGCACTGCCGAAGCTCTTGAAATCGCAGGTATCGATTGCAAAGAAGTAAATAAGGTATCAGAAGGTCGTCCTAATATTGTAGATGCTATCAAAAACAGTGAATACTGTTATGTAGTAAATACAACTGAAGGACGTCAGGCGATAACTGATTCAGTCTATATTCGCCGCGAAGCTTTGTTGAATAAAGTGCCTTATACGACAACGCTGAATGCCGCATTCGCTACGTTAAAAGCAAGTGCTGCTGACGCGAAACGTAATGTACAATCCGTTCAGGAATTACATAAGCGCATTACAGGTTAAACCACAACGGAAGCTGTTAAGTATCAAATAAGATGATAAAACATCAAAATTGACATATACTTATCGGTTCATCTCTATCGAAACAACGAATGCCAATTGGCATTCGTTTTGTTTTTAAACGTATTGATTGTTCATTTGAAGGAACAAACAATCAGGTATAAGCAGAAAAACAAAGAGAATAATCATGACAACTTATCCCATGACAGCGGAAGGCGCTAAAAAATTGCGTGAAGAATTAGATCATTTGAAGTCTGTAGAGCGCCCGCGCATCATTAATGCTATTGCTGAAGCACGAGAGCATGGCGATTTAAAAGAAAATGCTGAATATCATGCAGCTCGTGAGCAACAAAGCTTTTGTGAAGGTCGCATCCAAGATATCGAAGGTAAGCTTTCAAACGCTCAAATTATTGATGTCACCAAATTGCCTAACAACGGAAAAGTTGTGTTTGGTACAACTGTTACCATCTTAAATGTCAGCAATGAAGAAGAAACCACTTACCGTATCGTTGGTGATGATGAAGCGGATATTAAAAATGGTTTAATCTCAGTAAACTCGCCTATTGCCAGAGGGTTAATTGGAAAAGAGCTAGATGATATTGTGAATATTCAAACCCCAGCAGGTACAGTTGAGTACGAAATCATCGAAGTTGAATATAAATAAGTAAACGTATTTAATACTAAATCCGGTCTAGCCTAGCTACACCGGATTTTTTTATGTGTATTCATTAAAGGACAATAGAATGAGGATTGCCGCGGGACAAATAGAGAGCCGATTGGGTGATTTCGATTATCATCTTGAACAGCATCTTCACTTGATGAGTTTAGCGGCAGAGCAGGGTGCAAATCTCATAATATACCCTGAATTATCGCTTACCGGATATCTAGATAAAGGCGCTATAGAGATGGCGAAAGAATTTGCTCCTTTGATAATGCAATTTACCCAAGTTTTGCAACAAGCCTCTAACCAATTTCAGATAGCAATCGGGGGCGGCTTTCCCAAGTTAGATGGCAAACAGGTGTTTATTAACCATAGATTCATTTTTCCAGATTGCGCTTGTTGGGATTATCAAAAACGCCTTTTGCATGACGATGAATTGCCTTATTACACGCCTGGGCAAAAAGATAATTTATTGCAATGGCAAAACAAGCATCTAGCCATAGGTATCTGTTATGAGTCTCTACAACAACCACATGTTAATCGACACAAAAATGCTGATGCTTACCTTGTTGGGGTAGCAAAATCAAATCACTCAATGGCAAGTGCGTTTGAATTTTATGGCGAAACAGCTCGAAAACTCAATATGCCGATAATATTTTCAAATGCCACTGGGAAAAGTGCTGATTATATTAACGCAGGGCAATCAGCAGTCTGGACTAATTCAGGTGCACTGAAAGCAGTATTAAATAAAACTGAAACCGGTCTTGTTTGCATAGATATTTAGCTGAATTAAGCTTATAAAACACTTGCTTATCTGTACCAAATCCATATAATGCGCAGCCTACGGTCGGTGTGTGGCGCAGCTTGGTAGCGCACTGTCATGGGGTGTCAGGGGTCGGAGGTTCAAATCCTCTCACACCGACCAATTAACATCCTCACCTTATTCACGAACTAGCAACGTCCGCTACCACAACCTTATTTCTACCTGTTTCCTTTGCTTGATATAAAGCATTATCAGCAACTGCAATCAGCTTATCGAAAGCAACGCCTGATGTGTTTGTTGCTACACCAATACTGATGGTAATAGACAAAGAACGTTTATCGAAGTTGATGGGATCCTTATTCATTTTTTCACGTAACCGCTGAGCTAAATCGGTTGCTTCTGTCTGAGCAGTATTGGGTAATAAAATCAGAAATTCCTCGCCACCAATTCTGGCTAGGATGTCTTTTTTGCGTAATGCATTTTGCAATCGTTTAGCGATCTCTTTTAACGTAATATCGCCAATGTGGTGTCCATAGTTATCATTTATACGTTTAAAATGGTCCACATCAATGGCAAGTACACTAAATTCTTTATCTTGCTCCAAATTGCTGTGCATGATTTTTTCGCCAAGCTTAAATGCGGCCCTACGGCTTTTTACTCCGGTAAGAAAATCGGTTCCCGCCATCTTCTTGAAATAGGACAATGCCCAAAATAAGCCAAACAGACCGAGAAACAGCATACCTAGAATTATAATTAATATCCGCTGTACAAATTGTGTGTGCTCTTCTTCTGCTTGCTTTTTTTCAATTTCAAGTTGGCTTAAAGCTAGTTGTTTTTCCAATAGTTCTTTTTCAACATTGGTGACAACCACATCGTGTTCAAGGGAAAGTACACCGATTTGATTAGACAATAACTCAGAATTTTTTTGCCGATAGTATTTATCGAGCTCTAAAAGCCTATACATAGTTTGCTTTTCATTTTTAGAACTCGTTGCGCTGTGAATTATTCCGTCCAGTAAGAGTTTTTCTCTAATACTCTTAGGCTTGCTTTGGGACGCTAAATTTGCGTATTCAAGGGCTGAGGTGAAGTCGTTATTATACCAAGCTGAAAAAGATAGAAAGGACACCAGAGTGTTTACAAAATCTTGCTCTACAGTAGTTTCTTTTAACTCATAAGCGTTTAAAAAGCTGGCATAGGCTTTTTCAAACTTTTCTTGTGCATAAAACAAGGTGCCTTGGTTAAAATTTGCAAAGAATAAAAAGTCTATTCCCGCATAATTAGCATTTGCCATTTCAAACATTTTATCCACATGACTTTGTGCTACCTCGAATTGTTGCAAAGAGATAGCTTCTGCATTTAACGTATGCAACATGTTGAACATACCTACATAATCTTGAATTGCAAACCATTCGTCATAAGCTTTTTTGATGTAGAAATAAGCCCGCTCATGTAGGCCATTGCTGCGATAAATATTACCGGTAGCATTATAAATTAGTCCTTTATCGGTGCTTGGAATAGAATCAACTTCCATTATATTTAATGCTTCTTTTAGCAAACTTAATCCGGTTTGAAAGTCCTTGGTGTCTGTGGCACAAAAAGCCGCCTGAGTTAATGCTTTAAGCAACATCTCAGATGTTTCAAGTTGTCTGGCAATATCAATAGCTAAAAATCTATCAGGGCAATAGATTTGAGTGTCTCCTGTATCTAAATATCTAAAATACGAACGTTCTAATAAGCTAAACGCCAATTGCTCTGACGGCGCTGAATCTTTGATCAATACAATTGATTTAGTAAGGTAGGTTTCTGCTTCTTCTAATTTGTCAATTTCGCCAGCCGCAGTTCCTAACCATTGAAAATATGAGCTCTGCTCTTCGGTTGACCAAGTTTCAGAATCTTCAAGCAATAACAATAAGGATTTATACTTTTCGTTGAAGCTAATATCACTGTCTTCTATCTGCTGAGCTTGAGCAAATTCACTAGCTAAAGCGTACATGGGCATGGCCCAGATTAGCCAAACTGCGGCAATATAGATGAAAAATGAACTAGACACATTACAGAGACAGTTTAGTAGCTTTTTTTCATACTTCAACATCGGCTAACACTCTGATTTTAATTAAATTTAAAGGTTTAATTGGACTGGACTCATGATAACAGCGAGAGTATAAATTGAATTTTCAGTAAATCATACCGACAAATGAGAAGTTCAGTTTGGTATTGAGATTAACAATCGGTAGTCACAACTGTAATAGTGCACTCTGGAGAGCCAAAGGAATCGTAAATTATGTAACAACCTTGGTTTGTGGGTATACCGCTAGACGGGACTTCAAATCCTAAAAGAGCATACTGATTATCAGTTCTTACTTGAAAGTCGTTTGCTTCATAGTTGACAAAGTCCAGCATACCAAGGGCGTCATTAACTTCGGCTTCTGCTTCCGGACATAAGTTTCGCCAGTCTACTTCTGTATTTCCAAAACCAAAATCCACTGCGTAACCAATTTGATTACTACTAGAACCGCCGGCGGGATTACTGGCGGCCGCTCTAAGCCCGCTTACAATGGCCTTACTTTTCACCAAAGTAATGGTGGATTTCATTTCAGATGCTACTTTGTTTAATGCACTTATTCGAGCATCCGTACTAATATCGATAAATCTAGGCGCGGCTACGGTTGCGAGTATACCAATAATCACAATTACTATTATCAACTCAATAAGGGTGAATCCACGAATAGACGAAATAGTTGAATATGATTTTTCCATAGTGGGAACTTACTCCATAAATAGCTTTACTTTAGTTGTATCGGCTTCATGAGTAGAACTTTAGCCTTAGTTAAAATAGCTAGTTTGACTTGAAAACTTATATCTGGTGTCAGTAATTTTTACGCATTACTAAATTACCAAGTGCAAATTAGTAAAAATAATTTATAAGCCGTTGTTTTAAATGAAGAATAGTATTTTGGTGTATGAATTGCTTAAAAATTAATCAAAAGGTGTTGGTTATTAATCTAACTTTTGAATTAATGACTTTACACTTTGTTCAAAAGGATAAAAGGAAAGATTTTTCGCTGTATTTATCTGACAAGAAAAATAATCTTACATGGAGTTTGTAACAATGTTTAAAAAAATAGCTATTACCCTAGTTGGGTGTCTTTTTGCAGCGCATTCTCATGCAGTTATCATCGGAGGGGCAGTAACTGATATTGGTAGTGGCGCACTTTACCCTGATGCATTTGACCAAGGCGGCATTTTCCAGTTATTAACCTTGCCTTTTAATCCTCCAGCAGGACCTGCCAACACAGTAGGGAATGATACTTTTCAAACGCCAAATTTGTACGGGTTTAATGAAGGTCAAAATATACTTCTGGCATCAGACCTAATGACAAATATTGGTGGAACCGTTGCCTCTGGAACCACTATAGCAAGTCATTATGTCTTTTTTGACCCAGACGATTCAACGGCTCAACAAGGCTATGTGGATTTTGATTCGAACATTATTGCAGTTATTACTAGTACCAATTTGCTTGCAGCAAGTGATAATCTTCTAAACAATAATGTTACCTATCTTAATCCAGGTGCTCGCGGTCTAGAGCCAGCTCAGGATACCGTGTGGATTGGCACAGGCACCGAAACAAATCGTTTGTATGTCGATTGGTTAGCATCAACACCTGGAGATTTCGTTCGCGTTATTACGGAATTTTCTGTTGGTGGTCAAGATCCTTGTGCAACTAACCCTCCAGGCGTCGGCGGATGTCCCGCAATTAGCACCGACGGTCCTTCAACAATGTCAATGATCTTGATATTTTTTACTGGTCTGGCATACGCCAATCGTCGCCGTTTTAAGTAGTCTAGATTAAACTTTTAGTACCTTACAAATATGATAGTTGTAAGGTACTAATTTTCATAACTAAGCTTAGTTTTTAACAACCTTCCTATTATTCATTTGTGGCAAACTAAAGAAGTCTTTGTTTTTTTGGATTCCACTTACATGCAGCAACGCGGTTTTACTCTTATCGAACTCATTATAGTCATTGTTATTTTGGGCATTCTTGCTGTTACTGCGGCCCCTAGATTTATTGATGTGCAAAGTGATGCAAGAAAGGCGAGTCTACAGGGGCTTAAAGCTGCAATTCAAGGCGGTGCAGATCTAGTCTATTCAAAAGCAGTGTTAGCTGGTAAAGAGCGCGCTGCAGATGAGAATATGTCAATCAATAATAGCACTGTCTACACTGTTTATGGCTATCCAGCGATTAGAGACATAGTGACAAACCACAGGTCATGGATAGATCTTGATGGTAGCGGAACTGGCAATAATACCGATTGGCGAATTGGCGTGCTAACTGATTCTGCGCCTCAGGCTGTAACCCGTAGTGATGAATTTGCTATTTTACCTAGCGGGGTTGCTTCATTAGATAATTGCAAAGTTATTTATCAGCAAGCGCAAGCAGAAGGAACGCCTCCGACAATTACTGTTTTAGATAGTGATTGTTAAATACCCAACAAATACTGATAAAGCTGAAACTCTAGTGTAAGATTCAACTTATAACTTGCGTAAAAATTTATAAGAAGAAGTCTTTTAGCGTGTTTCAGGGCAGAACATCAGAATTAAAACGAATTTACCGTGCATTTGGTGAATTAGAAAATGGTCCCCAGTTAATCTTGTTAAAAGGCCAACCTGGAGTCGGAAAAACCTCTTTAGTCCAACGTTTTTACCAATATTTAATTGAACACCACGACCCAGACAATTACTGGCCTGATAATTTACATGATATCGGAAAAGCCTCTTCGGTAGCCCCATTAATAAATTCGGTGGAATATACCAACGTTCAGCAAATGCCATGGCTTTGGCTTGGATTTAGATGCACATCTTATGACTCTGCCAAAGAGCACGCAGTAAAACCTGTAGCATTTGAAATTTTAAGACGCCAATTAAGGCATCATTTATTTTATTTAATCAGTTCAGCAAAAAATAAGAAAGCTAATCTGAATCTCGCAAAATCGGCCTTCAGTGTGCTTGCTTCCTTTGCAGTGCCAGGCAGCGGACAAATTATTGAATCAGTGAACTCCTTCCTTGAAACCAGCTCTGATGCGCTAACCGCGGAAGGATTTTTCGCCTCATTAAAAGAAAGGTTTAGCTCTCAAAAATCAGACAATATTAGTGTTGATGAACTTCTAAACCGAGATACTAAACGAATTGAGGACGAAGCCAGCAACGCATTTAATGCTTTGTTAAAAGTACACAATATGCCGCTTGTCTTGGTAGTGGACGATGTGCAGTTTATTGATCAGGCTAGTCTAGATATCTTAAAACAGTTGCTAAAAACAGCGCATAAACAAAAATGGCCTCTCATGATTATTATGACGGTTTGGGATGATGCCATAGAAAAGTCAAAATCATTGGATTTTTCAAAACCGATTTATGACTATTTTGCTGAGTTAAAAAGTGATGATGATTTATCAAATTATGTGCGTGAAATTAGGGTAAAACCAATTCCTACAGAGTTTCAGATAGATTTGGTAACGCAGTCATTACAACATTTGGATCTTGCTGCTATAGATATCCTGATAGAAAAATCGGGTGGAAACCTCGACATGCTAAAAGATTATGTCGACGAGTTAAAAAATGCGCCAGGTTGGTTAAACGAGCAGGGGCAGCTAGAAGTTTCTGTACAGGAATTAACTTCGTTACCATCGAAAGCGCTTGATATGGCAAGAAATAGATTGAGAACCGCGGGTGCCGCAATGCGAGAGTTGTTGGTAATGGGCAGTGGTCAAGGTCGAGAGTTTGATGAAATAAGTTTATTGGAAACGCTTGCGCTAATGGATAAAAATACGCAGGTGTCAGAACAGCTTTGTGAAGCTGAATCTGCTTATGGATTTGTTGCCAGTCGATTAGAAAATAACAACTATAAAGAGTTGGAATTTAAACGGGCAGAGTATTTTGAAGCCAGTTATGAATTTTTTCGTACCCACCCAAAAGCTACTGTTTATCTTAAAACAATAGCCAAGGCACTCCATTGTTTAGTTAGCGACAAGCGTTGGAATGATCTTTCGGAGCAAACTCAGCAACGTCTAATTCAAAGATTGTGTGATCTAAGTGAAGAATTTGAACTAGGAAGCGAAAACTGGAATTTGCCAATGGCCAATACGTTAAGGTCGCTGGCACTGATGCGAATTTCTGTTGGGGATTATTTTAATGCAGATAAGAACTGTCAACTTCTATTAAAGCTAGCGTATTTGCCGCAGAGTTTGATTCAAGAAGCTTGGCAGATTAGGGTGACTTCTGCTTACATGAGCGGTGACGTAGAAAAAGAGCGGCAACTATTAAATGATTGGCCGACCGTAGCTTCAAAACACAAAGTTTCCCAGCATACCTATTTATCTAGGTTTTTAATGCGTACCGGCAAGTGCGAGCAGGGGCTAGACGTTATTAACAAGGCCGAACAACTCAGCACCACAAATTTGCAATGGTTTAATGTGTCTCTTTGTAAAGCTGTGATCCTTTGGGCGAGTGGTTTATCTGCTCAAGCTTTGGCGTTACTGATCAAGATGGAAGCAAGCATCAAATCTAGCAGTTTACCTCAATGGCTAGTGAGTCACTTTTATCATACTGCCAGTTTGGTGTTACATGATTTAGAAAAAAATGAGCAAGTCATTTTTTACGCACAGCAAAGTGTGCAATTACAGCGCGAAAAGGGTGATGTCCAACAACTTATCATTTGCAAGGTTAACTTGGCCGATGCTTATTGGGGTGTTGGTATGCTGGATAAAGCGGATATTATTTTATCCGAAGCCTATGATCAGGCAATGCAAAGTAAACTTGATCACGCCATCGATATTGCTGCGATTTGTTTGGCCAACATTAGACTTGAGCAGGGAAAAGTAAAAGATAGTAAAAAGCTCTACTCTCAAGGTGTAGCGCTGGCAGAAAAAATTGGTCATCAATGGGACTATATTTACGGTAAGACATATCAATGCTTGGCGACTTATCAAGAAGATCCACTAAAAGCATATGAAGTGCTTACTCAAATGGCACAAGAAGCGGAAGAAGGCGGCTATTTTTATCTCTGTGATTTAGCTCGAGCATTTCAATATGTCGTCGCTTTTTATGGCAAAATCTTCCATGAAATTCAAATAAACGAAGCAGATAGGGAGCTATCGCCTTTATACAAATCTTACGCTTACGCTTACTCCTTGCTTACCAATAAAATTTGCAAGCAAACGACTCATGATTTTATATCTGCGTTGGCTCAGTGCGAGGGCATAAAAGGCAGTCGAAATTTTATTCTTCAGGCGCTAAATAAACTTACAGACATTGAATTAACATCCGTACAAAACGAGTTTGTAAAGCGTTGGCAGGCTAGATTTAGTCCGCAAAATAGCGAGCAAAATTATAAAGCCTGTAATTATCGCCATTGTGAAGCGAGATGTTGCTATGATGGGGTCTACGTGACTGATGCTGAAGTTAAATCAATAACCGCATATGTAGAAAAATTTCCACAATACTTTGAGCATTTACCGCAAGAGTTTATTGTTAAAGGTGACTGGGAAGGTTTTTCCGGCGACAAAACCGCGGTGCGTGAGCATCAGTATAAGAGTCCAGATTTTCCGTCACATTTTAATCAAACCCGCTGCGTTTTTGCGTTAACTGACGGTGCTTGTTCCTTACATAAATTGGCTTTAGATGAAGATTTAATGGTGTCTGATGTAAAGCCTAAATCCTGTTCGTTATTCCCCATCCGTAAAAAAGGTAATAAAGCCAAAAAGCCGCTATCGCTGGGGGAGCGTGATGAGACCGCTTTAGGTATTCAATACCCAGGATTTGCGAGCTATGTGCCTTGTTCTCAAAACCGGAAAGATGGGCGACATTGGCAACTTACTTTGCAAGATGAAATCATTTTTTTAGCTAAATTAAATTCTGGCAAAAAATCCGAAGATTAGTGCTCGTCAAATAGGGTTTTATTACGAATATATTTTTTCATGTAGTGATAAGTAATGGGGCGAAGTATCCAGCTTTTCATGGAACGAAGAAAACGCTCATGGGTTGGTGTGTTTTCGTAAATCTGATCGTCGTGTAGCCAGAGCATTTTTCCAATGTGCCAGTACATATAAGGCACCAACGGCATGTAAGTGACAATGTCTAAATCACAGCAAATGCGGTACGTTTTATTATGTAATTTATAGTGACGTCTATAGCTGAAAGTGCCAAACGCTGGTTGCCCGAAGGTGACAACGCGTTTTACCTTTTGCGGGAATTTTTGTTCAAATATGTTGGCAAAGATACAAGCAATAGCCCCTCCGGAAGAATGTCCGATAAAGGTGAATCTCTTGTTAGCTTTTACTAGGGGCGTCAGTACTCGCATTAGCAGCTCTTGTAATGCAATAGCCTGGTCGCGGGATTTGTGACTTGAGTACATGGGTTGTTCCAATAGTCGTTTAAATCCCCAATGTATACGACCAGCACTTGCTTGGTAGCGCACTGGTACGAAACACAAATTACCTAACCAGTCTTGCATGGTAATTGAGCCACGAAAGACAACAATGACTTCTTTTTTGTCCTCTCGCCACAATACACGAACGCCTATACGCCCATGTTGATCCATAATAAGTCTTTCGTTAAATGGAGCTAGGGTCTCAGGATAGGAAAAATGTGACCCTGGATAGGCCATTTGGCAAAGGATGGCATAACGTTCGTATTGGTATTGTTTTAGTTTTTTCAAACCTGAGGTTCATCAAGACTGACTATCCTTTAGGCTGACATAAAAAAGTGACAGCTTGATGACAACATTCCAAACAACTATTTCTCAAATAACTTAGCTAGAGGCTCAGGTTTATGCGCTAGATACCCTTGATAATAATCCAATTGCATTTCTTGCAATATCGCAAGGGCTTCTGGGGTTTCAACACATTCCGCGATAACTCTGACTTGTTTAGCGACGGCAATGCCAAGAATAGATTCTACCATCTTACGATTTATTTCGTCGTTCTCAATATCTCTAACAAAAATACCGTCAATTTTGACAAAATCGATAGGAAGTTGTTTTAAGTATTCATAGGACGATGTACCAGTACCGAAGTCGTCTAATGAGAATTGGACACCAATTTCTTTCAGCTCTGAAATTAAAGCATTGGTTGCTTCAACATTGGATATAGCTGATGTTTCTGTAATTTCAAAACAGATGCGTTGTGGTGCTATTTGTGATTGGCTCAACATAGATTTAATTAATTCTGCTGAGTTACTCTTTCCAATAAACTCACCTGACAAATTAATCGACACATGCAAGTCTTCAGGCAAATTTTTCATTTGTTCAAGGGTTTTATTGATTACCCATTTATCGATTTCAGTAATTAAATGATAGCGTTCTGCAATGGGTATGAAGTGGCTAGGTGGTTTTACCTTGCCACTGTTATCAACTAAGCGCAGTAAAACCTCTATTTTGTAAGGATGCTCTTCGTTTAACGGAATTATTCGCTGATAAAAGAGGGTGAATTGGTCATTTTCTAATGCGTGATGCAAAATTGGAATGACCTTTAATTGTTGCTGCGACTTATCTATGTATTCTTTTGTGTGATTATAAATCGATATTTCCCCACCACCTTTGCGTTTACTTTCAAAACAGGTTCGTTCAGCGATACTGAGTAAATGGGAAACGGAATCTACACTTTCATCGAGTTCAACCAACGCAATACTAATGGTGTGTCTGAATATTTCGTTATTCCATTCAAACTTGTGGGCCTCGATCGCATTTTTCACAATGTGTGCTTTTTTAATCGCGTCTTCAAGGTTAACGGATTGCAGAAGGATGGCAAATTCGTCCCCACCCATACGCGCACAAATATAATCATCGGTATATAAATCTCTTAGAATTTCAGCAATTTGCCTTAATAGTTCATCCCCAGCAACATGGCCACAACTGTTATTGACAACTTTAAACTGGTCTAGATCTATAAAAAACAGATACCAACGAGCCTCTATGGCATCTGAGGTCATCATTAAGTCTAATCTGGATTTGAGCTCGTGTTCCATTGATGTGCGATTGTACATTCGGGTCACAAAGTCATAATTTGATAGATAAGACAGCTTGTCCTGAAGACGACGCCTTTCATCTATTTCTCGTCTTAGATTTTTATTCGCTGTAACCAGTTCGATAGTTCGTTGTTGAACTTTGATTTCTAAGCTTTCATTTACGCCCTCGAGCAATGTATTGGCTTCGTCAAGGGATTTGACCAAACGATTGAGACGCAAATGCGTTGTTACACGGGCAAGAAGTTCTTCAGCTTTTACCGGTTTTAATATGTAATCAACACCACCTACATCAAAGGCTTCAGAAATATCATTAACGCTACTGGTAAGGAAAAGTACGGGGGTCTCTTGATTGAGTGTATCAGACTTAATTTTTCTGCAAACATCTATGCCAGTAATATCAGGCATATTGATATCTAAAATGATGAGATCAGGTTGCTGTTTAGCCAATATGTCTAATGCTGACTTACCGCTATTAGCGATTAAAAATTTAGGGTTGAGTGGAGACAAGTGACTCACAATGACGTTGATATTCGTAGGATCATCGTCAACTGCCAAAATGACTGGTTTAAATTCAACTTCTGTACTCATAAGATCCTTTTTAATACCGAATTTAGCTCTTCATAATCAAACTGCTCTAATAGGTTGACAACCAGATCAATTTCTTCATCATCGATGTTTCCATTGGTTTTTATCGCTTTAAGCTCTTCAACCAACACGAAAGGAACGAGTTCACTGTTCTCTACGTACCGCTGAATATCAGTATACACCTGTAACTTTGGACGTATAGTATTAAGTTGAGAATTTAAGTGCGTGTTGGACTCAAGTATTAGTTGAGCATCACTTAATGCATCATTTAGTGTATGATTAAGGGTTTCAATGTCAGATTCAACTAGTCCCGAATCAATAATTTTTATTTCCAAGGCTAAGCAAAGCTTATATAGGGTTAAAAAGCCCATGTTGCCAGCGCTGCCTTTTAACGTATGAATGTCTCTTTTTATATCAATTGCGCTTTCAGTTGTGTTGCTTAATACAAAGGGTTTTCCAACATGCTGGTGTTGAAATACAGATAAGCTTTTTAAATACATCTTTGGATCAACACTTAAGCTTGGAACTAATTCGTTCCAATCCATTGTGCGCAGCGCTCTGTGGGGGATATTCAGTGGTTGCTGATGATTGTCATTGTCCAGACTGTGATTAGGCATGTCGTAGCCTTCAATGGCCATTTTAGACATTAAAAAGGCTCTTTGTATGGTATCGATAAACAGTTTGTTGTCTATAGGCTTGGCGATGTGATCGTCCATTCCCATTTGCAAACACTTTTCCTTATCGCCTTTCATGGCATTGGCGGTCATTGCAACTATAGGAATGTCTTTATAAATATCACCAGCAAAACCTTGGCGTATTAATGTAGTTGCTTTGTACCCATCCATGACAGGCATCTGGCAATCCATTAAAATGAGGGTAAAGGTATCGTTTGCTTCACTGGATTTTAGTTTATCAATAGCTTCCTGACCGTTAAAACTAGAGGCAAATCGTAACCCTAATTTTTTCAATAGCCCTTCAGCAACCATCATGTTGACTGGGTTATCTTCTACTATCAAAATTCGATGGTAACTTGGCCATTGTGGCGCTGGCTCTGGTGTTGAATTGCTATAATTCACTAGACTTAATTCATTAACTACTGTGTCAGACGACGCATTATTAGCAACTAATCTGATTACATTTAACAAATCATCAGTGGATATAGGTTTAAGTAAACATCCGTCAAGACCCATGGCCTTCATTTCTGTTCTGTTGGCGTTAAACGACATAGAACTCAGCATAATGATTTTAATATGCCTGAAATCTGGGGATTTTCGAATTAATCGGGTGAGTTCAAGTCCGTCTTTACCTGGCATGTTCATGTCGGTAATTAAAATATCAAAATTACCGCCGGACTCTTCTAATATGTCGATGGCCTGGTCAACACTTTCGGCCTGTTTACAGTAGATAGACATTTTATTGAGCTGATTTTTCAATATTTCCAAATTGATTGGATTATCATCCACCACTAAGGTTCTGAGGTTTTGAATATTGCCATAGGGTTTACTTTGCGGTTTTAGTGCGCTTGCTTCAAAAGTTACGGTAAAAGTGAAACAACTGCCATTACCAAGGTCACTTGTAACTCTGATCTCGCCATCCATTAATTCACATAATCGTTTACAAATTGCCAAGCCTAAGCCGCTACCGCCATAGTTGCGCGTGGTCGATGAGTCAACTTGAGTAAATGAATCAAAAAGGGTATCTAACTTATCTTCAGGTATGCCAATACCCGTATCTGAAACTGAACACTCTAGTTTGACTTTGCCACTGTGCGTGCTAGAACTTGCTTTGATGAATATTTGTCCTTGTTGGGTAAATTTAATCGCATTGTTGACTAAATTAGTCACAATTTGACGCAAGCGTAATGGATCGCCTTTGACCATTGGATTATCGATAGAAGTGACGTCAATCAATAGCTCTAAGCCTTTAGCTTCAGCGCGAATTGCTTGCGCTTTGGTGGTTTCTTCTATCTGTTTAGGTAAGTCAAAATCAATCACTTCTAATTCTAATTTTCCAGCTTCAACCCTAGAGAAATCCAGAATGTCGTTAATTAAACCTAATAGACTTTTGGCACTGCTTTTGGCGACATCTAGTTTATGTCGCTGCTCATCAGATAAGGTGGTATCCATAACCAAATCTAGCATTCCAATAACACCGTTCATGGGGGTGCGAATTTCATGTGACATGCGCGCCAGAAACTCACTTTTGGCTTGATTGGCCGCCTCTGCGGTTTTGATTGCCGAAATTAAACTGCGTTCCGCTTTTCGCTGTTCGGTGACATCTCTGGCAATACCAATAATGCCCGGCGGTATGCCATCAGGGAAGGGAATTAATGACTTGCGGGTTTCAAAAATTCTATCGGTGTAATTTTCATGATTGCCTTCGCGCTCAAATACAAGTGTTTTTCCAGAATCTAATACTTGTTGATCGGTATCTTCGAAGAAAGACTTATCATTTTGATGGGTGATTTCTTGGTCGGTGAACCCAATGACTTCTTCTTGTGTTTTATTAAAGGTTTTAAAAAACTCATCATTTCCTTTTACGTAGCGTTTATCGTTGTCTTTGCAAAATATGGGATCGGGAATATTGTCAAACAAACATTGAAGAATTGTTTGTTCATGTTTGAGGTTATTCAATGCAACAGACAATTCTTCAGTTCTTTCGTCAACTCTATGCTCTAAATCAATTGCAGCCAATCGCAAGCGACTTGTTGCTTTATAGGAAGTGATGACGACCACAGTGCCTAACACACCAAAAATCATCAAACTAAGGGTTAATAGCGACAACACAACCAAGCTGGCACTGCGATAACTTTCTAAGGCTTCATGCAGGTCAATTTCGGTGGCAATCCCCATTTGTAAATCAGGCATCCATTGCCAAGCCCCAATCACGTTCACACCTCTAAAGCCTCGATAACCGTCTAAATTAAAACTATTTTCTCCCTTAATTGCGGAGGTTGCCATTCGAGTAAGCACTTCCTCAGAGTTCAAAGCTGAGCTTGCCTTGTAAAGATTAACACCTGGGTCAACTAGCTTCAGATTCAGGATGGATGATTGATTGGCGGATAATAGACCTAGTTCGGGTAGGGAGTCCTCAAAACGAGTCCGCGATAATAAATAACCCTCTTTATTAAATAAAAACGAATCCCCGGTTTTGCCAATCCGAGCTAAGGATGCAATTTGGCTAAGTTCATTTTCAGGGGAATAAACAGACACTATGTAACCTAGCAGAGTTTCATCTTGTTTAATGGGAGCAATAAAAGTAAGGAGATTAAGATGCTGACCAGAAAGGGTGGTAAAGCTAACGGGGGGAATGAATTGGGTAATTTCCCGAGAGCGCTTACAGAGTTCTGGATAATGCTGCTTTAACAGAGATAAATCTCGGATACTTATGGATTCGTCAATATCACCCGCAATAAAATTGCCGTCTACAGAAAACAACATAAGTCCTTTATTTTGATTAAATGTTCTAAACAAAGATAGTTTTTGTGCAAGCATAGGTGCCATATCATTGGCATTTTGGTTTGCTTCGTTATTTGCGGCAATAATAGCCGAGTGCATCATTGTGATTTCAGACGAGGAGGCAATTCGCGAAAGTATATTTGCCCGTTGTTGAATCCAGAAGTTTATTGCGGTGGAGTTACTTTCCAATACTGTCGTAAGAGATTTTCCATACTCATTTAATACATCTTCTTTTATCTGACTCAGCGCATACCAAGTAAAATAAAAGGCTGTGGTTATGACTAGCACTGTTGCAACCACAATGCCTTTAAAAGCATTTTGATTGATTATTCCATGATTTTCACGATCCAAAAGATACTAAACCTCTTAGGTGTATATAGGATTAATCTACTGCTAAATAAGATAAATGTTAAGTGAATTAGCATAAATACGAACATATATATCAATATAAAGGTTAAAAAATACAAAGGTTTATTAAAAAAGTACTAAACCATTAAATAAATATAGGTTTTAAGCCGATAGCCTATAATGGTAGTAGTGAACATTGAGACAGTATTAAAAGATGAATGGTATTTCTTTAAACCTTGATGATAAGGGTGAACATTTAATTCTTCACATCGACCCACAAACCTGTGGCGACAAACTTGAATCTAAATCTGTCCAATACAACATTTATCAATCAGAATACAAAGATTTATACCTTGATGATCAAGCATTGATTTCGGCTGTTGAGTTAGCTATTAAACGCAATCAAAGTGGCAATGATAGCCAAGTCGAAATGGCGATTGCTCAAATTCTTGACGGTAAATTATTGATCGACGTTAGTCCCGATGAAATGGAAGTTGAGCTCACGGTGTACAATCCCTATGGTGGTCGTTCTGTCACCCTAGAGGAGGTTAATGAAGCACTTAAAGACCAGAAAGTTTCACGCGGCATTAGTAAAAAGCGTATTGAGAAGCTTTTAAAAGAATTATCCGCACATCCTCCAGGAAAATCCTTATCTGAAGTTATTGCCAAAGGCCTTCCACCTCGCAAGGGTAAAGATTCCAAAATTATTCCTATGGTTCCAAATGCATTAGATAGAATTTTACAGCCTCAGAATTCAGGTAAAGATAAAGTTGATATGCGTAATCTTGGGGACATCGTTTGTGTCAACGAGGGGCAGTTGGTGGCTAAGAAAATACCACCGCGTCCAGGTCGAAATGGTTACACTGTTAAAAATAAATTGATAATTGCCTCTGAAGGCGATTGGGTTCAACATTCTTTAGGCACTAACACCAAGTGCTTGGACGACGATCCTAACTTAATTATTGCTACTGTGTCGGGACAACCTAAGTTTAAATACGGTCAAATGAACATTGATGATGTGTATCGCATTAACGGTGTAAACGTTAAAACCGGGAATGTCGACTACGATGGTGCGGTCATTGTGAATGGTGATGTGACCGAAAATATGAAAATCATCGCAACTGGGGATGTTACCATAAATGGATTTGTAGAGTCTGCCTATATTAAAACGCAAGGCGATATTATTATTACACAGGGCGCAACGGGAAAACCCAATCGCGATGAATGCAGATTAGAAGCGGGCGGCAGCATAGCCCTGTTTCATGCACAAAATACTAAAATGCAAGCGCATAAAGATGTGCGAGTAATGAAGCAGTTATCCCATAGTGAAATAGATTGTGAAGGCGAAGTGATAGTTGGCAATCAAGGAAAAATTGACGGTAATTTATTTGGCTGTCGAATTAGAGCCAGTGGGCAAGTCGCCGCAGGTAAAATTGGTGCAATTTCAGGAAGTAAGCTTGAAATAGACTATTCTGAAGCTTATAACAAACTGTATTACAAACATGAATCACTAATGGAACTGAGAAAAGTTTTAGAGTCGTCAAATGCTACACATGAAATCAGATTCGTTAAACTAAAAAGAAAGAAACATCGAGATGCTTTATTGCCAAAAGTGCGAGAACTTGGTGAAAAATTACAAGATGAACGCTCGCTTCTGAATTGGTTAAGGCGTACAGAGCAAAATGTAGAAGCTCAACTCAAAGAGTTTAAGAAAAAGGTGCAAGTAAGTGCCTATGAAAATATCTTTCCTGGGGTGGAGGTTCGAATAAATAAACAAAGCTTTAATGTAGACAAAGATTACAAACAGGTTATTGTTAGTTATCAAAGTGGAGAATGGCGGCTTGAAGCCTTAAAAACATAACACTGGCAAAATGCCGCTATCAAAAATAAAAAGAATTTAATGCGATGCAAAAAACGTTTTCAGATCTGATTACCCCTTGTTTAGTTGTGCATAAACAGAAAATGCTAAACAATATAAGAAGCCTTTATTCCCATTGTGCTGACTTGAACGTAAATATTCGACCTCACGTTAAAACTGCTAAATCCATCGATGTATTACATCATATGACACAATCCCCAATGTCAGGGGTAACAGTGTCGACTCTGAAAGAAGCGCAGTATTTTTTCCAACAGGGCGTTAGCGATATTTTGTATGCGGTGACCCTGGCACCAAACAAGATAGATGCAGCACTTTCATTGGCAAAAGAGCACCCTGATTTTAAATTATTGGTAGATTCTTTAGTTGTTGTTGAGCAAATTGCAATCATTGCCAAACAAAAAGATGTTGTAGCCAAAATTTTAATTGAAATTGATGTTGACGGTCACAGAGCCGGATTGATCCCCTCAGATTCTGACATTATTCAGATAGCAAATTTTTGCCATGCTCATGAAAACTTCGAGTTTTTAGGATTAATGACCCACGCCGGAGATTCTTATCTTTGTTCGTCGATGACTGAAGTTGAGTTACATGCTCAGCAAGAAGTAGATGAGATGATGAAAGCGGTAGATGCGTTAAATAAAGAGAATATAAGTTGTCAGATCATAAGTGTCGGTTCGACGCCAACAGCCTACGGTTTAAAAACACCAAAAGGCATCACCGAAATAAGAGCAGGCGTATTTGTATTTCAAGATTTAGTGATGAAAAATATTGGTGTGTGTAATATCGAGGATATTGCACTCATGGTACTCACTACAGTTATCAGTCACAAAAAGTCACATAATCGTTTGATAATTGATGCAGGTGCCTTGGCTATGTCAAAAGATGCTGGGACCAAAGAGCAAAAAGTGAGCTACGGGTACGGACTAGTACTCGATGCACAAAGTATGCAGCCCATGGATAATTTGATTGTTAATAAAGTCAATCAGGAGCATGGGATAATTCAGTTAAAAAGTGCACAAGACTTTGCGCGATTTCCCATAGGAACACAATTGCTTATCTTACCCAATCATGCCTGTATGACAGCGGCGGCTTATGAAGAATATAAAGTACTGAATGATGGTCAAATCGAAGCAACTTGGCCGCGCGTCAATGGGTGGTAATACAAAATAAGTGAGAAGAGCGTCTCAGGTGGGGTGCGACTTGAAATATATACTTGGCTTGCTATTGTATAAAAGATAATCAATAAATGGAGCAAGAGACAATGAATGGATCTCATCTTATCAAGGTCTTTTTAATTTCTTTGGCATTAATCGCCACAGTTCACAGTAAAGAAAAGTTTCAAATTGAACACCTACCTCAAGTAAAACATGTGATTGATGTAGTCGCTTCGCCGTCTGAAAATCTGCTTGCTTATACCTTATCAGAACCAAGAGATATTGTGGCTGGTGATGAAGATGGCTCTTCTGATATGCATTTGTATGTTATTAAAGGAGATCAAGCACCCATCAGATTTATTGCAGGTAAAGGTCGTATAGGCGGATTAAGTTTTGGACCCAAAAGCGAAAAAATTTACTTTACTAGCAAACGCGAAGGTGATGATACGACTTCTTTGTATGCTATTTCATTAGCTGGTGGTGAAGCAGAAAAAGTATTTTCTTATGATACTAATATTGAAGATTATGTCATTAGTGCAAATGGAGAATCTTTATATTTTGTTGCTAAAGAAAAAGAGCAAAAAAATGAGCTTAAGGACAAAGGTTTCAAAGCTTACGTATTTGAAGAAGATTTTCGTATGGCGAAACTCTGGAAGTGGAATTTTACTGATCCTGAAAGTGAAGCCGAGTCAATTTTTTCAAAGGGTGATGTATCAAGCATTACATTGTCATCGAACAACGAATTTATTGTCGCAGCTGTAGCACCTACAAACCTTATCGATGATTATTACATGCAACGTGATCTGCATGTCATTTCGTTAAAAAACCATAAAGTGTTAACCACAGTGGATATGCCCGGAAAGTTAGGCAAATTTATCGTGTCACCTGATAATAAAAAACTCGCTATGTATGCAGGTACAGACATTCACGATACCTCAACCGGCGTTCTCATGGTTGCGGATATAAAAACGGGCGCTCTAACCCAGTTGACGCAAAATGAATTGCAATACGTTATGGATATAGCGTGGAAGGATGGCGATATCCTTGCAGCTGTGCACAAAGGTGTAGAAACCGAACTGGTTCAATATAACACCAAAGGTAACATCGAAAAAACACTTCCTACTCCTGATGATATTGCCCTAGATTATCTGGCTGTGTCTAAGCAGGGTATTTACTTTCTCGCTAGCAGTGCAGCTCATCCAACCGCATTATTTGCTGTTACCAAGGACGGTGTAACTAAGTTGACCCAGCATAATACTTGGCTAGAAGACATAGAACTAGGCAAACAAACCACTTTTGAATATAAAGCCAGAGATGGAGAGATGATCCAGGGCCTGCTTATGACGCCCAATGGTAAAAAACCATCTGCCGGATGGCCGCTGATAATGATGATCCACGGAGGCCCAGAATCTCATTACAGTGATGGCTGGCTTACTGGATATTCGAATCCTGGTCATTTTGGCACAGCTCAAGGTTATGCTGTATTTTACCCTAATTACCGAGGTTCCACGGGGCGCGGCGTAGCCTTTGCTAAAGCTCATCAAAACGATTATGCAGGTAAAGAATTTAACGACATTGTGGATGGTTTGACGGCATTAGCTGAGGCGGGAATTATAGATAAGGACAGGGTAGGGATTACTGGTGGTTCCTATGGTGGCTATGCATCAATGTGGGCAGCGACCGCTCAGTCTGAATATTTTAAAGCTGCTGTAGCTTTTGTGGGCATTTCAAACCAGATATCAAAGTTTGGTACCAGCGATATTCCGAATGAAATGCATTTGGTACATTCTTTAGTATGGCCTTGGGAAAACAACAATTGGATGCGAATTTTAGAACGCTCTCCTGTGTACCATGCTGGTAAAGCCAATACCCCAATTCTGATTCTACATGGTGAAGATGATACTCGAGTGCATCCTAGTCAATCAATGGAACTGTTTCGTTCAATAAAAGTGCGCACTGACACCCCAGTGCGCTTGGTTTTTTATCCCGGAGAAGGCCATGGTAATCGCAAAGCAGCGGCAAGATACGATTATTCTTTAAGGTTGATGCGTTGGATGAATACCTACTTAGCTGAAGATGCGACGCGGGAGACTGAGAAACCGCCATTTGACCTTAATTTAGCGGAAAAATTAACAACAGATTAGTTGTAAAAAGGCGTTTAGGTTGAGCTTAAACGCCGTTTTTATCGGGTTACTGATCTTCAATATAAATATATCCCAAATTCAGCAAACCCAGTAAAAGGCTTTGCAGTGCTTCATTTTGGCAAATGATATCTTCTAGTTCAGGGTTCATGTTGAGATATCCATCGTGAATAAGATCTTGCACCAAGGACTGATGTTCAGACGCCACATCAAATGCTACGCAATTTATATAAAACCTTGATAATGTTGAATCTTCATCAGTTAAAAATATGGGTTTAACCCCTGGGCTTAAATAAAGGGATTGAGCATCATTTACACATTCCATTAAGTCCTCAAGTGTGTAATCTTCTTCATCTGTTTCTGGTAAATGACTTTGACTTATGGCTCTCATTAACACATCGTCAAAAGCCGATGAATTGATTTGCGATGTTAAGTAGGCTTTTAACTCTTGAATTTCCGCTGGTGTTACAGCATGAAATGGATGCTGACGATTGAGTAAACTCTTATTATCTTGATAGCGGGGAACTGCTAACTCACTGGCAATAGCTTGATCGGTCACTTCATGCAAGAGTTCGGTAAAGCTAGGGGCTCTAAAACCTATGGAATAATTTAGACTATCTTCGATTGTGACGCCTGAATGGGGAAATTGTGGAGGAATGTAAATAGCATCCCCCGGCAATAACACTTCATCAATAATAGGCTCAAAGTCATTCACTAAAGATAAATTTTCAGTGGGGCTAAACGGCGCATGTTCGCCTTTTGCACCTACTTTCCATCTACGTTTGCCTTTTCCCTGAATAATAAAAACATCGTATTGATCAATATGTGCTCCAACGCCGGCATTTTTTACCGAGTAGCTGATCATCACGTCATCGGTGCGCCAGGCGGGAAGAAAACTGACTAATTCAAACAGGGCTTTGACTTGGTCAATATACTTGTCGACCCCTTGCACTAACAACGTCCAATCGCCTTTACACTTGTCATCAAATGTCTCAAAGGGACCTTGGAATACTTTCCATTGCCCATTGAAGCGACGTACTATTCGGGCATCAATTTCCTCTTCTTGGGCTAACCCGGCTAAATCATGCTCATCTATTGGGTCGTTAAAGAGCTGAATAAATCCACGAATCACTAAGGGTTTTTGTTGCCAATATTCGGCTAAGAATAATTTGCTATCAAGGGGGTTAGTTTTCATCAGCACTCACTACATAAAACAAACAATCTGATACTGCTATATCTGCACGAGTGGTTACCATGAACAAACGTAATGCTCGCTTAGCTATTAATTTATTGCCGTCCAAAGAAAAAAAAGCATCTACCTGATCCTTGTTGTCCAATTTAAGCAGTTGCTCAATGGGCTTATTTACCCAGCCAAGATGAGTACCCGCTGGAGTGATGCCAAAGTTGTGTCTTTCGATGTCACTGCGCATACTAATATCAAAATCTGTGTTGTTTTCTAGGCTGTAGGTGATGCTAGCAGCATCTTTTACTTCTAAACGCCTAGGGTGTAATAAAACTTCTAAAATACTTTGATGTTTTAACGGCGATTTGGCGAGCAATATGTTTTTTAATCCCATAAATGCCGTGTCGTTAGCATCATTGTCTTGAGAGCCGCCAGCTTCAATTGTCACTATTGGACAACCAAAATCCTGTTCCATGATTGCTCCCAAGTGAATATCTGTAATTATGATGCGTTGACAGAAAAAACTGACTAAACTTAGGGACTCAGCTGACTGCTCAACTGCAACACCAAATGCAGGCCCGCTGCCTGAAGTATTGTGAATATCTACAATAGCATCTGGTTTAAACTGCGAAATCTTATCATTGATGGCGTCAGCTAATGCAATTTGCAAATCCGTTTGTTTGTGCCCCTGCGCAGATGGATTAAAACAACGATTGAGATCTTTTTTTCCGGGCAACATTCTATGCGTAAACAAGGGTTCAGTAAGCGCGGCGGTTAGAGATGCGATGACAAACCTTACCTTGTGTCTGGGAGCAAAATCGGTTTTTAACAATTGGTAGATCGCGAATAAACCCGAAGGCTCGTTTCCATGCAATAAGGTTGTAACGGCAAATGACATTCCTTGAAAATGCCCATTAAGGTCAAAATAACACGCGCTTCCAAGTCGTTTGGCAAAACCAACAAAGTCCAAATGTTTGGCAAATTCACGGACCTCTTGTTCTTTATATTCGACTAATTTCACAGGACATATACTACCATTTACTGACCGGGATATTGGCTTTCATATTGTACAAATATCGACTTAACATTTGCTGAATAGCCGCTTTTCGATCGTATTTTTGTTCTAATTTTTCTAATTGCGCGAGTTGCCAAGACGCGCCAGTTTGGCGTTTAGCTAACCGTTGCTCAATAATATCTATGTAATAATTTGCGTCTGATGGGCTAATGCCAAGACTTATCAGCCCTTCAACTGCATGGGGCAGTAAATGCATTAATATTTCACCGACAGTAAAGTCTTTTAGTTGGCTTTGTTTTAAGCTTGGCCAAAGAATTTTAGCATCTAGTCCATGTTTCGCGGCGCGATAAAAATTATATTCTGCATGTTGAAAAGGCAGTTTCACCAAATAATCATTGATATTATTTGCAAGCGCTTTGGTTAATCCAATCATCAATGCAGCGTTGGCTATCATATCGACTACCGTTGGACCTGCTGGCAACGCCCTAAACTCAATGCGCAGGTGACCATCTCCGTGATCATCATAAACCGCTCGATTCCATGACCAAACAGTACCGTGGTGCATTAGAAGTTCTTTGAAAGGACTATTTTGTTTGTCAATCACAGGTAGCACTGGTGGATAAAGCGCTACATTTTCGGCGAAAAGCTCCCAAGCACTATGACGAATCCAACCTTGACCAAAGGATACTCGCGCTGGTTGACGCCATTCAGTGAGCTCTTTCGTTCTGTTATCAATAGATTGTTTAAACAGGGCAATTCTGGTTTCTTGCCACAGCTTTTTACCCATAAACAAAGGGGAATTGGCGCCTATTGCTAAGACCAATGGCGTGACCAATTGTGCTGCGTTAAACAGGTTCGGGAAATCATCAGCAGGCACTTTATAATGGACTTGAAAAGATGTATTAGCTCCCTCTAACGTCACTTCTGCACAACTCATTCGCAGACTTTCAAACCCGTTAATATCCACATGAAAAGGTTCACTTTTGCCGGTAGAGAGCTGATGAGTCAAAGCTCGATAGCGAGGCAGATCTGTCATATGGTTGATATGCAAATGCCGTTCTTCTAACGTCGGTAAAATACCTATGGGCATGAATTGTGTTTGATGCTCTTGAGCATGATTCTCTAATTTGTCTAACTCTTGTAATAATTGAGTTTGCATTTGACTCAATGCGTCTGGTGCTGATTCGACTGGGGATAAATTAATTTCCAAATTATATTGATTTAACTCTTCTGTGAGCAGAGGGTTATTTGCGGTTTTTAAAATGTTTTGATTCGTGCATTTAGGGTTGAATTCTTCATCAAGTAGATAAAGTTCTAATTCTGCACCAAATGAAGCTGGGCCACTGGAAAAGCCTTTGGTTTCTATTTTATCCCGTAATTGATAAATCTGCTTATGAAGTCGTTGGCTAAACTCAAGAAAATCCTGTTCTGAAAAGTGATCCTTTTCAAATTGTTGACCCATAATGATATTCCAACAGTCCAGTTAAATGATCTTATTGATTTTATTCACTATATCCTTAGCGAATCGGTTTATAAACCCCTAATATGTGTTTATCGCTTTCGCTTGCGTTAAATCAACACGCGTTTATGAATAGACTGTGTTGGAATTAGTGACTAATCGATTAGAAATACTAATGAATAAGTGATAAATATTATCTGTTGTCAGCCGTAATAACATGACTATCATTGCGGCTATTAGAAATAGCGCAGATATTTTTACAGCTACATTTTTTAAAGACTATAATTGACGGGCATGGACAAAACTGAATTCACACAAATAAGACGCTTTATTGTAAAGCTGGGTAAAATGCTACATAAATATGGAACTCCAGCTTTTCGATTAGAGGCATACTTAACTGAAATTGCCAGTTATTTAGGCGTTCGTGCATCTTTTATATCAACACCTACATCATTGACTTTCGTGATATGGAGTGACCGTCATGAAGACGAATACACACATGCGGCGCGCTTAAATCCGGGAGAACAAGATCTAAATGCATTGGCCAAAACAGACGCTCTGGCTGGGAAGTTACTCAAAGGTGAAATCAATCTATCGGAAGCAGATGCTGAATTAGATCACATTGATGCACTGCCAAGCCCTTACGGTCGTGTTGTGACAGGTTTTGGTTTTGCTATCTCTACAGGTGCTTTTGCTACTTTGATGGCTGCAGGTATTCGCGAAGTACTGATATCCTCAGTGCTGGGTTTGGTGGTTTATTTGTGGACGCTATGGGCGCAAAAAAGTAAACGCGTGAATTTAATGTTAGAGCCAGTAGCTTCATTCTCAGTAGCCTTTATTGCTAGCATGCTCTCATATCATTATTTTCATGGGATAAATATTTGGTTAATTATATTATCGTCGTTGATAATTCTAGTCCCCGGACTGTCCCTCACTATGGGGCTAGCAGAGCTTTCTTCGCGTAATCTAGTATCTGGTACAGCTAGAATTATGGATGCTGCTATGCAGCTATTTAAACTATATTTTGGCGCTTTTTTGGGTATCTATTTAAGTGTTGCGCTGGTAGGTGAATTTACCGTGCAGGTTAACCAACCCATGCCGTTTTGGGTGCAGTGGCTTGGTGTCTTAGGTTTAAGCTTAGGCTTAGTAACAATTTTTCGAACTCAGGTTAGCGATATTCCTTGGGCAATATTAGCCACTATTTTGGCCTATGCTACAACCAAATGGAGTTCAGCATACCTCGAACAAGGGTTAGGTGCCTTTTTAGGAGCATTTGCCTTAGGTGTATTTGCGAATGTGTTTACCCGTATGGTCAACAAGCCTTCAACTATTATTGCAATGCATGGATTGATTGTGTTGGTTCCTGGCTCAAAAACTTATATCGGACTAAATGCTTTTATCTCTGGCCAAAACTTTGTTCAGGCTGACCACATTGGGCAAGAAACATTTTTAATCTTAATGTCTTTAGTCGCAGGGTTAATTTTTGCCAACGTGGTGGCGCCAACCAGAAAAGCCTTGTAAAAAAAGGCCACTATAGCAGTGGCCAATAATGAACAAGCTTTTTCACTAATGCGTTAACTCGTTATACCACCAGAATTTTGGGGCCAGCAGCGACCAATTCTTTTCCTTTAGTGGTGTCCGTAAACTTATCGAAGTTCTGAATGAACTTTTCAGCTAAACTTTCGGCTTTTTCATACCAAGTATCACTTTCTTCATAAGTTGCACGAGGATCTAATAATTGGCTTTGCACGTCGTGCAAAGCTTTAGGAATAGCTAAATCAAAAATAGGCAGTTGGAAACTTTCTGCATTTTCAATACTGCCATCTAGGATTGCATCTATGATGGCACGCGTCGCTTTAATTGAAATACGTTTTCCAGTGCCATTCCAACCAGTATTTACCAAATAGGCTTGTGCTCCTACCGCCTGCATGCGACTTTCGAGAACTTGCGCATATTGGGTTGGATGCAAAGATAAGAATGCTGCGCCAAAACAACTAGAGAATGTAGGTGTTGGCTCAGTTATTCCTCTTTCCGTACCTGCTAACTTAGCGGTAAAACCGCTTAAGAAGTAATATTGAGCCTGTTCTGGGGTCAATTTAGCGACAGCAGGTAAAACACCAAATGCATCTGCCGTGAGAAATATTACTTTTTTAGCATGACCAGCTTTAGATGCTGGCTTAACAATGTTCTCAATATGGTCAATAGGATAGGAGACTCGCGTATTTTCAGTAATAGAACCGTCGTCGTAATCTATCTTACCATTCTCATCAACCGCCACATTTTCTAACAGCGCATTACGTCTGATCGCGTTATAGATATCAGGCTCGTTTTCTTTTTTAAGTTTTATCGTTTTTGCGTAACATCCGCCTTCGAAATTAAACACGCCTTCATCATTCCAGCCGTGTTCATCGTCACCAATCAGGCGTCGTTTAGGATCAGTCGATAGGGTAGTTTTGCCGGTTCCGGATAGTCCAAAGAATATAGCAACATCACCTTGTTCACCAACATTTGCGCTACAGTGCATGGAGGCGATACCTTGCAAAGGAAGGTAGTAATTCATCATGGAGAACATACCTTTTTTCATTTCTCCACCGTACCAAGTGCCGCCAATCAATTGAATTTTTTCAGTTAAGTTAAAAGCAACAAAATTTTCCGAATTCAATCCATGTTTTTGCCAATCTGGATTGGTAGTTTTAGCACCATTCATAACCACGAAATCTGGTGTAAAGTTTTCCAATTCTTCCGCGCTTGGTGTTATAAACATATTGGTCACAAAATGTGCCTGCCAAGCTACTTCGGTAACAAACCTTACTGCTAAGCGGGTGGCAACGTCTGCACCACAAAAAGCATCAACCACGAACAAGCGTTTGCCGCTAAGTTGGTTGGTAACTAATTGTTTCAGGTCATTCCAAACCTCTTGTGAAATAGGTTTATTGTCGTTTTGGCCTTTATCTCCCCACCATATTGTATTTTCTGTCGTTTGGTCTTTAACAATGTATTTGTCTTTAGGGGAGCGGCCAGTAAATTTACCGGTGTGAACACAAACAGCCCCAGATTCAGTATCTACTCCTTTTTCAAAGCCAGATAAACCTAAATCCGTGGTTTCTTTGTAAAGTGTTTCGTAATCTGGATTATATACAATCTCAGCATTCGTAATAATATTGTAATCTTTCAGGGCGTCTTTCAGTTTCATTTCACTTCATTCGGCGTTAGTAGGTGGAAATTTGATGTTAGTGCTAAATGTCTTGATAAACAAGGGGTATTTGCGTTTTTAATACCAAAATCGCAAATAAAATTGCTTTTTTATAACAAAGTATGAATAGGATGTTATGAATATATTAATGTGAGATTACGAAAACGATTTCAGCTAAAATGTAATAAAATTACAAAATAAGGTTAAATAATGAACGAATATAGTAAAAAGCCATCAATTTTGATGGCTTTTTGTTTTATTTTACTTCAACCCCTTGGGCTTGTTTGTCTGCATGGTAACTTGATCTCACCATAGGGCCGCAAGCTGCATGGGTGAAGCCTATTTGTTTGGCAAATTCGCCTAAGGCATCAAATTCTGCCGGGGGAACATAACGTTTTACTGGAAAGTGAAACTTACTGGGTTGCAAGTATTGCCCTAAGGTGAGCATATCTACCTGATGGGCTCTGAGATCTTCTAACACTTTTTGCATCTCATCATTGGTTTCACCCATACCCATCATCAATCCCGATTTGGTTGGGATTTCAGGATGTTGTTGTTTAAACTTTTGCAGTAGTGTCAAAGACCACTGATAGTTAGCGCCAGGACGACACTCACGGTACAAACGTGGAATCGTTTCAAGGTTATGATTAAACACGTCAGGTAAGCCGTGTTTGAATATCTCTAAAGCTTTGTCCATTCGACCTCGAAAATCTGGCACTAATACTTCAATTTTTGTAGTGGGCGAATGTTCACGAATCGCATTAATACAATCGACAAAGTGCTGCGCACCACCGTCACGTAAATCATCTCGATCTACCGATGTGATAACAACGTAACGCAAGGCCATTTCTGCAATAGTTTTGGCTAACTTTTCAGGCTCTTCAGCACTTGGCGGTAATGGCTTACCATGAGCCACATCACAAAACGGGCATCTGCGGGTACAAATGTCTCCTAAAATCATGAAGGTAGCCGTACCATGATTGAAACATTCTGCTAAGTTAGGACAACTAGCTTCTTCACAAACGCTGTGTAATTTATTTTTTCGCAACGTGCTTTTTATATGATCAATGCGATCTGTTGAGCGAGGTAATTTGATCTTAATCCATTCAGGTTTGCGCAGCATCTGCTCTTTTTCTGTTGGGATCACAGTAACAGGTATATGTTTTACCTTGTCCTCGTCACGCAGTTTTACCCCTGCTTGTGGTCGTGAATTACTCATCAAAACCTTCTTTGAATACTAAGTTATTAATACCAAGAATCTGACAAAAATGTTTAACTACAGATTCGCCAGCTTGATCGGTGTTTTTTGGTCCCGGCACATAGTTACAATCTATCATTTGCATACCGGCATATCCACATGGATTTATTCGTTGAAAAGGCGAAAGATCCATATCAACATTAAATGCCAATCCATGAAAAGAAGCACCTTTACGAATTCTTAACCCTAATGAACAAATTTTTTTATTATCAACATAAACACCAGGTGCGTCTGGTTTAGCATTAGCCTGAGTACCAAATTCTGCTAGCGTGTTCACTATACAATTTTCCATTGCAGTTACTAACTCACGAACACCCAGTTTACGCCGTTTTACGTTAAGTAATATGTACATCATGAGTTGTCCAGGACCGTGATAGGTCACTTGACCACCTCGGTCAACTGGCACTACGGGAATATCACCAGGCGCTAACAGGTGCTCATCTTTACCTGCTTGGCCTTGGGTAAAAACGGGTTTATGTTCACATAACCAGATTTCATCAGGCGTAGTTTGGTCTCTTACGTCTGTGAAAGTCTGCATCTTATGCCAAATAGGCAGATACTCAGTTAGTCCCAATTGCCGAACATAAGTGGGTAAAGACATCTCAGACAACGCTCAATTAAAGTACTACTCGCACAATTTCAATTTTGGCCAATTCTGTGTAAATGGTTTCCATATGTTCTTTGCTGGTCACTCGTACACCAACACTAACAGCATGATAGTTACCTCTACTACTAGGTTTTATGCTAGGCGAATAATCACCTGGCGCGTGTTGTTGTAAGCATTCAACAACAAGCGAAGGTAATTCAGGTTGCGCTAGTCCCATGACCTTGAACGTTTGCATACAAGG
This sequence comes from Glaciecola sp. 1036, assembly GCF_050306235.1. Classification (NCBI taxonomy): domain Bacteria; kingdom Pseudomonadati; phylum Pseudomonadota; class Gammaproteobacteria; order Alteromonadales; family Alteromonadaceae; genus Glaciecola; species Glaciecola sp. 1036. Next base: position 379,862 of record NZ_JBLWFH010000001.1, on the reverse strand, counting down.
AAAATCGAGCAATTCATCAAATCGCGTATCCATTAATCCTCCAAACCAAGTTTCAACACCATATAGTCCATAGCTTTAGACCACAGACCACCTTCTTGCACTTCTTCTAGGGTAACAAGTGGATATTCAGCTATTTGATCGCCGTCTAACTTAAGTACCAGCGTACCCACTTCTTGCCCCTTGGATAAAGGTGCCGTTAATTGTTCATTAATCTCAAAATGCGCTTTCAAGCTATTTGACTGTCCCCGTGGAATAGTAATATTAACATTTTGATTAATACCTAACTCTACGGTTTCTTTATCACCCATATAAATTCGGTGAGCGACGAAACTATCACCGGCCTTATATGGAGAGGCCGATTCAAAAAATCTAAAACCATAACGTAACAGCTTTTTATTCTCTGTTTTTCTTGATTGCTCACTATCAGTGCCCATGACAACAGAAATTAAACGCATGTCGCCTTGAGTCGCGGACGTTATTAAGGAATAACCAGCATCTGATGTGTGTCCAGTTTTAATACCGTCAACATTTAGGCTCTTGTCCCATAATAGACTATTACGGTTAAACTGCTTAATACCGTTATAGCTGAATTCTTTTTGGCTGTAATAGGTATACATGTCAGGTAACTCAGCAATTAACGCGCGAGATAAAATTCCCATGTCGCGAGGTGAGGTGTAGTGGTCAGGATCATGTAAACCATGAGAGTTGACGAAATGACTTTGTGTCATGCCTAGATTGGCCGCATGGGCATTCATCATGCTAGCAAATGCAGACTCTGAACCTGCAACATGTTCAGCTATTGCCACACAAGCATCGTTACCAGATTGCACTATGATACCTTGCAATAACTCATTTACGGTTACTTGAGTGCCCACTTCAATAAACATTTTAGATGAGTCTGGAAAGTTCTTTGCCCATGCATTTTCCGAGATTGTAACTTTATCAGTAAGACTGATATTGCCAGCTTGTATCTCTTTACCAACCACATACACAGTCATAATTTTGGTCAAACTTGCAGGATGCAATTGTTGTTCGGCATTCTTAGATGCGATGATGTGACCATTGCTGTGGTCAATGAGCAAGAAACCACTAGCATCTACTGCGGGAGCAGGGGGGATAACAATGGATGCTTGTGCAAGCATACTAACGACCATAGCGGTCACAAGCGTAAGGTATTTAACGTAGCGCATTTTTTATCATTAACCTTTTTGTATTATTTTTTAATTTCGCATAATGCGGCGTATTCTACATGATTGTGAGGCATATCTCACCCTTGAATATGGCATTCTATATTCATTTTGGAGCCAAGATTGCTGATAAGTACTATTGGGGCGTTAATTCCACTGTGAAGGCATTTTCAAACCCAATATTACTCAAATGTTGGATTACTTTTTTGGCACTTTGTTCATTTTCAAGAGGGCCTACTTGTAATTTATAGATATTTTCAAGTTTAGGGATGTGGGTAGGTAACTGTAATAAGTTAGCTAAACCACGCGCTAAATCCTGTGCTTTATTTGCATCTGTTAGCGCTAGGACCTGCACAAATAGTTGAGGTAACTTGATATCGTCTGTAACTGACTCAGTAATCGTCTCTTCGACGTTAACGTCTGCTGGGCTTAAGGTTGGCGCTTGGTTTTTCGCGACAAGTGTATCTTGAGGTTGCTTACCAATAGTCACTAAACCGCTTTCATCTACATGAATGACTTCAATTTTAACCTTAGCAACCCCTTTATTACGAAAGCCTAACTTTTTAGCCGCCGCGTAAGACAAATCAATAATTCTTTGATCATGAAAAGGTCCACGGTCATTGACTCTCACAATTACAGTATTGTTATTTTCAGTGTTAGTGACCCTTACATAGGAAGGTAATGGCAGTGTCGTATGAGCTGCAGTCAACTGAAACATGTCAAAGGTTTCACCATTGGCAGTTTTGTGACCGTGAAACTTTTGTCCATACCATGACGCGTACCCTTCTTGTTCAAAACCTTTTCCAGTCATGAGGGGCGTATAGTATCTGTTGTTAACTTTATAAGGTCGACTTGTCCATACGTTATAAGGTTCAAACACAGGATTAGGTTCCACATAGTCCAGATCTCCATATTCAAAAGTAGGAGCTGAATCTTGTTTTTGACTATAGCGACTTGTATTGGACGTCGAAGAACAAGCCACAATGCCTTGTGTTAGAAAAACTATTAGCGCAAGAGACAGGTATACATTTTTATTGTTTTTCATCATGTGTATCCTGATTTTTATTTTTAAACGATTAAGGTATTTACCTCGATAACAATCGTTGTTGGGTACTGATAGACATTAATATGCCAAATCCCGCAAGGAGTGTCACCATTGACGTTCCTCCATAGCTTATCAGAGGTAGGGGAACTCCTACAACAGGTAGTAGTCCAGATACCATTCCCATATTCACAAAAACATACACAAAAAACGTTAGAGTGATACTGCCGGCCAATAATTTACTAAAGGGATCTTGAGCTCGACTGGCAATGTACAAGCCTCTAAAAATAATAAATAAGTACATTATTAGTAGCCCAATCACACCGATTAGTCCAAATTCTTCGCTAAATACTGCGAAAATAAAATCCGTGTGGCGTTCAGGTAAAAATTCTAATTGAGATTGTGTTCCCTGTAACCAACCCTTGCCGTCTAATCCACCGCTACCAATCGCAATTTTAGATTGAATGATGTGGTATCCGGAACCTAAGGGATCACTTTCAGGATCTAAAAATGTGGTCACCCTTTGTTTTTGGTAATCTTTCATTAAGAAGAACCACATGATAGGGGTGAAGGCGCCACCTAAACCGGCGATTACTGTGATTAGCTTCCATGATAATCCGGCGAGGAATAAAACAAATATTCCAGAACTAGCGATCAATAATGAGGTACCTAAGTCTGGTTGTTTTGCAATTAATATGGTTGGAATAAACACCAAACCAAAACCAATTAAAATTGTACTGAATTTCGGGGGCAGGCTTCTACGACTAACATACGCAGCCAACATCAAAGGTACAGCTAGTTTCATAATTTCCGACGGCTGAAAGCGAACAAACCCTAAATCAAGCCATCTTTGCGCTCCTTTACCCATATCACCAAATAAAAGCACGCCTACTAACATGAAGACACCTATGCCATATGCATATACTGAAATACGGCGTAAAAATAAGGTAGGTACTTGAGCTAACGCAAACATAACAGTGAGTGCCAAGCCAAGTCGTATAAGCTGTCTGTAGACCAAGTCCATTTCTTGCCCACCTGATGAATATATGGTCAATAGACCCACAAACATCAAACTTAATAAGCAGAAAAGCAAAAACGCATCTATGTGTAGCCGTTCAAGATAAGTTGCTTTGTTGGTTTTTAATTCAGTCATGACTATTGGCTATTTACAGCAGTATTGGGTGAATTGGCCGACTGAGCAATAACCCCTTGTTGTTGCTCAAAGTAAAAATCCATCAAGCTTCTAGCGACTGGCGCTGCATTTGAACTTCCGCCGCCTGCATTCTCGATGGCAATAGCGATGCTAAATTCAGGTTTGTCATAGGGTGCATATCCAATATACATGGCGTTATCTCTTAGATACAAAGAGACATTTTCTTCTTCGTACTCTTCATCTTGGCCAACAGAGAATAATTGAGCTGTACCCGTTTTACCCGCAGAAATGTAGTCTGTATTTCTAAATGCGTTTCTTGCTGTTCCATGTTTGCGATTAACAGTGCCATAGAGTGAGTCTAATACTATGTCCCAATTCTCAGGTTTATGTACTTCAACAGCGCGGGTTGACTTTATGGGTTGCTCAACTAGTTGATTTTCTTGTAGCACCCCGCGTAACAGTTGGGGGTTATGACGCATGCCTCGGTTAATTAAAATGTTAAGCGACTGCACGAGTTGAAGAGGCGTCACATTCCAGAAGCTTTGTCCTATGCCAACAGGGATGGTATCACCAATATACCAAGGTTCGTTATGACGGGCGCGCTTCCATCCTCTAGAGGGCATCAGCGCTGCTGATTCTTCATTCAAATCGATGCCAGAAAATTGACCAAAACCGAATTTAGTCATACCTTCGTGAATATTATCTATGCCCAATTTATAGGCGAGGTCGTAGAAAAACACATCACAACTAACCTCAACCGACTTGGTGACGTCAACTACTCCATGACCACCTTTTTTCCAATCTCGCCAGACATGGTCAACATTACGCAAACGGTAAGTGCCGTAATCTCGAATGGTTGAATCTTTATCAATGATGCCTTTTTCCAAGCCGAGTAAGGCTAAATGAGGTTTTATTGTCGAAGCAGGCGGATATCTGCCTTGAGTCGCTCTATTTAATAAAGGACTTGCCCGCGAGTTTATCAACTTTGAATATTCTTTTTGGCTGATGCCATCGACGAACAAGTTTGGATCGTAACTTGGATTGCTGTACAAGGCCAAGATACTGCCTGTCCTAGGATCTGAAATGACGATAGCGCCACGTTTCCCTTCAAGTTGTTCTTGTACTTTTTGTTGTAGTTTAATATCTACGTTTAAGACAAGATCTTGTCCGGGAATTGGCGGTTGAAAATCTAAAACACGAATAATTCGACCTTGATTATTCACTTCAACTTGTTGATATCCCACTTGTCCATGCAGCATTGTTTCGTAATATTTTTCAATGCCTTGTTTACCGATGTCGTGTGTATCTGCGTAATTGGCTGCTTGATCCGTGGCTTCTAAATGCTCTAGATCTCGTTTGTTGATGCGAGAAACATAACCTAATAAATGGGTAAGAGAATCTTCAAAGGGGTAATGTCTAGAAAGCCTTGCTTCAATGCTTACACCGGGGAATTTATGCTGATTAGCTGAAAAAAGAGCCACATCTTGATGGCTTAAGTGTTTTCTTAATGCAACAGGTTTGAACCGGCGCAGTTTTTTGCGTTCGGAATGAAATTCTTGTATTTCCTCTTCACTAAGATTCATTAGGCTTGCTAAGTCATTTATCGTAGCTTCTAAATCATCTACCTGTTCAGTGATCACTTCTAAACTAAATACCGGTCTGTTTTCGGCTAAAATAACGCCGTTTCGATCGTAAATTAACCCTCTGTTTGGCGCTACAGGAAGTAGCTTAATTCGATTGCCGTTTGAGCGTGTTTGATAGTCTTCAAACTGATTAATTTGCAAATTGTAGAGATTGAGTAAAATCAATCCCATAAAAAAGACAACAAATAGACCTGAAATAAAGGCTCGGCGAGCAAATAAATTTGCTTCTGCAGAATGGTCTCTTATGGTTTGTCGTTTAGGCGCCATATTACTCTCTATGGTAAGGGTGGTTTTGAGTGACTGACCATGCACGATAAAGTGCTTCTGTGACCATTACTCTTACCATAGGATGGGGAAGTGTTAGGTTTGATAAGGACCACCATGATTCTGCTGCATCCTTACATTGCTGGGAGAGACCTTCTGGCCCACCAATAAGCAAACTCAAATTGCGACCATCCATTTTCCACGCATCTAATTTTTTCGCTAGGGTCGGCGTATCCCACTGTTTGCCTTTAACTTCTAAGGCAATAACACGATTTCCTTTGGGGATCGCGTCTAAGCATTTAGCGCCCTCAGCATCAATGAGATTTTGTAAGTTAGCGGTTTTACTTCTTTTGCCTAAAGCGATTTCAGTGAAATACATATGACAGTCGTTCGGAAAACGTTTTAAATACTCGTTGGTGCCTTGGACGACCCAATCAGGCATTTTGTTCCCTACAGCGACTACTTGAATTTGCATAATGGATTATATTGTCCCTAAACAGGAGTTATTGCCAAAGTTTTTCCAATTGATAAAAGTCTCTGGTTTCATCTTGCATGATATGCGCAACCACATTGCCTAAGTCAACTAACACCCACTCGCCAGTATCTTTGCCTTCAACTGACAGGGGAGAGTGTTCAGTGTGCTTGCATTCAACAATAAGGTTGTCTGCAATTGATGAAACATGGCGTTTTGAATTACCAGAACATATGACTAATGTATCGGTAACACTGGACTTTCCACTGACATCAATAACGATGATGTCGCGGGCTTTCATGTCTTCCAGTTTATCAACGACAAATTGGGTAAATTCTTTTGGGTTCAATATTTATCCTTTATAAGTAAAAAATTAAAGGGGAAGCCCTTTCTAAATTCAGATTAACCGATTCATAAAATCATCACAACAACTCTAGCGATGACAGGTTTACCGGTAGGAATAAAAGCATTAGATGTGCCAAAATCACAAAAGGTTTAGGCGGTGTTTGAGATTTTAACAAAACATCAGCTTGTTGCAGGTGTTTTTGCATTAGCATTAACGCATTTTCATCTAATCTGTTTAATGCCGCTGAATACAACCCTTGACGGCTAGGCCAAATTTTTAATTTGGCAAACTGTATCTTACCGGTAGCCGCTTGTTGTTTACAATCCAGTAAGCGTTGATTTTCATTAATCAAATTCCACAGGATTGCATTAGGTTCTACACCTTCGCTTTCCAATTGCTGCAGAATTTTTAAAGCTTTATCAATATTCCCTAGCAAAACTTCATCAACCAGTTGGAATACCGTAAATTTTGACTGCTCAACTAATGCGTCCAAAATCATTTTTTCAGTCAAGGTTTGGTTCGCATAGGCTAAAGATAGTTTATCTAATTCCTGTTTCGTTGCTAACAGATTGCCTTCACTCATTTCTGCTATGATGCTGGCCTCGTTAGGACCAAGTTGCAAGGATAATTGTTGAGCATACTGCCTGATCCAGGCATTAAGTTGATTGTCTTTTAATTGATAACAGGGACAAAACCAACTTTGCGTACTCAGTTGTTTAAACCACTTGCTGTTCTTAACATCTTGACCAATTTGTGGACCATGTATAAGCAGAAAAACATCCTCGGATGCAGATTCACTGTATTCTATTAGTGCTTTAGATCCAGTTGTGCCAGGTTTGCCTGTGGGTAATTCCAATTCAATGTACTGACGATCAGCGAACAAAGACATGGTTTGCGCTGTTTCGGCAAGTTGATGCCAGTTAAAATCGCTATCTGCGGTAAATTTGTGGCGCTCCGTATAGCCTTGCTCAACGGCTTGTTTACGTAAGGCATCCATAACATCAAGTTTTTGTTGAGGCTCGTCACCAAATAGCAAGAATATCGGAGGAAGAGCTTCAGACTGTATCTTTTGCAGACTTGATTGCACATTCAATTGCATAAGTGCTTATTCTTCCGCGGGTAAAGAGGTGGCATACTGACTTGAAAGCAAACGAATCATCCTATCAGCAGTTTCATTGCGCATTTCTTGCATCACCTCTTCCAGCTCGCGAGTCTTAGCCAAAATTCTATTTGGGTCTTCTTGATATTCACGGGCAACAGTAACGCTGTGATTGATAATTTGTTTATCAGGGAACTGCACTTGATAATCTATGGTATATAAAAGCTCATATTCCGCTACTTGACCGTTGCTGAACATAGATAACAACCTACGCTCCAACTGTTCTGGCTGCAAAGTGATTTGTACAAGGCTACCCTGAACAAAAGACATTGTCATTGCCTGTTCCATAGAATACCCATTTAACTGATATACAGGTAGTCGTTCACTTAAAGTGCGTGAAATAGGTGCATATTGCAAAGGACTTTTAATTATAACAGTCGTCAGTTGCTCAGGAAGGGCTTGAGAACCACGTAAGGTGAATCCACAAGCGCTTAAACTTAGTGAGATGACGACTATTAAAATTGCTTTCAAGCTAGTCATTTAATTGGCCACTATGTTAACCAGTTTACCTGGCACTACAATAACTTTTCTCAAGGCTTTGCCTTCGATAAAACTCTGCACATTCTCTTGAGTCGTGGCTAATTTTTCTAAATCTTCTTTGCTTATATCAGCTGGAACCGTAATTTTTGCCCGCACTTTACCATTTACTTGAACAACGATGAGTTTTTCATCGTCAACTAACGCTGATTTGTCTAGTTCAGGCCAGTCACAGGTCTGTAAATTTTCGCTGTTACCTAATAATTCCCACATTTCTTCACAAATATGCGGAGTTACAGGGTTTAGCATTTGTACCAAAACGGTTAATCCTTGTTGATAAAGCACTTTATCTTGAGCATCGCTAACTTCATATTTACTTAATGCATTCAATAATTCCATCATACGCGCGATGGCTGTATTAAACGTCTGACGTCGACCTATGTCATCAGTCACTTTTTCAATAGCAGAATGAATTTCTTTTCGCAACAGCTTTTGTGCTTTGGTTAAACTTTTCACGTCTAATTGAGCTGACGTTAATCCCTGAGAAACATGCTCATTAACCAAACGCCACAAACGTCTTAAGAAGCGGTTAGCACCTTCAACACCAGACTCAATCCATTCTAGGTCTTGCTCCGGCGGCGCAGCGAACATGGTATAAAGTCTGATAGTGTCAGCGCCGTAAATATCGATCATTGATTGAGGGTCGATACCATTATTTTTTGATTTCGACATTTTTATCATGCCGGCATATTCTACCGCCTGACCCGTTTCTTTCACCCAAGCTTTTTCGATGCGACCTTTGTCATCACGTTCTACTTCAACATCATTAGGGGCAAACCAGACTTCTTTGCCATCATCCGCTTTAGCACTAAATGCATTAGCTAAAACCATGCCCTGACATAATAGTCTTTCGAAAGGTTCATCACTGGCAACTAACCCTTGGTCTCGCATCAGTTTATGGAAGAAGCGAGCGTACAATAAGTGCAAAGTGGCGTGTTCAATACCCCCCACATATTGATCTACGGGTAGCCAATAATTTGCTTCACTGGGATCTAACATGGCATCCGAAGGTGATGAAGCATATCTTGCGTAGTACCATGAAGATTCCATAAAGGTATCAAAGGTATCGGTTTCTCTCAAAACAGGCTTGCCGTCATAAGTGGTTTTAGCCCACTCTTTATCCGCTTTGATAGGTGAGGTGACCCCATCCATGACTACATCTTCAGGTAATAAGACGGGTAAATCTTCACTTTTTACCGGATATGAATGACCTAATTCATCATTCACTATTGGAATAGGAGCTCCCCAATATCGTTGTCTAGAAACACCCCAATCGCGTAATCTAAAGTTGACAGTTTTTTCACCTTTGCCCATTTGCTGTAAAGCTTCAGCAATAGCGTCGAAGCCCTCTTGAAATGGTAAGCCAGAAAAATCTCCTGAATTAATTAGCGTATTTTTTTCCGTATATGCAGCTTTCGCTATGTCACAGTCTTCACCTTCTTTCGGTGCGACTACCTGTACAATAGGAAGATTATACTTAGTTGCAAATTCCCAATCTCTTTGGTCATGAGCTGGTACCGACATAACGGCACCAGAACCATAATCCATCAACACGAAATTAGCCGTCCAAACAGACAATTTATCCCCAGTCAACGGATGAATAACGTCTATATTAAGTGGCATACCTTCTTTTTCCATGGTTGCCAACTCTTCTTCAGACGTCTTTGTTTGCTTACATTTTTCAATAAAGGCCTGTAATTCAGGTGAGTTTTCGGCCAAGGCTAAAGTAATAGGATGTTGCGGCGCGATTGCCACATAGGTGGCGCCGAATAAAGTGTCAGGACGCGTAGTGTAAACTTCTAACTCTTCATAACCGGCAATTTCATTTGCTAAAGAGAAACGCAGATTGACGCCTTCAGAACGTCCAATCCAATTCTTTTGTGCAAGTTTTACTTGTGAAGGCCATTGTTCTAATTTTTCTAAATCATTCAATAACTCTTCTGCATAGTCTGTAATTTTAACAAACCATTGAGGAATCTCTTTACGTTCAACTGTGGCACCGGAACGCCAACCTTTTCCATCAATAACTTGTTCATTAGCCAGCACAGTTTGGTCAACAGGATCCCAGTTTACAGTGGCATTCTTCTTATACACCATGCCGTTTTCAAACAACTTGGTGAAAAACCATTGTTCCCAGCGATAGTAGTCAGGTTTACAGGTTGCCAACTCACGTCGCCAATCATAACCAAAACCTAAAGCCGTTAGTTGACCGCGCATGTGATCGATATTTTTCATGGTCCAACTAGCAGGCGCTGTCTTATTTGCAATGGCAGCATTTTCAGCCGGAAGTCCAAACGCATCCCAACCTATAGGTTGTAATACATTTTTCCCCTGCATTCGTTGAAAACGGCTAATTACATCTCCAATGGTATAGTTTCGGACGTGCCCCATGTGTAGTCGTCCACTAGGGTAAGGGAACATACTTAGGCAATAGAATTTTTCTTTGTCACTTTCTATATCTGCATTATAAACGCCGTTTTCTTCCCAGCGTTTTTGCATTTTGGCTTCAATCGTTTGAGGATCGTAATTATTCGTTTCTGAAGGGTTTGACACCTGAGTATTGGACATCTTTTATTGTTACTCTGCAAATAATGTTGAACATTAGCCCTATAGAATAACTTGTTAGCTGGCCCAGAAACAATCATTTTGCACTGTTTTTACCCATATATTAAAAATTAATATAAACTTGTCGCTTAAATTACCCCTTCACCACTGTTTTTTTGGATGTAAAACATAAATATGACCGAATTTCGTTTATCAGTAGAACAGCTTGCGCCAAGCATAATAATCACGGATGTAGATGAACAAAAATCATCCAGCGCCTCGTTAATTGGCCAAGAACGAGCGAAACAAGCCATTGCTTTTGGATTAGGGGTAGATGCACCTGGCTACAATATCTATGTGATGGGTGAACCTGCAACAGGTCGTTACACCTTAATTAACGATTACATCAGTCAACAACTGAATCATGATAAAGAAATCTTTGATTGGTGCTATTTAAACAACTATGAGAACGAGCGACAACCCGTTGTATTGAAACTAAGGGCAGGGGATAGTCATGGTCTAGTGAAAGATTTTATGGCGTTGGTGGACGAAGTGTTGGCAACCTTTCCTGTGGCCTTTGAAAACCCAGGCTATCAACGTAAAAAAGCTGCGATAACTCGCCATTACGAACAAAAATATGATCAAGCTATAGACGATGTTGAAGCGTTAGCGCTAAATAACAATGTTGCTTTGATTGAAGATGGTAACAGTATAAGTTTTTCACCTTTAGTTGATGGAAAACCCGTTTCAGACAGCGAATTTACGTCATTTCCTGATGATCAACGTAAGCATTATTATGAGTTAATTGATCGTTTAGAAAATGCTCTGACCGAAGCGCTATTAGAATTGCCTAGTTGGCAGCGAGAGAGCACAGATAAAAGTAAGCAACTGAAAAAAGATGTCACAGAACAAGCGATACGCCCTTTAATCAAAGAGTTGCAACGAAAATATGCTGATAACATTCAGATCCAGCGTTTTATCTCTTCGATGAAAAAGCATCTGATAGAGACAATTGTTGAAAATCTCGGAGAAACCGAAAAAGACGGTAAAATGGACGAATATGATCATAAAGAAATGTTGGTCCAACTCTATGTTCCAAATGTGTTAGTTGCGCATACAGTAAATCAAAAAACGCCATTGATTTATGAACCTAATCCGACCTATCAAAACTTGTTTGGAAAAATTGAATACACCAGTATTCAAGGTAGCGTGTTTACCAATTATCGAATGATTACCGCTGGCGCTTTACACAAGGCTAACGGCGGTTATTTGGTAGTGGATGCAGATAAATTATTGGGTCACAAGCATGTTTGGGATGCGCTTAAACTGGCGTTAAAATTCGGTGAAATCAAATTGGATTTACAGCAATATGAGCCTGGAATGGTGAATTCAATGACGTTAACACCTGAGCCCATGGGGCTTAGCGTCAAATTGATTTTATTAGGCTCAAGATCCTTATATTACGCCCTACAAGACTATGATCATGAATTTCCCGAACTCTGTAGAGTGTTGGTAGATTTTGATGATGATATTGATTTAACCCCAGATACCCAAGCACAGTTCGTTCACCGAATAAAAAAACAAGTTAACGCCATTGGGTTAAATGATATTGAAGAGCAAGCGCTTATCAGTCTGGTTAAGTACAGCATGCGGACCTCTGAGCACCAGCAGCGCATTAATGCAAAATTTGCCGAAATTATAGAATTGCTAAGCGAAATAAAATTTTTCTGCGAAAAAGAAAAAAGTAAAAATATTCAAGTTACCCACGTACAACAAGCGCTAGCCGCAAAGAAATTTCGCACTGGTCGTGTAGCGGATCAATTTCTTCAGGATATCCATCAGGGACACGTGTTGATCAGTACTGAAGGGAAAGCCGAAGGTACCTTAAATGGTCTCACCGTATTAGATATAGGTGATTCTTCTTTTGGTACTCCCGCGAGAATCACTGCCAGCGTTTACGCTGGGGCAAATGGCATAGTTGATATCGAAAGAGAAGTCGAATTAGGCCAATCCATCCATTCAAAAGGCGTTATGTTGCTTGCAGGGTATTTGGGTAATAAATATGCTCAGAAATTTCCTTTAACATTGTCGGCGAATATCGCCCTAGAGCAATCCTATGGCTACATTGATGGCGACAGTGCGTCTTTAGCTGAACTACTCTGCCTGATTTCTGCATTAACAAATATAAAATTAGATCAAGGCATAGCTGTTACTGGCAGTATCAATCAGTTAGGTGAGGTACAAGCGGTGGGCGGCCTAAATGAAAAAATAGAAGGATTTTTTCAACTTTGCCAGTCCCGAGGATTAACTGGAAAACAAGGCGTCATCATTCCCGCTTCTAATATTGTAAATCTAGTGTTGGATGAAGAAATTCTAACTGCAGTAGCGGAAGGTAATTTTCATGTATATGCAGTGAAAACGGTCGATCAAGCACTAGAGATAATTACCGGCAAAAAAGCCGGTAAACTCAATAGTAAAGGAAATTACCCACGTAACAGCATCAATGAAATGGCTGTCAGAAAATTGAAAGCCATTTTCGATATAGTGAATGGTTCTGAAGACGACTAAATTTATTGCTTACTTGGGCGGCATTCTTAAGCCGCCATCGAGGCGAATTGTTTCACCATTTAAGTAATTGTTTTGTGCAATATGTAACACTAATCGGCCAAACTCTGATGGATAGCCTAAACGTTTAGGGTTTTGGACATTAGCGGTGAGTCCCTGCTGCACATTTTCAGGCATTGCTAACAGCATAGGCGTACCCATTATCCCGGGTGCTACAGTGTTAACACGAATCCCTAGTGGCGCTAAATCTCGCGCCATGGGCAAGGTAAGTCCCGCTATTCCACCTTTACTAGCTGCGTATGCCGTTTGACCAATCTGCCCCTCAAATGCCGCCACAGAAGCAGTATTGATAATACAGCCTCGTTGACCATCATGATCTGGTTGATTGCTTGCCATTAATGCTGCAGCTTCTTTTGCAACACAAAACGAACCTACCAAGTTTATATTAATGACTTTACTAAAATCAGCTAACGCGTAAGCTTGGTTTTCTTTATTTAAAGTGCGCTTAGCGGGCGCTATTCCTGCGCAATTAACACATAATCTAAGATTCGCAAATGCGTCAGGTAAGTTCGTTAGCGCAGATTGCACTTGTGCTTCATTGGTAACATCAACTTGATAGAAGAGTATATTATTGGCGCCAAAGGATTGTTCAAGTTCGTTTTTTGCGTCTAGGTTAAGGTCAAACACAATTACTTTGTAATTGTATTGGATTAAAACTTCAACGGTAGCTCTACCTAAACCAGAGCTTCCACCAGTGACTAGTGCGCTTACATTGACTGTTTTTTCTGTCATATTTTAAATCCTGAGAATCTACAGTTTTAGTTGTAAGTGCAACTATATAGATAGCGGGAATATTTTTCTAGGCTTTAGGTAGGCTTATCTTCTGATCTTCACTTGGTTTGTATATAACCAATATATGGCCGATAGTTTGAATTTTTTCACTACTGGTTTCCGCTACTATTGCATCTATGATCAAGGCTTTTTCTTCTCGATCGTCAGTGGGAATTTTAACTTTTATCAGCTCGTGATGTGACAATGCATTTTCTATTTCTGCGAGTACACCTTCTGTCAAACCGTTACCACCAAGCTGTACCACTGGCTTTAGATTATGGGCGAGTCCTTTTAAATATTGTTTTTGTTTATTAGTTAAATGCATTATTTCACTATTTTATGTTGTTGTTACTTGAAAAACGTTATTCTACCTATACTTTATGCACAATGCATCTAGCGAATTAAGCGAATAACGAAAAAGAATTATTTTGCCAGTGACAAGTGATGGTTAATACCAATGTTGCACTGAAAAAGTGAGCGGTAGTGGTACAGTTATTGCGTAAGGTAGTGTATGAAAGGTTGTCTGACGACTTCTTGTCAGGCCTCGATTTTTCGCAAGGTAACTTTGGTAACGAAATTGTTTTAAACAGGTTATTGGACAAAATTGGCGGGAACAACGTAGTTATTATATTGTCTGAGATAGCAAGTGTTACGAGTGACGATTAATAGGTGCATCAGGCAATGTTTATGGTTAATGTGAGTTAGCATTGGTTTAAGTACTGATCAGTACTTAAACCAAATGGAAATTTTGTAATAAAAGGTTTCCATGGTGAAGGGATTTATGAGTTCTTTCGAGAAATAAAGTCCGCATTTACTAGTGTAAAGACCAGAACACTGGATTCTCTATGAACATACTCTAGAGAGGCGTATTTGGTGGCTAAAGGCTGTAAAGTGTAGTAGTCTTAAGTGTTGGAAATGCGGTAATTGCGTGAACCAGATTTTTTATTTTAGGGGTAATTAGCTTTGAGCGACATGGCAAAAAATCTTATTTTATGGCTGTTTATTGCTGTTGTGTTGATGATGGTATTCAAAAACTTCACAAGCAATGAGCCAGCGGGGGCTTCTAAGGACTACACTACGTTTTTAAACGAAGTGCAGCGTGGTGATGTTTCACAGGTGCACATAGAAGGACGCGAAATAAAAGGCCAAATGAAAAACGGCACTGTGTTTACCACAACAATGCCGATGTTAGATCCTAAACTTATTGATGATTTAAAAACGAATAACGTTATTCAATACGGGACACCTCCAGAGCAACCAAACTGGTTCGCTCAGATATTTATTTCTTGGTTCCCTATGCTTCTTTTGATTGGTGTTTGGATATTCTTTATGCGTCAAATGCAAGGCGGCGGTGGTAGAGGCGCTATGTCATTTGGTAAAAGTAAAGCCCGTTTACTTAGTGAAGACCAAATTAAAACCACCTTTGCAGATGTTGCAGGCTGCGATGAAGCAAAAGAAGAAGTGACGGAATTAGTCGACTTTTTACGCGATCCAACCAAGTTCCAAAAGTTAGGCGGAAAAATACCTAAGGGTGTATTGATGGTAGGGCCACCAGGAACAGGTAAAACCTTGCTTGCTAAAGCAATTGCTGGTGAGGCAAAAGTGCCTTTCTTTACAATTTCTGGTTCAGATTTTGTAGAAATGTTCGTTGGTGTTGGTGCATCTCGTGTTCGTGACATGTTTGAACAAGCCAAAAAATCTTCGCCCTGTATCATCTTTATTGATGAGATTGATGCTGTAGGTCGTCAACGTGGCGCAGGTTTAGGTGGTGGTCATGATGAACGTGAACAAACCTTGAACCAGATGCTAGTTGAAATGGACGGCTTTGAAGGTCACGAAGGTATTATAGTAATTGCGGCGACTAACCGTCCTGATGTACTAGATCCTGCACTTCTACGTCCAGGACGTTTTGACCGTCAAGTAGTGGTAGGCTTACCTGATATTCGCGGAAGAGAACAAATTCTGAAAGTTCACATGCGAAAAGTACCTATTGCGGATGACGTTGTAGCATCTGTAATAGCGCGAGGTACGCCTGGATTTTCTGGTGCTGATTTAGCCAACTTGGTGAATGAAGCTGCCTTGTTTGCTGCTCGTTCAAATCGCCGCTTAGTGTCAATGGAAGAGTTTGAAAAAGCCAAAGACAAAATTATGATGGGAACTGAACGTCGTTCCATGGTGATGTCTGAGGAAGAAAAAGCCATGACTGCGTATCACGAAGCTGGCCACGCGATCGTTGGTAGAATGGTGCCTGAACATGACCCAGTATATAAGGTGTCAATTATCCCGCGTGGACGAGCATTAGGTGTGACCATGTATTTGCCTGAGCAAGATCGTGTTAGTTATACAAAACGCCATCTTGAAAGCATGATATCAAGTTTGTTCGGTGGCCGAATTGCCGAAGAAATCATTTACGGTGAAGATTCAGTGACTACAGGTGCTTCAAATGATATCGAACGGGCCACTGATATAGCCAAGAAAATGGTGACACAATGGGGCTTAAGTGCCAAATTAGGTCCGCAATTGTACGCAGAAGAAGAAGGTGAGGTTTTCTTAGGACGTTCGATGAGCAAATCTGCCAACGTGTCCGATGAAACTGCTCGTACAATAGATAAAGAAATAAAAGACATAATAGATCGTAACTATCAGCGTGCTTATCAGATTTTGCAAGATAACATGGATATTTTGCATACGATGAAAGATGCGTTGATGAAGTATGAAACTATAGATGCAAAACAAATCGACGATTTGATGGAACGCAGAGACGTTCGTCCTCCTGCAGATTGGGATAGAGACAACAAGTCAGACGATAATAAACCTTCTGGTGGTGCTACTATCGACGTTGGCAAGCAAGACAAGCCAGCAGATGATGGAAATACCAGCACTACTACTAATTAACTCGATTAGCAAAAACGAAAGCGCCTGCATGGGCGCTTTTCCTATTTATGCGCAATTAGCAATTTATACATTCATCTAAACTAAGTGTGGATGCTTTGAGAGTGAACGAATTTAAACAGATGACTTTTGGTGATAAAACTATCACCTTTGACTCACCTAAAATAATGGGCATTTTAAACGTTACCCCTGATTCTTTTTCAGATGGTGGTAAGTTTAATCAAGTCGATAAAGCCTTAAAACAAGCCGAATACATGGTAGATTCAGGTGCCACATTTATTGATATTGGTGGTGAATCAACACGACCTGGTGCAGCTAAAGTATCCCTTGAACAGGAGCTTGAAAGAGTCATTCCTGTGGTGGAAAAAATCGCACAAAATCTAGACTGTGTGATTTCAGTCGATACTAGTAAAGCTGAGGTTATGCTACAGGCCGCAAAAGTGGGGGCTCGACTAATAAACGATGTAAGAGCTCTATCTGAAGACGGGGCATTAAGCGCTGCCAGTAAATTGGCACACGAATACCAAATTCCTTGCTGCATTATGCATATGCAAGGAACCCCTCAAACCATGCAAAATAAGCCAGAATATTCATCCGTATTAGAAGAGGTTGTAGCGTTTTTAAAGCAAAGGGTTGAGGAATTGATGAACGCAGGATTTAAACGAGAACAAATTATTTTGGATCCGGGGTTTGGTTTTGGCAAGAATCTTGATCACAATTACACTATGCTGAAAAAATTTTCGGTTTTTAAGCAATTCGATATGCCTTTATTAGCAGGAATGTCGAGAAAATCTATGATTGGAAATTTGTTGAATCGAGAAGTGAACCAACGCATAGCCGGTGATATCGCAACACACACAATAGCTGCTCTTTATGGTGCAAATATTTTACGAGTACACGATGTACCAGAAATGAAAGATGCAGCGGACATTATAAGCAAATTGGACAGTCTTTAAACAAGGATATAAAGATGGCAAAGAGAGAGTTTTTTGGTACAGATGGCATCCGAGGCAAAGTAGGGGAAAGCGTTATTAACCCTGAGTTTGTTATAAAGTTAGGATGGGCCGCTGGAAAAATACTTGCAGGGCATGGAACAAACAAAGTATTAATTGGCAAAGACACGCGGATATCAGGCTACATGCTCGAATCAGCGTTAGAAGCAGGCTTATCTGCCGCTGGTATTAATATCGGCTTGTTGGGCCCTATGCCAACACCTGCAATTGCTTATTTAACAAAAACATTTCGTTCAGAAGCTGGCATTGTAATAAGTGCTTCACATAACCCCTACTATGACAATGGCATCAAGTTTTTTTCTTCTTCAGGTCAAAAACTTGATGATGATATTGAATTGGCCATTGAACAACAAATGAAGCAGCCAATGACTTGTGTCGCTTCTGATAAGTTAGGCAAAGCAACCCGCATAAACGATGCTGCGGGGCGATATATTGAATATTGTAAAGGTACATTCCCGTCAGACTTATCCTTAAGTGGGTTAAAGATAGTGGTTGATTGTGCTCACGGTGCTACTTATCACATTGCCCCTAATGTTTTGCGGGAGCTGGGTGCTGAAGTCATAGAAGTCGGTACCGCGCCAGATGGTTTAAACATAAATCGAAAAGTAGGGGCTACCTCACTCAAAACTACTGTGAGCGCGGTGAAAAAATATGGTGCTGATTTTGGGTTTGCATTAGATGGTGACGGCGATCGCATCATGATGGTAGATGAAACAGGTGATGTTGTAGATGGTGATCAAATCATCTTTATTATTGCACGTGATGCATTGAAAAACGGCGGCTTAAAAGGAGGTGGCGTAGTTGGAACTAAAATGTCGAATCTCGCTATGCAATTAGCCTTAGAAAAATTGGGCATTCCATTTCAACGAGCAGATGTTGGCGATCGATACGTCATGGAACTATTAATGCGCAACGGATGGGCGATAGGCGGTGAAAACTCTGGTCATGTACTCAACCTTAATTATGCAACCACTGGAGACGGTATTGTTGCAGGCCTGCAAGTAATTGCTGCCATGCTCAGAGCACAAATGCCATTGAGTTCATTAGCGTCAGGGTACACGAAATTCCCACAAGAGCTGATAAACGTAAAATTTGATAGTAAACTGGGAAATCCTTTAAGTAAGGATAATGTTATCAAATCGGTCAGTGAAGCGGAAAAAGCCATGGGAGAATCAGGGCGCGTTTTACTTAGAAAAAGTGGCACTGAGCCTCTCATTCGTGTAATGGTTGAGGCTGAAAATATTGAAACAGCTAAAAAATGGGCTGAAACTATCGCATTTGAGGTAGAAGCGGCTAAGTAACTGAAATTTTTTTACGTATTGCTATTGTTATTTCGCACGCTCTTGGTTAATATCACCGCCGCTTTTTAGGGCGTGCACACAGGGAGTTATCTATGTCGCAACGAAGAACCATGATGGTCGCCGGTAATTGGAAAATGAACGGTAGCCTTGAAAAGCTAACAGAATTTAAACAACAGTTATCAGAGTACGACAATATTACCGTCGTTTTGTGTTTACCTAGTGTTTATCTTACGCAAGGGAAAGCTAATAACTTTTGCCTTGGTGCTCAAAACGCAAGTCAGTTTGAATCTGGTGCGCACACTGGCGATATTTCTGTAGCTATGCTTAAAGAAGTCGGTTGTGAATATGTCATTCTTGGGCATTCTGAACGGCGACAAGATCACTCTGAAAGTAATATTGTTGTGGCAGAAAAAACAAAGACCGCAATCGCAGCTGGTTTAACACCAATATTTTGTGTTGGTGAACCGTTAGAAGTCAGACAAAACGGAGATGTGTTTGATTTTGTTGGGGCACAATTAGACGCGGCTATTTCACTGTGCGGCGATGATTTTGTCGAAAAATGCGTTATTGCTTATGAGCCTATTTGGGCCATAGGTACCGGTAAAACAGCATCTCCTGAACAAGCCCAAGAGGTTCATGGGTTTATTCGAAAAAAACTGAGTGCTATCCACAAAGATAGTGACAAAGTACAAATATTATATGGTGGCAGTGTTAATCAGGACAATGCCGCAGAGCTTTTTGCTCAACCCGATATTGACGGTGGATTAATAGGCGGGGCCAGTTTGAAAGTTGAAAGTTTCAGTAGCATTTGCAGTGCTGCTAATGAGAGGAAATAGATGTCGTTATATGAATTTTTGTTAGTTGCATACTTGATTGTAGCTATTGCACTTATAGGCTTTGTGTTAATTCAACAAGGTAAGGGTGCTGATATGGGCGCTTCATTCGGCGCTGGCGGTTCAAACACAGTTTTTGGTTCAAGTGGATCAGGTAACTTTATGACACGTACGACTGCCATCTTAGCTACCTTATTTTTCCTTATAAGTCTAATCATCGGCAGTATTACGTCTGGTCAAGGCAAAGCTGAAGATCAGTTTGAGACGTTAGAAGTACCATTAATTGATGAAGAGCCGGTAGAAGCTACTGCGCCAGTATCAGAAGATGTGCCTGTATCTGAAGATGTGCCATCAGACGATAATAATTCTGACGTACCTAACTAAATTTGTTAATTACTCAAATGCGGAAGTGGTGGAATTGGTAGACACGCTATCTTGAGGGGGTAGTGAGCTATGCTCGTGAGGGTTCAAGTCCCTCTTTCCGCACCAAATAATAAAAGCCCATTTTCCAAATGGGCTTTTTCTTTTATTAGCATTTACTTTATTCTATGACTTTGCAAACTATGTGGCTTTACATCCGTAAAGTCTATATCATTCCTTTTGATAGCTATTTGTTTTTAACTCCCTTGCATCAATAGGATGAGTTCATATGCACGATCATCATGATCACTCTGATGAACACTCTCATAATCACAGTCATGGCCACCATCATTCCCATGGTCACCATCATCATCACGATATTGATGAAAGCCGTATAAGTTGGGCATTTTGGCTTAATTTTAGCTTCACCATAATTGAATTCATTGGTGGATGGTTGACAAACAGTGTCGCTATAATGGCTGATGCAGTGCATGACTTGGGCGATTCATTATCCATTGGCTTGGCCTGGTATCTGAGCAAGGTTGGCAAACGTGATGCTACAGACCAATTTACTTACGGATTCAAACGACTAAGTTTATTAGGTGCACTAATTAACGGTATGATTTTGGTTGTTGGCTCTGCATGGGTGTTGTTTGAAGCTATCCCTCGTTTATGGGCGCCGGAAATGCCAGTCACAGAAGGGATGATTCTGCTAGCGATTCTTGGTGTCGCGGTAAACGGTTATGCCGCCTATAAACTTCATGGTGGAGACACCCTAAACGAAAAAGTGCTTAACTGGCATCTGTTGGAAGATATGCTTGGTTGGGTAGCGGTGTTGATTGTCGCTATCGTTTTGCAATTCGTAAACTGGCCGATTTTAGACCCCTTGTTGTCTGTGGTGTTTACGTTATTTATTCTTTTTAACGTTGGCAAGCATTTGACTCACACCATTAAATTGTTTCTACAAGCCAATCCTGACAGCTTAAAACAGGAAAAAATACAAAAAGCTTTACTGTCTATCGATAACGTCAACGAATTACATCACGTGCATTTTTGGTCATTAGATGGCGCCAGTCACGTATTAACTGCTCACCTTGTACTAGATAAGTCTTTTGATGTAGAAGGACTAATAGCATTAAAAAAACAAGTTGCAACTGTGCTTCAGCCTTTTGCCCTTGATCATACAACCATTGAGTTTGAATTGTCTGGTGAAAGCTGTAGAGATAAACATGAAGAATAATAAGTTGTGATTGACCACCACTAAAGCAAGCTTAAAACAGATATCAACTGACTGAAATTTTCAAAAACTAATTTTTTTTACCCAATACTCCTAGTAATTAGGCATAAAAATCCGCCATTAGCATGGCATTGTCATATATTAGCCGCTATACTATGCGCGCGTTAAAAAGCAAAGAAAACATTAATTTTAAAGGATAGAGTGTGACTCCTATTACAAAAACTTTTCAGTATGGTCAGCATACTGTAACACTAGAAACTGGCGTGATTGCTCGCCAAGCAACAGCCGCCGTACTTGCCAGCATGGACGATACTTCAGTATTAGTCACTGTGGTAGGTAAAAAAGAAGCAAAACCCGATCAAAATTTCTTTCCGTTGACTGTAAATTATCAAGAAAAAACTTATGCAGCGGGTAAAATCCCAGGTGGTTTTTTCAAAAGAGAAGGTCGACCTTCAGAGAACGAAACATTAACAGCTCGATTAATTGACCGCCCCATCAGACCTTTATTCCCAGAAGGTTTCATGAATGAAGTGCAAATCGTTATCACAGTGGTTTCTGCAAATCCAGAAATTCCAACTGATATCATTTCAATGATTGGTACTTCTGCAGCTTTAGCGATTTCAGGAATTCCATTTAATGGTCCTATCGGCGCTGCCCGCGTTGGTTATATCGATAACGAATTCGTATTAAATACACGCTCTTCAGAGATGGAAACTAGCCAACTAGACTTAGTAGTTGCTGGTACCGAAAGCGCTGTATTAATGGTTGAATCAGAAGCACAAATATTGTCAGAAGACGTAATGTTAGGTGCTGTAGTATATGGCCATGAGCAATCTCAAACAGTGATTAATGCAGTAAATGAGTTTGCTTCTGAAGTTAACACGCCTAAATGGGATTGGACTGCGCCAGAAGTAAATACTGCACTTAAAGATAAAGTAAAAGCATTAGCAGAAGCCGATATGACAAGTGCGTATCAAATTTCTGACAAAATGGAGCGTAAAGACGCGGTAACCGCGGTAACGGAAAAAACTGTAGCTGCGTTAGTCGAAGAAGACGAAACTTTAGATCCTGCTGAAATCTCAGCTTTAGCCCATGAATTAGAAAGTGACGTTGTACGTTCACGCATCCTAGCAGGCGAGAAGCGTATCGACGGTCGAGATCCTGAAACTATTCGTGCATTGCACGTTGCAACAGGTGTGCTTCCTCGTACTCACGGTTCTGCATTGTTTACTCGTGGTGAAACTCAAGCATTAGTAGTTGCCACCTTAGGTACAGAGCGCGATTCTCAGATGATTGATGATTTATCTGGTTCTTCTAACAGCCGCTTCATGTTGCATTACAACTTCCCTCCATATTGTGTGGGTGAAACTGGCATGATTGGCTCGCCTAAGCGTCGTGAAATTGGTCACGGTCGTTTGGCTAAGCGTGGTATTCAAGCGGTAATGCCATCAGAACAAGAATTTCCATACGTAGTGCGTGTTGTATCTGAAATTACAGAATCAAACGGTTCGTCATCTATGGCTTCTGTATGTGGTACGTCACTTGCGTTGATGGATGCCGGTGTACCAATTAAAGCCTCTGTTGCGGGTATTGCCATGGGCTTGGTTAAATCAGATGAAAACTTTGTTGTATTATCAGATATCCTTGGTGACGAAGACCATTTAGGTGATATGGACTTTAAAGTTGCGGGAACTACCACGGGTATTACTGCACTTCAAATGGACATCAAAATTGAAGGTATCACCAAAGAAATCATGCAAATCGCACTTAAACAAGCTAAAGAAGCGCGTTTACATATTCTAGGTGTGATGGATCAAGCCATTGGTGGTCACCGTGATGAAATGTCTGAATTTGCACCGCGTATTTACACCATGAAAATTGACCAAGACAAAATTCGTGATGTTATCGGTAAAGGTGGCGCAACAATTCGTTCTATTACTGAAGAATCAGACACTAATATCGAGATCGAAGACGACGGTACAATTAAGATTTTTGCAACTGAGAAAACCAAAGCAGATATCGCTATTGGTCGCATAGAAGCGGTTACTGCAGAAGTTGAAGTAGGAAAAACTTATCACGGAAAAGTGACTCGAATTGCAGACTTTGGTGCTTTTGTTGAAGTGTTACCTGGTAAAGAAGGCTTGGTACATATTTCTCAAATCGCCCATGAGCGAGTAGCCAAAGTAACGGATTATTTATCTGAAGGTCAAATGGTCGACGTGAAAGTGATGGATATCGATCGACAAAATCGTGTGCGTTTAAGCATGAAAGAGTTGATTGAGAAACCTCAAGCTGAAGCACCGTCTGACGAAGATTAATCGTTCTGATATAGACAAAAAGGAGCTTATATAGCTCCTTTTTTTGTATTTACGAAAAGTAACAAAATTAACCAACATTTCAGCGCTAAATTTATTATAATCTTCAGGAAAATATAATAATTGAGCAAGTGTCGAGGTATAAGTGACCAAAGACGTCAGCATATCACTAATCGTTTTACTGTTTATCGCTACATTATCAGGGTGCCAGTCGCTTGACCAAAGTCGCACACTGCAAAGTAATTTATTAATAGCTGAACCTGAGCCTATTAGTCAGCGAACGCAAATGGTGATTGCGCGTTACACTCATATTCTCTACAAAGCGCCGCTGAATGATGAAGAAAGAGCAGAATTGCTTTATCAACGCGGTATTGCTTATGATGCCATTGGGTTAACCAGCTTGGCAGCCATCGATTACAATGAGGCACTACGCTTAAAGCCTGATTTAGCAGGTGCGCATAATTTTGTTGGTGTTCACCACATTCAACAGGGAAATTATGTACAAGCATATGAAGCATTTGATTCCACTTTAGAACTTAATCCTGATTATGACTTTGCGCTACTGAATCGTGGGATTGCGTTATATTATGGTGGGCGCTCAGAATTAGCGGTAAAAGATGCCACTGCATTTTGGAAAAAAGAACCGACAGATCCTTATAGAGTGCTTTGGCTTTATATCACTGACGCAAGTGTTGATCCTATCAAAGCAATTGAAGCCCTTGCTGAACACAGAAAAAACCTTGATGAAGACAACTGGGTAACTGTCATTATTGATTTTTATTTAGGTAATGCATCTGAAAAAGCCGTCGTTGCGCGTTTATTAGACGATGTTAACTCGCACACAGAGTTAAATAACCGTTTGTGTGAAGCCTATTTTTACCTAGGTAAATATCATGCGGCTAGAGGCAATCAGATAGCTGCAACAAATTACTTTAAACTATCGTTAAGCACCAATGTACATGAGTTTGTTGAACACAAGTATTCACGTATTGAGTTAAGTAATATTCGCGCTTCTCAAGCCAAACCGGTGTCGCCAAACTAAGCCCTTATTATGGCCATAGTGTATAAGTTTATTCCTTTGTGTGTTGCGTTATTGCTCGTGGCGAGCACCAACAACAATGCAAACAAATTGTACGCTGATGGCATAAAGTTAAATAATCCGCTATTACTTTTTAACGCGGCTTCTCTTGGACATTCTGAAGCCGCAAATACGCTATTTGACCTCGCCTTAGGTTCTAAAGAAGAATTGTACTGGTTAAATAAGCTAGCACACTTGGGGCATGTGCCAGCCGCTATTGTGATGGGGCATGAAGCTGAAAAAGAAAGTCTACAAAAACAATACTTTACTATCGCTGCATCTCAGGGAAATGCTGAAGCTTTATTTGAACTATCACTGTTAACGGATGATACTGATAAAGCTAGACAACTATTGCTTTATTCAGCTGAAAAAGACTATGCCCCAGCGGTAATTTTGTATGCAAAATACATCTTTGAGCAGGATGACAAGGTTGCCTCTGACGACCTACAACTATGGTTATCTAAAGGCGCCAAGTATGATGCTAGTCTGGGCGTTAAATACGCGAAATATTTATATCAAAATGGTGCTAAACAAGAGGCTATTACTGCGTTCAAGGTAGCCGCTGTAAAAGGTAGTTTTAAAGCCAAGCAGTATTTAGAAGCGGTAAAAGGTTATTCTCCTGTAGATGTTAGTGCTATCTCAAACTTAGAAAGTAATAACCTAGGGTGTTTACAAAACATTCAAATGCTGTCTACCGATCTTGATACAACAGTGCAAGCGATAAAGCTTTCAAAACAATTTAAAAATGACCAACGATTAAAAAGCTTAAATATATGTTTGGAATCGCCTGTTTGGTTGTCCTCAGGCTCACTTGAATGTGAAAGTGACGAACAAGATATTCGTCAGTACTGTGATCTTGAAAAAGTGATTGGTCAAATAAATCATGAGGTGATTTCAAATCTGATTGTGATTCTACCTCGGGGCAAGGCTTATACCCAAAGAGGTGTAATGTATCTGGATAAATTAGATGATTATTCAGTGTTTGTTCACGAATTAGCACATTTCGCGGGCTTTATGGATGAATACCGGCTATCTGCAGAACTTGCTGAGTATCATTGCACCCAATCGGTAGCGCCGAATATCATTTTTGGAGAAATAGATTCATCCCAAGGTGTAGATAAGCTAGCGCTTTGGCAAAAAGTGCAAACCGATATTTCAGGCGATGCATTTTCATTGGAAGCTGAAAGCTTATCTATCAGTCCTGCAAGAACCTGTGAAAATACCGATGTGGTTGCCTATAAACCAAGCGCACAAATTACCTTTCTTGAACATCATGACACCAATTACATTCCGCCACTTTATTTAGAACTGTGGCGCCAGCAATTAATCTCGGGCGAATACAAGTTTAATTTGAAGCTAGGCATTGGAGAAAACTAATTTGGTGGATTTGAGAAAATAGTCTGTTCTTTTATTTGTCAATATCGAGAAATAGAGAATCAGCTTCGTTCATTGTATGATCGCTAATTCTCAAACATCTGGCATACCACTCTAAATAAAAATTAAGTTAGCCGAAAAGGGTGCTGCGATGAGGAGTAGGGCATAATGTAACTTCATTTTACACTTGAAATACGCGATAAAAATCATTGTATTTATATAAAAGCTTGATAGCATGGCGTTGCATAAGACACATACAAATTCAACAAGGATGCTCAGTATGACTTACAAAACAAAATTGTTCTCTATGGTGTTGTTTTTCACACTTTTTTCTCTGCAAGCAAATGCTAATAAGACGAGTATCAAGCGCTCTGAAGACATTGGGGTGGTACGTGGAATCATGCCTACGAATTTTAATATTGCGACCATACCTGAATTCTACAATAATGCGCGAGCTAATATGTCGCGGGCTTTCGGCTTTGATGCCGAATATCCTCTGGAGTTCGAACTTGGCGGCAGTAGCTATCGCCTGTGCAGAACTTTCATTAAAGACGAAAGTTACACCACTGATGAATATATTGCTTTTATTAAAAAATACGCGGGTGCCAACGTCGAATTAAGTGGCGTTCAGAGTCACTTCGGTGTAGCAGGGCGAATGCCTTGCACATATACGGGGTTTAAGGTTTTGCCAAGCGGGGAACAAGCAGTTAATCAGCAGGGAGAACAACAAGAAATTGAATCGAACATGTCTAATGGGCAAGAGTCCAGTGTTGATGCTTTGGGAGATGTAGGAGTTTCTGTGTTCTATTTAAGACATAAGTTTATTCAGTTTCGGATACTGGGTGAAGACGGCAAGCCCAGTAAAAAACCTAATCACCAGTGTGCTGGCAAAGCCGAAATTAAGCCTGCATTAGACAAAGCAGCAGTAATTAAAATTCGCGCTGAGATTAAGGAAGTAGGCAATAGGGCAATGCTTAAAAACGTACGGATTATCGACGGTAAGTGCACAGTAGAAACTGTTGTTCCTCATTCTTGACTAAGGATCTTTCGTTCATAGTTGCGATACAAATACTTTTATGCTCTAGCTCTAATTACTAGTGAGTGGTCTATGTGCTGCAGTTGCATCGTTTGAAAACAAATTTACTGCTAACAAAAAGTAATAAAATTAAACAGAGGTTTAAATTTCAGATGAAATTCAAAAACTGTATTTCGTTACTTAAAACACTGTTGAAGTTCCGCAAATCGACTTTACTTTCGCACTTGATTCATTTTATCCTGTAGCGCTTGTTCTCTAAGTTGTTCAACCCACATCTGGGTAGCGCCGCAAATAGCCACAGGCATCACGATGAAGTTGACTATGGGTATTAAGGAAAATAAATTAACCATAATGCCAAAGCTCATACTGTTACCTAATTTTCCTCTTAGCTGCATGCGCATAGGTTTAAAGCCGATTTTGTGATTGTCGAAAGGATAATCGCAATATTGAATTGCCATCATCCACGCACTGAATAGAAACCAAATGATTTGTCCTATCACCGGCAATAAAAAGAATGCAATCAAGAACACCAGAGCTCTGGGTAAAAAGTAGAGCAATTTTGCCGCTTCTCGACCTAAGGTACGTGGAATATCTTTTATCACTGCAAACCAACCCTCATCGCCAATAGATTCGCCACGCAAATGCCGTTCAATTTTTTCACTTAAAAGACCATTAAAAGGCGCTGCTATCCAATTGGCCAAAGTACCAAAAATTAGCGCAAATACTAACAGCACCGAAATAACCGCTAATGGCCATAGCACATAAGCAATAGCGTCTTTTAACCACCCTAAAAAGTCTGGCACTAGATTAACAACATAATCCACGCCAGCTTGTATGTAGTCTAAAAGAAAATAAAAGGCGACAGAAAACAGTAAGATATTGACAAAAAATGGAATGAAAACAAATCGTTTTATCCCTTTGGTTTTAATTAACTGAAAGCCATTCAAAAAATATCGGGCGCCACTAGT
Organism: Glaciecola sp. 1036; assembly: GCF_050306235.1. Classification (NCBI taxonomy): domain Bacteria; kingdom Pseudomonadati; phylum Pseudomonadota; class Gammaproteobacteria; order Alteromonadales; family Alteromonadaceae; genus Glaciecola; species Glaciecola sp. 1036. The sequence continues at coordinate 351,712 of NZ_JBLWFH010000001.1, read as the reverse complement.
CTGTTGCATTGGAACTCCTTTGTTTGGACAACAGTCTATCAAATCTGGTGTAACAAAGTTATTGCAATTGTTACCAATGTTTTCAATCAAGCAATTTAACCAGAGTAAAATTCGCTAGCCTATGTTACACCTAGGCAATTTTGGTGTAAGCTATTGCTAAAAAAGGCCGTTTATGCAATTTAGAAGCTACGGAAAATGCGCTTAAAACGAATCAGATTAGCTGGATTTAAATCCTTTGTAGATCCTACCAATATTCCTTTCCCTGGGGATATGACTGCTATTGTTGGACCAAATGGATGTGGTAAATCTAATGTAATTGATGCTGTGCGCTGGGTGTTAGGTGAAAGCTCTGCTAAAAACCTGCGCGGTGATGCTATGACAGACGTTATTTTCAACGGTAGTACCGCCAGAAAGCCAGTTTCCCAATGCTCCGTAGAACTTGTGTTTGATAACTCCTCAGGTCGGCTTGCTGGGGAGTATGCAGGTTACAATGAGCTCTCAGTAAAACGCATAGTGACCAAGGAAGCAATTTCGAGCTACCAGCTCAATGGCAGTAAATGCCGCCGAAAAGATATTACGGATTTATTTTTAGGCACAGGATTAGGACCACGAAGCTACGCCATTATTGAACAAGGTATGATTTCGCGTTTAATAGAATCTAAACCTCAAGAACTGAGAATATTCATAGAAGAAGCCGCGGGAATTTCCAAATACAAAGAAAGACGCCGAGAGACTCAAAATAGAATTAAACATACCAAAGAAAATTTGGAGCGTTTAGACGATGTCCGCTCCGAGCTCGGTGACCAACTGGCTAAACTCAAACGCCAAGCAGCCGCGGCAACTCGATATAAAGAATTAAAACAACAAGAGCGAGAATTAAAAGCACAACTAGCGACTGTTAGATGGTTGGCGCAAACCGAGCATGTGAAACAATCTGACAAAAAAGTAAATGCATTTAGAGATGAACTTAATACCTTAATGTCTGGCAAACAAGGTGATGAATCCGGCATTCAAGCGTTAAAAAATGATCAATCTGTAGCAAAACAGAAGCTCGCTGATTTACAGCAAAACATTTACCAGATTGGTAATGAAGTCACTCGTCTAGAACAATCTCAACTTTTCGCTAAAAAGCGGTTAGGGCAAATTCAACACGAAGTAGAACAGCTTCAACGCTCAGAACTAGAATTAAGCAAATCCATTTCTTCCTTAAATGATGAAATTCAAGACACAACAACTAAAATTGAACAAGCAGAGCCAGAAAAGTTAACCCTCGAAGCGCAATTAGAAGATGTACTCATTCGCAGAGATGAGATTGAAAGTAAAATGCAGTCTATTTCTCGTCATAATAAGCAACAGGACGATATTTATTACCAACAAAAACAAAAGCTTCAAGGCTTACATGGAAAACTTCAGCAGACCATAAGTTTACAACATAGAACAGAAGGTCGAATAGCGGAAATAAATGATGAAATTAAAGACCTCATTGGCATAGATGAGGATGCACTTGGTTTGCAGCAAGCTGAGCTAGAAGAATTAGATATAAAAATACTGCAGCAAGAAGATAACATTGCCCAATTACAGCAAGATTTTAATCAATTGCAAAACCAAAAGAATTCAGTGGTAACTGAGTTTCAGAGTACAGAAAATACCCAGGTGAAATTGAAAACTCAATTAGAAGCCTTATCGTCTATGCAACGTCAGTCAAAAGGGCAGCAAGATTTAGTCGACTCGCTAGCCGCTTTTTCTCCACAATTTGTTTGGCAAGCATTTACGGTCACTTCAGGGCATGAAAAAGCCTTTGCTACTGTGGTCAGCCTGTTGCGGGAAATGCTTGTAGTCAATAGTAGTTTTTCAGAGTTATTGGCCTATGATGCCGCCATACTGTCAAAAGGAGTCTCTATTTTATCTTCTGATGCACTAACGTCAGAAAAAGTAACAGGCACCCTAGCCAGTGTTATAGAGCAGCAAGAAGTGCCAGCGTTCTGTAACAGTATTTTCGTGGCAGAAAATCAACAACAAGGTTTAAACTTGTTGGAAACTATTCAACCTTATCAAAGTGTATTGATTAAGGATGGCAGTTGGTTATTTAAAGGCATAGTGTTACAGAATTTGGAGTCCGGGGACAATAAAGTAGAACGGGCTGCTAAAATGCGAGAGATTCAATCTCAATTATATCGTTTAGATGTTGAGCACAACGAATTATCTGAACGTATTTCAACCTTTGATGAAGCATTGACTCAACAGCAAGAAAGTTTGGATAGCGAGAGTCAGTCATTAACAATAGATAAACAGCAATATCAGGAATTAAAGCATAAATTGCAATTTTTAATTCTTCAGCAACAACAAGCAGATTCACGTAAAGAAAAGCTTCATGCAGAGTTAGAAAAACAGCAACTTATTCTCGAAGAAGAACAAGAAAGCTTAGCATTGCTGAATGAAGAAATAGAAATATTAAGCGTCAATGTTGCCGAATTAGATGATTTGCGTTTAGGAAGAGAATCCGAAAGTGATGCAATAAATCAACAGCTTAGCGATGTAAATGGACAATATAACCAGTTGCAAGGCAAGTTACATAAGCACGAAATGCAGTCTCAGCAACTCCAAAATAGCTATCAAATATTAAGCGAACAAAAACGAAACCAAAATAAACAACTAGAAGATAGCCAAGAAAAAATTGAAATTTTGCAAGAAGAGGCAGAAACCCTTTTGATGCCATCAGAACAGCAAGGCGAAAAACTGCAACAACTATTGCTGGATAAAGAAACTAAATTAGAACAGCAAAAAGAACAGCAATCTATTGTCGAAGATATAGACGAGAAAATCCTTGAAATGGAAAAAGGCCAAGCAGGTATTAATGCCAAAATTGAGGAAATAAAAGCTGAAATTGAAAGTGAACGTTTAGTCGGGGAAAGCGCCAGAGTAAGAGCTCAATCTTTTATTGAGCAACTTGCCGAAATGAAGCAGTCAGTTAAAGATGTGTTAGATAGCTTACCTGAAGGAGCTGACGCTAATGAATATCAGACTGAATTAGAGAAAGTTTCTGCTAGTCTGCAACGCCTTGGAGCGGTCAACTTAGCAGCGGTTGAAGAATTTGAAGAACAATCGGTGCGAAAACAGCATTTAGATGATCAAAACGCGGATTTAACAGCGGCACTAGATACCTTAGAAAATGCCATGCGTAAAATCGACAAAGAAACGCGGGCAAGGTTTAAAACTACCTTCGATTTAGTTAACGACGATTTAAAATCCCTGTTTCCAAAAGTTTTTGGCGGTGGTTCAGCCTATTTAGCATTAACAGATGATGACTTATTAGAAACGGGCGTTACAATAATGGCGAGACCACCGGGAAAGAAAAATAGTACAATTCAGCTATTATCTGGTGGTGAAAAAGCCTTAACCGCTTTATCATTAGTATTTGCTATTTTCCGGCTAAATCCAGCACCCTTTTGTTTGCTAGACGAAGTGGATGCACCTTTGGATGATGCCAACGTGGGACGTTTCTGTAAACTGGTATCTGAAATGTCTAAAACGGTACAATTTATATATATTACCCACAATAAGGTAGCAATGGAGATGGCAACCCATTTGACAGGTGTTACCATGGCCGAACCGGGCGTTTCTCGGATGGTATCGGTTGACATGGACGAAGCCTTGGCAATTGCAGAATAAAAAAAGCCTGTATAAGCAGGGATAAAAAATAAAAAAATAAAGGGGCATCATGCAACGAGATCTGCAAATAGCGTTAATAATTATTGGTGGTCTAGTAATTGTGGGCATATTGCTGCACGGATTTTGGACGACGAGAAAGCAAAAAGCGCAAAGTTCTGAACGCAACTTCGATTCCAGAAAAAACTGGGAGCCTAAATTCAACGTCGATGAAGACGAGGATTTAGAATATGATGAAATGATCATTTCGCCTGCTCGAGTTATACAAGATCCCGCTAAGCAAAGCGCATCTAAACCAGAAGAACCTAAAATCGATCTTGATCAGGAATCAAATGAAAACATCGATTTGGCTGATGAATTACCTGATGATCTGAAATCTGAAGTACCTGAAGAGGAAATTGCGGAAAAGGTCGAGACAGTTGAAACTAAAACTGATGATGTGAAACTAAAAGCTGTTGAAAATACCGAACAAAAACCAATCTACAGCGGTGTTGTTACTCAACCAAAACCTGAGTTCGTAAAAGCGAAACGCGAAAATATTGCTGTTAACGAAGATGAAGTACCAGAGCCGCCTGCTTTTTTGTTAAAAAAGTCCTCAGAGGCAGATGCTGAATTACAACCTCAGGTAGAGGTGACTTCACCCCCAGATGAAACAATTAAGACAACCAAAACTGAGCCACCAATAAAAGATAAATGGGATGAAGTGCCAGATTTTTCATTGGACGTTCAGCAAACCGAAACTAAACAACCCAAAACTCCGGCGCCCAAAGAAGATAAGCAGGAAAAAGAATTTAGTTTTACTGAACAGGCGCGTCGACTAGTTCGCCGCAACAAAAAAACAGTGGCAGAAAAAATTCGCAAAGAGCCTGTGCTAGGGGCAGATAAAAATAAAGAAGACCAAATGCGCATAGATTTTGGCGATCAACCTAGCCTATCCACAGAGCCAGAAGAGACTGCTGCCAAACCTAGCAAACCATCGGAAACCGACGTTATTATTCTAAATGTACAAACACCGGCGGATAACCCGATTTCTGGAGCTGCACTATTACCTATGCTTTTGACTCTAGGTTTTAAGTTTGGTGAACATGATATTTTTCATCGCCATGTAAATACGAATGGCAAAGGCCCCATTCTGTTTAGTTTAACCAATATGTTTAAACCAGGAATTTTTGATATTGATAATATGGAAAACTTTACTACCCAAGGTGTATCTTTATTTATGATGTTGCCAATTGATGGGGATCCTCAGCAAGTTTTTAATATGATGCACAATGCCGCTCGTAAAATTTCGGATGAGTTTAAAGGCAAGATTTTAGACGGCAACAAGGTGCCGATTAGCAAACAAAGCTTACAACAATACTCTGAACGCATTAGAGATTTTGAACGTCGTCGATTGACACGATAAGAACACACAGAGATTACATTAGATGACAGATCAAGCGGTATTAGATCAGTACAATGCTATTAAGCAACAGTTAGAAGAGTTCGCGCATCAATATTATGTGTTGGACGATCCCAGCGTACCCGATGCTGAGTATGATCGTTTAATGCAACAATTGATTGGCTTAGAAAAAGAATATCCAAATTTAAAAACACCAGATTCTCCATCGCAAAAAGTCGGAGGAAAAGCGCTAAGTAAGTTTGAGCAGGTGACGCATCAAATTCCCATGTTGTCATTGGATAATGGATTTGAGGATGAGGATATCTATGCCTTCGAACAACGTATAAGAGATCGATTAAATTTTGCCGAAAATATCGAATTTGCCTGTGAGCCAAAACTGGATGGTTTGGCTGTTTCGATAATGTATGAAGACGGTGTCCTGATCCAGGCTGCGACTCGCGGAGACGGTCAGGTAGGTGAGAACATCACTGAGAATGTGAAAACTATCGCTAACGTACCGCTAAAATTAAGGGGTGATGATTTACCGAAACAATTAGAGGTGCGCGGGGAAGTCTTTATGCCCAAACAAGGCTTTGAAGCCCTTAATCAACAACAAAGAGAGCAGGGCGGTAAACTCTTTGCAAACCCTCGGAATGCAGCAGCGGGCGCACTTCGCCAATTAGACTCAAAGATTACAGCATCCAGACCTCTGCGTTTTTATGCCTATTCGGTTGGCATTATCGAAGGCGGTAAAGTGTCTTTCGCAAGCACTCATACTGAACGTTTAGATCTTCTTGGAGAACTTGGCCTACCGCTATGTGCTGAACGAGATAAAGTCGTTGGTGCTAAACAAGCGCTAGCCTACTTCAACGATATTGGTGATAAGCGCAATCAGTTAAGTTATGAAATTGATGGTGTGGTATTTAAAGTCAATGATTTAAATCTGCAAGAAAGACTTGGATTCGTTTCACGGGCACCACGTTGGGCAATAGCTCAAAAATTTCCCGCTCAAGAAGAAATCACACGTTTAAACGATGTTGAGTTTCAAGTAGGAAGGACTGGCGCCATTACGCCGGTTGCACGTTTGGAGCCTGTATTTGTTGGCGGTGTCACTGTATCAAATGCTACCTTACACAACCAAGACGAAATAGAACGTTTAGGTGTAATGATTGGCGATATTGTCACTATCAGAAGAGCAGGAGACGTTATCCCTCAAGTTGTCTCCGTTGTGCTGGAAAGAAGACCTGAGGATGCTAAAAAAATACTATTTCCTACACATTGTCCAGTATGTGGCTCTGATGTGGAGAAACTAAATCAGGAAGCTGTAGCAAGGTGCACTGGTGGTTTGGTATGCCAAGCACAGCGCAAAGAAGCGATTAAACATTTTGCGTCACGAAAAGCCTTTGATATTGAAGGGCTGGGTGACAAAATTGTCGAACAACTAGTTGACAATGACCTGATAAAAAATCCAGCGGATATCTTTGAGCTGTCGTTACCTCAATTATTGAGTTTAGAGCGCATGGGAGATAAATCTGCAGTTAATTTATTGCGCGCCATTGAAGCTTCAAAGGAAACTACCTTGCCTAAGTTTCTTTATTCTTTGGGCATTCGAGAAGTTGGCGAAGCCACAGCGAGAAACTTGGCGATTCACTTTAAAACCGTTGAGGCTATTCAAACAGCAAGTATTGAAGCACTGACCGAAGTCAATGATGTTGGTGAAGTCGTGGCCTTGCACATAAGCCACTTTATGCAAGAGCAAGCCAACATCGGCATTATCGATAAATTGCGAGAGCAAGGAATTCATTGGCCTGAAATAGAAGAGCCAGATGAATCTGCACAACCCTTTGCAGGGAAAACCATAGTGTTAACAGGCACTCTGTCGCAAATGGGCCGAAGTGAGGCCAAGGCTAGGTTGCAAGATCTTGGTGCTAAGGTTTCTGGCAGCGTATCAGCAAATACAGATTTATTGATTGCGGGTGAAAAAGCGGGTTCTAAACTAACCAAAGCGACCGATCTTGGTATCGAAATTTGGGATGAACAAGGTTTAGTGGACTTTTTGGCTAATCATTAGGCGTTTGTTTTCTTTTACGCCATGCTTTTCTAACCGACAATCGCCATACCCAATCAAGGCCAAAGTAGCCAATGGCCGCAGCAACAATAGAACAAATAAAACACCCCAGCAGAAATGCTGGGCCTATGGTGTTTATTGACTCAATTACCCAAGACCAACTTAATTGAAAATGAAATGAGGTCATTTCGGTCCCAAGTACAGTACTACCCACTAAATATGCTGTGTAGAATATAGGCGGCATTGTAAGTGGATTCGTAATCCAAACAGTAGCGACTGATAATGGAAGATTGACTCTACAAGGAATTGCGAGTCCAGCAGATAAAAACATCTGAAATGGCACTGGCCAAAACGCGAAAAATAGACCAATCCCAAATGCGCCTCTCGCCGAGCGTCTATTTAAATGCCAAAGATTAGGATCATGCAATAAAGCACCGAAAATCTTCAGCATTTTTTGCGATTTTACTTGCTCATGGTTTGGCAAAACCCGTCGGAAAAATTTTCTAGGCATAAGACTACCGGTAACACATACTCATGATGACATCGTTTGAAAAATTCATGCTTGGCTTCATTAGTATATTTTGCTCGACTTTATTGTGGGGAAGGTTGCCAGAAATTTGGTTGTTGGTCATTATAACGTTAATTATCTTCATGGTGATTTATTTTTTTCGTTCCAGTTTCATTATCGGCATGATTGCTGGTTTTATTTGGTTTAACTTTAATGCACATTGTTACTTAACCGGTAAAATTCAACCGTCATCGCTACAGAAAGGTTATTTAATTAACGCTGAAGTCCTTTCCATTAACTTAGATGAACAGCTAGATAAAAAGTTTGTAACCTTTATGATCAAACTCCATCGATTGGGAAAAGATCACTTTTTTATACCGCCGAAAGTTGCCGTTAGCTGGCACTTTCCAACCTTTATTCCTAAACAGGGCCAGCATTTACAGTTATTTGTTCAATTAAAACCGCCAAGAGGATACGCAAATCCGTATTCTTTTCAAGCGGAAACCTACTATCTAAGCCAGAATGTAGTAGCCCTAGCCAACGTAAAACAAAGTCCGAGCAATAAAGTGCTTGATGATAATTCGAGTTTTCGACAATCTTTAGTTGAGAGGACGCTTACCACTGATAGTATTCATACCAAGTGGATTTTAGCTTTAGCATTAGGGTTTAGAGACCAATTCACACCAGATGACTGGACGCTAATGCAAACTACAGCAACCGCTCATCTTTTTACAATATCAGGCATGCATTTAACTTTTATTGCAGGTTATGTTTTATTTTTAATAAAAGGGCTTGGCCAACTGAGCCGAGCGCAGAGACATTTATCTCATCAACTGTACCGGTTATCCGTCAGTATATTGCTTGGATGGATTCTTTTTGGCTATGCCACATTATCCGGCGCAGAGTTGCCTGTGATAAGAGCGTTTATTGCAGTGCTATGCATATTGTATGTCCACAACAGAGTGCAACATTGGACGCGATGGCGCATTCTACTTTTTGTTATTTTTTGTATTCTGTTGATTTTCCCAATGAGTATTTATGGCAGAAGTTTTTGGTTAAGTGTATCTGCGGTCGCTGGCATATTGTTTTTTACTTGGATTCATCCATACTCATCTTCTGCGACTATGTTTGATAAATGCCGATATTTGGTGTCTACCCAAATTTTTCTTTCCCTAGTCTCAGCACCATTAATCTGGTTATTTTTTTCCCAGGTTTCTTATGTAGGTGTGGTCATAAATTTGATTTTGATCCCCATTGTCAGCTTAGTGTTACTTCCAATGTCTATTTTATTTGTAAGTTTGTTGAGTTTGGATATTCAAATTCAAACTCTGACAGTTGCATTGGATTTTGGATTTGAGTTTTGCCTATTGCTGCTCAAACTTGGTGAACAACATAACGATGCGTTTGCGTTTCCTGTTATTTTTATCGTTTTTTCAGGCGTTTTCTTGTGGTTGTTCCGGCGTAAGTTTAAAGCCATTTATTTCATTTTCTTTTTGTTAATTTCAGCTGTGTTTTATCTAGGTACAAATGAATCAGAAATGAAAAGATTTATTACCTTTGATGTAGGCCATGGCAATCTTGCGTTGTTACAAACAGAATCTTCAGCACTATTATTTGATACAGGAAGAGGTGACGACAATGCTAGCATCTTTGAATATCAAGTGTTGCCTTATCTGAAGGAAAATAGGATAACCAATATAGATGCGGTATTTGTATCGCATTTTGATAGCGACCACGCGGGTGGATTACAACGATTACTGACTATCATGCCCGTTGATCAAGTCATTAGTCCGCAATCGACTTGCGTAGAAAATAACCATTTTATTTTTAAAGAGGACATAAGAATTGAGGCGCTATGGCCTAAAAATCCCAACTCTGGCGCAAATAATGAACAAAGCTGTGTGCTAAAATTATCCTTGCCCAATATAAATATTCTGTTGATGGGGGATTTACCCAAAGCCCAAGAAAATATGCTGTTAACAGAGAATCATGACATCAGGTCAGATATTCTTGTAGTAGGGCATCATGGCAGTCGATCCTCATCTAGTGAGGCCTTTATTCGCAGGGTTAAGCCTACTTATGCTGTGATATCCACCAATTATCCAAATCACTGGGGACACCCGCATAAAGAAGTAATAGAGGTTTTAAGTCAGAATAATGCCCATATAATACACTTAGGAAAAACCGGCGCTGCTATCTTTGACATTCAAGATAGTCAAATAAAATTAACCACTTATCGTCAACACCTGTATAATCGTTGGTATAACCAAATTGAGTAAGTGGCAACGAGTTAAATTGATACCCTATGTCAGAAAATAAAATAGATCGTGCGACAGTAAAGCGATTTCTCAGTTATGTTTCTCCCCACAAAATGCTAACCCTTATCTCGGTTATTGGCATGATAGGTTATGCTGGCGTCGACACCTTATTTTTTTCCCAGTTAAAACCCTTAATTGATGATTCATTGCAGCAAAATAATTACGATTATCTTCGCATGGCAGCTTATGCCATAGTTCCATTGTTTATTTTGCGTGGCGTGTTTAACTTTATGGGGACCTACACCTTAGAGTATGTAGGGACTAAAGTCGTTATGCGTATGCGTCAACAATTGTTTGATAAGTACATACATTTGCCGATTGAATTTCATGATCACAATTCCACCGGTTCCTTGATGTCGAAAATTCTATATGACACAGAACAAGTGAGATACGCAGCGGGTAAAGCGCTGTTAGTGCTAGTCCGCGAAGGTATGTTTGTGATCGGATTAATTGCAGTTATGTTCTATTACTCATGGCAATTGTCTTTGATATTCATTTTAATTGGCCCAGTTGTCGCTGTAATAGTGTCTGTCGTAAGTAAAAGATTCCGCAAAGTGTCCAAAGCAATTCAAAAAGCCATGGGGTCTTTGACTTCCAGTATTGAGCAAGCGGTGAAAGGACATAAAGTGGTGTTAATGTTTGGGGGGCAAACATTAGAATCGAAACGCTTCCAAGAGAAAAATAATCATAATCGCCAGCAATCAATGAAATTGGTTAACTCACAAATTTTAAGTGTTTCTGTGATTCAAATTATAGCCTCTGTTGCATTAGCTTTTGTCCTCTTTGTAAGCAGTACACCAGGGATGATTGATAACTTAACGCCAGGCGTATTTTTACAAGTAGTGTTGTGCATGGTTATGCTACTCAAACCCTTAAAACAGTTAACCACGGTCAACACAGAATTCCAAAAAGGCATGACAGCATGTGCAAGTGTTTTTGAAATTTTAGATCAGGAAAATGAACAAGATACAGGCAATCAAGAACTCGAAAAAGTAAAAGGGCACATAGAATTTAAAGAGGTAACCTTTACGTACCCCACAAAACAGAAGCCCGCCATAAAAAATGTGAGTTTTGAAGCTAAACCAGGCCAAACAATAGCCTTGGTCGGACGGTCTGGTAGTGGGAAATCTACCTTATCCAGTTTATTAACTCGATTTTACAGTCAACAACAAGGGCAAATTAAAATTGATGGCGTAGATATTCAGGATGTGAAATTGAAATCCCTACGCAAACAGTTTGCCTTGGTGTCTCAACAGGTGACGTTATTTAACGATACCATAGCCAATAATATTGCCTATGGGAAACATGATGTGGTTAGTCGGGACGATATACTCAAAGCGGCTGATGTGGCCCATGTGACAGAATTTGTGGCTGCACAAGAAGAGGGTTTTGATACCCTCATTGGCGAAAACGGACTCATGCTGTCAGGTGGACAGCGCCAGCGTATTGCAATCGCCCGAGCTATATTAGCCGATGCGCCTATTCTTATCCTCGATGAGGCTACTTCGGCACTGGACACAGAATCAGAAAAATTCATACAACATGCATTGGAAGAGTTACAAAAAACTCGCACGAGTATAGTTGTCGCACATAGATTATCGACCATTGAAAATGCCGATATTATTTTGGTAATTGAAAATGGGGAAGTCATTGAGCAAGGAAGCCACAGTGAATTAATGCAACAGCAAGGTATGTATGCTCAATTACATGCTATGCAGTTCTCTACTTAAGGTTGTTGCATGGATTTGCAAAAAGCGCTTTACACCAAACCTGGCATTCTTTGGTTTCTTGCACCGCTAAGTATCATTTTTTGGATTTTGCAATGGATAAGAAGAAGCCTATATAACCTTGGCATTTTATCAATCTACAAAAGCCGATTACCGGTAATTGTAGTAGGCAATATTTCAGTAGGTGGCAATGGTAAAACACCGGTTGTGATAGCCTTAGTTGAATATTTAAGTAAAAAAGGATATCAACCTGCAGTGTTGAGCCGAGGATATGGCGGGCAGTTAGACAAACATCCCTATCAGGTGAATCATAAAGTCGATGCAAAATTAGTGGGAGATGAACCCTGGCTGATTTATAAACGCTTTGGTATTCCTGTTGTCATCGACCCAGAAAGGGCCAGAGGCGCGAAGTATATCGAAGATTTTACAAATGCAGACATTATAATTTGTGACGATGGCATGCAGCATTATGCACTAGCAAGAGATATTGAGATCTGTGTTATGGACGACAGAGGTTTAGGCAATGGTTATCTGTTGCCGATGGGACCTTTACGCGAGCCTATGGAAAGGCTGAATTCTGTTGATTTGATTGTGTTTAATGGAAAACGATTAAATGAAATGACCTTTTTACACCAGATCGCGCCAGACATAGTTCAAATGTCCTTAGTACCGGATAAATGGATAAATCTACAAGATGGCAGAAGCCAGAATGTGCATCATGTTCGAACATTATTTATGTCCGATTTACCCATAAAAGCTATTGCAGGTATTGGTAATCCGCAACGCTTTTTTTCAACCTTGTATGAGTTGTCCGTAACACCGGATGAAGAACAATCTTTTCCTGATCACTATAATTACCAAGAAGCCGATCTGGCATTCGATGGTATACTTTTAATGACTGAAAAAGATGCGGTTAAATGTACCGAGTTTAATTTGGTAAACGCATGGTATCTCATAATAAATGCACAACTTTCTGATGCTTTTTACCAATACATAGATGCAAAATTATTAAATTTAAAAAGAGATTAAATATATGGCCTTTAATAAGAAACTGATGGATATCATTGCTTGTCCTATTTGTAAGGGTAAACTTATTCTAAATGAGGAACAGGAAACATCAGAACTAGTGTGTCGTTTTGATAAACTTGCTTACCCAATCAAGGACAATATTCCTGTTTTGCTAGAAGAAGAAGCAAGAAAACTGAGTATCGAAGAGTTAGAAAAGGTTAAAGCCTAATGTCTTTTGTAGTCGTCATTCCTGCCCGCTTTGCGAGTACTCGATTTCCAGGTAAACCTCTCGCTGTGATTAATGGTAAGACCATGTTGGCACATGTGTTCGAGCGGGCAAAGGAGTCAGGGGCAAACAGAATAATTGTGGCTACTGATGACCACAGAATTAGTGAGGAAGCGCAAAAATTTGGTGCTGAAGTATGTATGACTTCTGAGGACCATCAAAGCGGTACATCGAGAATTAGTGAGGTTATTGAAAAGTGTAAAATCGATGCCGAACAAATCATTGTAAATGTGCAAGGAGATGAGCCTTTTATTCCGCCAGAAAACATTCAGCAAGTAGCTGATGCCTTATTGCAACATCCGCAAATTCCAATGTCGACGCTTTGTTATCCCATCACAGAAAGTAGCGATTTGTTAAATCCGAATGTGGTAAAAGTTGTTACGACCAAAGAAAATTTAGCCATTTATTTTTCACGTTCGGTTATACCGTATCCCAGAGAATATATGCAGGGAAATCAATTGACCTGTCCTCTTGGAGACATTCCCCATACCTATTATCGGCATATTGGAATCTATGGATATCGTGCAGGTTTTATAGACACCTATATGAAAATGCCCTCGGCCAATTTGGAAAAAATTGAATCTCTTGAACAGTTAAAAGTGCTAGAAAACGGCTATGATATTATGGTGCAAGTTAGTAAAAAAGCACCACCGCACGGAGTCGATACTCCTGAAGACCTACAAAAATTAAACGCCTCATTTATGTAAAGAGGCGTTAATTTCTTTTACTAGTACTAATCCTGATCTTCGCTTGGCACCGCCCACATATCGTGTTCGTCTGTGTGTATTATTTCTACCCACAACTGATCGCCAGGACTAGCATCAAAATAATCGTTTAGATGAATAATACCGTCAATTTCCGGTGCTTCACCAAAGCTTCTAGCAATGGCGCCTTCACTAGTTACTTCATCTATAACTACTCTGTATTCGGTTCCTATTTTGGCTTGTAGTTTTTCATAACTGATTTGCGACTGCACCTGCATAAAACGTTGCAATCTTGATTCTTTTACCTCTTCAGATACCGGATCTGGCAACTCATTGGCTTTCGCACCTTCTACTGGCGAATATTTGAAACAGCCTACGCGATCTAATTTTGCTTGGCGTAAAAACTCCAACAACTCTTCAAATTCTTCCTCTGTTTCACCAGGAAAACCTACAATAAAAGTCGAACGAATAACGAGGTCTGGACAAATTTCACGCCATTTTTGAATTCGTTCGATTGTACGTTCAGCGCTTCCAGGGCGCTTCATTAATCGAAGTATACGTTTGTTAGCATGCTGAAACGGAATATCCAAATAAGGTAGTAATTTTCCTTCTGCCATTAATGGAATAAGGTCATCCACATAAGGATAGGGATATACATAATGTAAACGCACCCAAATATCCATGCTACCGAGCTGTTCACATAATGCTTGCATATGTGTTTTCACAGGCATGCCATTCCAAAAATCAGTTTTGAACTTGCTGTCGACACCGTAGGCACTAGTATCTTGAGATATAACCAAAAGCTCTTTAACGCCAGCGGCTTTAAGGCGTTTAGCTTCCTCTAAGACCTGTCCTATAGGACGGCTGACTAAATCACCACGCATTGAAGGGATGATGCAGAAGGTGCACCTGTGATTACAGCCTTCAGATATTTTTAGATATGCATAATGTTTAGGCGTCAGTTTGATACCATGATCCGGTACTAAGTGCACAAAGGGATCATGTGCTGGCTTGGCAACATGCTCATGTACCAATTCTACAACAGCTTCATAAGCGTGAGGGCCCGTAATTGCAAGTACATTAGGATGGACTTCGCGAATCTCATCTTCTTTAATACCTAGACAACCAGTAACAATCACTTTTCCATTTTCAGCGAGTGCTTCTCCGATGGTATCCAATGATTCTTGAACTGCTGAATCTATAAATCCGCAAGTGTTTACAATAACAAGATCTGCATTGTCATAACTTGGAACAACATCGTAACCCTCAGTACGTAACTGCGTTAAAATACGCTCTGAATCTACTAAGTTCTTTGGGCAACCTAAGCTAATAAAACCAATTTTACCATTGCTTTTGGATGTGTTTAGTTTGTCAGCCGAAGCGCTCAAAACCTTCACTGGTGTTTCTAAAGTTGTCGATTGACTGGGCGTGAATTTTTCTACACTCATATTGGATGCCGATGATTAAGCTGATAAAGCGGCGCAGTATACAGTAAGATCAGCGAGCTTGGAATATAAGCCCATGCATTATGACTGCTATAGCAGAGTTTTAGGTTTTAGTGATTTTGGTAGACGTTGAGCGCAGAGATTAAAACGCTCAACTACGTTTTGTTTAATTGCCGGATGTTCTTTGAAAAAGTCGTTATTAATGTATGCCCCAATAGTAATCTCGTCAATAACTTCAACTTTAACTTGGGGATTTTTGTCGATAAAAGGATTGGCCAGTGGCGCAAGCTCTATGAAACTTTGAATTCTATCGCGCAAAAACATCTGCTCAATTTGCGTAAAGCTCTTGGTATAGACCACCTCTTTTGATTTGCTATTTTCTGCAACCTCTGTCATTTTGGTACCAAGTCTTACACCTAGTGTCGGATATTGTTCTGTATTGTTTAATTTACTTACCTTGATAACCTTTGTAGAAATATAATTTCCAATAAAAGTTGCGCTGAGATCACGCTCTTCACTTTGCCCAAGTAATACGCCGATATCGACTTCACCTAATGATAATAGCTTTACTAGCCTATCAGGTGTATCTATGTCGGTGAAAATTATATTGTTGATATCTTCAAATAGACATTCGTGAACGCCTTTTAACGGACCATCTAAAACACCTTCAGTACGATACAATTGTTCCGAAGGCGCAAAACCTACTCTAACTAAGGGTTGGGAATATTGATTTGCCGATGCTTGAGCTGAAAAAACAAAATAAATGCCTATACTAAAAAGCACAATCCATTGTCTCAAAGCACTATTAAACTTTTTCATTTTTATGATGCTAGTGTTATCAATGTTATTGATTATATAGGAAAACTATTGATGAGTAATTAGTCAATTTACACTCAAAATTAAAACAACCTACATTTTACACAAGTTTTTGTATGTTAGTTGTTTAAACTTGTCACTTAAGCCACATATAGAAGCAATGGCTTTTCCATCATTTTGTTATGCAATTAAAATTTCCCTTACATCACTATGATCAAGCTGGTCGAGTAAAACCGCCTTTATTTTTATATGTTGGATTGGGCTTCTTATGCAGGGGCGCTTTATTATTCATAATCGCGCTCTCCACGAGAGAAAGGGCAGAGGACATGATGCGTATCTTCTATCCTGAAAAATATGACTTCTATTTATCATTATTGGCATTTTGTCCAGCAGCTTTGGTTTTTCTATTATTGGCTAGAAGAGAATCAATATGGAAGCGTCAAAAAGCAATCTGGTTTAAAGCCTTATTCCCATTGACAATAGTTGCTTGTGCAATTGATATTTGCTTGCAAGTCTATATTTTGCAAAAAACACAGTTTACTTTTTCTTTAGCGCGAGCTGTCGCCTTAGTGTTTGGGGGGTTATTTGCTGTCTATTTATTCAAGAGTAAACATATGAAGGAAATCAGACAAGATTGGGCTCATGAATAAATTGAGCCCAAGTTAGATTGTTTAATCTCAGCTGACGTTTTCTAAAGCTTGTTCAAAATAATGGGTAATACTCACAGAAAGATCTCTTACTAGTTTTTCAAAACAAACACCTGCGAATGCAAATGTATGCTCACCGTGTTGCATGAAAATACTCGGAGATGCTGGATCACTTACGTCATACAACCATTTTCCGCCCGCAGTTGCTAAAAAGACTTCTCCAATA
This sequence comes from Glaciecola sp. 1036, assembly GCF_050306235.1. NCBI lineage: Bacteria > Pseudomonadati > Pseudomonadota > Gammaproteobacteria > Alteromonadales > Alteromonadaceae > Glaciecola > Glaciecola sp. 1036. The sequence continues at coordinate 334,912 of NZ_JBLWFH010000001.1, read as the reverse complement.
TAAGCACCGAAAATATTACATATGGTAAAAACGGCTTTGTCTTCTAAGATTTGCTCGGGATATTTCTCTCGTAGTTGCAGTATTACGTCATCTACTAAGGAAATGGATTCTATTGAGTAATCTAAGGTAATTGCTAGTTCTTCTTGTGCGGTAGATACTGCGTCTGCTGCACTTTGTTGCATTAACTCTTCTAGTTCTTCTTGTTTCATAATATTTATGTTTGCTCTAACCTGAAATCAAGGTAATTGAATCTGACGGTGTTGTAAAATAAGTTTTTCCAACAAAGTAACACCAGGTCCTTTTTTATCTGGTTGTGGGCAGATTAAAAAGGCAGTTATTCTGCGATATTGGCTACCTTCAACGGTCAGTCGTTTAAGTTTACCCTGGTTGATATGGTTAACCACTTTATGTTCTGGTAGCCAACAAAAACCGATGTTCTGTAAAAGCAGATCGATGGCGGTATCAAATTGACTAACCGTCCAGCGGGTTTCTGATTTTAGCCATCCTTGTTTTTCAATTGGATTACTAGATGAATCTGCAATCACTAATTGTAAGTGTTGGGCTAGAGTTTCCGGGGGAATAGCGGTTGGTAACGAGGCTAATTCGTGCTCTGGATGACTCACTAAAACGAAATTCATATGGGCAATGGGTTCCCCCAAAAAGCCTTTAGGAACCTCAGTATGAATGACTAAATCTGCGGTTTTTTTGATGATATGTTCATTAGTACCAGTAAGCACACAATCTAACATTTTAAGTCGGCTACCTCGACTTTCAGGTAAAAAGTCGCGCAATATTGGATATACAAACTCTCTTGGATAAGCCAAATCCACAGCAAAAACAATTTCAGGCTCCCAATCTTGATTTATGTTAACCGCCAGTTGTTCCAATGATTCAACTGTTTGGGTCAGATCTCTAGAACGTCTAAGAAGTACTTCTCCAGCCTCTGTTAAAACCGCACGTCGACCTTTTATTTCTAGCAATTGCACGTCGAGCATTGTTTGCAATTTTGATACTGCGTGGTTGAGAGAAGATTGGCTTTTATTCAAGGCTGCGGCAGCTTGTGCATAGCCACCGTTGTCAACGACTGCTTGCAAAATTCGCCATTGTTCTAATGTGGTTTTCGGTCTAAACAATAGTTAACTCCTGAGGTCACCGAATGAATTTTTACCTACAACTAAAGATTGGGTTAAAATTTAGTAATAATAAAACTAAATACGCCCTTACATCATAGTGTATTTTATCGCATCATTTTAAATTTGTTGAATTTTAATGAAATATAACTTCATTCTTCCGTTAACTGCCCTGATTGCACTATCAGCGATAAATACATTGGTATATATGAATGTTATACCGCCTGGTTTACGCATATTAGAATCTTTGCAAGCATCGTTTGATGAAGGATTTTATTTACTTATATTTCTTATTATTTTACTAGAATCAATTATTTATATTGGCTTCTATTTTCCGGGGCAATTTTTTGCTGTTATTCTAGTGGTCAGCGCTAATCCCGATGCCAAAGACATAGTTTATCTCACTATTGCGATGGTTGTCGCTGCGACTTTAGGTTCGGTCATCAACTTTTTATTAGGCAAATATTCCGAGTCTAAAAAATTTAAACGCTCTGAGACCAAGTTTCGACATTTGTTAGTTGCGATGATTCATATTAATTCCTTAGCTTTTTTTATGTTTGCCCAAGGCGCCTCCCAAAAAAGCATGAAAGTAGTCTGGTTAGCCGGACTTCTTAACTTACCCTATTACTTGTTGCTTATTGCCGGTACCGCTGTTTTAAGCGAGCAAATTATGGGGTTGGCTGAGAATTCTATTTTCTTATTTTCAGCTGTATCTATTTGGTTAGTAATTGCGATATTACTCGATGTGAAACGAGAACGGTCGAACAGTCTGGCAAATTAAACCGTCTCTTGGCGAACAATATAGTCTATGGCTCTACTGGCCGCTAACATGCCAAATTGGGATGTTACGCCTACGAATGCACCAAACCCAGTAGCACAATCCATTTTTCCGCTACCTTGTGCCTGTTGTTTCTGTTGACTGACGTTGCCGTCAGGGGTGGGAAACAATAACTGTTCAGTACTGTAAATACATTCTACACCGAATCGTCGTTTCGTATTTTTGGAAAAGCCATAACTTCGTCGCAACTCGCTTCTGACCTTTGCAGACAGCGGATCTTGAATGGTTTTCGCCAAGTCGCCTTTGGTTACTGCCATAGGGTCTCTTTGTCCGCCTGCGCCACCGACAGTAATTATTTTAATTTTCTTGCGTTTAGCAAAGGCTATAAGTGCTGCTTTAGCTGCTACTGCGTCTATAGCATCAATAATTACCTGAGTGTCTTGAGGGATCAGCGCGTGTAAATTGTCTTGGGTGACGAAATCTTCAATAGGCGTTAGTTTACAATCAGGATTAATTTGTAAAACACGTTGAGACAGCACTTCCACTTTGGATAGTCCGAGAGTGTCGGTCAAGGCATGGGATTGTCGGTTGACGTTTGAAGTGGCGATGTCATCTAAATCGATAAGCGTTATTTGACCGATGCCTGTTCTTGCTAAGCACTCTACACTCCATGAGCCGACGCCGCCTAATCCTACTACGGTTACATGGGCATTTTGCAATGCGACTAATCCAATTTCACCGTAAAGGCGTTTTATACCTGCAAAACGTTCGTTATAAGACATTTCTATAAAATCGAATGGTTAAATGAAAAATACACAGTAATTTTCTAAATTAGTTGATGGTCTAATTATATCATTATTTTTAGAGACAAAAGAGGCAAATATGGGACTACTAGTAGAAGGTAAGTGGCAAGATAAATGGTATGACACCAAAGAAAGCGATGGCAAGTTTAAACGTCAAGCATCTATGTTTAGAGATCATGTTTCATCCGAGGCAGATGCAAAATTTTCACCGGAGTCTGGCCGTTATCACCTGTATGTTTCTCTAGCTTGCCCTTGGGCTCATCGAACGTTAATTTTTCGCAAATTAAAGGGATTGGAAGATCACATTGGGGTATCTGTAGTGAGCCCTGATATGTTAGAGAATGGTTGGGAGTTTGGTGGTTTTCCTGATGCTACTAAAGATCATTTGTTTAATTTTGATTATTTGCATCAACTGTATACCAAAGTTAAATCTGATATTACGTCAAGAGTTACTGTGCCAGTTCTTTGGGACAAAAAAACTGAATCAATCGTGAGTAATGAATCTGCGGACATTATTCGAATGTTCAATTCAGCATTCAATGAAATCACTGGAAATCAACTTGATTATTATCCTGCTGAACAAGCAACCGAGATAGATGAAATTAATCAGTATGTGTATGACAATGTTAATAACGGCGTTTATAAAGCTGGATTTGCAACAACCCAAGAAGCATACGAAGAAGCCGTAAAAGCACTATTTGATGCTTTAGATTATTTGGATAAAAGACTGTCGACACAAAGATACTTAGTAGGTGATAGTCTCACGGAGGCCGACTGGCGCTTGTTTACGACCCTGGTTAGGTTTGATCCTGTATACGTAGGCCATTTCAAATGTAACTTAAGAAGAATCGAAGATTATTCTTCCCTTAGCGGCTATTTGCGCGAGCTTTATCAAATAGAAGGGGTGTCAGACACTGTTAATTTCGAGCATATAAAACGCCATTATTATTATAGCCATCATATGATTAACCCAACGCAAGTGGTGCCTATGGGACCAATTATGGACCTTAAGGTACCGCACAATAGGCATCATCTGTAAAAATTTATCTGTGTCATAAAAGTGTGATTGAAGACTTATACTAAGTATCTTATGATAACCGTTTGAATAAGTTACTTTTTATTAAATAATGACGACAATCACATGTTTTAAGGCCTACGACATTCGAGGTCAATTAATTTCTCAACTTACTGAGAATGTTGCTTATAGAGTAGGGCGGGCGTTCGCAACTCACTTACAATCGAAAAAAGTGGTAGTGGGCGCTGATGCAAGACACACTTCAAATCCGCTTAAGCTAGCACTAGCCGCTGGGCTAATAGATGGCGGCAGTGAGGTTATTGATTTAGGTGTTTCAGGCACTGAAGAAATTTATTTTGCTACTAAACATTTAGGTGTCGATGGCGGCATTGAAGTAACTGCAAGTCATAATCCTATTGATTATAACGGTATGAAGCTGGTCAAGGCCGGCTCAGTGCCAATCAGTGGTGACAGTGGACTTAACGCAATAAAAAGTGCTGCTGAAGCTTTTTCAGATGAAGAAGTAGAAAAACGTTTGTCTTATTATGCTGATAATCGTCTTGTCAACGAGCAAGAATTTTTATCTGGGCAGGCGAGTGTGCTAACAACCATGTTACTTAGCACTGGCAAATACGAAAAGAAAAGCTGCATCAATGACTACATATTGCATTTAGCCGAATATGTAGACTTACGCTCGATTAAGCCATTAAAACTAGTGGTAAATGCTGGAAATGGCGTTGCTGGGCATATCATAGACGCATTAGAGTTATTTTTTGAGCATCAAAAAGTGCCCGTGACCTTTGTAAAAGTCCATCATAAACCAGATGGGGATTTTCCAAACGGTATTCCCAATCCTTTATTACCTAAAAATCGTGGCGCAACATCTAGCGTAGTAAAGTCAGAAAATGCAGACATGGGAATTGCATGGGATGGCGATTTTGACCGTTGTTTCTTATTTGATGAGAATGGCGAGTTTATTGAGGGTTATTACATAGTAGGACTTCTCGCCCAAGCCTTTTTGCAGAAAGAAAAAGGCGCAAGAATCATCTACGATCCTCGTGTATTTTGGAATACCGAAGATATCATCAATGAAGCTGGCGGTAAGCCAGTGCGATGCAAAACTGGTCATGCATTTATCAAAGAAAGAATGCGTAAAGAAGATGCTATTTATGGCGGAGAAATGAGCGCTCATCACTATTTCAGAGATTTTGCTTATTGTGATTCTGGTATGATCCCTTGGCTGTTAGTGGCTGAGTTAATTTCGAGCACAGGCAAGCCTCTTTCTTCCTTGGTGCAAGAACGTATTGAAAAATACCCAAGTTCTGGGGAAATAAACTTCACCGTACAAGATGCTGGTAATACGATAAAGAAAATCCGAGATATTTACGCCGCAGATGCCGTAAAAATTGATACTACTGATGGCGTTGGGTTTGAATTTGAGAACTGGCGTTTTAATCTTCGTAAATCGAACACAGAACCTGTGATTAGACTTAACGTTGAGGCCAAACAAGATATCCCTTTGATGCAAAAGAAAACCGAAGAGTTGTCTGCTTTAATCTCTCAGTCCTGATAACCTGCATTTTAGACTATTGAGCCTTGTCTTTTATAAGATTAAGGCTCAGCAAAGTTAAACAGGCTCTAAATAAATGCCATTGTCAGGTGACAAAGTACTACTATACTGGTTAAAACCATTCGCAGGCTTATGTATTCGATGATTTTGTGTTTTTCCATCACTATGGTGTATTTATCGTAGATTAAGACACCAATGTAGGCGATCGATAGAGTACTAAGTAGCATTTCCCCATCTAACATAATCAATGAAAGCCAAGCCACTATACTGGGAAGCATTGCCATATAGAGTTGATGCTTAGGGCCATTGTTGGCTAATGCTGCAAACCAGTGAATACCACCAAAAAACGATAAAATTATGGCTGAATATTGTACGAAGTATAGATAGCTCTCAAAGTAAGCGAGTATGCCAGTTAATACAAATAGAGGCAGAGCTACAAAAGGGATTAAGCCTAAAAATCCGAGAATTTTTGCTTCAGTTGGCATTCAGTCAACTCCAAAAAAATGGCGCGAATATTCGCGCCAATTTTACAGTAAAATTTAGCTTACTTGCTAATAGGTGTATAAGGACGTTTGCTATGTCCAGTATATAACTGGCGAGGACGACCTATTTTCTGACCTGGTTGGCTCATCATTTCATGCCAATGAGAAATCCATCCGACAGTTCTCGCTAACGCGAAGATACAAGTGAACATATTGGTTGGTATGCCAATAGCACTCAATACGATTCCTGAATAGAAATCAACATTCGGGAATAATTTTTTCTCTGCAAAGTAGGGGTCACTAAGGGCAATTCTTTCGAGTTCCATTGCAACTTCAAGTAATGGGTTTTGTACACCTAACTCTTCCAACACTTCATGACATGATTCGCGCATTACAGTTGCTCTTGGATCATAGTTTTTATAAACCCTATGACCGAAGCCCATTAATCTAAATGGATCATCTTTATCTTTAGCACGCTTGATGAACTCTGGAATACGATCCACAGAGCCAATTTGCTCCAACATGCGTAAACAAGCTTCATTAGCACCACCGTGAGCAGGTCCCCATAGAGATGCTACACCCGCTGCGATACAGGCATAAGGGTTCGCCCCTGAAGAGCCAGCTAAACGAACAGTTGAGGTACTCGCATTTTGCTCATGGTCCGCATGTAATATAAATATACGGTCCATAGCACGTTCAACTGCTGGACTGATTTTGTAGTCTTCGGCTGGTACTGAGAACATCATGTTCAAGAAGTTACCTGCATAGCTTAAGTCATTGCGAGGATAAACAAATGGCTGACCAATGTTATATTTATAACTCATGGCAACCAATGTAGGCATCTTGGCGATTAATCTGTGTGCAGAACGAACACGTTGCTCTGGATTAGAAACATCTAAGTCACTGTGATAGAAAGATGATAATGCACCCACAGTACCGCACAACATTGCCATCGGGTGAGAATCGTTTCTGAATCCATGGAAGAACATATTAATTTGTTCATGCACCATGGTGTGACGAGTGATAGTATCTTTAAATTCTTTGTATTGGTCGCAAGATGGTGCATCACCATGCAACAACATATAACAGACTTCCAAATAATCAGAGTCTCTCGCTAGGTCTTCAATTGAGAAGCCTCTGTGCAAAAGAACGCCTTCAGAACCATCGATAAACGTAATTTCTGACTCACAAGAACCTGTAGCCATAAAACCTGGATCGAATGTAAAGTAACCATTTGCACCAAGAGACCTTACATCAATCACAGGGTGACCTTCAGTACCTTTCATTATAGGCAGTTCAATCTCTTTATCGCCGACAGTTAGTTTGGCGGTTTCATTTGACATGCATTGTTCTCCTAAATTTTTATTTTCCGTTAAACGGAAGAAATGCTTAATTTGTTCACAACTTGCTGAAAATTGCTCAAATCGAGGGGAAAAGTTCGCTTATTCTTATGGTATTGAGCGCATAAGTCAATTTAAATGCATATCTGTTTAATATATATTCGACATTTTGAAGCTGGATAGACGAGTTTACATGAAATGATTAATACTAATGTCCTAAGCCACAACAATTGATTGATATATATCATAGGGGTTGCTATATTCAAACCCGCTGAAAAATAAGGGTTATTTTGTAAATGGATTGATATATTTTGTTTACAAAAACTTAACAATAACTTGCTGAAAAGTAAGTGATTACACAAGACGAATTAATTAGATTTTGATTTGTTAATTAATTGGAAACAACACGGGCATTTATTGTGAAAAAACAAAGACCAGTAAATTTAGATTTAACCACAATTAAATTTCCTGCTACCAGTCATGCTTCTATTCTGCATAGGGTAACAGGTGTAGCAATGTTCTTTGCGCTACTGTTTGTCATATGGGCGTGGGCAACTTCTCTGACTTCTGCTGAAAATTTCGATATGGTGGTCAGTGTGATGTCTGGAGTGATTGGAAAAATAATCACTATAGGTACTCTATCTGCATTAACCTATCATATTATTGGTGGTATTCGTCACGTAATCATGGATATGGGACATTGGGAAGAGCTCGATTCAGGCACTTTAAGTGCTAACATCGCTATTGGGCTTTGGATTGTACTTACAATTGTCATTGGAGTTCTCGTATGGTAACTAATCAAGCTTCTATCAAGCGCAACGGTATTCAAGATTTTGTTACCTTGCGTGCTACTGCCGCCATCATTCTGGCGTTTACTCTCTACATGGTGTACGTATTTGTTTCCACTGAAGAAATGACCTATTTAGTATGGAAAGGTGTATTTTCTTCTGTGTCGGTTAAGGCATTTACTTTAGCTGCCTTAGTATCTGTTATGTTGCACGTACGTGTTGGACTTTGGCAGGTATTAACTGACTACGTAAAAGCACATAAATTAAGAATGGTGCTTCAGTATATTTTGAATTTGATTGCATTTGCTTATGTTGCAATCGGTCTATTCGTTTTGTGGGGTGTGTAGAATGACATTACCAGTTCATGAGTTTGATGCGGTAGTTATAGGCGCTGGCGGTGCAGGCATGCGAGCTGCACTCCAGATTTCACAATCAGGTAAAACCTGTGCGTTATTATCAAAAGTTTTCCCAACCCGATCTCATACTGTTTCAGCGCAAGGTGGCATTACAGTTGCGCTAGGCAATAGTCATGAAGACAATTGGGAATGGCACATGTACGACACTGTAAAAGGGTCTGATTATATTGGCGACCAAGAAGCCATTGAATATATGTGTAAAACGGGCCCTGAAGCCATTATCGAAATGGAAAATATGGGATTACCTTTTTCAAGATTTGAAAATGGTCGCATCTATCAGCGTCCATTTGGCGGTCAATCTAAAGCCTTTGGTGGTGAGCAAGCGGCAAGAACAGCAGCCGCAGCTGACCGTACAGGACATGCCTTATTACACTTGTTGTATCAACAAAATGTAAAAAATAAAACAACAGTATTCAGCGAATGGTACGCCCTTGATTTAGTGAAAAATCAGCATGGCCAAGTTGTTGGTTGTACTGCTATTGATATTGAAACAGGCGAAGTTGTTTACTTTAAGTCTCGTGCGGTAGTACTTGCAACTGGTGGCGCCGGTCGAATTTATGCGTCTACTACTAATGCTCACATCAACACAGGTGATGGCGTAGGCATGGCATTAAGAGCGGGTGCACCAGCGCAAGACATGGAAATGTGGCAATTCCACCCAACAGGTATAGCGGGTGCTGGTACTTTGGTGACAGAAGGTTGTCGTGGTGAGGGTGGTTACCTTCTAAATAAAGATGGCGAACGTTTCATGGAACGTTATGCACCAAATGCTAAAGACTTGGCTGGTCGAGACGTTGTTGCTCGTTCAATGATGACAGAAATCAGAGAAGGTCGTGGTTGTGAAGGTCCTTGGGGAACTCACATTAAACTTAAGTTAGATCACTTAGGTAAAGACGTTCTTGAATCTCGTTTACCAGGTATTCTTGAGCTATCAAGAACCTTTGCTCACGTTGACCCAGTAAAAGAACCGATTCCTGTTATCCCAACTTGTCACTATATGATGGGCGGAATTCCAACTAACGTTGATGGTCAAGTTATTAATGTAGATAAAGATGGAAATGAAACACCTATTGATGGGTTATTTGCTTGCGGCGAAATTGCTTGTGTATCTGTGCATGGTGCTAACCGTTTAGGCGGAAATTCATTATTAGACTTGGTTGTCTTCGGTCGAGCAACTGGTTTGCATCTTGGCAAGAGTTTGGACGAAATTGATATTAAATCTGACGCGAGTGAATCTGACATTGATGCAGCAATGGCTAGAACCAATCGTTGGGAGTCTTCTGAAAAAGGTAAAGGTGAAGACCCTGTTCAAATTAAGAAAGATATGCAGCAGTGCATGCAATTAAACTTCTCTGTATTTAGAGAAGGTGACGCTATGGCTGAAGGCTTAAAAGAGCTATCTGAAATTCGTGAGAGATTAAAATATGCGCGTCTTGATGATAAGAGTTCAGATTTCAATACCCAAAGAATTGAGTGTCTAGAGTTAGATAACCTTATGGAAACTGCTTACTGTACTGCAGTAGCTGCAAACTTTAGAACTGAGTCTCGTGGTGCACATAGTCGATTTGACTTCCCAGATCGTGATGACGAAAACTGGTTGTGTCATAGCATTTATGTACCTGAAACTGAATCTATGCGTAAACGTGATGTCAACATGGCACCTAAGTTGCGTGAAGCCTTCCCACCTAAAGTGCGTTCTTATTAATAGGGGTAGATTATTATGCAATTAAAGTTTTCTATTTATCGCTACAATCCAGACGTTGATAATGCACCACACATGCAAGATTACACCTTGGAAGTAGAAGAAGGCCAAGATATGATGGTGCTTGATGCACTGTTGGCATTGAAAGAACAAGATCCAACTTTATCGTTCCGCCGTTCTTGCCGCGAAGGTGTTTGTGGTTCCGATGGTATGAATATGAACGGTAAAAATGGTCTTGCTTGTATCACTCCTCTGTCAGCACTAGGTAGCGGCGAAATTAAGATTCGTCCTTTACCTGGTTTGCCGGTAGTGAGAGATTTAGTGGTTGATTTGACTCAGTTCTACACTCAGTACGAGAAAATAAAACCCTATTTAATTAATGATAGCAAAGTACCGCCAGCACGCGAGAACCTGCAATCTCCGGAAGAACGAGCTAAATTAGATGGCTTGTACGAATGTATTCTATGTGCATGTTGTTCAACTTCATGCCCTTCATTCTGGTGGAATCCTGATAAGTTTATTGGGCCAGCGGGTTTGTTGCATGCTTATCGGTTCTTGATTGACAGCCGTGATACTGCGACAGATGAAAGACTAAGTGATCTTGACGATGCATTTAGTGTATTTAGATGTCATGGCATTATGAACTGCGTAAATGTTTGTCCTAAAGGGTTAAACCCAACCAAGGCTATTGGACAAATAAAATCTATGTTATTACAGAGAGCAGTATAATTGACTACATTAGTAACTGATTTTGATAGTGAAAATGTACTATAATTACATGGCCATCCATATGGATGGCTATTTTTTTGTCAGTTGACTGGAAAATGTTTAATTTTCGCTAACACTATAGTGGTAAGCGATTTAAATTAAAAACTACTTAGAATACAATATAGTAATCAAATTGATTCAAGGCTAAACGATGCAAAATAGCGTGATGAAAGCGTGGTGGGAATCTTCTCATATGGCTGGAGGCAACGCCGCCTACGTAGAAGAATTGTATGAAGCCTATCTTGATAATCCTCAAAATGTACCTGAGAACTGGCGTACAGTGTTTGAAGGATTACCTAAGGTAGATGGCGTTTCAGTTGAAACTAAACATTCGGACATTCGCGAAGACTTCCGAAAGATGGCTGCACTAGGCCCCTTATCCCGTGCGGGTAGCAGTGCAGCATCATCGAGCGAAAGTCCTTCTGACGATAGACAAGTCAAAGTCCTTCAGTTAATAAATGCCTATAGATTTAGAGGCCATCAGCATGCCAACTTGGACCCACTAGGATTGTGGCAACAAGAGCGTGTTAGAGATCTTGAACTTTCTCATCACAACCTTAGCGAAGCAGATTTCGATACTGTGTTCAACTTAGGCTCATACGCAGTAGATGCAGAAAAGCTTCCACTAGGTGAACTTTTTAAATCTTTAAACAGAACTTACTGTGGTTCAATCGGTGCAGAATACATGCACATTACTGACACAGAGCAAAAACGTTGGTTACAACAACGGATTGAGTCGGTTGAATCAAAGCCATTGGTTGACCGAGATGAAAAAGTTCGCATCCTTAAAGGGCTTATTGCCGCTGATGGTATGGAAAAATACCTAGGTTCTAAGTTTACAGGTGCTAAGCGTTTTTCACTAGAAGGTGGTGATGCGCTAATCCCAATGTTGAAGACCTTGATTCGAGAAGCGGGTACTCAAGGGGCTAAAGAAGTTGTTGTAGGTATGGCTCACCGCGGGCGTCTAAACGTACTTGTAAACGTAATGGGTAAAAACCCTTCCGTTTTGTTTGATGAGTTTGCTGGTAAGCACGATGATTCATTAGGCGCTGGTGACGTTAAGTATCATGCAGGTTATTCTTCTGACTTTGCTACACCAGGTGGTAATGTTCACTTGGCACTAGCATTCAACCCTTCACACTTGGAAATTGTAAATCCTGTGGTAATGGGGTCGGTGAGAGCAAGACTTACACGTAGAGAATCAATGGATGGTAGTGTGGTGTTACCTATTACTATTCATGGGGATTCAGCAATTGCTGGTCAAGGTGTTGTGCAAGAAACTTTCAACATGTCACAAACCCGAGGATTCTCTGTAGGCGGTACAGTTCGTATAGTGATTAACAACCAAGTCGGTTTTACCACATCAAAGGTTGAAGACACTCGTTCTACTCAATACTGTACTGATATTGCCAAAATGGTTCAGGCGCCAATTTTCCACGTGAATTCTGACGATCCTGAGGCTGTTATGTTTGTGACTAAACTCGCCTTAGATTACCGAAACAAATTCAAGAAAGACGTGGTAATAGATTTAGTTTGTTATCGCCGTCATGGACACAACGAAGCTGATGAGCCAAATGCTACTCAGCCGTTGATGTACCAAAAAATTAAAAAACATCCAGTACCACGCGAAATCTATGCTGATCAGTTAGTCGCTGAAGGAACCATAGACAAGCATGAAATTGATAAGATGCTTGAGGAATATAGAGCAGCCTTAGATCACGGCGCTTGCGTTGTTGAAGAATGGCGCCCAATGACTGAGCATTCAGTTGATTGGAGTCCTTTCATTGGTCATGACTGGGATACAGAATACGATGCGAGTTTGTCAGTTGAGCGTCTTAAAGAACTGGGCGAAGCTATAACTAATGTACCAGACGGCTTTAGACTTCAATCACGAGTAAACAAACTCTATAACGATCGCAAAGCCATGTTATCTGGCGAGCGTTTGCTTGATTGGGGGATGGCTGAAAACCTAGCCTATGCAACTCTGCTTGCGGAAAAAAATGATATCCGTATCACTGGGCAGGATTCAGGTCGAGGAACTTTCTTCCATCGTCATGCAGTGCTACATAGTCAAGATGATGCATCAACTTTCATCCCACTTCAAAATATCGCTGATGACCAAGGCACTATTGAAATTTACGATTCAGTATTGTCAGAAGAAGCGGTAATGGCATTTGAATATGGTTTTGCTACCGCTGAACCAACGGCACTTACTATCTGGGAAGCGCAATTTGGGGACTTTGCCAATGGTGCACAAGTAGTATTTGACCAATTCTTGTCTTCTGGTGAAGCAAAGTGGGGACGGTTATGCGGTCTAACAGTATTGCTTCCTCACGGTTACGAAGGTCAAGGCCCTGAGCATAGCTCGGCTCGCTTAGAACGTTTCTTACAGCTTTGTGCTGATCATAACTGGCAGGTTTGCGTACCTTCAACGCCAGCTCAGGTATACAATATGATTAGACGACAAATGGTAAGACCAATGCGTAAGCCTTTGATCGTTATGTCGCCTAAGTCGTTATTGCGTCATCCTTTAGCGGTTAGCAGTCTTGAAGAATTAGCTGAAGGTAAATTCCACAACGTTATTGCTGAAATTGATGAACTGGAAAGTAAATCAGTTGAACGTGTGGTGATGTGTTCAGGTAAAGTCTATTATGACTTACTAGAAGAAAGACGTAAGAGAGAACAAAGCAATGTTGCGATTATCAGAATCGAACAATTGTATCCGTTCCCACAAGAAGAAATTAAAGAAATAATAGCGCCTTACAGTCACGTTAAAGACTGGGTTTGGTGTCAAGAAGAGCCACAAAACCAAGGCGCTTGGTATTGCAGTCAGCACCACTTTAAGGATGCGATTCCAGAAGGTGCAAGTTTAACTTATGCCGGACGTAAGGCTTCTGCTTCTCCAGCAGTAGGTTATGCGGCAGTTCACAGTCAACAACAAAAAGCGTTGGTCGAAGACGCACTCACGATTAAATAGGAAAAACAATGGCACATGAGATAAAAGTTCCAGTATTACCTGAATCCGTCGCGGATGCGACTATTGCCACTTGGCATGTTAAAGCCGGTGATAAGGTGACTCGCGACCAAAACTTAGTAGATATTGAAACCGATAAGGTAGTACTAGAAGTAGTATCACCTGCCGATGGTGTTGTAGGCGAAATTTTATTCCAAGAAGGCGAAACCGTCCTTGGAGAACAAGTTATCGGTAAAGTTGAAGAATCTGGCGCTGCAAGCAAAGATAGCGCAAGTGATGCAAAAGAAGCTTCTGACGAAACTAAATCTTCTAGCGAAGGCGCATCTTCCGGTGGTGAAGAAACCGAAGTTAAAGTACCAGTGTTACCTGAATCTGTTGCAGATGCAACAGTGTCTACATGGCATGTTCAAGTGGGCGAGCAAGTTTCTAGAGACCAAAATCTTGTCGACATAGAAACCGATAAAGTAGTACTTGAGGTTGTTGCTCCAGCGGATGGTAGCGTTAGTGAAATCCTCGCAGAAGAAGGCGCAACGGTAACGGCTGAAGAAGTCATTGCAAAATTTGTGGCAGGTGCTAGTGCAGGTGCTTCAGCAAGTGCATCTACACCAGCTGAAAGTAGCGATGATAGTGATTCAGATGCATTGTCTCCATCGGTACGTCGTTTACTTGCTGAAAAAGACATTGACCCAAGTAATGTAAAAGGCACTGGCAAAGGTGGTCGTATTACAAAAGAAGATGTAGAAAAATACTTAAAATCTGGCTCTTCCAGCAAGGCACCAGCGGCTGCAGAATCTAAAGATGATGCTACACCTGTATTAGCGAATCGCACTGAAAAACGTGTTCCAATGACGCGTCTACGTAAGACAATTGCTAATCGTTTATTAGAAGCCAAAAATTCAACTGCTATGTTGACTACCTTTAATGAAGTCAATATGAAGCCAATTATGGATTTACGTAAGCAATATCAAGACAGCTTTGAAAAGCGTCATGGTATTCGTTTAGGCTTTATGTCGTTTTATGTAAAAGCGGTAACGGAAGCGTTAAAACGTTTCCCTGAAGTAAATGCATCTATTGATGGTGATGACATTTGCTACCACAACTATTTTGACATTTCGATTGCTGTTTCTACCCCTCGCGGCTTGGTTACTCCTATTTTAAAAGATTGTGATGCTTTGGGCATGGCAGGAATTGAAAAGGGTATCAAAGACTTAGCAATTAAAGGTAGAGATGGTAAATTATCGATGGACGATCTAATGGGCGGAAACTTCACTATCACTAATGGTGGTGTGTTTGGTTCATTAATGTCTACACCTATTATTAACCCGCCTCAAAGTGCAATTTTAGGTATGCATAAAATTCAAGACCGCCCAATGGTAGTTGATGGCAAAATTGAAATTTTACCTATGATGTACTTAGCCTTGTCTTATGACCATAGAATTATTGATGGTAAAGAATCAGTAGGCTTCTTGGTAACTGTTAAAGAAATGTTAGAAGATCCAACAAGACTATTGTTGGATGTTTGATACTTTTGTCTGAGTTGGCTGAATATTGGTCAACTTCAGGTATCATCTGGAATTACGCCGGATTCATGTTAGAATTCGGCGTCTTTAAACCGGACTAGGCGACTAGTCTATCACTCAACAAGATCGGATATATCAACATGAATTTGCATGAATATCAGGGTAAACAGCTGTTCAAAGAATACGGGCTTCCTGTGTCTGAAGGATATGCTGCTGATACACCTCAAGCAGCGGTAGAAGCTGCAGACCGCATTGGCGGTTCAGAATGGGTCGTAAAGTGTCAGGTACACGCGGGCGGCCGCGGAAAAGCTGGCGGTGTTAAACTTGTAAAGTCGAAAGAAGAAATTCGCGAGTTTGCACAAAACTGGTTAGGTAAGAACTTAGTTACTTATCAAACAGACGAAAATGGTCAGCCAGTTAGTCGAATCCTTGTTGAATCCTGTACAGATATCGATCAAGAACTTTATCTTGGTGCAGTAGTAGACAGAACTTCACGCAAAATTGTTTTCATGGCATCAACTGAAGGTGGTGTTGAAATTGAGAAAGTAGCGGAAGAAACGCCAGAGAAAATTCTTAAAGCTGAAATTGATCCTTTAGTAGGTGCTCAGCCATACCAAGCACGCGAAATCGCGTTCAAACTTGGTCTTAAAGGCGTTCAAATCAAACAATTTGCCCAAATCTTTATGGGACTTGCGAAATTGTTTGAAGATCTTGATATTGCATTAATCGAGATTAACCCATTAGTAATTAAATCTGACGGCAACTTACATTGTCTAGACGCAAAAGTAGGTGTTGATAGCAATGCTCTTTATCGTCAAGGTAAAGTGCGTGATATGCACGATCCTTCTCAAGAAGATCCGCGCGAAGCGCATGCAGCTCAGTGGGAGCTTAACTATGTTGCTCTAGACGGTAACGTAGGTTGTATGGTTAATGGTGCTGGCCTTGCAATGGGTACCATGGACATCGTTAATTTACATGGTGGAAAACCTGCTAACTTCCTGGATGTTGGTGGCGGTGCAACTAAAGAGCGTGTCGCTGAAGCATTCAAAATCATCCTTTCAGATGACAATGTAAAAGCAGTATTAGTTAATATCTTCGGTGGTATTGTACGTTGTGACATGATCGCTGAAGGTATCATTGGTGCAGTCAAAGAAGTTGGCGTATCTGTACCTGTTGTTGTGCGTTTAGAAGGTACCAACGCAGAATTAGGTCGTGAAGTATTGGCGAATTCAGGTTTGGATATCATTGCTGCTGAATCGTTAACTGATGCAGCAGAAAAAGTTGTTGCAGCAGCGGAGGGCAAATAATGTCAGTTTTAATTAATAAAGACACCAAAGTTATCTGCCAAGGTTTCACTGGTGGTCAGGGAACTTTCCATTCAGAACAAGCGCTTGCTTACGGTACTAAAATGGTTGGCGGTGTTACACCAGGTAAAGGTGGCACTGAACATTTAGGTTTACCAGTTTTTGATACAGTTAAAGATGCGGTAGAAGCTACTGGCGCAACAGCAACTGTTATCTATGTACCGGCTCCTTTCTGTAAAGATTCAATTATTGAAGCTGCAGATGCTGGCATTGAGCTTATCGTATGTATTACTG
Organism: Glaciecola sp. 1036; assembly: GCF_050306235.1. Lineage (NCBI taxonomy): Bacteria > Pseudomonadati > Pseudomonadota > Gammaproteobacteria > Alteromonadales > Alteromonadaceae > Glaciecola > Glaciecola sp. 1036. Next base: position 318,028 of record NZ_JBLWFH010000001.1, on the reverse strand, counting down.
AAGGTATTCCTACCTTAGACATGCTTTACGTTAAAGAATACGTAAATCAAAAAGGTGTACGTATGATTGGTCCTAACTGTCCAGGTGTAATTACACCAGATGAGTGTAAGATTGGGATCATGCCTGGTCACATTCATAAGAAAGGTAAAGTTGGTATTGTATCTCGTTCAGGTACATTAACTTATGAAGCAGTTAAGCAAACCACTGACGAAGGTTTTGGTCAATCAACTTGTGTAGGTATTGGTGGTGATCCTATCCCTGGATCTAACTTCATCGATATTCTTACTATGTTTGAAAAAGATCCAGAAACTGAAGCTATCGTTATGATCGGTGAGATCGGCGGTACTGCAGAAGAAGAAGCGGCGGCCTTTATCAAGGAAAACGTAACTAAGCCAGTAGTGTCATACATTGCGGGTGTTACAGCTCCTCCTGGTAAGCGTATGGGCCACGCAGGTGCGATAATCTCTGGTGGTAAAGGTACTGCTGATGAGAAGTTTAAAGCACTTGAAGATGCAGGCGTTAAAACTGTACGTTCTCTTGCTGAAATCGGAAAAGGTTTACGAGAAATTACCGGCTGGTAATTTTTAACCTAAAGATGCTTAAAAAAACCGGTGCTTGCACCGGTTTTTTATTATGTATGTTTAATTAAGATTATTAGTTTCTTTTTCTTCGCATAAAGAGTCCGGTTATCCCTAAGCCAATTAAAAGTGTTGCACTAGGGTTACTTGCGTTAACTGTAGTACCGCCATCTTCTTGGCCTTCCGTTACAATTGTAATTGCTCTTCCAGTACTATTCGGACCTTCAAAGTTAATACCTACATAACCATCGATATCATCAAAAATCACATGTGAAGATGTATTCCAATTACTTAATCCTGCGCTGGATAGTCCTTCATTTATTGGAAATGTTTCTTGCCCAGCACCTAGGAAGACACCATTAGTGTTAAAATAATTGACATTCCCCATAAGCTCGTTTCTAAGAAATGACTCGGGATCCATCCACCAACCTGCTGAATTTATTTGGTCAGGCATAGCTACTACTCCTAACCCTGTACCCGATGCAGCCCAATTTACAGCATTTATTAAAAACCCCTTTGGACCATCATCTTGGTCAGGTCGGTTATTTAAATCATGCCAATCTGCATCCTGACCAGTTATTAATGTTCTTGATCCTCGTGCGTTTTCTATCTGAGCACGATTAGCAAGCACGCCATCAGGTGTTTGGCCCATATTGAAGCTACCAGTTAAATAACTGCCAATGACCAAAACATCATATGCACTAAAATCAGGAGTTGGCATTACGCTATTATCCCACAGCGTCAGATTCCACGTATTATTGCCATCTGAATTAGGATCAAAAGTGGCTGCTTCATTGGCCAGTTCGGTTATGTTTGCGTTATACGAAGTCGAGCCTCCCACCCATAACACATCAATTACAGCAGCCTGTGAAGGTATAGATAGTAAAACGGCCCCTATAACGACAGCGGCTTGTTTTATATGTTTTTTAAATTTCATAGTTGTCAATTCCTTGTGTAGAAAATTGTACTTCACTTTTACAATAGCTCAAAAAATAAGCAGAAATCATGCCTTACTTTTAACATATTGATAACAATGAGATTTGAAATTATTAATTTTACAGATTTAATGAAATTGTAAAATTTGTCGACAGTTCTATTAAAATACAGAAACTTTCATCTTGCAGCTAAAGGCCTAAAGACTCAGAAATCTACCCTTGGTTTTAACTAAATGACTAACATTCACTTTTTAATAGATTGAAAAATATAAAGATAAATATACAAAGAACCATCGTTTTTCTATTTCTATTATTGTGAGATTTTCAATGAATACGTATGCAGATTGATGATTAAAATGTAGCAGAAATGTAACATAAGCCGCTGGATAGTATGTTTTTGCGCCAACAAAGTAACAAAATGTTAACAGGTGGCGTAAAACAAAATGGGACACCTATATGAAAAGATTCAACCCCAATTTAGTGACCAGCGCGCTCGTCGCTTGTGGTCTTATAGTGGGCAGCTTACCTTTGCATGCACAAGAAAATGATGTCGATATCGATAACAATGAAGACGTCGAAGTTATTGAGGTAAAAGGTTTTGCTACTAGTCTAATTAAATCATTGAATGCAAAACGCTTCAGTGACACGGTAACCGAGCAGATTTCAGCCGATGATTTGGGTGGTTTGCCAGACGTTTCTATCGCCGATGCGCTAACACGACTTCCTGGTATTTCAGCGGTAAGAACCGGCGGTCAAGCAGCTGAAATCAATATCCGTGGCTTGGCAGGGGATTTTGTTTTTTCGACCTTAAATGGCAGAGAGCAAGTTTCAACAACAGGCACAAGAGCCATTGACTTTTCTCAATATCCTTCTGAATTAATCAATAGTGCGGCTGTGTATAAATCCCCCAAAGCTTCATTAATAGAAGGTGGTGTAGCAGGTACTGTTGAATTAAATACAGCTAGTCCCTTGTCAAATGCAGAAGATCACAAGTTTGTTGCTAATATTCGAGGCATGTACAACGATAGAGCAAATGAAGTATCTGATGCAAATGAATTTGGCCACAGGATCAGCTTTTCATATCAAGGCAAGTTTTTAGATGAAACCTTAGGTATCGCTTTAGGTTACGCAAGATTATTCCAACCCAGTGTATCCACGCAGTTTATCGGGCTAGCATACAACCGTGAATTATCTGAGCAAGATTGTACCGGTTGTGAAGGCGTAATGATGTCCGAAGGTTTCGAAATGCAACATGCGGGTGGGGAAGAAACTCGTGACGGCTATGTAGCAGCCTTTGAATGGGCACCAGTGGATAATTTTACATTAAAAGGTGATGTCTTCTATTCGAAATTTGAATCCAAAGATTTTGCGAGAGGTTTTAGGGTAAAATTAGAATCGTCTAACGCACAAATTTCTAATCCAGTTATTGTCGATAACCATGTTATTGGAGCTACCGTTAACCGAGTGAACGGTGGGTTTACCCGTGTTGAGTTAGTAAATGATGATAACCAAGATTTCGATGAGATCCTCAATTTAGGTCTAAACGCAGATTGGCAAATCAGTGACAACTTATCAGTCAATTTTGATATAGCGCGCTCTGCTGCAGAAAATGACTTTAGAAATGGCTTATTGTGGTCACTAGTATCGGAAGATGCCTACGCAGATCAACCGGCATTGGATACCAATGTTTCAATTAGTTATCAATTAAACGGCTTGGATCTTCCAGATCTTGGATTCAATCAAGCGGATTATTTTGCTGATATGGACAAGGTGCTTGTTTCTAAATATGGCATCTATCCTTATCAAAATGAAGATACTTTAGATTCGTATCGCATGGACTTTAAATATCTGCTCGAAAATGATTTTGTTTCGTCGATTGAGTTTGGCGCAAGATATTCAGATCGTGAGTACAGTAACGATAGAAGTGTTTACGAATATGGAAGTGATGGTAGCTTCTTAACAGCTCAACCGCCGTTACAGATTACTCCAGACATGGCTGAAGTAGTAAATTGGGAAGGCGATTTTTCCTACTTCCCTAGCTACCTATCGATAGATTTAGATAAGGCTCTTAATAATTGGTTTCCAAATGGTATTCCACAACCAGTGCAAAGTTGGGGGGGATACGATGGTGTTATCAATAGGCCAGAAGAATTATCATTAAACGACACTTCATGGTCTGTACTTGAAAGCGGTAAGGTTTTTGAAGAAGTGACCTCAGCCTACGTCATGGCAAATTTCAATATGGAACTAGGGAGCATTCCTGTTACTGGTAACTTAGGCGTGCGTATGGTTGATACCAAGCAAGCATCAACTTTTTATCAGAACGTAAATGGAAATATTGAAGAGGGTGCGCAATACATTGCTGATGAGATTGGTTATATTACAGACCAGTTCCGCTATGTATTGTTAGAAGAGAACTACACGGATTATTTGCCGTCGTTAAACTTAAATTTCCAGATCACAGATGATCAATACGTGAGATTTGCCGCCGCTAAGGTCATGGGGCGTCCACCGATTAACCGTCTATTTGCCAATACTGGAACGCGAATAATAGAGCCGAATGCTATCCGTGATTTAGATACAGGCGAAATTGTTGTCGATGGCGATGCCTACTTTACCGGTCAAAACAATAATAACCCTTATCTGCGACCGTTTTATGCGACCCAATATGATATTTCTTATGAATGGTACTTCAACGACAAGAGCGCATTGGTTGTAGCACTTTTCTATAAAGATATAGAATCCTTCGTTGATAATGATATTACCGATCCCTATGATTTCCGTGCCAATGGCTTTGAAGTCCCTGACACTATTGAAATAGTGGTTGAGGAACAAAGCCAAGATGATCCGAATCAGCTCGTTGTTGTGTTGGATGAGAATGGCGAACCTTTAACCATAGAAGTACCTTTATTAGACGGTTCTTATTCAACTGCACAAAACAACACTGAAGGTGGATATATTCGTGGTCTAGAGATTTCCTATCAGCAAATCTTTGATTTCTTGCCTGCACCTTTTGACGGGATAGGGGTTTTTGCGACCTACGCCCATACACAAACCGAGATCACGCGTATAGCTAATTCTGACCGAGGTGTATATACAGCTGATTTACCTGGATTTTCACCTAATACATTCTCAGGAACTGTGTTTTGGGAATACGAAGATTTTGAGACTCGAATTAATGCTCGTTATCGAGATAATTTTGCTTCTCAGCAAGTCGCGGTAAACGATCAGGTCGTTAACTTTGATTCTGAAATCGTGGTTGATTTCCAAGCGTCTTATCAAATCAATGATAATTTTGGTGTTTTATTCCAAGCCAATAACATAACTGACGAGCCCACCAAGTCGTACTTTGGCGACCAGTCTAGAACTGGGACCATTCAATACTTCGGTACTCAGTACTTCTTAGGGTTTACATACACATTATGAGCAAATTAATCATGTTTTTTATCGACAAAATTAGCCAGTGTAATTCATCAACGTCGGAGTTATTAATTATGCAAAATTTTAAAAAAGTAATTGGTGCTGCGATTATTATTCTTGGCACTCTAGGTTTGGCCGCCTGCGGTGGCTCCTCTATAGAACAGGGAGAGACCTTACTCACTTGTAACGTTCCAAATATTCCAAATGAAGCGGGAACTGCCTGTGTGGCTCCACCGCCAATCGTTTGTCCAGCGCCAACTGTACCCAATGAAACTAACGACGCTTGTGTAGTTGGTTTCAATGAAAATTTACCAGACCCTGTGTTTGTCCCAGCTGAAAACCAAGCGGTTCTGTATTATAACAGGGCAGATGTGGATGCGGACAATTCACAAAACGATCCTGCTTATAACGGTTGGCGATTGCACACATGGAATAATGAAACTTGTGATGCCTATCTTGACGCCGATACTTCATGGTCTGAAGGGCGTGAACATACCGGCATAGATCCAACTTATGGCGCGTATTGGGTGTTGGATTTAAAAGCAGACTACGGAGATTGTCACAACTTCATCATCCATTTTGGTACTGAAGATTCAGGAAAAGAAATGGGTGGCGGTGATTTCATGGGGAGTCTAGTACAAGACGACGAACGTTTTGTACGCATGAATTTCACTATTTCCGGTGAACCTCGTGTGTTTGAATTCCCTATTGATTCACTAGGCGAACAACCTGTCAAAATTGAAGGCGCACAAGCCCATTGGTTAGATGCTCAAACCCTTCTATGGGACGTTGATTTTGCCATTGTAAACCAAGTTAAACTTCACTATAGCGCTGATGCTGCGATTGAAATTACCTTAGAAGATGGTGTTACCAATAGTACCAGTGTTGATTTGACCGAAGTTGACTTAACCGATGAACAACAAGCCATTGCGCCACACTTATCAAATCTTCCTGCATTTGCTGGTGATTGGAGTGACGACGATGCCAAGACTGTATTAACGACCCAAGCGATTTTGGGCGCTTACGACAGTGAAGGTAAGCTAGTAGCGGCGACCAAGATTCAAGCAGCTAATGCTATCGATCAATTGTACACAACCGGCGACAACGACGCAGATGAAGCGCAATTAGGCATTATCTATACTGACAACGGCATAACGGCAAACGTTTGGGCGCCAACTGCGCAAGATGTGAAACTGAAAGTCTATGGAGCCGACAAACGCCTTAGCGACACTTTTGATATGACTAAAGACAGCACTACTGGTGTTTGGACATACGAAGGCAGTGCAAGTTTAGACAGACAACTTTATCGCTACCAAGTCACTGTCTTCCATCCCGCAAGTGAGCAAATTGAAGTGCTAGATGTCACCGACCCTTACAGTGTTAGTCTGTCTGTAAATGGCCGTTTCTCGCAGTTTGTTAACTTAAATGATGAAGATTTAAAACCTGACGGATGGGACTCTCATGTAATTCCGACCATTGAGAACTTCGAGGATATGGTGATCTACGAAGGGCATATACGTGATTTCAGCATTAGAGACCAAAGTACTTCTGAGGCGAATCGAGGCAAATATTTAGCCTTCACCGAACAAGACTCTGTACCTATGCAGCATTTGCGAACGTTAGCGGAAAAAGGTGTGACACACTTCCATGTGTTACCAGCTAATGATATTGCGACGGTTAACGAAGATCCAGCTAGAACTATAGAATGGACTAGCACTGTACAAGAGTTCTGTGCATTATCGCCAACTTCAGGGATTTGTAGCGATGGTACAGACCCTAGCCAAACGTTTGATGAGTTATTTAGCAGTATTAATGTATTAACCAACCCTGGACGAGCTCAAGAAATTACTCAGCAAATTAGAGGCTTTGATCAGTTTAACTGGGGCTATGATCCTAAGCATTTTAATACGCCAGAAGGAAGTTATTCGTCTGACGCTGACAGTGCTGCTCGAATATTGGAAATGCGGGCAATGATTCAAAGCCTGCATGAAATTGGCCTACGTGTAGCCCTAGATGTTGTATATAATCATACTAATGCATCTGCGTTAAATGGAAACTCAGTGTTTGATAAGGTGGTTCCTGGTTACTATCACAGATACACTTTAGATACGGGTGATATTGTCAGACAGACCTGCTGTGACGATACTGAACCTCGTAATCGTATGATGGAAAAATTCATGGAAGACTCACTCCTTATGTGGGCTAGCCAATACAAATACGATAGTTTCAGATTCGACATTATGTCTCAGGCGTCAAAAGACACTATGATAGACTTGTTTGAAAAAGTGAAAGCGGTTGACCCAGATACATACTTCTATGGAGAAGGATGGGGTAAAGATACATCTGCATATGGCGACTTTGAAATTGCTAATCAGCAAAACATGGCAGGTACAGAAATTGGTACTTACAACGACCGCATTCGTGATGCGATTCGTAACGGTAATATTTTTGCTATGGAAGAAAGTGATGCTGCGCTGAATGACCAAGACCGCTTAAAAATGGGTATGGCAGCATCTTTGACAGACTATGTGTTGCAAACCTCTAACGGTACAGATACTCAAACCAGTATCTTAGGTGGCTACACCCTAGACCCAGCTGATAGCATCAACTACATCAGTAAGCATGATAATGAAACCCTTTGGGATCAGTTTAATTACACTTTACCAAGTGATATTACCTTAGCCCAACGTGTTCGAGCTCAAAACCTAGCTCAAGCAACCGTATTGATGTCACAAGGTATTCCATTCCTTCAAATGGGTGGCGACTTCTTACGATCAAAATCTATGGACAGAAACACCTATGATGCTGGCGATTGGTTTAACTATGTTGATTTCACGATGGAAACCAATAACTGGAATGTTGGCTTACCGTTAGCGCAAGATAATGAAGCTCGTTGGGAAGAAATTTCTCAGTTCATGAGTTCGCCTTCTCGAGATGCTTCTATGACTGACATTGAGTTTGCAGCAGAAGTGTTCCAAGAATACCTAACAATTCGTAAAGATAGTCCTTTGTTCAGGTTAACAACAGGTGATGCAATCAAAGCGCGTGTTGGTTTCCATAATTTGGGTGACCGTCAGCAGCAAGGCTTAATTGCAATGAGCTTAGACGATGGCATTACTGAAGGTGCAGAGACCCAGTTAGATGACTTAGACCCGCAATATGATGCAATTATGGTTGTCGTGAATACAGGTTACGATGAAAAATCGATTACTGTAGCGACAGCTGCTGGTTTCGAACTGCATACTACATTAGCAAATTCTGTTGATACTAATGTTCGCGGCGCTTCGTTCAGTGACGCTACTGATGGCGAAAACATTCAAGGTACCTTTACAGTTCCAGCCTTAACAGTTGCTGTATTCGTAAAATATCAGGGTACTGAACGTGGTTACGGGATGTCAGCTTTCGCTACCATTGGTGCGCCAGATGTAGTGCCTTACGGTGATACAACGGTTTATGTACGTGGTGAGATGAACGGTTGGAGCGAAAACGATCCTATGACGTATCTTGGTGATGGTATTTACCAAGCTAAAATTGATCTTGTCTCTGGACAAACATATGGATTTAAGATTGCATCTGCCGATTGGTCCACAGTTGATTTCGGAAATTCAGATCCCTTAGTTGCAGAAGGAATTGATAAAGTTCTGGGACGAGGTCAGGGTAATCTATCATTCACAGCAACAGCCGATGCAACATTCCTGTTTACCTTAGATGCTAGGGATTCAGAAGCACCTGTGCTTAATGTGGTCAATGAAGAACCTTATGTGGGCAACGCCATCTATGTAAAAGGTGATATGAATGGTTGGGGTAACGTAGATGAACTTGAATATCAAGGAAATAGAATCTATACCAAGACTATTATGTTAGACGCTCAAAGCTATCAGTTCAAAGTGGCAAACAGTGATTGGTCAGGGCCAAACCTTGGAGCCTCCTCCGATGCAGAAGCAGAAGTCACTGTGGGTGCAGAAAAAGACCTGTTTGACAATGGTGCAAACATGGTATTGAACATTACAGAAGCAGGTAATTATGTGTTCGTCTTTGATGTCCAAGATTTGGCTGCTCCTAAACTTAGAGTGTTCCCTGAACAGTTCTTCGGTAATACAACTGTGTATGTTCGTGGCTCCCTAAATGGCTGGGGAACAGCTAGTCCATTAGTTTGGGCAGATGGCGCTTACTCTGTCACTATAGATATAGACGCTGGCGCCACCGAATATAAAGTGGCTAGTGAAGATTGGAGCACAATAAACCTTGGTGGTGACGAGACCACAGGTGATGCCAGTGTTACAGTTGGCAGTCCGTTTACGCTATTAGGCGGTATTAATCCTCCTAACTTAACTATGGATGTTGCTGAAACTGGTACCTATGAATTTAGAATAACCGGGCCAGATGGCAGCAAGCCGACACTGATGGTTACTAAAATAGACTAAACTATCCGTTGATTTCCGATCTAAGCCCTAATTTGGAGAGATCCGTTAGGGCTTTTTATTTTAATTATAAGAGTCATATATTCAAAAAAATGAAGACATCTAGCTATCCATCTTTCAAAAGAGTTTTAACGGTTTTATTGGCAACTGCTTTGTGGTCGTGTTCGGAAAATCAATCCATAGAGAATAAAATCGACGAGCAAGTAAAACCCCAAAATAGAAATATGCAACATCATTCTCAAGGACCCGGTAAGCCTGTTATATATCAGGTGTTTACACGCCTTTTTGGCAATAAAAATACAACCAATAAACCTTGGGGGACAATTGAAGAAAATGGTGTTGGTAAGTTTTCTGATTTTGACGATCGCGCATTAGAAGGCATAGCCGAATTAGGAACTTCTTATATTTGGTACACGGGTGTTCCTCATCATGCGGTTATTCGTGATTACCGCGAGTATGGGATTAGTCTAGATGATCCAGATGTGGTTAAGGGAAGAGCGGGTTCTCCATATGCGGTGAAAGATTATTATAACGTTAATCCTGATTTAGCAGATGATCCAGCTAAACGCTTGCAAGAATTTGAAGCTTTGATTCAAAGAACCCACAAACACGGTATGAAGGTGATAATTGATATTGTGCCTAATCATGTGGCTAGAAACTATCAATCAACCTCAGCACCCAAAGGTGTTGTTGACTTTGGTGCCCACGACGATACTAGTGTAAGTTACGATAGAGATAATAATTTTTATTATATCGTAGGAGAAGAATTTAGTGTTCCTCAAAGCCAAGATTACCAAGCTCTAGGTGGAGATTCACACCCGTTGTTAGATGGTGAGTTTGTTGAAGTTCCTGCTAAATGGACGGGTAATGGTGCCAGAAAAGCACAGCCTGATATGCATGATTGGTATGAAACCGTTAAAGTAAATTATGGTGTTAAACCTGATGGTAGCTATGATTTTCCTAAGCTTCCCGGCGAATATAGAGAACAGGACTATAATGCTCATTTTACCTTTTGGCAGGATAAAGATCTGCCTGATTCATGGTACAAATTTGAACAGATAGTACATTATTGGCTGGATAAAGGGGTAGACGGTTTTCGCTTTGATATGGCAGAAATGGTGCCAGTGGAGTTTTGGTCGTTCTTAAATTCTTCCATAAAGAGAAAAAAGCAAGATTCTCTCTTATTAGCCGAAGTCTATAACCCCGATTTGTATAGAGATTACATTCAACTGGGCTTAATGGATTATCTGTATGACAAAGTCGGCTTTTACGATGATTTAAAAGCTGTGATGCAAGGTCATGGTGATACAGCTAAATTGGAAATAAATCAAAGTCAATTATCCGATATAGAACAGCATATGCTGCATTTTTTAGAAAATCACGATGAACAACGTATTGCTAGCCCGGACTTTGCAGGCAGTGCTGAAAAGGGTAAGCCTGCACTAGTGACCTCAGCCTTAATAAGCCGATCTCCGACCATGTTGTATTTCGGACAAGATGTCGGGGAAGACGGAAGTGAAGAACCAGGTTTTGGTGATCCAACGCGTACCAGTATTTTTGATTATATAGGTGTACCTGCTCATCAACGATGGATGAACAATGGCGAGTTCGACAGCGGGCAACTTAGCGAACAAGAAGTAGCTCTACGGCAATTCTATGTAGATGTAATGAATATATCTGCTTATCATCCTGTGATGACGGGAGAATACGTTGGGTTACATGGGTTAAATAATGATCTGGACAATGGGTATTCAAAGCTGCAATTTGCATTCAGCCGGTTTAACGAAGATCAGGCATTGGTTGTCATTTCAAACTTTGCTGAAGAAGCCGTGAATGTCGATTTGCAACTGCCAATCGATCTTGTTGTGCAATGGAAGCTGGAAAATGGCAGTTATACATTAATTGATTTACTGAGTGACGAGAAAGTGAACCTGAATATAAGCGAGCAAGGTTTGAAATCTAGTATTCAACTTAATCTACCCGCAAACGCGTCAAAAATACTAGAGCTCACTTTTTCTAAATCGGTAATAGGTGACTAATATGTTGCGGAAATTCCTCCTTATAATCCTTTGCTCCTATGTATTTACGGGATATGCAGTTGAGCAGCGAAAAGACTCACCAATCCTTGTTAGTGATACACATGTAGAACTAGCAATTGATGCGGGTAAATTAACGCTGACCCCTTTAAATGATGGTGCCCTTGAAGTCTATTACCAGCCTGAAGGCGTAAAGCAATTACCTTCCTTTGCTATTGATAAAGCGAGTATTCAGTCAGTAACATTTTCGGTTGATGAAACAAAAGACGGATTTAGGATAAGTTTGCCTGAATTTACGGTGCTAATACAACTTTCTCCCTTTCAACTGCAGTACGAAAAAAATGGTGAAATCATTGCTCAAGAAGAAATCGGGCTTTTTTATCAAGAAACATTAAGGGGCTTTCGATTTTCTTTAGATGAGCACGAGAAAATCATGGGTGGTGGCCAACGTGTGTTGGGTATGGATAGACGTGGTAATCGTCTTCCGCTTTACAATAGAGCGCATTATGGCTACACCACTGAATCACATCAAATGTATTATAGTTTACCAGCCATAATGTCTGATAAAAATTATATTATCGGTTTTGATAACAGTGCTAATGGCTTCTTGGATATAGGTCACACAGAAAAAGATGTATTGCAATTTGAAGCTGTCGCTGGTCGTACTGCTTATATCTTTAGTGCGGGCGATGATATGGCTGAAACTGTTAGTTATTTTGTATCTGCAACAGGTAAACAACCATTACCACCACGTTGGGCGTTAGGGAATTATGCCTCAAGGTTCGGCTACAAGAGTCAGCAACAAACCTTAGATGTCATCGATAAGTTTGTGCAACAAGATTTTCCAGTAGATGCTGTGGTATTAGATTTGTACTGGTTCGGGCCAGACATTAAAGGGCATATGGGAAATTTAAATTGGGACAACGCGCATTTTCCAGATCCCGAAGCCATGATTAACCAACTGCAAGATAAAGGTGTAAATTTAATTATGATCACCGAACCTTTTATCTTGTCTACATCAAGTCAGTGGGAATCGGCAGTAAAAAATCGCGCTTTAGCCAAAAATTTCGCTGGTGAACCACGTCGATTTGATTTTTATTTTGGTAATAGTGGTCTAGTCGATGTGTTTGATCAAAATGCCAGAGATTGGTTTTGGCAGTATTATGACAATCTCAATCGACAAGGTGTGGCCGGTTGGTGGGGCGATTTAGGTGAGCCTGAGTTGCATCCAGCAGATAGCCTTCACAACTTGGATGGCATTCAGGTTACTGCAGATGAAATCCACAATGTGTACGGGCATAGATGGGCGCAAATGGTTTATGAGCGTCAACTAGCCTTTAATCCACAGCAAAGACCTTTTGTGATGATGCGCGCTGGATTTTTGGGTACTCAACGTTATGGGATGATCCCTTGGACTGGCGACGTATCGCGGGAATGGGGAGGCTTGAAACCGCAAGTCGAATTAGCATTGCAAATGGGATTGTTTGGCCTTGCTTATACTCATTCTGATTTAGGCGGTTTTGCCGGCGGAGAAGAGTTTGATTCGGAGCTTTATATTCGTTGGCTACAATACGGCGTTTTTCAGCCTGTATATCGCCCTCATGCACAAGATCATATCCCGCCAGAACCAGTTTTTCATGATAAAAATACTCAAGATATTGTAAGGGAGTACATTAAACTTAGATACGCCTTAATGCCCTATAATTATTCGTTGTCCATCGAGAACAGCCTGACCGGCTTACCCATGATGCGTCCATTGGCAATGCATTACCCCGCGCAAAATATTGAAAGAACCGATGCCTATCTATGGGGAGAAAATTTCTTAGTAGCACCTATTGTGAGTCCTGGAGTTAACCAAAAATCCGTGGAATTACCTCAGGGTGTTTGGTTTGATTACTTTGATGGTCAAAAACTTCAAGGCGGAAAATCCGTCACTGTTGAATCGCCAATTAATAAATTGCCTGTGTTTGTAAAAGCAGGGAGTTTTATTCCGCAGGTTAAACCCCAGCAGAACACTCAAAATTATTCTACATCTTCTTTAATGGTGGATTTTTATGCTGATAAATCAACCAGTAAAAGCCAGTATGTAATGTATGAAGATGATGGTAAATCTCCTGATAGCCTTAATACAAAAAACTATCAGGAAATCCTGTTTAATTCGGAATATTCAGATAATTTAGTACTAACAGTGAATGTTCAGGGACACTATGCTTTAGCACCTAAGACTCGAACATTACAATTTTCTATTTTTGGGTTAGACAAAAAACCGACCGCCATATCAATCAACGGCGAATCTGTTTTGCTGCAATCTACAACGGCCACTTGGAATGAACAAAACGGGGTATTACACATTAATAGCCAATTAGCCTCGGACCTTGAGGTAGCGATTAACTTTTAATCGCTACCTTATCCTTTTAAACCTCTTTTACATTGCGTGAATACGTATGCAAATACATAGTCATTTACAGGGGTAAAAGGTACAATCCAAGCTTTCATGTAACAAATGGTTAACAATTTAAGTTGCCAGTAGATGTAGGCCAATTATGGTAAAACAACAACCACAATTAAGTTTTTGGCAAATTTGGAACGTCAGTTTTGGATTTTTAGGCGTTCAATTTGGTTTTGCTTTGCAGAATGCTAATGCAAGCCGTATTTTATCTGACTTGGGGGCCGACCCTCATTCCCTTTCGATATTTTGGGTGGTAGCGCCATTAATGGGCTTAATAGTACAACCTATAGTCGGCGCAGCATCCGATAGAACTTGGAATAGTGTGGGGCGTCGACGCCCATTTATTCTTGGGGGGGCTATTGCTGCAGCTGCTGGTATGGCATTAATGCCAAATGCAAGTCTATTTGTAGCCTTTATGATTCCCATTTTATTTGGGGTCTTAATGTTAGCTGTCATGGATGCCTCATTTAATGTCTGTTTTCAGCCGTTCAGAGCGCTGGTTTCAGACATGGTTCCCGCAAAGCAACGTAATGTTGGTTACTCGGTTCAAACCTTATTGATCAACATTGGCGCTGTTGTTGGCTCACTACTTCCGTTTATTCTTACCAATGTAGTGGGGCTGGATAATGTAGCCCAATCTGGTGAAGTTGCTGAAACAGTTATTTGGGCATTTTATATAGGTGCTACAGTTCTTTTAGGTTCGGTGCTTTGGACCGTGATTAGAACCAAAGAATATCCGCCAGAAGAATACTATGCGTACAAAGGGCTAGACTTAGAAAAAGTACAGCAAGAACAAGCGCACAAAAAGCCGCTGTCGGTTCGTCTACAAAATTTTGTAAAACTTGTAATCGATATGCCAACCGTTATGAAACGACTAGCCTTAGTACAATTCTTTTCATGGTTCGCACTATTTTTGATGTGGGTTTACACCAATAACGCCATTGCTGAGCATATTTGGGGAATCGATAAGCAGTGGTTTAACAGCGACTATATTAAATCTATGGGCGGTTTGCCTGATGATATCGCCAGTGCTAAGGGAGCTGCAGGCGATTGGGTTGGAATTTTATTCGCTGCTTATTCTTTATTTGCGGCCATATTTGCCTTATTTCTGGCTAAATTAGCGGACAAAGTCGGAAGAAAGCAGGTTTATGCGGGGTCGTTAGCCTTAGGTGGAATTAGCTTTGTGAGTTTTTTATTCTTCCAAGACCTAACACCAACAGATGTAAATTTATATGTCACCCAGGTCACTGTGCCTTTGGGTGCTGTTTATTTGTTATTACCCATGATAGGAATTGGTATCGCTTGGGCTGCAATTCTTGCGATGCCTTATGCAATGTTGGCTGGAGCATTACCAGCAGACAAAACAGGTGTCTACATGGGGATCTTTAATTTCACAATAGCATCACCACAAATCATAAGTGCACTCACCGCGGGATTGATTTTAAAATATCTATTCGGTGGTACCGCAATTTATATGATTGTACTGGCGGGTGTGCTCATGGTCTGTGCAGCGTTTTGCGTGCTTTTGGTTAGAGAAAGTGAAGAGCATGCTGAAGATATCTTGCCGGTAACTGAAGAATAAGTTTGTAACAGTAAGCAAGGGATCCCGAGATTTTTCGTTGTTGTTAATCTCGGGATTTTTTATGCCTTCTTTAGCCTTGCCCCACAAGATTCGCGGACAATAAGCTCAGGGGCCATTAAAATATCGTCAACACTTTCCTTGTTGATCATTTTTAATAAGTTTTGCACCAATAATTCTCCTGCTAACAGGGTATTTTGGTGAACCGTGGTTAATGGTGGTGACGCAAACTCACTAATTTGAATGTTGTCATATCCTGCGACAGATACGTCTTCTGGTACTTTCAATCCTTTGGTCCGCAATGCTCTGATACTGCCCATGGCAATAAGATCCGTAGCACAAAAAATAGCATTGGGAGTACACTTTTCAAGCAATTTCATGGTCGCCTCATAGCCAGCTAACTCGGTAGAAATAGCATCTTCTTGAGCCAAAGTTGCCGGATCTAATCCATTATCTTTCATGGCGGCTGAGCAACCTAAATAACGCCCCATAAGTTCGGGTGCTCCTTGATCAGCTTCTCCTATAAAAGCGAATTTATCACACCCTAGTTTAATCAGGTGTTCCGCCATCAAATATCCGCCCAAATAATTATCTGAACCTATGGTGACGCCTGGATGATTTTTATCTGGGGCGCCCCAGCGAATAAAGTGCGTATCTTGTTCTTCAAGCTGAAACAACTTATGTTCGTACTCGGTAAATGAGCCATAGCCTAATAATATAATGCCATCAGCCTTATTCGAATCTTCATAAACAGCATGCCAATCGTCGTTTAAATTCTGGAACGAAACCAACAAGTCATAACCGGCTTCTGCAGTCGCTTTTGTAATACTTGCAAGCATACTAATAAAAAATGGATTGATCAGAGAATCATCATTGGTAGGATCTTCAAATAGCAGTAGCGCTAATGTTTTGCTCTGTTGTTTACGTAAGTTACTGGCATTTTTATCGACTTTATAATTCAGATCTTTGGCAATCTGTTTAATTCGGTCGCGGGTTTCTTGATTCACCAAAGGACTATCACTTAACGCACGAGAAACGGTAGACTGTGACACTCCCGCCATATGCGCTATATCAAATGAAGTTGCTTTTTTCATGACTTCTATGTTCTCTGTTCAGAATTTATTGATTGGTTTCAATCTCTTGGCTTTTCATGCCTAAGTTAGTTGGAGCACTGGCCATTTGAAAGACGCTGTGAACTCATCCATGGGCGCTCTACGAAATCATCCATGATTTCGAAGCTTTCAAATGGCCAGTGCTCCAACTAACTTAGGCAATAACTCATTTCAGTTAAGTTTATTCAGACCGAAACAAAGCGTGTTTTATTGTTATCTGATTACGTTGTAGAGGCAATATAATACAAAAAACTGTTTTCTACAGATATTTCGTAAAAATAAGCGTTATTTATACGGTTTACTGATGATATACTTTTATAAATAAGTAGTTATCTAAGTTTTGAGGAATTTATATCTATGGCCGAGACCACGCCAAGTCCGACCAACTTTATTCGCCAGATTATCGAAAAAGATTTGTCAAACGGTGTCCATCAACAGATTGCCACTCGTTTCCCGCCAGAGCCTAATGGGTACTTGCATATTGGGCACGCAAAATCCATTTGTTTAAACTTCGGTTTAGCAGTCGATTTTGACGGTACTTGTAATTTACGTTTTGATGATACAAACCCTGAAAAGGAAAACATCGATTTTGTTAACTCGATCAAAAACGATGTTCATTGGTTGGGTTTTCAATGGAATGGTAAAGAAAGATATTCTTCTGATTACTTTGATAAGTTGCATGGATTTGCTGTAGAGTTGATCCAAAAGGGATTAGCCTACGTGGATTTTAGTCCACAAGACAAAGTGCGCGAAATGCGAGGAACCCTCACCTCGCCAGGTACAGACAGTCCATACCGCAATACCACGGTTGACGAGAATCTAGCACATTTTGAAAAAATGCGCCTTGGAGAGTACCAAGAAGGTGAATGTAGCTTAAGAGCGAAAATCGATATGAGCTCACCTTTTATGTGTATGCGAGATCCAATTATTTATCGTATAAAGTTTGCACATCATCACCAAACAGGCGACAAATGGTGCATTTATCCAATGTACGACTTTACCCACTGTATCTCTGATGCTATTGAAGGTATTACACATTCCTTGTGTACTCTTGAATTTCAAGATAATCGTCGACTTTACGATTGGGTAATTGAAAATATCACCATTGATGCTACACCGCGCCAATATGAGTTTAGCCGTCTTAATCTCGAATATACAGTGTTGAGTAAGCGCAAGCTGATTGCGTTGGTGGGAGAAGGCCATGTAAACGGATGGGATGATCCTAGAATGCCGACCATTGCTGGCATTCGAAGACGTGGTTATACACCAAGTTCAATCCGCGAATTTTGTAAGCGTATTGGTGTGACAAAAATGGACAACATGGTCGAAATGAGCATGTTAGAAGCCTGCATTCGAGACGAACTTAATGTAGAGGCACCGCGTCGCCAAGCGGTAATTGATCCTGTGAAAGTTGTCATTGAAAACTATCCTGAAAACGGCGAAGAATGGCTGGATGCGCCTAATCACCCAAATGATGCAGACATGGGAGATCGCAAATTACCGTTTTCTGGGGTTGTTTACATTGAAAAAGAAGATTTTAGAGAGTCAGCCAATAAAAAGTTTAAGCGTTTAGTTCTAGGGAAAGAAGTGCGTTTAAGAAATGCTTATGTGATCAAAGCTGAACGGATTGAGACCGATGAAAACGGTGAAGTTAGTTGTATTTATTGCCAATATGACCCTGAGACCTTAGGTAAAGATCCTGCTGATGGACGCAAAGTGAAAGGGGTTATTCACTGGGTAAGTGCTGCACACGCCATAGATGCAGAGATTCGTTTATACGATAGACTGTTCAATGTGCCAAACCCTGCTGGTCAAGAAGACTTTGCGGCAACTATTAACCCTGAGTCCTTAATCACCATGCAAGGAAAGGTTGAGCCTTCATTATTAGACGCAAAGGTTGAAGATGCTTTCCAGTTTGAACGCCAAGGCTATTTTTGTTTAGATGCAGATAGCACTGAACAAAAATTGGTGTTTAATCGAACCGTTGGGTTGCGGGACACTTGGGCTAAAATAGAAGGTCAATGATCCATCCAAGATGAACTAAAAAAGCCGCTTTTGTAATTAAAGCGGCTTTTTTTTGATTCTTACATGAATATAAAGTTAACGCATCGGCTAGCCTACTTGGGCTGGCAATCTAGACTCTCTCCGTTAACACCTCTAGATACATCTGCCATTAAATACACGTAAGTTGACATAATTTGAGCGGGTGTTTTTAACGTATCTTTATCTTCAGCTGGAAATGCTTTTGCTCGCATATTAGTGCGCGTTGCACCAGGATTAATACAGTTAAAACGTTTTTTGCTGTTTCTGTATTCGTCCGCAAGTGTTTGCATCATGCCTTCAGTTGCAAATTTTGATACGGCATAGGTTCCCCAAAAGCTACGTCCTTTACGTCCAACCGAAGAAGTAGTAAATACCACTGAAGCTGATTCAGACAATGACAACACAGGTAGCAATGCTTTAATCATAAGAAATTGGCTACGTAGGTTTACTTGCATTACATCATCAAATTCTTCTTCTTTGATCTGTCCAAAAGGACATAAATTTCCAAGCACACTAGCATTGAACAATATGCCGTCTAATCGACCATATTCAGAAGCGATAGTATCGGCTAATCCGTTATAATGTTGCAGCGTAGCTCCCTTTAAATCCAAGGGCACAATAGAAGGCTGTAGACCGCCGTTGGCAACAATTTCGTCATATACTGACTCAAGCTTACTTACTGTTTTTCCTAACAATATTACAACTGCACCGCACTCAGCAAAAGTTAATGCTGCTTGCCTGCCGATACCGTCACCTGCACCTGTTACTAGAATAACTTTGTCTTTAAGTGATTGTTCATGTTGTTCAAACGCTAAATGAGGATGCTCTATGGACATTCTTTTTTCTTTATTGATGGTTAAAAGAAGGAGCGCGAATATTAGCTCAGAATTTGAAATAGCTAAAGTATCAGACAATACTTACAGAAAATTTCGGTGTTTTTATTACAAATCGTTTACAAACACTTTGCAAAGTAGCGCTAAAGGCAATACTATAGGCACAAATTGAACTGGTCATACTTGTTATCAAAATCTCTAAATTTCAAGTAACCATTTATGACAAATTGAATTAAGTAACTACATACGAGGTGGGGAGTTAGAATGAAAAAACTGTTAGTGTGTACAAGCGTCTTGGCTGCACTTGGTCTTACAGGATGTGGTGGTGAAACCATCGACGATATCCGGGCCGAGACCGAGGTGGTTACACCCATTACCAGAGTTGTGTTTGATCCTGCAGCTGGTAACTTAAATGTTCCTAATGACTTGTTAATGCTTCCTGGGGATGACGGCTTTTTTGACTACACATTAAACATTCCGGTAGCAGACCCAACAGATTTTGGCGACCCTCAAAATGCGCTAAATGTCTTAGATGGATGGTCAACCACTGCACCGTTTCAAATTAATTTTACAACAGCTGCAGGTGTTTCTATTGACGCCTCAACTATGGCGCAAGGTATCAGAATTTTTGAATCCACCTTAGGTTTAGATGTTCGTGATCCTCAATGTGGTCAAATCACAGTACCGTCTGCTGGATGTAAAATTGGTGATGAGCTTGTTGTTGGAGTCGACTTTGCGTTAATGTTAGCCGATGATGACACGGTAAATGTTGTCCCTCTGCGTCCTCTAAAGGGAGCCCAAGGATATACCTTGGTCGTCACTTCAGCTTTGCAGGATTCTTCTGGTAATCCAGTGAGAGGTTCTACGACTTGGGACTTAGTAAAACAAGATATTGATGTTAATCCATTGGCAACACCCTCTCAATTGAGCTTACAGGGTTTAATCAATACGCATATTGATGCCTTAGAAACTGCCGGATTGACTCGTGATGAAATCAGCTACGCTGCAGCATTTACAACATTATCCACGACCAGTGTAATGTCCGCAATTAAGCAATTACACGTAACGCCGTTTGCTCAAACCCAAAATCCAGCTGCTTTACCTGCGATTGCTGTTACTAATCAATCTGCAGATATGAATGCTATGGAAACGCTTGGCGTGGTTAGCCAATCTTCTATTGATGATGGGATAGCTGTTGCTGTTGAAAATACCCCAGAACTACAAGCCTTAGCGCCTTTAATTCCTAATGTGAACTTTTCATCCTTAACCACGTGTAACGGACTTTTGGCCGCTGCCGGAGGACAATTTACAGTAGCGACAGGGCAAACTTTTGGCGCTCAAGCTGATGCTGGTTTAAATGCATTAGCTCAAGGTGTAAGCCAAGAAACTTTCTCACGAGGTGCGGGTCCGCTTTGTAGCGCGAACGTATATGAAGGTACAGTTTCACTGCCTTACTTCCTAGCCATTCCGCGAGCGGATAATCCAGCAGCACCAGGCAATGAGTTTTGGCGCGCAATGTGTGATTCTGGCGTAGTATTAGCCGGCGCTCCTGATGAAGTGCTAGCAATGGCGACGCCTGGACCAAATGATGCAACCTGTCAGGTGGCAGGGTTACGCGATTTAATGATAAATGGTGAGCCCTTAGATAAAGAAAGACAGGTCACCCGATTTAATCCTCTTCCAAAAATGAACGGCGGCAATCAGGGCCGCGAAACCTTAGATGTACAGGTCACTGTTCCAAACCCAACGTTTGCGGGAGCATTAGGATTTGACGTGCAAATGCCTGAAGGTGGATGGCCGGTTGTAATGCTTGTACATGGCATCACTTCTAAAAAAGAAGACATGTTGGCCATCAGTGGTGCGTTATCACTAGCGGGTTTTGCTACTGTTGCTATTGATCAGCCGTTACATGGTACTAGAGGTTTTGATGTTGATCCTACTAATCCAGGTGATGAGATAAACGCGACTACAGTTTCTGCTACTGCTTTCTTAAACTTGGCGAGTTTGCCTACAGCCCGCGATAATTCGCGTCAAGCTGTGTCTGACCTTCTGGGTGTAAGACTTGGTTTAAACGCTTTTGTGAATGCCACTGGCAATGACTTGGTTACCCTTAATGGCACAGACGTATCAGTCATGGGTGTTTCTTTAGGAGCTATCACAGGTGGTAACTTTGCTGCTATCGCCAATACGCCGTTTGACGGGCAGTTAGAGCCTTTAAGTGGAATGTTCAGTGTACAAGTTGCATCTCTGGAATCACCCGGAGGCGGTATTACACAATTCCTTCTTGAATCACCTACCTTTGGACCTTTAATCAAAGCGTTCTTACTTCAAGGTGGTAGTGAAGATTTCCAAGCATTTTTAGGTCAGTTGTATCCTGATGGTAATATCAGCGAAGCTCAACTTGTCGGTGCTTACACGCAATTCGTTGCCGCTTTGACACCAGAGCAGCTGGCTGCGGCAAATGCTTTGTTTGCACAGTTTGCATTTGCAGCACAATCAGTGATTGATTCTTCAGACCCGATTAATTTCTTTGAAATCTTAGGCGAAAATACGCCTGTGCATATGATGACAGTGGTCGGAGACGGTGGCGACAACTTACCTGACCAAGTAATTCCAGTGTCAACTACATTGCCAACATCAGGACAATTGCCGCTAGCAAACCTTATGGGATTACAAGATATAGTGTCAACTGTACCTTCTCAAACGCCGATAAGCGGTATTGTTAAATTTATTGAAGGGGCTCACGCGAGTAGTTTAAGTCCAGCTGCCAGCGCTGCTGTCACTGCAGAAATGCAAAATGAAGTAGCAACTTATATGGCGACTAAAGGCACAGTTATTCAAGTGACCAACGAAGACGTTGTGCAAAACTAAACAAGTTTTAGTAGATTAATCAATGAAAAAGGGCTTTTTAGCCCTTTTTCTTTTTTGGAATGACCATATACTGACACTAGTTCAGTTGAATTATCGGGAGTTATCGTTGGAATTTTTATTTGAATACGGATTATTTGTTGCTAAGGCCATTACCGTTGTTATTGCAATAGTTGCGGTAGTTGGATTAATCATAGGTCTTGCAAGTAAACAAAAAGGTGGTGGTGGCAATTTAAGTTTTGATTCTATATCAGAACAGTTTGACAACATAAAGCGCCAATCAGAACAAGTTTTGTTATCAAAAGAAGCGTTAAAGAAGTTACAAAAACAGCGCAAAAAAGAGCAAAAGAAAGATAAAGAGGAAACTAAACCCAATCTCTATGTTATCGATTTCCAAGGTTCGCCAATGGCCAAAGAAGTTGACAGTCTGCGTCGAGAAATCACTGCTATTTTATGTGTAGCTAAAGAAAATGACGAAGTTCTAGTAAAAGTCGATAGTGGAGGTGGCGTGGTTCATGGCTATGGGTTAGCTGCTTCTCAACTTCAACGGATTAAAGATGCAAATCTAAAATTAACCGTGAGCGTAGATAAAATAGCTGCCAGTGGTGGTTATATGATGGCTGCGGTGGCTGATACTATTATTTCAGCGCCATTTGCGATTGTAGGTTCTATTGGTGTTGTGGCGCAGATTCCTAATATTCACAAAGTACTTAAGAAAAATGATGTAGATATTGAAATGCATACAGCAGGTGAGTACAAGCGAACCCTAACCGTATTGGGAGAAAACACCGAACAAGGCCGTGAGAAGTTTAAACAAGAGCTACAAGAAGTGCATGATTTGTTCAAAGGGCATATTAAGCATTTTAGGTCGGAATTAGATTTGGAAAAAGTCGCCACAGGCGAGTATTGGTTAGGTCAAAAAGCCTTAGAGTTAGGTTTAGTAGATAAGCTACAAACGTCAGACGACTTTTTGTTAAAAGCCAATGACACCCATAAACTGTTTAAACTTAAATATGAAAACAAAAAGAACATGGCGCAAAAGCTTGGTTTTGCAGCTTCCACTGCAATAGAAAGCGTGTTTGATAAACTGATGTCGATGATAAACTTATCGCGATTTCAATAAATAGGGTACAAGGAGAGATAATGAAATACTGGATATTACTACTAATGAGTTTGGCATCTAGTTCCATATTTGCCTCTCCATTACCTGACTTTCCTTTTGTAACTGTTACTGGGACAAGCAGTGCTAAAGTGCAGCCTAATGTGGCCAAGATTTCATTTAATCTGACCACTTTTGATGCAGAATCTGAAGTGGCAAGTAATCATTTACAAGATGTCACTACCTCTGTTTTGGAAGTATTTGAGCATTACAAGATTGCCAGTGATGATATAGTTGCCTATGAAATCACTAAGAATATTCGCCGTGAAAGGGATAAGAACTATAATAGTTTAGCTATTTTAGGATACGACTTTTCTCGAAATTTTACAGTCACTATTAAGTCACTAAATGATTACCCAAAGATAGTCAACGCGCTTCGGAAAATCGACAATCTACACAATTTGAATACAGAGTTTGATGCTACTAATCGATCAGAAGTTGAAGTGACCTTAATCGCACAGGCGGCCGAAAATGCAAAAAACAAAGCCCAACAAATGGCCAGTGGACTTGGCGTAGAGTTAGGCGAAGTATTTGCGTTTAATGATACCGGGTCTTTTAATTCGTTCTTTGCTACCTTTGGATTGGAAAATAGTCCTGGGCATGCCACCTTGTCAGCACCTATGGAATATCGAGGTAAAGGTGGGAATGAATCTGATATTTTCATACCGCAAAGTATTGAAGTTTCCAAAACGATTAATGTTGTTTATCGGATTAACTCGTTTATTAAATGGCAACAAGATTAATCTAAAAGAATAAAAAAATGCCGCTTAAACAGCGGCATTTTTATTGGGTTTAAACGCTCTTAGTATTTAAAGCGCGCTTGCACGTACCACTGACCGCCGGTAAATCCGAATGGACTAGATTCTGGGTATAGCTGACCTAAACTGCCTGCACTTGGGTTTTTGTCAGGGTAGGTATCAAATAAGTTATCTACACCTACTACAATCTCAGTATTCTCATTCAGATAGTAAAGTACTTCTACGTCAACTAATACTTCGCTACTGATGCCTTCTACACCATTACCTGTGTCATCCCACTCACCATAGTAGTTAGCTCTAACCATAGTTCTGAAATCACCTTGGGTGTGAGTCCAAGCAATGTTTCCTCGAGTGTTTGGCAATAGATCTTCGATAGCAGCAACACGACCCGCACCAATTGGATTCAATGTACCTACATCATCTACTTCAGTTTCATTAAAGTTGGCAGCTAGGGTTAAACGTGAACTACCGCCCAAGAAATCAAAGCTATAGTTACCAACAATGTCGATACCTGTGGTAGTGGTGTCAAAGCTGTTAGAGAAGAATCTAAATTGTGATAAATCATCTAAACCAATGAACTCTTGACGATTTATTACGCCAGACGCATCAAGACCTGTTAAGGCTTCAGATACTGAGCCGTAAGTAGTACCGCCGCCGGCAAAGTTTAGTGCATCTAAGAAGTCAACGTTCGCACCTAGTGCTACACGATCATCTAATTCAATGCTGTAATAATCTATGGTCCAGCTTGTAGCACCAATATCAATAGAAACACCCACAGAGAAGTTTTTCGCTTCTTCAGGGCCTAATGATGGACGTCCGTTGCCTTGACTCTCAATAAAGTCTGCCGCTAACTGACCCGCTGCAGAAGACAATGGAAGCGTACCTTGGTCAACTAACACACCGTTCACGTTTTGGGTGGTAACGTTAGTTATGTTGGCTTGACCTGCAGTTGGTGCGTGGAAACCAGTAGAGTAGGCTGCACGCAATCTAAAATCGTCAGTTACGTGGTAAATACCAGCGATTTTAAAATCAGTTGTATCGCCGAATTCACTGAAATCTTCGTAACGAACAGCTGCTTGCATAGTTAGAGACTCTGTTACATCTGCTTCTAAGTCAATGTAGAATGCTGTACTGTCTTGAGAAGATGAGGTTGAATTCGGGAATCCACCAAAACCGTTTGAACTTGATGAGAAACCTTGATCAGACAATGGGCCCAAAGCAAAAGAGGCGGCATCACCTGCGAACAGATCAAATTCTTCTTCTCGGTATTCAGCACCAAAGGCAATGTTTAAATCTGAAGTTAAACCAACATCAATACCGTAAACAAAGTTAGCATTGAAAAGAGTTTCGGTTTGTTCTTGGCCACCAGGAATAAAGTCTCTAGGAGTATCTGGACCTAAAGAAGCGTTAATGGTGTTATTAATAAAGAAGTCAGTTTTATTTGAACCTTGCTGAGCACTGATATCATAGTAAAGACCATTGCCTATGTTGATATCGCCTCTAAGCCCAACAGTGAATGACATATCTTCATTGTCACCGCCGAATCTAGGTACAAAACCTGTTGGGATAGTTTCGATGAAAGAGAAACAGTTATCATCAGCTGCGACCTGGGCTAAAAAGGTAGGATCTGGGAAAACATTACCGTTACCACCAATTGGAATCCCATCAATACAGGAGCCACCGATACCGACGCCATCTAAATCACCAACCAACACCGAATGAACACCGTTAGGATCTGCCATACCAGTGGCTGGATCTACTAATGGACCAGCGTAAACGCCGCCACGTTGACCGCCTTCAGTAACCGGGTTTCGATAGAAGAAACCACCTGTCACTGTGCGCTGTGCGTAGTTACCAAATACATATAATTCGGCATTTTCACTAAATTCATAGGCAGAGTTAACAAATACTTTAATATCGTCTTCTACGTCAGGTTGTCCCCAATACTGAGGAACTTCATCTGTATATGAGTTTATTACAGAGAAATCTGACATTGAGAGATAGCCGGCATCTACCATAGCTTGCACATCGTCACGAACGACAGAACGCACAGTCCCTTCAACGTCTTTGATTTCACCTGTGATATTTAAAAAGCCCGAGCTACCTAATGAAAAGCCAGCATTCGCTGAAATAGTGTAAGCATCGCCGTCACCTTCATAGGTGGAACCATATTTAGCTCTAACTTCGAACCCTTCATCATCGTCTCTAAGTAAGAAGTTTATTACACCTGCAATGGCGTCTGAACCGTACTGTGAGGATGCACCGTCACGTAGTACTTCAACCTGTTTCATGGCAAGTGCAGGGATAGCGGAAATATCGACACCTTGTGCACCATCCGAAATACCGCCACCTAAAAATGAAATTACTGAACCGCGATGACGTCGCTTACCATTTACCAACACTAATACGTTATCAGGTGATAAACCGCGCATGTTAGCTGGACGAATAATAGTCGCAGCGTCACTGATAGGTTGCGTATTGACGTCAAAAGAAGGAACCGCAGTTCTTAACATGTCTTGGACATCTGAAGATGAGTTTTGACGAAACTCATCACCCGAAATAACATCTACTGGTACTGGAGAGTCAGCCGCAGAACGGTTAACCATACGAGTACCTGTTACTATGACTTTTTCTACTTTTTCAGCTTCGCTCGCCTCTTGTGCCATTGACGCTGAAGGCATCATAGCCGCAATTGGAAGAGTAGCTGCAAGTATACCTGTTGTAATACGATTTAATCGTCTATTGGCAGTTTTTGAATTGGAATGTGTATTCAATTTCTTCTCCTGATTACCTTGTTTTATAGATAGTTTCTGTAGATGAACGCACAACTGTTTCAACATTCTGATTCAAAAAGTGAAGAACATTCTGCAAAACTTGAGCAGATGTTGTGGTTACATCCCGCTACCGTTTTTATGAAAGGCTTATCCTTTCCCCTGTGTAAAACATTGGCTTTTATTTAAATTATACGACTTCTAAAAGGACGCTTTTTAACCAACACTACAAGCATATATAGATTAATTATTTTATTCAATGCCTTAAAATTAGTAATTAACCTTTATTTGGGGAGAATTATTAGGATAAATGTTTCGTTTTTGTAAAAATGCTTATTTTGAGCGAAAATTTTTGAGAGTTCTTTAGACTAAAGTTTTTATTAGAGATTTCTATAGATAACGAAAAAATAAGCTGGATATGCAAGCTAAATGCAGATGAGTTAAGGGAAGTCAGCCTTTTGCTTCAAACAAAGGCTGACTTATACTTATATTTGCTAAAAGCGACCTAAGATAGACAAACTCGCGTTCACCGGTGCACCCACAGTAACCTGATGGGTTGAATGGGCATTGGGGAAATACAAGGTATCGGTTAAATTTTCAATATTTAATTGTAATCTCAGATCATCCGAAAAGTCATAATATGCCGCAGCATCTAAACGCGTGTAACTTGGCAAGAAAGCTGAATTGCTGGAGGTGATAAAACTTTTCCCTTGATAAGTAGCGCCTAAAGCAAATGCTAATTTTTCTGAGACTTCATATCTTGACCAAATTGAAACGCTATTTTCCGGTAGTTCTCTTGGTGTTCTGCCAGTTGGGCCTGTACGCTCAACAATTTCTCCTTCCAAATAACTGTAATTCGCAGTGATTTGTAAAGCTTCAATTGGATTTGCTATCAGTTGAAACTCCACGCCTTTGATTTCTGAATCAATGACATCCAAGGTTTGGGGATCGGCGTCTGCAACTTGAGGAGAGCTTTGTTGATTTTCAAAATAAGCGGCGGTTAAACTCAATGTCTTGCTCATGTCCCATTTTATGCCAACTTCCTGATTTGAAAAAGTATCGGGATCTAACGCATTATTGCTGCCGTTAATATTTGCGTATTGTTCACCGCTTCGTGGCAGAAATGACTCACTGTAACTTAGATAGATCGAAACACTCTCTTGAGGTTTATAGATAATGCCAGCACGGGGAGAAATTTCTTCATCTTTACGGGTTCTTGTTTCCAGTACGTTTGGATCGGCATTGAATACTTGGATCTCAAATTGATCAAAGCGAGCACCCAACACAAGATGAAAATTTTCTGTGAGTTTTATTTCATCTTGTAAATAGGCGGAAAATACATCTAAATCGACCCGAGTATCATCATTTAGATCACTAAACGTCACAGTGAAAGCTGCCCCTTCAGAATTTACGCCTGTGCCATTAACAAAGTTTATTGGCCGAGCAATAGTAAACCACTCTCTATCATCACCAGAGCTTGAAAATACAGGGTTTATCCGATATTGGTCAGAGTTAGTTTGCACCAATTCAGCGCCAGCAATCAAGGTATGGGATAGACCTGCAATGGTAAATTCACCAATAAGATTTGCTGACAATACTAGATTCGTGCGTTGGGTTTCATCGATATAACCGTCTAATTCGACTTGATTATTTGCTTCATCATAATTTGCTACATAATAATTTGAATACACCTTGTCGTAATCACCATAAAACGCATTAAAATTGCCTTTTATTTCGTCAGAAAATTGATGTTGAACATTTGCTCTGAATACATCGGCTTCAACGCTGTGGTAATTATTCTCAGGGTCTGCAAAGACATTATTTTTTAGCTCTTCTACTGGGCGCCCTGAGCTATTTGTAGGAATACCTCTATCAATAAAACGATCGTGATTTATGTATTCATAAGACAAGTCAATAAGGGTAGTGTCAGACAATTCAACTCTAAGAGTAGGAGTAATGCCAATGCGCTCACCATCAAAAAAGTCACGATGATTCTCTAATTGCTCATACATTGCATTTATTCGTAGTGCTGTATTCTCGTTCAAAGATACATTTGAATCCAGTGACAATCCGCCTCCTCCAAAAGAGTCAAGTTTAGCTTTGTAGCCAAAAAAACTATCCTCTAATAGGGCCTTTTTGGAAACCCTATTTAATACTCCACCAGTGCCTCCTCGACCAAACAATAGCGCGTTGGGGCCTCTCAATACTTCTACTTGTTCAACGTTATAGAGTGCTCGGAAATACTGCACATCGTCTCTATTGCCATCTAAAAAGAAATCAGCAGTTGAACGAACGCCTCTAAATACCACAGAGTCACGATGCCCTTCGCCTTGAGATGTATTTACACCGGGTAGGTAATCGATAATTTGCGCGATACTATTAATGCCTCTAGCAGTAATTTCTTCTGCAGAGATGATGCTCAAACTCTGGGGCACATCTATAATAGGCGTTGGAGTTTTTATTGAGTTAGATTCACTTATTGACAGGTATTTTTGACCTTCAACTGTGATCTTTTCTATTGAATTTTGCGTGTTTGCGAAGCTGTTGGCGCAAATCAATGCTAAGGGTAGGGCGCTAAATACATGAGGTTTCAAGCTTAGTTTCTCCTGAATAACATAGATATTACTCGATTAAATGTATAGCTGAATGCTGTTTAAATAACGGTAACAGAAATAACCATAAAAATATAAATGCGAATCATACTTATTTACAAAAATTTTTCAAATGATTACAAGCTTGGAAACTAATAAAAAGACGATCGGGTTACTTTTAATTAGAGATAGCCAGTTTATCTCAGATTAAATGCTTTGCAGACGAAAAAAAGGAAGCTCGAGGCTTCCTCTTCGTACAATATGCAGAGTCTTAACGAGGTTGTTTAGAACCTGGTTTATTTGCAAGAATTTGGGTCGCATAAAAATCTTTAACGCTAAATGCTTTGGTAGATTTTGCCGCTTTTTTAGCTTTTGGCTTAGCCGCTGCTTTGGCGGGTTTTTCTGCTTTCGCCGGTTTTTCTTCTTTAGCAGGAGCGGCTGCTTCAGGTGCACTAGAACCTGCGAGTTCATCTGCCATTTCATCCAGCTGCGCTAATCGAATATTTTTCCCACCGTCAACGCTATACCAACCACCTTTTGCCTCAATCTCAGGCGCTTTGCCATTTGCTTTGGTGTATGCTTGGGTAAACTTCTCAATTACGCTATCTTTATCTAGTTTGCTCATCAGTGTGTTGAACCTTATTATTATAAATGATTGTTGTGTTTTCTTATGGGAATGGCGTAATTTATACACATTCTGGGGCAAATGTCTAATTTCTTAACAAAAGGGTAAAATTTTGCAGTTACAACAGCTTATTTCCGTCTTAGATGAGCTTTTACAACCTAATTTAGTAAAAGATTATTGTCATAACGGACTGCAAATTGAGGGTAAACCAAAAATTACTAAAATCGTCACTGGTGTTACAGCAAGCTTAGCGCTGATTAATAAAGCTATAGAATTAAATGCTGACGCGATTTTGGTACATCATGGCTATTTTTGGAAGGGCGAATCTCCAGAAATAATAGGCATGAAAAAGCAACGTGTAGCGGCTCTTTTAAAGCATGACATTAGTTTGCTCGCTTACCACCTTCCTATAGATGTACATCCAATTTATGGCAATAATAAACAACTTGGCGATTTGCTTGGTTTACAAGATATTCAGGCGGTTAGCAGTATTGAACCCAAGGGTATAGTGATGAGTGGTAAGTTGTCTCAAGCGATGGAACACCATAGTTTGCTTAGTGTGTTTAAAGACAAACTAGGCAGAGATCCCATCTCTGTTGGCAATAAATCAAACATAAAGCAACTCGCATGGTGTACAGGAGGTGGTCAAGGATTTATTGATGCTGTAGCCAATCAAACTGAAGTTACTATTGATGCCTTTGTTAGTGGTGAAATAAGTGAACAAACAACGCATTCAGCAATTGAACAAAACATCGATTATTTTGCCATAGGCCATCACGCAAGTGAGCGTTACGGAGTAAAAGCCGTCGGTGAATATCTGGCGTCTCAATATGCCCTAGACGTAACTTTTGTAGACATTCATAATCCAGCTTAAACAGAGTGACTGAGCAATAAAAATGTCGAGTTTTGATGGAATAGCCAATAAGTTTGATAAAAATATCTATGGAACCAGTAAAGGTAAAATAAGACATGCACTGTTATTGCATTATTTAGATGGCATTTTAAATGGGTCTTCCAAGTCCGTGCTAGATCTAGGTGGTGGCACAGGGATGATGAGTTATGAATTTGCCCAAAAAGGTCATCAGGTTACTCTGGTCGATGTATCTGCGGATGTATTAGATATTGCGAAACAACGATTAGCGGATTTTCCGTCAACAAATATTCAACAACAACCAATAGAAGAATACGACCAACCAAGTGACATTATCTTATGCCACGCCGTCCTTGAATGGTTGGACAATCCGTACGATGCCATTTCTCATATGGTAAATCTTTTACCTTCAGGTGGTTTTCTATCCCTAAGCTTTTTCAACTATCATGCAATGCTATTTAACAATATTTTGTATCGTAATTTCGACTACATTAAAAAGGGCATGAAAGTTAAAAATCAGGTCCGATTAAATCCAAAACAACCGTTAAAACCCGAAATCGTTATGGAATTTATTAAAGGTCTAAAAAATATAAAGATTGTAAAAACAGCAGGCATTCGTTGTTTTCATGATTATATTTTTGACAAGGGCGCTAAAGAGACTGATTTTGAAGAAATATTGGCGTTAGAAAAACAATATGGAGAAAGTATGCCTTATCAATATCTAGGTAAATACTTTTATTGTCTGTTGCAGAAAGAGGCAGTAGGTTAATTGGAATAACACTGCCTCTATGCAACAACCTATTTCAGGATTTTTAATGGGCAAAAAACAAGACGATTTCTACCGCAATTAAAATAATGATAATCCATTCTAAAAACGAAGAATGTTGATGATTTTGCTCTGCTGCCAACATATCTAAAAGTTCATGAATAGTTTGCAACTTAAGGTTCAATAGTTCAATACGAGGTTTTAATTCCAAATAGCCGCAAATGGCTAAATAATCAGCTTCCAAAGTAGGATGATCCCAGAAGAATTCTGGTGTATCTAACAAGTTAAAGTTCAACATAATATCGCTTTTCACCTGAAAAAGTGTGCCACGAGATTTCGCTAGCTGTCTTCGACCAACACCAATTTTGCCGGTTTTAGCCAGTGTTTGCGTTAAATGGGCATTATCAGCAATACATCTCTCCGCTCTGCCTTCAAACCATTCTAATTTGATCGCCTGTGCAAATCCATGGCTCAAGGCCAATAAAGTAGGTATTTTGCTAGTGTAAAGCGTCAACATATCATCATGCATTTCGCTGGTTTGTTCATTTATACAATTTTCTTCAGGAAGGGTGAAATTATAATGTTCCCAAGGCATCATTTGTGAACTGCCAGCAATGGCTATAAGTTCTGTTTGCAGATGTTCACGTTTTTTTTCGCTTACGCCCCAGCACACCAAAATTCCATAATCAAACACAAAGGCTTGCCCTTTGGGCAAACTAAAATGCAAAGCGTCGCGATAGCGTACGCCGATAAATTGATGAGAAAAATGTTGTTGGATCTCTGCTAAATTAACTTTAGCTGCGAAACATAGAATCGAAACTTGCTGATTAGCGAATAGGGTGGTCAAGTCAATTACTCCAAACCGTTAGACATTGCTTTGGTATTATTAAAATGGTGATTTTGCGAAACAATAACTGTGGTTCTCAACTTGGATTTACCGAAACCCGACATAGCATAAAAATCCTCAATCGCAATGGGGATATGTTGATTGTCCATTGGCTGTTGGGGTTCTTCCAAGTCTGAATCGTGTAAGTACAAACATTGTTCATCAATGCCTGTTATGGTTACCCAATGGGGTATTTTTTTACCGTCCAATTGATAGGTGCTTATGAGGCTTACAATGCCATCGCCTTTTGCAAGGCTCTCGCGCAGTTGAGCTATAGTTACTTCACAATAATTCACGTTAATGTTTGCGTTTTTTGCCTGTTGTAAAAATTGCTTATCTACTGCCTTCATTATGGTTTTTTTATGTTCGCTTCTCACACCGTCTATAAACAAAGGCTCTTGAGTATTAATAAAAACTTCAGCTTGAAATCCTCTTTCAATTGCAGCAAGCGCTAGTCCTAATGGATGGCAACCACCATGCCCCGAGGTCATAAAAATTGTGGTCGCTTTACGCCAAATATCTAGCTCTTCAAATTGACTCATCTTTATCGACGAATTGATACTTGCCATCGCCATCATTAATGCGCTGGGACCGCAGGTAAAGTCAGTAGTCTGCTCATACCATGGATATGCCTTAGCTGGATGCTGGGTTAAAAGTTGTCGAATCGGTTTTTGCATACGAACGGCGTCAATTTCATTATTGTAATAGCCTTTGTAGATACCAAACTTTCGATATCCACTTTTCTCATATAAGCTTATTGCGACCGTATTGTTGCTCGCCACTTCCAAACGTAAAAACAGTTTGCCAGCCTCAACCGATTTCTGTTCTAGTTTTGCAAGTAAGTTTTTACCAATGCCTAAACCCTGAGCATCAGAAGATACAGCTATAGAATACAATCGAGCCAAACGCGTGCCTTTTCGCATGATCACTAAACCATAGCCCAAAAGCCTTTCATCGCACATGGCAACAACAAATATGCCGTGGTCAGATGCAATCCAGTGTTTAAAACGTCGTCGACTTAGACGATCTGTTTTAAAGCTTTGTGTTTCAAGGGCCAATAACTGGTCAAGGTGCTCTAGGGACGCCTTTTTAAAGCTTACCTCGATTGAGGTTAGCTTTTTTTGCTGAGAATGAGTAACTTGCATAGCGCTATTAACGTCCACGATTTTCTAATCGATTCGCAAATTCTTGCATAATGATCATGTAGAGCTCTTTACCTAAATACAGATCTTCTACTTTAGATTCGATACTGGGATTATCGTTAACTTCAATAACATAAACTTGATTGTTTACCTGCTTAATATCCACACCATATAAACCTTTACCCACAATGTTGCTAGCTTTGATAGCAGCATCAAGCACAGGTTTTGGTACTTCAAACGTAGGTAAGGTTTCAAAATCACCAGAAAAATGCTTTTTAGAACTATGGTTGTAAATTTGCCAATGATTACGTGCCATAAAATACCGGCATGCGTAAATTGCACGACCGTTTAATACCCCGATACGCCAATCATATTCGGTATAAACAAATTCTTGCACTAACACTAATGCAGATTGAGCCAACATTTGAGCTAACTTTGATTTTAATTCTGCCAAGTCATCGACTTTAAAAACACCCATAGAAAATGAGCTTTCAGGTAATTTTAATACCATGGGAAAGCCAAACTCTGCCGCAATTTCTTCACAGGTTTTGTCGCTAGCATCAAACGCAAAGCGACTTTTGGGCGCTGGCACTTTGTTGTAGCTAAAGGCATCCTGTAAGAACACTTTGTTGCAACAACGCAAAATAGAGTTAGCATCGTCAATTACCGCTAGACCTTCTTGTTCAGCCTTTCGCGCCAAACGGTATGTGTGATGGTCAATTGCTGTAGTT
The DNA here is from genome assembly GCF_050306235.1 of Glaciecola sp. 1036. Taxonomy (NCBI): domain Bacteria; kingdom Pseudomonadati; phylum Pseudomonadota; class Gammaproteobacteria; order Alteromonadales; family Alteromonadaceae; genus Glaciecola; species Glaciecola sp. 1036. The sequence continues at coordinate 283,454 of NZ_JBLWFH010000001.1, read as the reverse complement.
TCACGAATAAACAAGGCATCAAATTCTCCGATTTGAGAAATTTGATTTGGCGTTATGACTTCGGCATGTATACCAACCTGTTCTGCAGCTTTCACAAAGTTTTTAATCGCCTTTTCATCACTTGGTGGCGTTTTTTCTTCTGGATTCACCAGAATGGCTAAATCCCAACGGAAGCGTTTTTTATGTTTACCAGAACGCCAAGTGGTTTGAGTAAAGTGTTCGAGACGCTGAGCCATAGTGTTTAGCATTGTCGAGCTTAAATCAGACAAGCCTAGTATGTTCACTGTTGCACTTAACTGGGTTCCGTCAGGAATAATATCGACCGCTAAAATTGGCGCCGCAAAACGTTCAAACAGGTATTTTGCAATTTTCTTAAATCGATCTTCAGTTGCCCAACCAAAAAACAAAGTAATTGCTGTTGGTTCTGTTACCTTTAAATCGGCTACGACATTTTTAGGCAGCAAAATAGTCTGGCTAGCTTGTCCATCATTATTATTCAGTTGATTGATATCGTTAATGGTATTCACACTTGGCAACACTTTGTGCTGTCTTGCTTCAGCGAGTAATGAACAATAGTAGCCCTTGCTCAAATAAAGGTCAGTTGCACATAAATTAATAATGCGTGTTTTTGGTTCACCTATTTTAGGGAAATCAGCTAAATACTGTGCAAAATCAATGACACTTGCATTAATAACCGGCATTTCATTTAGGTTGTCTACGACAACAATGGTTTTAAACATTTGATTTGTTTTCCAACAAGATTTTGGGTCTTGGTTTGGGCTAATGGGGTAAATAAAAGTGAGCGAAATATAGGCTGATTTAGGAATTTAGCAAGAAAAATAAGGTCGCTTTGCTATGAATTAATTTTGTCTTCACGAACAAATAAATTGGCTTAAGTTTTAAAGATGTTTTTACTTAAATTTATAGGTGATTTGCTTCGTCTAAATCTATCGATTTTACCCTTATTTATCTGACGTAAGCCTAGTTTTAATAAAGGCTATTACTGGCTCAATGGTTTCAAGGTTGGCACTACGATTGGTACTGACATATAAGTCAAGTTGAAGCTCAAAAGGCGTGGGTTGGGGGCGCCAAAGATTAGCTTGTTGATTAATCGGCAAAGCCAATATTTCATTAGTGCCTGTAATAAGGCTTTTAGCGACTTCGTAGTTAGCTGTTTTTAATCGTGCGTTTCTGTATTCTGGGTAATGATCAAAAATAACCTCTGATATTTTAGGGTTCCAATCAATATGTACATATTGAGCATCTGTTAATTGCGCTTTTTTGGCGTTTGAAAATAGCTTAATTGGTACAGACATAATTTTTTCACAATGAATGTCATCTGATTTCATTGGCTCGGTAGAAAAGGCAATGTCTAATGTTCTTTCACTAAGCTGTCTTGATAACTGCTCTATGTTAGCCAGATCTGTTTTAACACTGAGATCTGGAACAGAATGTTCAAGTTTGGATAAATGTTGGGTTAAAAACACGCTAAACGCATTTGTAGTAGCGCCTAGATGGCATTGAGCAACCCCAATATCTCTAAGTGCCGTCCTAGCTTCACTCAGGGTCTTTGCCATAGCTTTAGCATAAGGCAGTAATTTTTCGCCCGCAGCGCTTAGTTGGATACTGTTTCTATTGCGGATAAAAAGTGCAGTATCAAAATATTCCTCTAACAACTTTATTCGAGCGCTGACCGCTGATTGTGTTAGATATAAATTATCTGCTGCTTTACCGAAATGGCGAGTTTGAGCAACTTCTAAAAAAGTTGATAGAAACCGAATATCCACTAGTTGCAATGGCCTTTACAATTGAAAACTAGATTAATACGTCAAACTGGTTGTTATATCAAGAGCGGATCAATAACATCTGTTTAATAATGAACAAAGATAAACACGCGCTAATATTCCTGGCAAGTTTCTTCAGTGACTACTATTTCATCAACGATTAGATCAGTTTTTGCTAATTCTACTATTGCAAGTCCAAACCAGCCCATCGTAGGTATTGCCCATAGTCTTTGAATCAATCCGTTAAACTCAGCAGGAATAAAACCAGCATAGATTAACCAAAACATGAGTACATGAAGTAGCGAAAGACCTGCACACAGATATTCAAACACAGCAGAATCAATTTTGTTTTTAAACTCTAGTGCAAATGAGATAGGCACCAAAATCATAAAGATTGACAAGTTGTAGAGTAAATGAAGAGGTGTTTCTAATGTCCAAATTCCCGCACTTATCATGCTCAATCCAAGCAAAAATGTTGATAATGCCGCGAGTGAAAGTTTGTTGTTAGCCAATCGGAATATTAACCAGGAAAATCCACACATTGACATACCAATCAAGATATCTGCGCTACGGTGGATGAAGGCAAAAATGGAAGCTTCTTGCGCTACATGGCTAATGCTTTTGGAAAGAACGTCAAATCCTGGAATAAACAAACCAAGACTTATGTTTACGATAGATAGCAACCAAATAAAATGTGATTGTTTAAGCAAAAAACTATTGATAGGGGCCATTAATGATATTGCTACCGTTAGGTTAAAACAGACATAGATTGGTATGAAAGAGACCATCAAGGAAATTATCGACCTACACCATGGTGGGATTGGTCGGATATCATCGATTTAGACTATCAGCAACCTGGTCTTCGTAAATATATGACTGAAGCTATGAAATTCTGGATTCAAGAGGTTAACGTTGACGGATATCGTTGTGACGTTGCGGGATTTGTACCTGTAGATTTCTGGAATCAAGTGCGCGAAGAACTCGATGAAATAAAACCCGTTTTTATGCTAGCGGAATGGGAAATGCGTGATCTGCATGCAAAGGCGTTTGATATGACCTATGCCTGGTCATGGCAGGAAGCTATGCACCATGTGGTTAAACATGAAGGCGATCTATACAAGCTTTTTGTCTATTATTCTTGGAACGAGAGTGCTTATCCTAAGGAGGCATATCGTATGACCTTTGTCACCAATCACGACATGAATGCTTGGGAAGGTACAATGTATGAGCGATATGGTGACGGACTAGAACCTGCAATTGTACTTTCAATTGTTGGGGAAGGTATGCCTATGATGTACAACGGACAAGAAGCTGGAAATAGTAAAAGACTGGCGTTTTTTGAAAAAGATCCCATTCAATGGCAGCCTCATAAATTCACTGATCTATATACTCGCTATTTTAGCTTGCTTGAAACAAACACCGCACTATGGCGCGGAAAACACGGCGCAACTATGCAAAGAGTGTGGAATACTCAACCAGATCAAGTGCTAAGTTTTGTACGCCAAAACGAAAAAGATAAAGTTTTTGCCATTTTCAATTTTTCGTCTGAGAAAAAAGATGTGTCATTTGAAGGAAGCTTACATCAAGGAGACTATGTTGAATTTGAAACCGGTAAAACGCTTTCTATCACACAAGACTATTCAACGAGCCTAGGCCCTTGGGAATATAAAATATTTTTTACGCAGTAACTAGTTCACATTAAAAACAAATCCTTTTTACACAAGCATTGAGTTATTAATAGGGCGTTTTGCTACCTCAGCAAGACCCTTATCGTTTGTGTGAAAAATGTTAATTAAATGTACATAAAAACATTTGAATACGTATGCAGATGCTTGTCTGTGCAAGAGTTGTAACGTTAATATGCCCCTCGACTAATGATGGGTGTCATAAAAGTGTAATGCAGTTGTTAAAGCCCTATTCATTTGCCATAAAAAATAACCATAGTTGTTTTTTATATTTATTAGCACAACAGGGACACAGAAATGAAACAATTTAAACTTAATCTTATAAAAGCTGCGCTGGTTTCCAGTGGTTTAGCTTTTAGTTTGTCGCCTGCCTATGCGCAGGAAACCGATATAACATCTGAAGATGACAATGACGTAGAAGTCATTCAAGTCTCAGGTATTCGAGCAAGCCTACAAAAATCTCAAGCAATCAAAATGAGTGAAACTTCTGTCGTTGAAGTCATCACCGCAGAAGACATTGGTAAATTACCAGATTCTAGTATTGCAGAATCTATCGCTCGTTTACCTGGTTTGGCAGCACAACGCTTAGACGGTCGTGCTAGCTCAGTATCTATTCGAGGTCTAGGTGAAGACTTTAGTACAGCAACCTTTAATGGCCGTGAGCAAGTAACACTAGGGGACAACCGCGGCGTTGAGTTTGATGTTTACCCATCTGAGATTATGAATGAAGTCGTAGTGTATAAGACTCCTGATGCTTCTCTAATGACTCAAGGTATCGGTGGCACCATAGATATGCGTACGGTGAAACCTTTGGCGTTTGGTGAACAGGCTATTTCATTTACCTTACGTGGGGAAAGAAACGATATAGGTAAGTTAAACCCTGATGGTGAAGACACAGGTTATCGTGGTAGTGCTTCTTACATTGACCAATTTAATGACGATACAATTGGTATTGCATTATCCTATGCGCATATGACTTCTCCGGTAAACGAAGAACGTTTTAATACATGGGGATTCCCAGATGGCGTCGTGGGCGGATTTAAACCTTTCGTTCGCTCTGCTGAATTAACCCGTGATACTTTTATGGGTGTTCTAGAATATGCCCCCAACAATCAGTTAAAAGTAAATCTTGACGCTTTATACATTGATTTTGAAGATAACCAACAACTTCGTGGCCCAGAGATTCCTGCGGCTTGGGGAGATGCTGGAATCACTGTGGACGAAACAGTTGATGGTCAATCTTATTCGGGTGTAATCGGTGGACCAGGTAGCCCTGTTGGTGCGGTTATTCGAAATGATGTGATAATTCGTGCTGCAGACTTAACAGCTGTAGGCGCTAATGTTGAATACGCCTTGGATGATTATTGGACGTTAGAATTTGATGCTGCCTACTCAAAAGTAGATCGTCAAACCTGGGCGCTTGAAGCTTATGCTGGTTCAGGACGTGGATTCGGTGATCGTTTACCTGAGGAAGTCGGCTTTCAATTTAACGATGACTATACAGGCGTTACTTTTACACCGGGTCTTGATTATTCAGACACAAGTATAATTCAATTGGGTAACCCTCAATCTTGGGGATGGGGAAACCTTTTAGATCCAGATAGTAGCGATGACCAAGATGGTTTTATCAATACGCCAACCGTTGATGATGAATTAACAACGCTAAAATTAGCCGCTTCTAAAGTGTTCGCTGATGGCATTGTTAGCAGTGTTGAATTTGGGGTTAATTACAGTGACCGTGAAAAAACAAGACTAGATACGGGGTTATTCTTAACGCTACCTGGCACTTTAGATTCCGATAGTAACGTCATTCCTGGAGCCATGACACCAATTCCAAGCGAATATTTGCTTGACCCAGTATCCCTTGATTTTATTGGCTTTGGCGATATGGTTGCTTTCGATTCGTTCCGCTTTTGGCAAGACGGAAATTATCTTGAATATGATTCAGGTATTACAGACGGTGGTCGTTGGCAAAATAGTTGGACCGTACAAGAGCAAGTGACCACAGGATTTGTAAAAGCAAATTTAGAAACTGAAGTCAGTGATATACCTGTACGAGGAAATGTAGGCGTACAAGTTGTACAAATCGATCAAAGTTCTGATGGTTTTGCCCCTGTACCGCTAGAAAATCAAAGCGACCCTAACAATAGAATTCTGGATATACAAACCGCTTCTGGTGGTGATAAGTATACCGAAGTATTGCCCAGTTTAAATTTAATAGTGGATGTAGCTGATGATCAAATCGTGCGATTTGGTGCAGCTAGAACCATGTCACGTTCTCGAATGGACCGCATGAATGCGAGTTCTGGCGTCTTGAACTTTAATGAACAAGCAGGTGTTTGGGCTGGTAGTATAGCGAATCCTGAACTTCGTCCAGTTATCTCTGATCAATTCGATTTAACCTATGAAAATTATTTTGATGAAGAGGGTTACGTTGCTTTGGCCTTTTTCTACAAAGATTTATCTGATTGGCAGTTAAACTTACCAAGTTTTGTTGATACATCGGACTTAACGCCTCCAACAGGGTTTGATCCGGCACCATTAGGTGTTTTGTCTTCATGGCAAAATGTAGGTTCAGGCGAAGTGAGTGGTATGGAATTAAGCTTATCCTTAGCCGGTGGAATGTTCCATGAAGCTTTGGAAGGCTTTGGCGGTATTTTCTCAGCTACCTTACTTGATAGCTCACTTGAGTTTGATGTAGAAGTACCAACCGACTTGAATGGTAGTACCGAAGTCCAAAGTTTCGAAATTACGGTGCCAGGCCTTTCTAAGAAAGTGTTTAACGCTACTGTGTATTACGAAAGAAATGGTTTCGAAGCTCGTGTTAGCTACCGTGAACGTTCTGACTTCTTGGGTGAAGTGTCAGGTTTAAGTTTAACTCGAGTTCCCGTAAATGTAAGAGGAAGTTCATTGATTGATGCTCAAATTAGCTACGACTTCAGTGAGTCAGGAATTGAAAGTTTAGAAGGATTAACCTTAACCTTACAAGCACAAAACTTGACTGATGAAGAGTTCGTGACTGAACATAGTGTAACCTCTACACCTGATGTAAGAGATACGCAACGTTACGGGCGCAACTATTTAATTGGTGTGAACTATCAATTTTAATAGATAAAGCTAGGTACCTTTAGTATCGAAATTAAAAGCCACCTGAATCGAAGTGTTTCACAATAATTGTATAGTTAAATTATTGATGCACTTCATATAGGGTGGCTTTGCTATTTCCGCCTCTATAAAAACAAAAATCTAGCTGAGTTAACATGTCTTGATTGCATAGCCTATCTAGCCTGAACGCATTTATTTTGGCTAACAGACATACTTTAAGAATCAGACGAAGGGTCGATACAAGCAGTGAAGACTTTTTGCGTCGACAAGGTAAATAAAGTGAAAATCAAAACCAAAATGTTAATCAGCGGTTTTATGCTGGCGGTTATTCCTGCATTAGTAGCAGCGATCGCCATTAGTCAAAGTGCTCTTGATAGTGGCCAGCGCTCATTAGAATACGATGCAAAGAAGTCTTTAATTGCAATTCGAGATATTACGGCTGCCCAAATTACCACCTACATTGAAACCATTGAAAATCAATCGATTTCAATGTCTGAAAATCTAATGACTATCGAAGCAATGCAGGACTTTAGTCAAACATTTAAAAATTATTCGAACGAAACTAACAGCAATCAAAGTACCAATGTAAAAGCAGAATTGGCGAGCTACTACAGTTCACAATTTGCTGAAGAATATTATCTTAAAAATGGTCAAAGGTACGAAAATCCAGAGTCATTAATGTTTAAACTTGATGCTAAAGCATTAAATTTGCAACATCGTTTTATTCATAGCAACCCCCATCCGCTAGGCAACAAGCATTTATTAGTTTCTGCAGATGATGGATCTAGCTACGACAGAGAACATCAAAAATACCACCAAGTATTTAAAAATTTTATTGAGCGCTTCGGATATTATGATCTTTTCCTTGTTGACGATGAAACAGGAGACATTGTTTATTCAGTGTTTAAAGAGCTGGATTATGCAACATCTCTAAAGACTGGCCCCTTTGCTGATAGTGGTATTGCCCAAGCTTTTGCTGGTGCTCTAAAATCTAACAATTCAAAACAGAGTTTTATCGCTGACTTTGCACCTTATTTACCGTCCTATAATGCACCGGCCTCATTTATTGCGACCCCTATTTTTGATGGGCAACGCAGAGTAGGGGTTCTGATTCTACAGATGCCAGTGGACAAAATTAATTCGGTGATGACGCATAAACAACTGTGGGAAGACACTGGATTAGGCAAATCCGGTGAAACCTATTTGGTTGGACCTGATTACTCTATGCGCAGCAATGGACGCTTTTTACTTGAAGACAAAAAGGCTTATCTTGATTTGATGCGTGAATTAGGTGTGTCAGAGAATGTCATTAAAGATATGGATAAAAAAGAAACGTCTATAGGACTGCAAGAAGTAAAAACACTGGGTACTGAGAGTGCCTTGAATGGTGAAACAGGCTTTGCCATTTTTGATGACTACAGGCAAGTAAGCGTACTTTCAGCGTTTAAGCCAATTTCAATTGGCGGCTTGAACTGGGCGATAATGAGCGAAATTGATGAAGCTGAAGCGTTTGCATCGGTAACGACGCTTCAGCAAAACGTTAATTATTTAACCCTGTTCGTCATTATGTTTGCTGCAATTGTCGGCGTGATTCTTTCATGGCTACTTGCGCGTACCATCCTCTCTCCAGTAAAAGATATTCTCACTGCTGTTAGTGACCTTGCGGCGGGCGAAGGAAATTTGACAAAACGAATCGCCATTAAGGGAAATGATGAAATTGCTGAGCTGTCAGTCAATATCAATAAATTTGTAGAACATCTGGATAAAACATTTTCTGACCTAATTAAATCCGCAATGCGCTTGGTGCCTATGGCTGAGGAGCTATCGGAAGGTAATGTCGAGATAACGAAAGCCTCTGGCGAACAAAATCAACAAATAGCAAATGTTAAAAGCAAACTTGCAATTGCAAAATCATCTACGGAGCAAGTCAGTAGCGAAGCCAATAATATTTTAAGTTTAAGTGAGCAAGGTACAGTCACGGTCAAGGAAGCGCTCAATGTTTTTGAAGCTACTTATCAAGAAATTAATAAACTTGATGAGGTAATCGGCAATGCAGCTTCTTCTATTGACTCATTAAAATCAGAAAGTGACATCATTGAAAATGTCATCGATGTTATTAATACCATCGCCGAGCAAACCAATTTATTAGCCTTGAATGCCGCGATAGAAGCGGCAAGAGCTGGAGAAGCCGGTAGAGGTTTTGCCGTAGTTGCCGATGAGGTTCGGGCTCTTGCATCAAGAACTAGAGAATCCACCCTTGAAGTGTCTTCTATGGTCCACGCTATTCAATCTCGTACAGGAACCGTTGTAGAGACCATGTCTGTTGGTAAAAGCTCTGTCGACGCATGTAACAAACAGGTCGATCAAGCAAAAGAAAAGCTAAGTCAAATAAATCAAGCTATGGATAAAATAAGTCAAACCACAGATGCGATTGGTATTGCCATTTATTCTCAAGAACAAAATTTCAATCACGTTGCCACCGACTTTGATGGACTAGATGAATGTTTCGCTAACTCGCAAAAAGCCAGTGATTTGACGATTCAAATTGGTATTGATATGAGTAAGATGAGTTTGAAGCTCCATGGTATGGTTGATCAGTTTATTCTTACAGACAATAAATGGAGTACAGGACGTCGGAGAGCCGCCCGTATTGAAGACGCTAAAGTCGCAAAAATCAAAGAAAATAAAGTGAAACCAACGCAGTTGTAAATTATATTCGCGATTACAAAAACAAGACAATAGCGAATTTAACCGACATACTATTACATGAACCAAATTAGGGTTCGTTAGCTTATTGCGATTTTTAACAATACTGGGGTTTGGTTTTGTTACAGGATAAAAAAATAATAAGGTAAGTTAATTATGAAAGTCGTTATTGTCGGAGGCGGCTCATCAGGTTGGATGGCGGCAAGCATGTTGTCTCGTCTCATGGGGCAGCAGTTAGACATCACTTTAGTGGAATCTGATGACATTGGCACAGTGGGCGTTGGAGAAGCGACTATTCCGCCAATTGCGCATTTTAATAGGGTTTTGGGCCTAAATGAACACGAATTCATGCGAGCTACAGGGGGCACCTATAAGCTAGGAATAGAATTCGATGGTTGGTACAACTCCTGTGAATCTTATATGCACGCTTTTGGCCGTATCGGCAAAGACATGGGGCTCGCAGGCTTTCATCACACATGGTTAAGAGCTCATGCCAACGGGGAGGGGGGAAGCTATTGGGATTATTCACTTAACTACCAAGTAGCAAAAGCAAATAAATATCAACCCTTACCAAAAATTCCCAATACGCAGATGCAAGGGCTAGTACATGCCTATCATTTTGACGCGGGTTTGTACGCTAAATATTTAAGAATGTTAAGTGAACAATGTGGAGTAAATCGTCGAGAGGGTAAAATAGAACAGGTGCTGTTAAGCCCACAATCCGGCGAAATTACCGGGGTCCAATTATCTTCAGGTCAAGTCATTTCAGGTGACTTCTTTATTGACTGCTCTGGATTTAAGTCATTGTTGCTAGGTGAGACTTTAAAAACGGGCTATCAAGATTGGCGCCATTTGTTGCCATGCGATAGAGCGATTGCGGTACCCTCACAGGCAACTTCACCTATATTACCTTATACCAAAAGTATCGCGCATTCTGCTGGCTGGCAATGGCGCATTCCGCTACAACATCGCACTGGTAATGGGTTGGTTTATTGCAGCGATTATTATACCGAACAACAAGCGCAAGATTTGTTACTAGCAAGCATAGATAGCCAACCCTTAGCTGAGCCTAAAGTTTTAAAATTTGTTACGGGTCGTAGAGAAAAACAATGGTATAAAAACTGCGTAGCTTTGGGATTGTCTAGTGGGTTCTTAGAGCCTTTAGAATCCACAAGCTTACATTTAGTGCAATCAGGTATCGTTCGTTTAGTTAAATTATTTCCGCGACATAGTATTAAACAAACTGACGTTGATGAGTTCAATCGACAATCGAAAATTGAGTTCGAACGAATTCGTGATTTCATTATATTGCATTATGTTTTGAATAATCGTGAAGAAGCGTTTTGGCAGAGGTGCCGTGAAATGTCGATACCAGATTCATTAAGCCAAAAAATAAACCTATTTAAACAATCAGGATTGGTGTTTCGTGAACAAGACGAGTTGTTTACAGAAATAGCTTGGTATCAGGTGATGATAGGTCAAGGAATTATACCAACAGATTATCATCCTTTGGCGGACGCTTTACCTCAAGCTAGTCAAAAAGAGCTGTTAGACAACTTGAAAGTGATTATGCAAGGCACCGCACGTCAGTTATCTGATCATCAAGGTTATTTGCAACAGTTCTGTGCGATGACAAAGGTTAGTTAAGTTTCTTAAAAACATTTCAATTTAGAGAAACACTTTTAACAGTCAATTCAAACTCCGCTTAGCGGGCATACATTGACATTCTTTCTGACTTGACATGAAATTGAATCACAATAGCATATCAATCATCTATCGAGTTGGGCATATTTGTACGAATATATGATTGAAAGGGCTCTTAAGGATACTGAATGCTTAACTTTGAATGGGACGAAAATAAAGCTGAAAGAAATGTTAAAAAACATGGCGTCACGTTTTCGGAAGCGACAGAGGTTTTCGGCGACGCATTATCGTATTGTGTTTCAGATCCTGACCATTCAGTTGGTGAAAGTAGATACATAATCTTTGGGGTTTCTAAAGTATCAAACCACTTAGTAGTTTCATTTCTCGAAAAAGAGGATACTATTAGAATAATTTCAGCTCGAAATATGACCAAGACTGAACGGAGAGCGTATGAGCAATAATCAAGATAACCTAAAAGATGAATACTCGGCTGACTTGATTAAATCAGGTAAACGAGGAAAATTTGCACATAAATACAATCAAGGGACTAATGTAGTTTTTATTGAACCTGAATTGCACAAACTCTTTCCAGATACTGAATCTGTTAATGAAGCTTTGAGGCAGTATGCGTCCGAACACGACTTGGTGAGCCGCTAACAAGCCAACTCTCAGAGATTTTTTGTCGAAGTCTAGCCACTTGCGTTCGCAACCGTCGAGCTAAAATCTGCTTCCTAGTTTAACATACATGTTTGTTCTCCATAATTAAATGTAAGGCCGGTAGAAGATTATGGCTTTCTGAGAAGCTAGAATTTAGAATTGAGGGAATGAGATAAAGATGAGAAAAATTATTTTTTTATTGCTCGTACTTTTGATGCCTATCTGCGTCTACGCTGGGAAGCCAATAATGACTGAGCATGAATTCACGCTCGGTTTTATTGAACGGTTAAACCTTAGCATTCCTGATTCCGAATTTAAAATAGTGTCTGATTTAAGAATACATACTAAGGATATTGGCGGTTATGAACTTAACATTTTCCTCGGCAACGCCTATGACGTATACAAGTCAGAATCCAGAGAATTGGAATTAATTTATGACGATCAATTGGCCGCCATTAAAAATCAACACGCAGTGTTTTCGAACAACGATGTTAAATCGATTCTCCCAGTCTTAAAGTCGAGAGGTTACATTGAAACAGCTAAAAAACAACTTAAAGAGGCAGGTTACGATAAGGAGGAGTTACCTTTTTATTATGAGAAGCTTAATGAGGATATTTACAAGATGTTTGTATATGATTCTCAGGACAGTATGCGTTTCGTTTCACCGGATGATTTGAAAAAACATGGAATTGGCGGGTCTATTTCTAGTATTGCGAGTACGAATATGAAGAAATACTATAAGAATATAGGTGCGCAAATTAATGAGGTGGATACCAATGGAAACGGTAGGCTCTGGCTTTTTTCCGCTGATGAAAACTATGAAGCATCCATTCTTACTGTGCTTGGTTATTTGGAGCTATCTATGCAAGATCATGGGAGCGATTTTGTCGTTTTTGTTCCAGCAAGAAATATTTCGTTGATTGTCAAAGCTAATGATTCTGTAGCTATACAGTTAGCTTCTAACTTGGCAGCTCAAGGGTATAATGAATTTGGGTACCCAATATCACCATATGGATATGTAAATAAAGACGGAAAATGGCAGCGAATTCAGCCCTAACCGATTCATGTAATGGCTCTCGTTCTGTCCTTGTCTTTTCTAGCCAAAAGTATCAGGTTAGATATTTGCTATGGTTTTATATTGAACAAGCTGATGTTTAACAGTTCCGTGATGATTTACATCATCACCATGCTTACGATCCATTGCTTGTTTTATTAGAGTTTCCAGCGCTTCCTTAAGTTTTTCTAATTCAGCCTGTAGAGATTCTAGGGTTTTCTTTTGGGTTGAAGATAGTGGCTTTTGTTCTTGTAGCGCCTCAATAGCGGTTTCAGTGTCTTTAATTTCCTCTTTTATCTCATCCATTTTCTTTTGGTCAATCCCAAGTCTTTTATTCAGTGTTCTTTCAAACGCAATTTGTAAAAAGTCTTTTTCTTCGGAATGCTGATTTGTTTCAATCGTCGCTGATGTTTGCCTATTGGCGGTAACAGGTTGCCCCTCAATACTTGTTGCTTGAAGGTCGTTTGTTTGATTTATGGGAGACTGCTTTTGAGTTTGAGATAGGTTGCGCTGTTGATAGGTGTGCTGCCAATATTCATAGTTTGCTTGGGTTACAATCATACTCTTAACCATTTAAAACAAAGAAAGTGTATCACCGACTAAATATACGTCGGTGATATTGTGTATGACTAAATGGAGCAAATAAGATGCCAATGGTTAAATTAAATGAGGGCCTGAATGTCTTTGTGGATTTCTTCCGGTTTTGTAGTCGGCGCATAACGTTTGACTACCTGACCTTGTTGATTAACCAAGAATTTGGTGAAGTTCCATTTAATTCTCTTTGTGCCAAGAATACCTGGTGCCTGATCTTTCAAATAGTTGAATATAGGACTGGCATTATCGCCGTTAACATCGACCTTTTTTGATAATGGAAAGCTAACACCAAAATTCATCTCACAAAATTGTGCAACTTGCGCATCATCTCCGGGTTCTTGACCACCAAATTGGTTGCAAGGAAAGCCTAAAACTTCTACGCCTTTGTCTTTAAATGATTGGTATAAGGATTCTAGCCCCTCATATTGTGGGGTGAATCCACATTTTGAAGCAGTGTTTACAATCAATAAAACTTTACCTTTGTATGTTTCTAAAGATGTTGTTTCACCGTTGTTTTTTGTGAATGTAAATTGATAAATATCTGACATTGTACCTCCTGTTGAATTCCAGCATAGCATGGGGAGAGGTTGTAAAACGATAAATTTAGTGATTCGGATCTATTGATTGAATTTAGGCAGAAAAAGCGTCTTTAAGCATCTGTAAACGGTTTTGATTTCTATCGTTCAACGCCAGCGTACTTAATGAGCTTATGAGTTGTTCAGCTCCTATACCTTTGTATTCGTCCTGATCGCATTCATACAGACTTTGTAAAAGGTTGAGAGAAAACGCGGGAACCCCAGGGAAAATTTTATAAGCGCGATAGAAACACTGTAAGGCTTTAACTTGTTCATTTCGTTGAAAGTGTTGCATGCCTTGTTCGTTAATGGCAACCGCTCTTTCTTTCTCGATCCCCATACTGTGTTCAGCCGCTATGATTAACTCGTTATTAATGATGCTATCAATATGGTTGACTTGCTGCATCAACGCGCGATCACAGCTTTCTAGTATATCGCTGGCTTTATCTTTTTGCCCCAAACCAAACCAGACTTTTACAGCATCGATTTTAGTTACTATGCTAGCATCTTCAACTCTATGCACTTGCTCATTTGCCACCATCAGCTTTTCAGCTTTCGACATATCATTTTCCATCAAGTGGGCTAATGCAAGCATATAATCACGTTGCATTTCAGAATGCCGGTCAAAAATATTTCGACTGGCGCGTCCGATTAATTTTCTCGCCTGCAGTAGTTCAATATTTTTTTGATGGGTTTCTGCAAAGCTTTCTGCTAAGTGTAAATGATATCGAGCCAATTCCATGGTGTAATCTACCATTCTCTCTCTAATTGATAGATTACTTTGCACTTTGCGTTCTAATAATCGAACCGCTTCTTCAGATTTTCCTTGTGATTCGTAACACAGGGTTTTTAATCGGGTAGCTTGAATGCTTAGGTCGCTTTCTTTAATTTTATCGAGGTAAGCTTCGGCTTTAACATAGTTTTGCTTGCCCATTTCTACACTGGCTAACCATTCATAGGCTTTATCTTTGGTTAAGCTTTCTTCAACCAGACGATCGAGCATATCTTTACAGTTTTGCCATTTTCCAGTGAAGAAATTACTTTTTATCAACCCCCAATGTGCCCAAATTACGTTTTGCGATTTGTCTAATACCTTAGCGTATAACTCAGACGCCACCTCGTATTCCTGAGCCTCTACTAAAATTCTCCCTTGAAGCTTTAAAAAATCCGTTTTGAATCTTTTATCAATACCACTTGCGAGTTTATCAGCTAGATAATCTAGGGCCTTTGCGTAGCGTTGATTATTTAAATATTGAAGGGCCGGCAGTATTTTCTGACGCACTTTAATATAGTGGCTCACCGAAGATAGTAAGTTTCGAATAGTGTAAGGTTTTATGATGATAATGTCGGGATATAAATCGAGGATCTGTCCAATGGTGTTAGGCATAGAATCTGAAGTAATAAACACCAAGCCAGTAGAAGGCTTTAAAAGCTTGGTTTCACGCAAAGTGCTTATCCATTCAGCGCCACTTTTATCTTGACCTAAATGGTAATCGATAAAAATGATATCAAAATCTATTAAACGCAAACCATTACGCAACTCTTTGCCGTTGCTATAACTAGCAACGTCAAATTGTTGTAAGCTCAGAAGGTGGCTTCGTAAGTTAATTCTAGCGGTTGCGTTATCTTCAACAACCGCTAGCCGTAATGGCGTTAGTTGATTCACTTATTTTGTATTTAGTTTTAGTAGATCCTTGTTTTATTAGCGCCCAATTTTTTTTTAACTTTAGTCTTAATTTGCTAAATCTAAATCTGAATTAATTGCAATAACAAAATATTTACAAATAGGGGTACTATCATTTATAGTTGACGTTAACGTAAAGGGTAGTTTTTAGGTTGTGCAAATGACAGTAAACACAGTAAATCAATTTATAAACGGGCAGTTTCTGCCGGGAAATGGTAGTCAAAACATTCAGGTTACCAACCCCGCTAACAATCAAGTAATAGCAGAGATACCTGTCAGTACAGAACAGGATATGGAATCGGCCATTGCCGCAGCAAAAGCTGCTTTTCCAAGCTGGAAGAAAGTCGCCGTCTCTGAGCGAGCACGCTTGATGCTAAGGTATCAGCATATTTTAAAAGAAAAGCATGATGAAATTGCTAAAGTACTAGCCCAGGAAACTGGTAAAACGTTGGAAGATGCGAAAGGTGATGTGTGGAGAGGTATTGAGGTTGTCGAGCAAGCTTGTAATGTTGCCAGTCTCATGATGGGCGAAACAGTAGAAAATGTGGCGACCAACATAGATACCTATTCTTTGATACAGCCTTTGGGCGTTTGTTTAGGCATCACGCCTTTTAATTTTCCAGCAATGATTCCCTTATGGATGTTTCCGTTAGCCATTGCTTGCGGCAATACTTTTGTTCTAAAGCCGTCGGAACAAGATCCCAATACGCCTATGTTACTGGCTGAGCTATTTAAACAAGCTGGGGCACCAGACGGTGTATTAAATGTGGTTCACGGCGGTGCTGATGAGGTAAATTATTTGTTGAATCATCAGGACATTAAAGCCGTTTCCTTTGTCGGCTCAGTCCCAGTTGGTCAGCACATCTATCGCACGGCAACAGCGAACATGAAACGGGCGCAATGCTTTGCTGGTGCTAAAAACCATTCTGTGGTGATGCCAGATGCCAGTAAAGAACAGGTGCTTAATAATTTAGTTGGGGCATCTGTAGGCGCAGCCGGTCAACGATGCATGGCGATTTCTGTTGCTGTATTTGTGGGTGAAAGTCAAAAATGGATCTCGGAACTAGCGGATAAAATTTCCAAAGTGACGCCGGGTCTTTGGGACGATCCTAATGCGGGTTACGGCCCTTTAATTAGCCCTCAAGCAAAAGCTCGAGTTTTATCTCTGATTGAAGAGGGAAAAAAAGAAGGTGCCACCTGTTTACTTGACGGTTCTGAATTTAGTGTTGAAGGATATGAATCTGGCAACTGGGTTGGTCCCACTGTTTTTACAGATGTCACTACAGACATGCAAATATATCAACAAGAAATTTTTGGCCCTGTGCTTTGTTGTATAGGCGTAGATACGCTTGAACAAGCTATTCAACTGGTAAACGCAAACCCTTATGGCAATGGTACTAGTATCTTCACCGCCAGTGGTGGCGCAGCTAGAAAGTATCAATCCGATGTGGAAGTAGGTCAGGTAGGTATAAACGTACCTATTCCTGTACCCCTACCGTTTTTCTCATTTACCGGTTGGAAAAATTCTTTTTATGGCGATTTACACGCCTATGGAAAGCAGGCGATTCGTTTTTATACAGAAACCAAAACCATCACGGCACGCTGGTTTGATGAGGGGCAAGAAACCGGTCCAAACATGACGATTAATCTTCGATAGTGAATAAGGAGTACTTATGAACTTTGAGTTATCTGAAGATCAAATTGCCTTTGCTGAAACGGCAAAGCAGTTTTCTGAACAAGAATTAATGCCAAACGCCGCTCAATGGGACAAGGATCATTATTTCCCGGTAGAAGTAATAAAAGCGGCGGGAGATCTAGGATTTTGTGCTTTATATACTCCAGAAACGGAAGGTGGTTTGGGATTAAGCCGCTTAGATTCTTCGATTATATTTGAACAACTGGCTATGGGCTGCACCACCACAACTGCTATGCTCACTATTCACAATATGGCAACTTGGATGATTGCAAATTGGGCTAGTGCACAAGTCAAGTCAACATGGATGGAAAGCCTGGTAGCAGGCACAGCAATTGCCAGTTATTGCTTAACTGAACCTGGCGCTGGTTCTGATGCGGGGTCTTTGCGTACTTCTGCCCAACGGGATGGTCGAGACTACATCTTGAATGGTAGCAAGGTGTTTATTTCTGGTGCAGGGGCGACTCAAGTATTAGTCGTTATGGCCCGCACAGGTGGTAAAGGTGCTTCTGGCGTTTCTGCATTTGTAGTTCCCGCAGACTGTGATGGAATTTCATATGGTAAACCAGAAGAAAAAATGGGTTGGAATGCGCAGCCTACCAGAATGATTTCTTTTGATAATGTGCGTATCCCACAAGAAAATCTATTGGGAAATGAAGGTGAAGGCTTTAAATTTGCAATGCAAGGACTAGATGGCGGCAGAGTTAATATTGCTACTTGTTCCATTGGAACTGCCCAACAAGCACTCAATACAGCACGAAATTACATGCATGAGCGCCAACAATTTGGAAAGTCTTTGGCTAATTTTCAGGCATTGCAGTTTAAACTTGCCGATATGGCAACTGAGCTGGTCGCTGCTCGACAAATGGTGCGTTTAGCCGCAACTAAAATAGACAATAATCATCCAGATAAAACCACTTACTGTGCAATGGCAAAGCGCTTTGCCACTGACGTAGGCTTTGAAGTCTGTAATCAAGCATTACAGATTCACGGTGGTTACGGCTACATAAAAGAGTACCCCCTAGAAAGACATTTTAGGGACGTTAGAGTGCATCAAATTCTTGAAGGTACTAACGAAATCATGCGAGTAATCATCGGTCGACGATTGTTAAGTGACGAACGAGAGGTTTGCTGAGGTGTCTGGTCAAAATAAAGTACTGAGTGAGCGAAAGAGAAGAACAGATGGTAGCTCACTACTCATTATCAGTTTAAATAAGCCTCAAGCACTAAATGCTCTGGATTTGGATATGGTGCAGGAACTGCAGCGCTTATTCGATGCTGCACGAAATGACGACAGTGTAAGCATGGTGTTTATACAAGGTAGCGGCGAAAAGGCGTTTTGTGCCGGTGGCGATGTAGTTAGCATGTATAAAGCCATGCAACAAGAAACCCTTGAACCGAACAAAGCGCCAAACTTTATTCAAGCTTTTTTTACTCAAGAATACCAACTCGATTACTGTATTCACTCTTTTCCTAAGCCAATTATTGCTTGGGGTAACGGCATAATTATGGGCGGCGGACAGGGGGTTTTTGCTGGCGCAGATATCAAGATTGTCACAGAATCCGCTCGAATCGCCATGCCAGAGATTTCCATCGGATTGTTTCCCGATGTAGGCGCTAGTTATTTCCTAAATAAATTAGATAAAGGAGTAGGTTTATTCCTAGGTTTAACTGCCTCTCATATTAATGCTAATGATGCTTGTGCCATGGGGCTGGCGACACACAAAATTTCGAATGAATTTAAGGATGAATTTATCAATTTGCTGTTACATATGGAAAACGCTGATTTATCTGATCTACACCTACTTGCCAGTGAAGTCGCTGCTAATTGTGCATTTAATTCTCGTCCTGCAATCATCAGTGAATACATTGACAGTATAGGTCAGCATTTAGGTGAGGTTGTTAGTGCTGAACAAGCGCATCAAGCATTGGTTGAATGGAAAAATACCTGTGAAGATAAATTTATTCAAAAGGCCGTAAATAATTATGCTTCTGGCTGTCCAACCACCACATTAATTGTGTACGAACAACTTAAACGCGGTAGAAATTTGTCGTTAGCTGATTGTTTTCGCATGGAACTCAATATTGCGATGACCTGCGGCTACAAAGGTGAATTTCAAGAGGGTGTAAGAGCTTTGCTGATTGATAAAGATAATGCGCCTAAATGGCGTTACGAATCAATCGCAGAGGTCCCTGCTTCTGAGATTGAAGATTATTTTAATTATTTTAACCAGCGTAGTTTGGGGCATCCGCTAGCAGCATTAGAACAACAGTTTGGAGAATATCATGAATAAGATAGCATTTTTCGGACTCGGCAACATGGGTGCCGGTATGGCAAAGAACTTACTGGAAAAAGGATTTCAGGTCAGTGTGTATGATTTAGTGCCTGAAAATGTAGCGCATATGGTTGCCTTGGGCGCAACAGGTGCCAATACACCAGCTGAAACAGTCAAAGACGCTGATGTAGTAATTAGCATGTTGCCTGCAGGAAAGCACGTGATGCAGCTTTATTTTGGTGAGAACAATGATGGTATCGTTTTTTCTGCTAAACCCAATACCTTATTTATTGATTCCAGTACAATTGAAGCCCAAACCGCAAAAAAAATAGCGTCTGGCGTAATTAAGCTAGGTCATAGATTTTGTGATGCGCCTGTATCTGGAGGCGTTGCAGGCGCCGCTGCGGGCACATTAACCTTTATACTCGGCGGATCTGAGCAAGATGTTGCTGAGGCAAAGGCTGTACTAGGTGCCATGGGACAAAATATCTTTCATGCTGGCGATATAGGGGCAGGACAAATCGCCAAAATTTGCAATAACATGCTATTGGCAATTTTAATGACAGGAACGTCCGAGGCATTGCAACTCGCCATTGATAATGGATTAGATCCCAAAGTAATGTCACAAATTATGCAAAAGAGTTCGGGAAGTAACTGGACGTTAGAAAAATACAACCCATGCCCAGATATAATGCCAAATGTACCCTCCTCAAATGGTTACCAAGGTGGTTTTATGGTGAATTTGATGAATAAAGACTTAGGGTTAGCGATGGATACAGCTGCACATACCCGTTCTACAACTCCTATGGGTGCTTTAGCCAAATCTTTGTATCAAATTCACGGTTTACAAGGTAATGGACAGAAGGATTTTTCTAGCATCTTTCAAATGTTTACGCCTAAATCTTAAGCTTATGGTTGTCATCTGATTATGTGCCATGTAATCTTCTTTTTTGTAAGAAATCAGGTACAAATTAGATGACGCACCAACCAGAAAAGGCATTATTTTTAGATCGCGATGGCGTGATAAATGTAAATCACGGCTATGTGTTCAATCAGCAAATGTTTGAATGGATACCTGGTATTTTCGAGCTAGTAAAACAGGCCAAACAGCAAGCTTATCTGGTAATTGTGGTGACTAATCAATCTGGTATAGGGCGAGGTTATTACAGTGAACAAGATTTTCAGCAACTAACTCAATGGATGCTGAGTGAGTTTGATAAGCAAGGATGTTCGTTAACTGATATTTATTATTGTCCCCACCATCCTAAAGATGCGCTCGGAATCTACAAACAACAATGTGATTGTAGAAAGCCTGCTCCAGGGATGATCAATCAAGCTGTAGCGCAATATTCGCTCAATCCTGAACACTGCGTCATGGTGGGAGACAAAGCTGGGGATATGCAGGCCGCTTTTAGCGCCCAAATAGGAAGACGAATCTTGTTTTCTGAGGATAAATCTCAACAAAGCAAATTCCAGACGGAGCAAGTGACCTCACTTGCTCAAATTCACTTCTAATTACTGAGTAAAATTCTCTAGATGCTTAATGCTGCGAGACAGCATGTTGGTATCAATATCCAACAATATAAGTTCTTGAGTGGGGATATCGATCACTTGGTGGCTGCCATCAATCGCCACTTCGGTCAAATAGGGATATTTTACAATAATTAAGTTATCTTCTTTGGTTGATACCAACCAGTTGCGTGAGGGTGATTGAAGTGCTTGTCCTGTAGAATAACGGTTTACCTCAGCTAAACACCCAAACTGACTTAGTACTGTAGGGGCAATATCTTCATTGGTCGAAATAGAATCCGTTGGAATGAAGTTTGAAAACAATTGAAAATGCTTTGCCTTTTGAGGTTGAGCGATCACTATAATCGCGCTTTGTTCTGACAGATCGTCAAAGGTTATCGAAGCTAATTGTTCACTAGAAAGCACGGCTAAAAACAATCCTGAATCATTGTTTTGAATTGCGTCCTTAAAACTTACAAAGCTTTCATTTTCGATACTGTCATCACTTTGTGCTGTATAAGTTGCATTTGGCACTTTAAACGCATCCAATAGATCTATCATCACAGGTGCAACTGTGGTTAGATCGGCCATATTCTTTGGCATGCCGTATTGCAATTGTCGCATAAAATCTTGGCTTTCTTGTTGGGTGACCAAGTGATATTTGTTGGCGTCTAGTGCGTTCAAATTGGTAAATTCAGCTGTCTCCAATGAAGCTAACACCACCATCTTTACGCCATCGTTTACGCTACAGTAAACAGGTTTTGGTGGGTACATGAAGCCGCTTCCCACCTGATATTGTAATTCTTCTTGTTGTTCTCTGACATCCAAATCAAGCAGCCCGTATCTCGCCATTAATGTTTTAGCGGTAGCGGGGTAAGACAGAGGAAACATGTTGTCTTGCTTTAAAATTGGAGTATAAAGTTTGGCATCTGCCCAGACATGAATGCCATGACTAGATACAAAACAAATCACTAAAGCGGTAATTAAATAAGGGGTGAACTTAATGCGCTGAATGCGTTTTAAACGTTTGTAAATCGCATTAGCAATGACCAACTGCAACATTAACCAAATGATAAATAGCAACACTAAATAAAACCATTGCAACCAGCCAAAGGCACTGACTTGTACCTGAGTCTCTGAGCGTAACAACTCAGCAGAGCTAAAACTAATATGAAAACCCGTCTGGTTATAAATTAATGCGTCAAATGCCAGCAAGGCTAAGCCTATGGCTGCCAGTGTGGAGGCTACGCCTCGCAAAATACGCATATTGGTGACTTTATAGCAAAGCGGCAGAATTAAAATAATAAAGCCTAAAAATGTAATAAAGCTTGTATGGCCTAACCAAGTCGTCAGCAAATAAACAATACTAATGGGAGTAGTGGTGATAGGAGTTGAAAATAAATAGATAGAGGAAATTGCCGTGGCAATAAAAATATTGGCTAGGGTATACCAATGCCCCCAACTAACCTGTTCGGTAATTTGCTTCCTGCGCGGAGTTTCAGTGTAAATCATATTGGCTTTTTAATTTGTTGTTTTTTTTAACACGGAACAAAACTGTTCAACCATGTTAGCCCTATTATTCTCATTAACTTGATTAACAAAAATATTTGCTACTAGATTGCCAAGGACCATCAAAGATAAGTCTCTGTCGGCTTCGTGCTTTTCTAACGTGATAATTATATCCTGCATTAAGGATTCGAATTTTTCATCTGAATAGCGCGAATTTACTGGCATTATTATTCCTGATTTTTACCGCAAAAATAGTTACAATCGTATCCTAATAATGAATTAGGTCGAAACATCATTGACTTAGTATAAGGCCTTGAAAAGCTAATCACCAACATTTGTTGTAGATTACAGAAGTTTAGGGACAGTTATGATGAAAAAACAACCAATAACAAGAGAGTGAAAGAATTTTACATGAGCACTAAAGTAGAACAGTTTGTTGTCCACCGCATATTACTTACCAATGATGGCAAACTAAATTTTCTACCCAGAGGTAGTGTGTTTGAGGTAAACGATCAAATTGCCAACTTGGCGAGTCAACTGCATTCCACATACAATCAAAAACCAGGCAAAGGTGTGGGAGGATTTGCAGAAGAAAATCAAGAGTTTAAAGACTTATTTCAAAACCTCATTTCTGAACAATTGGATTTTCATGAGTTTAGTTTACAGGCTGGAAAACGGCTACTGAACACAATTGTTGAAGAAGGTATGGTGGAAACAGGTTTTGTGATTTTCAGTCAGTATGAATATTTGGCTACCAAATATTTGTTAATAGCCATGCTGGATACTAAAGAACATGTTGAGGTTAATCAATATTTGGAAATTAACCAGAGCCAGCATTTAGATCTGAGTAAAATGCAAATCGCGGTGCGCATTGACCTCACAAGTTTTGAAATACAACCTGAAAAAAATCGCTATATTAGTTTCCTCAAAGGGCGAATGGGGAGAAAGGTTGCAGATTTCTTTATGCAGTTTATTGGTTGCGAAGAATTGGTGGATATTAAGCAACAAAACAAACAGTTGGTTCAGCAAGTGGATGAATATCTCGCTGTAGAGCAGTTGGACCCTGATGAAAAGCACCAGCGTAGAGACGCGCTAGCAGACTACTATAAACAAAAAGTGGATTTGGGCGAGAATATTCAAATCGCAGAGCTTGATGATGTTTTACCCAAAGGAAGCGATAACGAACACGCTTTTTCTCGCTTTGTCGCAGAAAGAGAAATCCCGTTAGAGCAAGAATTCCAACCTGACCGTAGTATGCTAACCGCAATGAAAAAATTCAGCGGTGCTGGCGGTGGTGTAAGCTTCAGTTTTGATCGCAAGTTGTTGGGCAAAAGAGTCATGGTAGACTTACAAAGCGATAAAATTACCTTGCAAGGTATTCCACCCAATTTAAAAGACCAATTACTCAAAGCTATTACTCAGGATGACAATGAATGAAGCTGTTTGTAAATGATCTAACCGTCATGGATTTCTCTTATTTATGTCCTGAAAGAGGCATGGTAGGAGAAAGTTGGATTGTTGATGTAGTGCTAGATGGTGGTTTAAATGACGAAAGCATGATTCAGGATTTCGGCATCGTTAAAAAGCAACTAAAACGCTTAATGGACGATCATGTGGATCATAAGTTGGTGGTGCCTGCAGATTTTTCAGGTACACAAGTACATCATAATGAGCAAGATCAGAGAGTAGAGGTGTTGTTTACCCCCGCAAACAATGCCATAGCACCGATCTATTTAAATTGTCCGCCAGAGGCATATGCTTTTGTATACTCAGATGCCATTGATATGGCATCAGTTGTGGCATATTTAAAAGATATTATCGCGACCCATTTACCCGAAAATGTGCAAGGTGCTGAACTTTATTTACGCGCAGAAAAGATAGACACTGCGTTTTACCATTACACTCATGGCCTCAAAAAGCACGACGGAAATTGTCAACGAATTGCTCACGGCCACAGGTCAAAGATCCAAATTTTTACTGATAATTCTCGTAATGCGGAGCTAGAGGAATATTGGGCCAACAAATGGCAAGATATTTATATTGGTAGCTCTGAAGATTTAACTAATGTGGATCAGATTACTCGTCAGTTGTCATGCAGTGACATTGGCGATACTAGTCATTATGCTTTTCAATATGAGGCGTCTCAAGGTCAGTTCTCGCTAATAATTCCCAAAAGCATTACTGATGTAATTGCATTTGATTCAACCGTAGAGTGCCTTGCTCAGCACCTTTATACATCAATAAAAGCAACTACCGATGGGCCAATTCAAGTTTGGGCGTATGAAGGTGTTGGAAAAGGAGCCATTGTCAGTGAAGACTAAGATTTTTGTTTTGTTGCTTGGTATGAGTTTTCAACTTCTGGCCGCAAACCCCATGTTAATGGGAGAGTTAACTCAAGGAAGTATGATTAGAGGAAAAGTATCACCGGGTACTCAGGTTTGGCTAAATGATAAGAAAATAGAAGTTAGCCAAGCAGGTGATTTTGTGTTTGGGTTTGGTCGTGATGCCAAACTCTCTCATAAATTGGTTTGGCAATCGCCTGATATGACCGAAGCAGACAGTATGCCGGTTAAGATCTCTCAACGAGAATACAAAATCGATCGTATCGAAGGTGTTGCGCAAAAGTATGTTTCCCCCCCAGAAGAAGTATTAGAAAGAATAAGAGGCGATAATCGTGCAATTGGCAATGCAAGAAAGACTTTTAGTCAACGCACTGATTTCTTAGATGACTTTATATTACCCGCTCAGGGACGCATCTCAGGGGTATACGGGAGTCAACGGGTGTTCAATGGCGAACCAAAGAGACCACATTTTGGATTAGATGTCGCTAACAAAACAGGGACGCCTGTTATTGCTCCTGTTGGAGGTGTGGTCACTCTGGCTGAAGACGACATGTATTACTCAGGCGGTACTTTGATTATTGATCATGGCTTTGGTGTTTCTTCAACTTTTATTCACCTGAGTAAAATTCATGTCGAAAATGGCCAAACAGTAAAGCAAGGTGACTTAATCGGTGAAATTGGTGCTACCGGAAGAGTCACAGGCCCACATCTCGATTGGCGAATAAATTGGTTCTCTGAGCGACTAGATCCCCAATTATTACTCAAGTGATATATTGTCTTTATTGCGGTTTGCTATAAAGCCAATTTTCGAAGCTATTGCTATCGGCAATTTCAATAAAACAGGTATCTGGAATTGCCGGTTGAATGGGTAACGATAGTTCAATCAATCTCCCGTCTCTTAACACCTGCAATCGACAATCACTGCCGGCTTCTAGTCGACTTATCTCTTTCAAAAGATGCTTACTATTCGTTTCCCAATGATTAATTGCAATAATGAGATCATTTAACTGCAATCCAGCTAAATTAGCTGGTCGATGGGCGAGTACTTGGGTCACTTTAGTGCCCACAGCCTGATCTGCCAATAAAGCACCAAAATCGTGATGATATTGCAACTCACTGCTTAGGCCGCCTTTATCTTCATTCCCGTTGCGGAAGCGAAGTTGCATTTTAAGTCCAATAGATTCAAGAAGATTGAGTAAAGGTAAATCCATGGTTGAATCAATGGCCACAGAAAGAAAATCATCGAGATTTAACCCTAAATATTGTTCACAAAGTTGATGTACTATGTTGTCGGGTGTGCCTATGTTTTGTTTGCCGTAGTCCAGCCATAAATGTTGCATTATGTTGTCTAAGGATGATTTTCCTTCGCTCAATTGACGAATTTGAATATCCAAAGCAAGCGCAATAAGGCCACCTTTTAAGTAATAACTGACAATATGATTGACTGAACTGGCATCTTGCTTATAGAACTTGGTCCAGGCATAAAAACTGGATTCGGTAACTGATTGCAACTGTCTTCCCGGATTGCGCAATAACCTAGTGATGTTAGTGCCTAAAATCTTCGCGTATTCCTGTGGGCTGATAACCTTTGTGCGCGCTAGAGCAACATCATCGTAGAAAGAGGTAAATCCTTCATAGATCCATAACTGTCGCGTGTAGACTTCCTGACTAAGATCAGGAGTTATAAATTCTTCAGGTTTGTTGCGCTTAACATGCCAAAGATGGAAAAGCTCGTGAGAGCATAAACTTAAAAAATCTCTGTAGGCATCATCAATAGAGCCTGCTTCGCCAATTTTAGGAATTCCGTCTCTTGCATATTGCAATATGGTAGATGCACTATGCTCTAAACCACCAAAACCATTTTTACAAATAAGGGTGATAAACCAATATTCAGGTACCGGCATTTCATTAAAAAGTGACATATGATGACGACAAATGGGCGTTAAATCCTTGCAAATTCTTGCTAGGTCGTAATCCTGTTTGCCAGTGAAAACCATATGAAAGGTAACTCCATCTACATTAAAGGATTGACGAGTAACGTCACCAATAAGAATAGGGTGGTCAATCAACTCCAAATAATTATCACAGGCAAAATCGCGAATATTGTCTACATCTTGAGAAGCTGATATAACAGGCATTGAGGTTATGGTTTGCCAAGCCTTAGGGAGCTGTGACTTGTCTACAATAACTTCATGGCGAGCATCTTTAAATTCTTCAACACACAAAAATACACTGGTGCCATTGCAAAATGCATATTGATCTGTGATGTAGGCACTTCGTACGGATAAATCGTAAGCGAAGACTCGATAGCCTAATGTAATTTCACCTAGCGCTTGTTGGTTTTTTCGACTGATAGACCATTGCTGCTTGTCTATATTATTGATTTCTACTTCTGCATCTTTGCTGTGCACAGACAATATATTTCGGGCAAAATCTCTGATCATGTAGCTGCCGGGGATCCACGCTGGTAATGACAGCTTAAGTTGCGTTAATTCTTCTGCGTCAATGGTAATTTCAACATCAAATAAATGGGAGTGGGGATCTTGAACCGACAACTTATATTTAATCATAAACCCGTGTTTTCCTTTAATTTCTATGCTCACATGGTATCAGTCTGGTCTAATTTACGACAGAGCCATAATAAAAAATAATAAGATATTGTGGAATATTGGTTGTACTGTTTCACTGCTAGTTGTCAGCTACTGGTTTGTCCTGTAAACTAAGTGTTAAAACAATGATGGATTATTAACATGAGAAGTCAGATGCGCGAAATCGAAAGGCTCATCAGTCACTACGGCGAGAGTCATAAGAACAAAACCAATATTTTCATTCACGCTATTGCAGTACCTAGCATTTATTTAGTGACCATAGGTCTTATCTGGTCTATTCCAGTATTTGAGTTTATGGCAGAAATGAACATTACTTGGGCCCACGTGTTGGCAATTCCCACGCTGATGTATTATTTCAAATTGTCAGGGCCCATAGGCGCGGCCATGACAATACTTACCATTGCAGTTTTTGCCTTCTTATATTGGCTAAACTATGCGCTTATTGGAACCGGGTATGCTGTCTGGGAATTCTGCTTGGCACTATTTGTAGTAATGTGGATTCTGCAGTTTGTCGGACATAAAATAGAAGGTAAAAAACCATCATTTTTTGAGGACTTAAGGTACTTACTGATTGGGCCTGCTTGGTGGTGGGTGCATTGGTTAAAACGAATGAATATTCAATACTAAACCGCTTTGATTAGAAACCCCAAAATGCATATTTTGGGGTTTTTTATTTGTTCAAATAAACCCTAGGCTAATAAAGTTATTTTATCCTGCATAGATAATGAATAATGGTTCAAAGCTTTACGCTGAATACTTGCATCATCTAAAGAAACAGCTGCAGGGTAGCGATGTTGAATACCCGCCATAACCGCTTTTTTACCTTCTAACGCTAATTCTACTGCGTAAGTGCCTAACTTGGTGGCCAAAATTCTATCTTGCCATACAGGCGATCCTCCACGCTGGACGTGCCCTAAGGTGAGTAACCTTACATCTACACCAGATTCACCTTGTAGTGAATCAACCAAAATATTCACGCCACCAGGCCATAAATTCTCTGTAATAACGATAATGTGGCTTGAACTTGCATTGTTTTTACGACGTTTTTCCAGCTTATCTAATATTTTGACCAATTCTTCTGCCGCTGTAGTAAATGTTTCAGGTAAGAGCACGTGGTCTGCACCCGCCGCTAAGGCAGAATTCAGCGCAATAAAGCCCGCATGACGTCCCATAACGTCTACTACAAAAATGCGTTCAAAAGCTTCTGCTGTATCACGGACCTTATCTAAACTTTCAACCGCTGTTTGAATGGCGGTGTGATATCCGATAGTGTAATCCGTTCCCACAATGTCGTTGTCTATGGTACCTGGTACGCCAATGACTGACTTATCCCAGTATTTTTGCAGAGCTTGTACGCCTTTAAATGAACCGTCGCCACCAATAACGATTAATCCATCAACGTCGAGGGCTTCGAGGTTTTTTACTGCGGACTGAACGTGCTCATCATGTTTAAATTTCTCACATCGGGCGCTGTGCAATATGGTTCCGCCGCGCTGGATAAGGTTGTAAACCACTGCTCTGTTAAGTTTAATCCATTCGTTTTTTAATAGGCCGTTATAACCATGCTTAAATCCGATAACTTTTATACCATGACTTTCAGCAGATAAAACTATAGCGCGAATAGCAGCATTCATCCCTGGTGCATCACC
The DNA here is from genome assembly GCF_050306235.1 of Glaciecola sp. 1036. Lineage (NCBI taxonomy): Bacteria > Pseudomonadati > Pseudomonadota > Gammaproteobacteria > Alteromonadales > Alteromonadaceae > Glaciecola > Glaciecola sp. 1036. The sequence continues at coordinate 254,379 of NZ_JBLWFH010000001.1, read as the reverse complement.
GCCTGAAGTTAACACTGCGAGTTTCTTAATGCTCATGTGAAACCTTTTTCGTTTTTATTGTCGTATATAGGATAGCAAAAAGGGAGTCAGAGAAAATATCCTAATGAAAAAAATAATATTTTTATTTTTACTGGTCTTAAGCCTCGCGGGATGCTCAACCAAATTTACCTATAACAATATCGATTGGTTAATTTATTGGTATATCGATGATTATATTGAGTTTACAGATGAGCAAGAGAAAGCGTTTGATGTGAAATTGAGTGAGTGGCTGACTTGGCACAGACAAACAGAATTTCCATTGTATCTAGCGCATATCGATGAGTTAATCAAAGACATCGAACAAAATGCGCTAAGTATTGAGCGTATGGAACATCACACCGAAAAAGCGCGAGAACACTGGCAAAGATTAAGAGCTAGGGTTGCGCCTGACTTAGTAGATATGTCGTTTATGCTCAGCGATGAGCAAGTGGTGTATTTGTTTGCTGCGTTAGAAAAAGACCTGCAAGAAGAAGCAGAAGAGTATCAAAAGAGACTTGAAAAAAGTGCTGATAAACGCAAAAAAGAATGGATATCGAGAAATGAAGATAGTCTAGAAGACTGGTTTGGAAGTTTAACTAGTGAGCAAGAAAGTTTTATCAAAAATAGTTACCAGAATTTTTCACCCACTAGACAATTTTGGATAGATTATAAAACAGATTATCAGTCAGCATTACGTAAAGCATTTGCATCACGTGATCATAATCCAGAATTTAAAACAGAGCTGGAGTATTTATTAACTAATCCAGAAGTTTACCGAAGTGATGCATTTATTATGGCGAGTGAACAAAATACCAAGCGTTCCCATGAGTATTTATTAACACTTTTAACCCTTTCAACTGAAAAACAACGAAAAGAATTGATTGAACAAATTAACGATTACCGTGAAGATATAGTAGATTTGGCTGAATAGGTCTCGTTAGTAGGTTTATATGATTAAGCAACTAAGCCCATCCGTGATGGGCTTTTTATTAGCACTTACCACTGCTTTTATGTGGGGCGTTTTACCGGTTTTTTTAAAAGTTCTTTTAGTCGACATGGACGCTTTTACAATAACCGCGATTCGCTTTATTTTTGCAGGCGTTTTTGTTGCTGTACTTCTCTTTTCCAACAAGGCTTTACCGAGAATTCGTCAACATCATAAATGGGTGTGGATTATCCTAGGTTTAAGTACCTTGATGTTATTAATTAACTACGTTTCAAACGTAATTGCCCTGAATTATATAAGTCCCTCAACGGTTCAGTTAATTCTCCAACTGGCTCCCTTTATCTTATTAATTGGTGGTGTGGTGCTGTATAAAGAGAGCTTTAGCCGATTACAGTTAATCGGTGCCTTGATGCTATTTTCTGGCTTAGGGCTATTCTTTAACCAACGAATCCCTGTCATATTAACCTCGACCACAGAGTCCATAGAAGGTGTGGTATTGGTGGTGATTTCAGCGACTGCTTGGGCCATGTATGCGTTGTCACAAAAGAAGTTGTTAGCTTCATTCACCAGTAGCCAATTAACCTTACTAATATATATTATTGGTACTATTTTCCTATTGCCTTTTACTCAATTTAGCGAAACCTTAGCACTAACGGGATGGCAATATTTTGCATTAATATTTTGCTGTTTGAATACTCTGATCGGCTATGGTGCCTTCACTCATGCAATGCAAATATGGGATGCCTCTAAAGTCAGTGCGATTTTAGCAACTGCCCCAGTTTTTACCTATTTGAGCAATGAAATAGCGATAATGATAGCGCCAGATATCTTTTTCGATCCTCAGTTGGATGTCTGGGCGTATATTGGTGCTCTGTTTATCATTTTAGGTGCGATGTTAGCGAGTATTGGCAAGGCCAAGCCTAAGGTTAGTTGATAATTTCTTCGGCGTCTTTGTGCATATTTTGAAATTTTTGCTTATGTATTTCTTTTAATGGCATAGAACTAATAAAGCGAAAAATTTCTCGAACTTCTTGAATGTGCCTACCTTCTGGTTTTTCCGTTGATTTAACCAAACGAATCAAGGATTGTAGTAAGTTTAAATTCACGCTGATGTTCAATGGACATATTTGCTTGGCAGTAGTGAATTCTTGATAAGCTTCTGAAAAATTTCCCTGACTGTACAAGGCAATGCCTTTCTTATTTGAACGCACGTAGGCAATACGTTTACTTTTGGCGTTTTCTAATTCTGATTCTATGAGGTGACGTATAGCCAAATCTGTTTTATCCGCGTTGTCCCCTAGAAGTTTAACCAGTTTATTCGCTTCTTCGTAATCTCCCATATCAATCATCAGTTTTAAACTATCGGTAGCCATGGGTAATGGGTATTCGGTAAACTCTTTTTCGATGTTAATTTGCGTCTCTTCAAGGGTTCTTTTGGCTTCTGTTTGTTTACCTTCTAACAGTTGCATCCGCGCCTGTATTAAAGATTCAAAAATTTCAAAATCAAAGTCATCTTGTTTACCACCAGCAAACTCTTCATTGCGTTGCATCCGTTGCATAGTTAACGACGTTTCTTGCATGAAGCGATTCTTTACTTTTTTATCAGTTGTATGCTCTGCTACATCTAGAATACTGCGAACATAACCGCACATATGATTAACATTTTTATGTATTGAGCGTTGGGATAATTCGAATATTGATTTTGCACTGGACATGGCTAATTCAAAATCTTGATTTTCTCTGGCTATTCGACAGACGTTAAAGTGTCGATCTATGGAAAGCGGGGATATTGCCAGGGCGTCTATTATGTATTTAAGTGCTTCTGGTTTGCGGTCACTTGCTAAGTAAGCATCTGCTACTATGTCATAGGCCTCTACGGTATTTACTGATTGTTGAATAACTTTTTTGCCGATTTCTATAGCCTCATCGTATTGTTTTAAATATAACTTGGTTTTTGCCATAGCACAGGTCGCCCATAACATAGGTCTATCGTTCAAGATTTTAGTTAAAATACTTTCAGCGGCCTCGAACTGATCTAACTTCCAATACAGTGACACCAATAATTTAAGCAGATGAGCCGTGTATCTGGGTTCTGTGTCTAAAAAATGGCGGCAGGTCTGAATGGCAAGTTCGTATTTTTGGTGGTCAATTTGACTATATAAAGCGGAAAGGGTAGCGCGACGTACTGAGGCTCGGGCGATTCTAGCATTCAGTTGGGCTTGGGAAAATGGCTTAATAAGATAGTCATCGGGTTGTTTTTCTATTGAGCCAAGCACCATTGAGCGACCACTTTCGGCACTGATCATAATAAACACAGTTGAAGGTTTAATTAACTGATGTTTTCTCAATTCTTCTAAAAATTCGAAACCGTTCTTTTTGTTGCTACCTAGGTGTAAGTCACTGACGATGATATCGTACTTGTTTGCCTTGCACGCTTTTAAGCCGGCTTCTGCCGATGATTCAGTAGTGATTTTTTTTGCGCCAAGACTAGTTAATAGCCCTCTTAACAGCATTAAGAAAGGGCGCCTATCTTCTATCACTAAACAACGTTTTTCAGAATAATTTAGTTTTTCCATGAAAACGAATAGCTACCTTAGATCATTAGCTGCATCACTGAATGACAACAGTATATTCAAACCCCTTGAACTTCACTGTCACTTGCCGATATATATTCATCAATTGGTAACAAAGATCAAAATGTCTGAATTCTTAAATATTGAAGAGTATAGAAATGTGCAAGTGCAGGTTAATGCACATCTTGCACAATCTTCTCAACATGGTACTGCAACACTCAACCTATTTAAGTGCATCTTATCAGACGCTCTCACTACTGATCATATTACAACCGATGAGGGTGTGGATATTGCGTCTACACACCTTAATATAGAAAAACATACTCAATATACTTTAGTTGCAGATTCAAAAAGTTACACGCAATTTAATATAATTAATAAAGCTATACATCAGGGGCGTCTGGATGATGCAAGGTTGTTAAACGCAATTTGGTCTACACCCTTGTCTCAACAGGATGATCCGAATCATCTACCACAAAAGGTAATTAACAACCTTTCTCACTACGCTCAGCGAAGGTTAAATAAAGACGCTGATGAATTTGATGATTCAACCACTCTAGAGCAACCAACAATGCTTTACGATATTCTAGAAAGCCTGCCTGACTAAAGGCATCTTTCCGGAAAATGATACAGAGTATTTGTGCATGTCTGACCTTGCTTAGCATTGGAACAAGTTCTTGAACTGACCGATCGAATACAGTAATCGTTAAAACCATCATCTGCTTGATTTGTTAGAAAATTAGAATCACTTAGACCTTCTCCAATATAGCGCCCCCACGGAGCTTCATCAGCAACCTTCTTTAGAATTTCCCTTAAGCATAAATTGTCTTCTGGTGTCGTATTGCTGACGTCATTTACTATGCCGTTAGGCATTGCATTATCAATTCTAATTCCTTGTATTTTAGAGGCATTTCGGTCGAGAAATAAATTAACCAAGTAAGTATTGCCAGAATCAAGCATGTTTTCCTTTAATTCAAGATCAAAAACAAGCTTAGTATCACCTCTGCCAATAATGGCTACAATTGGATGTCCTTTATCGTTACTAATAAGGTTAAAGCCGACACCTGATGGTTCGCGGCTTTGTTCTAATTGAAAGCCGTAGTCGTTAAGAAGTATGCTATTTTCTTCGGTTAACGTTTTTTTATTCTTTAATCTTTCAATTACTAAAGATTCTACAATATTTTCTATTTTAGATTGGGAACTTTGATTTCTAAAATATTCACTGGCCACCTGACATCTAGCAGTTAAATTACTGCTCGATTCATTTGATTGGGAAGAGGAGTAATCTTGACCCTTGTATTCTTCGAGGTAAGTTTCCAAAGCGAATGCACTTGCACTAAAGATTAGTGTAGTAGCAACATATAATGTAAATATCGTCAAATTTTTAAAACCAAGTTATTTATTAAGTACATCATATAGCTGATTACAAAGGCATTCAACGTAACCCCTGGGGTTAAAATTTATTTTGGAGTTATGGTGCGAGTAGCTACTTTTTTACTCGTAACATCGACAAGTCCTCGAATATCCACAATTTTTGTGGTAGATTACGCGCCGCAATTTTGCATTGGTTTTACGTTCCAACAAGCAAAGGAAAAACATGAATAAATATTTAGTATGCGCGATGTACAAATTTGTCGCGCTCGAAGATTATAAGCAAATACGCGCTCCGCTGCGTGAATTTATGGAATCCCATAATATCAAAGGCACACTGTTATTGGCCAAAGAGGGCATTAACGGCACTGTGTCAGGCTCGCAAGAAGACATCAATGCTTTGTTAGCTTATTTGAACGAAGATGACAGAATTTCGCCTATTTCTCACAAATTTTCTTGGCATGATGAACAGCCTTTTTACCGCACTAAGGTGAAATTGAAAAAAGAAATCGTCACTATGGGTGTTGAAGGAATTGATCCTTTACAAGTGGTTGGTACTTATGTGAAACCTAAGGACTGGAATGCGCTTATATCTGATCCTGAGGTTTTTGTTGTGGATACACGCAATGACTACGAAATTGAAATCGGTACTTTCAAGCACGCAGTAAATCCACATACTGACTCTTTTCGTGAATTTCCTGAATATGTTGCGCAAAACATGGATCCGGCTAAGCATAAGAAAGTGGCGATGTTTTGTACTGGCGGTATTCGATGCGAAAAATCTACCGCTTATATGAAATCTCAAGGGTTTGAAGAGGTTTACCATTTAGAAGGCGGCATACTTCAATATTTAGAAGATGTACCTAAACAAGACTCTTTGTGGGAAGGCGACTGCTTTGTGTTTGATAATCGCGTAGCGGTCAACCATGATCTTGAAAAGAGCGATTATGATCAGTGTTATGGCTGTCGATTGCCAATCACAGATGAAGATAAGCAAAGTGAGTTTTATGAAGCTGGCGTTACTTGTCCAAAATGCTATGGCACCCATACTGACGAGCAATTAGCACGCTTTAGAGAAAGAGAAAAACAAGTGCGGTTAGCCAAAGCACGTCAACAAGAGCATGTGGGCACTGAAGCGCGTGAAATTATGGAGCAAAAACGTCTTCAGAAAGCACAAGCGCAACGCCAAAGAGCCCTTGAGAAAAACCAACAGGACTAAAGTTTCCTTAGTTTTTAATGGACACTGCCTCGCTTATCAGTTTACACTACGACCATTGGTAACCAACTGGAGTTGAGTTGATGAGCGAGTCTACAGCCAACAAAATGACCGAAGAAGAAATTGCGTCAATCAGAAAGGATTTTGACTTTTTTGATCGTGACCAAAACGGTCAAATCGAACTAAGTGAATTTATAGATTTATTGACTATTTTGTCACCTAAAACCAAAGCAAGTCACGTTGAAGAGGGCTTTAACTTAATTGATGAAAACGGCGACGGTTACATCGATTTCGAAGAGTTCTTACATTGGTGGCAAGAGTGTTGGTGGGAATACTAAGGTAATAAAATACCTTTCTTATTCTTAGATTTATAAAAGCCTCGCACCTATATAGGTTGTGAGGTTTTTTTATGAGGTTTTTCTAGGCCTTATTGTGCCTTTTTTTGTTTAAGAATTTTTACAATGCGATTGATGTTAATTTCAGATAAATTCCAATTATAACCATCAAAGTTAGTGGTGTTGGTGAACTGAACAACGACGGTATCAATGTCTTTATGGTATTCAGCTAGACTTTGGTAGCCAGGGACTAAACCACCATGTTCATAAACGTAAATAGAAGAATAGATTTCTTGCTCACCCGGTTCAAATACTGAACCATCGTTTAGCGCGCGTAAAAAAATACCGACATCTTGTGCTGTTGCTAGCATGCCGTTTTCGTTGGCTTTGAAATCTTCTTCTATGCCTACATAATAGCCACTCATTACGTCATCGAGATTCACTTCGTTTATAGTGAAATAGGTGTTTTTTAAATGCAGCGGACTCAATATATTATCTTTTATATATTGATGATGGCTATCACCCGTTACCTTTTCAATAATTTGGCGTAGCAATAAATAGTTGGTATTGGAATACTCGTATCCTTGATCAGGTTCAAAGCTTACAGGCAATGCTACAGCAAATTCTAGCGCATTATTGCCATTCTCTTGTTCATTTTCCCAGTAAGCAGGGTTGTTGGTAAAATTAGGAATACCGCTGCGATGTTGTACCAACATTCTTACGCTTATTTGGTCCGCAAATTTAATTTTGCCCACATATTCTGGAAAATGATCAGCCACAGTATCATCCAAGGAAAGCTGTTTCCCATGGGCCAGTTTGGCAATAGAAACGGCTACGTAGAGTTTACTTATACTGGCAATCTTAAATAACGAGTGGGGATTTACGGGTGTTTTTTTGTTTCGGTCGTCAAAACCAGCGGTGTAAAATGCGGGAGGCTTTCCTGCTTGATCAACATAAAGAATGATCCCGTCAAAACCATAGTCAATAGCGTCTTCAACTTGAGCTTGTACAGTTTCGGGTAGAGGTGAAATCCAGGCTTTTACCAATATCCAAGGCACATAAAAAAGCGAGATAACTGTCCCTGTTAATAACAAAATTCTCACTATTAGTTTAAGTTTGTTGTTTTTCATATGCTCCCTCATTTAATTATAAAGATATAATGGCTAAAGACCTCTAATCTGATCAAGTCGCCACTAAACTCTTTTAGCGCTTTTTAATGGGTATATGTCCGACATCTTGCATCGGGGTTTCCCGTTTCGCATTCTTCTTTTTTGGTTTGTTTTGAGCTAGGGAAATGGTTTTTTTTATTATAGCTTTCTGGGGTTTATTCTTAGATTTGCTGTTAGGTTTGGTGGTAAACCCTTTAAATTTAGCTTTTAAACCTTCTACTGTGGAAAATGTAAAAGATTGGCCTAAACGTTCTTCAATAGCGCATAAACTCCACCAATCTTTTTTACCGACTAATGAAATGGCCGAGCCAGTGTCACCGGCACGACCGGTTCTACCTATGCGGTGAATGTATTCATCAACCAGTTTTGGAAGGTCGTAGTTAATCACTAAACTTACGTTTCTAATGTCTAAGCCTCTAGAGGCTAAATCGGTAGTAACAAGAATATTTTTCTTGTTATTGATAAAGTCTGCTAGCACTGCATTACGTTGATTTTGTAGCATTTCTCCGTGCAGATAAGCACTTTCATGGCCATGTTCGTTGAGCAGTTCACTTAAACGAAGGGTATCTTCTCTGGTAGCGGTAAAGACTAATGCTTGGGCTCTACCTTCTAATTGGCTAAGCGCCAAAAGCAACTTATCTTTATGTTCTACATGATCAGCAAAATAAAAAGACAGGCTAATATCCACATGAGGCGTACTTGCTTGGTCAACTTCAATACGCTGGGGATCTTTTAATAAAATAAAGGTCAATTGACTAATATCGGCTGAGTCCATAGTTGCTGAAAACATCATCGTTTGACGTTTTCTATGATTAGCCTGTTCGTTGATTAACTTTAATTGCTGATGAAAACCCAATTCCAGCATTCTATCTGCTTCGTCCAACACTAATAATTCTAGGCCGTTAAGAAATAGATGTTTAGCCTCTAAATGGTCTGCCATTCTGCCCGCGGTTGCCACAATAATATGAGGATTTCGTCTGAGTTGTTTGGCTTGAGTGTTAAAGTTTTCACCGCCGACTACCAAGCTGGCATTTAGCTTTGTTGATTGAATGAGCTTTTTGGCCACACCAAAAACTTGTTTAGCCAATTCTCTGGTAGGCGCCAAAATCAAAGCGCGAGGGTCTTGTTTACTTAGCGCTTTTTGGGTTAATAGTCGATTAATTACCGGCACTAAAAACGCCAGTGTTTTACCTGATCCTGTTTTAGAAGCCACCATGAGATCATGGCCTTGAATGGCTTTTGTAATTGCGGTTTCTTGGACTGGGGTTAATGTTGAAAACCCTTGTAAATCCAAAGATTTAAGCAGCTTATAGTCTAGATTAAGATCGGTAAATAACAAAAATGGCGCTCTAAGTAATACTTTTAAGCGCCATTATAACCTGTGCTAAAGATTAGCTAAAGGTAAACTATACGTTCATTTCAGGAATTTCACCGTCGACGACTAATTTACCAGCAGTTTTCTGTACAATTTCTTCTACTGACACGCCCGGAGCTCTTTCTTTCAAATGGAAAGCACCATCCGCTACTTCTAATACAGCTAAGTCAGTAATAATAGACGTGATACAGTTAACACCTGTAAGGGGGAGAGTGCATTCTGACAACAATTTTGAATTGCCATGCTTATCAGCGTGGGTCATGGTTACTATAATATTTTTAGCGCCGGCTACTAAGTCCATAGCTCCGCCCATGCCTTTGACTAATTTACCTGGAATCATCCAAGAGGCGATATTGCCATTACAGTCAACTTCAAATGCGCCTAATACTGTAATATCAACATGACCACCGCGGATCATAGCAAAGCTTTCAGCTGAGCTAAAAATAGACGCGCCAGTAATTGCAGTAACGGTTTCTTTCCCTGCGTTGATCATGTCAGCATCCACTTGATCTTCAGTAGGATACGGCCCCATTCCAAGCAAGCCATTTTCAGATTGAAGCATAACGCTAATGTCGTTAGGGACATAGTTCGCTGCGAGGGTAGGAATGCCTATACCTAGATTCACATAGTTGCCGTCTTTAAATTCTTGAGCAACACGCATTGCGATTTGATCTCTAGTCAACGCCATTATTTTGCCTCCTTTGCCAATACTTTACGTTCGATACGTTTTTCAAAGCTACCTTTGATAATTCTATCAACATAAATGCCTGGGGTATGAATTTGACTTGGCTCTAATGTGCCAGGCTCAACAATTTCTTCAACTTCTACAACAGTGATTTTTCCAGCTGTTGCCGCCATAGGGTTGAAGTTCATCGCTGTGTGTCTGAACATACAATTACCGTAACGGTCTGCTTTCCACGCTTTTACGATGGCAAAATCGCCAACGATGCTTTCTTCTAAAATATAGGGACGCCCCGCGAATTCTTTGACTTCTTTTCCTTCACCTACAGGCGTACCGTAACCAGTTGCAGTATAAAAAGCAGGAATACCAGCACCGCCAGCGCGCATTTTTTCTGCTAACGTACCCTGTGGCGTTAGTTCAACTTCAAGCTCGCCATTTAACAGCTGTTTTTCAAACAACGCATTTTCGCCTACATAAGAAGATATCATCTTCTTAATTTGCTTGTCTTCCAATAATAATCCTAACCCGAAACCATCAACACCACAGTTATTTGAAACAACTGTCAACCCTTTGGTTCCCATGCGTTTGATTTCAGCAATTAGACCTTCTGGAATCCCACACAATCCAAAACCACCGGCAATTACTGTCATATTATTTTCAAGGCCTTGCATCGCTTCGGCATATGTATTTACGACTTTGTCGAAACCCGACATAGAAAGCTCCTAACGTTTTATTAACATATGCAAAGTATTCATTACTTGATTAGTTTTGTAAAATTAATTTAATATTGATATTAATAAAAATAATTTATTAATAAAGCTATGTCGGTCTCCTATAAAAATTTGCTTGCCTTTGTAACCGTTGCGCAATATTCCACCTTTGCAGAAGCGGCAGAACGGTTGTATTTATCGCAGCCAGCCTTGTCGACTTCAATAAAGAATATGGAATCTGTACTTGGCGGACAACTGCTCTCAAGAAGCACAAGGAAAGTCGAGCTAACTCCTGAAGGGCAGGCTTTTTTACCTATTGCAAAAAGGTTAATTGGCGATTGGGAGAATGCTATAGCAGATGTAAAAGCACAATTTTCTTTGCAACATGGTCATCTGGTAGTCGCTGCCATGCCATCATTTGCTGAGAGTATCTTGCCGAAGTTATTAAATCGTTATCATCAATATCATCCAGGCGTTCGTATTCGAGTTTTAGATGTTGTCATGGAAGAAGTGATCAAAAGCGTCTTAGAAGGCCGAGCTGAACTTGGGTTCGTGTTTGAACCAGAGAATTTAACAAACCTTGATTTTCAGCCCATCATGCAAGATTCGTTTATTGTAGTAATGAAGCCTAGCCATCCATTAGCGAATCTAAAAAGTCTGACGATGGAGCAGCTAATTGACTATCCCATGGTGTCGATGAACAAAGGGTCTAGTGTGAGATACTGGATTGATAAAGTGTTTGAATCCTTGGGATTTGAACCAAAAATTTTGGTTGAAGCTTATCAATTGGGGACTTTAGGACAACTGCTTAATTTTGCAACTCAAGACAGTGAACATGCATTTGCTATAGTGCCGCAACTTTGTCTGTCTCAAATGCAACGAAAATCGCTGGTGGGGATAAAGTTAAATGAAGCCAGTCTATCCAAAGCGGTTGGCGTTATTAGTGCTTCTAGGAAACCTATTTCAGCGGCAGCCACGAACATGCTCAAGTATATGATGGGGTAAGGTTAACCTATTGTATGAAACTTCCAAGGTTACCATTTTTTCTTTGGCGCAAATAATTGGTCCAGATCCTGACTTTCTTGCTTTTTCTTTTCCATCACTTGTTGCAAGTTACGATCTTTAACGCTGGATTCCAATCCGTCGAGGGTTTCCTTTAATTCTTTTGCACGTTGCTGAGAATACTCATCTTGAGGTTGATGAGAGGTGAGGGCGCGTAGCGCTTTGTCTAAATATTGACGAGCAGAACCTTGCATAGAGCTTGCTACAGCCTCATTGGCTCGTTTATTTAGAGTTTCAACATTGACTCTTAATTGCAACTTTTCTAAAAACTTGTCTTCTACCTGATAAATATTCTGACTTATGTTTCCTCGCGTCACTTCAACTTTCAAAATACCACGTAATTTTTTAACAGCTTGGATATATTTAATAATCGATTTATCGGCACTAGGAAGGTTAAACGCATTTAAATCCGGTCCTTCATTAGACACTTCTGTGCCTTTTATTGCTGCTGCAATTTGAGCGATTTTTTGTTTTATTTCAGGGGAAGGTGATTGTTCATATATAGCTTTTAACGCTTTTATGGAGCGTGTTCTTAAGATTAATACTAGTCGTTGAGAAACTGGAATTTGTTGTGCAACGGCTATCGCAGATTCAGTTTCATCTAAAATGTTCTTATGTCGAGTTATTTCTTCTCGTTTGATTCTTTCTTTTCTTTCATTATGTTGTTGCACAGCAGTAGCAGCGATACCCGCTACTATAATTGCCGCAATTAATATAATGATGATTGTATAACTCATTTTTTTCCCTTTACTACAACCTAAGGTAAAACCAGTTTAAAGTTGCTTCCACCATTGGCACCATTAGATAACAGGATTTTACCTTGCTTTCCTTTGTTTTTATGGGTTTGGGCGATTAAGCGCGCAAAGAACAGACCTAAACCCGTGCGTCCTTCGCTGATGCTGTGTTGACTCAACTCGCTTTCAGAAATTTCTAGCATTGAACTCGGATATCCTGGACCATTGTCTGACACTTGAAATTGTAACTGTTCATCCTCAACCCAAGCTTTGATCTGGACGGCTGTTCCGCCATAGCGAATAGCATTGATTAGGACGTCATAAATCAACAAATAAATCAGGTCGCGGTCAAAAAACCAAGATAGGTCCTCATCTACCTCTGACTCCACGGTAATTGCTCGGTCTTTAATGTATACCGCATTTGAATCGACAACTTCTTCAATTAAATCGGACACATAAACTTCATCAACATTGATAGGCAGGGCATCTATGGAAGCTCTATACAAACTTAATACTTGTACTAAGGTTGTGTTCATTCTGTTGGCTTCATAGTGAACAGAGTTCAGTCGTTCACGGGCATAATTAGATTCGCTTGGAAGGTGGTCAGCTAATTGTTCTATAGACTGCATGAGCAAACTAAGGCTATTTTTCATGTCGTGAATAGCAACTGCCATCACCGAAGAAAACTCTACTTTTTCCTCGCTTTTTGCGTTTTGACTCATGTCTACATCTAACATATTAGGTTGCCAGTTTTAGTTAACTTATTGAAATTTAATAATAATCAAATAATAAGACAATTTTTTATGTATTTTATGTCTAAATTAGATATTATTTGGAATATACGCCTATATTAAATTATCGGCTGAAATACTCGAACGATTAGTTTAAATCGTTCCAAACTTCGCCAGCAAGGAATTTAACAATCAAGGGGTTGCATGAAGCTACAACAATTACGCTATATCGTTGAAGTACTTAACAATAATTTGAATGTTTCGGCAACAGCAGAAAACCTTTTTACATCACAACCCGGCATCAGCAAACAAGTGCGTATGTTGGAAGATGAATTGGGTATTCAAATTTTTGGTCGCAGTGGTAAACATCTGACACATGTTACAGAAGCTGGCAAAGAAGTTATTCACATTTCTCGAGAGATTTTGGCGAAAGTCGAAAGTATCAAATCAGTGGCCAGAGAACATACTTTACCTGATCAGGGAAAGTTGAATATTGCCACTACGCATACTCAAGCGCGATATGCATTACCGGATGTAATTCAAGGGTTCATGACAAAATTCCCGCGCGTATCTTTACATATGCATCAGGGCACACCTTCACAAATTAGTGACTTGGCAGCAAAAGGCGAAGCAGATTTTGCGATCGCCACAGAGTCTTTGCATCTGTATAACGACCTGGTGATGCTACCTTGTTACCATTGGAATCGTTCGGTTATAGTAAACAAGGCGCATCCGCTGGCCAAAAAAGCCTCTATTTCTATTCAAGACTTAGCGAAATATTCTCTGGTTACTTATGTATTCGGTTTCACTGGACGCTCTGAATTAGATCGTGCATTTTCACAATCAGGTCTAGAGCCAAAAATCGTTTTTACGGCCACCGACGCAGATGTGATTAAAACCTATGTCAGATTAGGTGTAGGAGTCGGGGTTATTGCTTCAATGGCAGTGGACGAACGATTGGATTCTGACTTAGTAAAAATTGATGCCAGCCACTTATTTGATTACAGCACTACAAAAATAGGGTTTAGAAAGGGATCATTCTTACGCAACTATATGTATGATTTCATTGAACGTTTTGCACCACACTTGACCAAGGATGTGGTCGAGAAAGCCATGATGCAAAAGAATAATGATGAAGTTGAGAGAATGTTTAAAGGGCTAACCTTACCTGTAAAATAAACATTTTTAACATTCAATAATATTGACAGCAAGGCCGCCTCGTGCGGTCTCTTTATATTTACTTTTCATATCATTACCAGTGTCTCGCATGGTTTTAATCACCTTGTCTAAAGACACTTTGTGTTTGCCATCACCTCGAAGCGCAAGTCTAGAGGCATTTATTGCCTTAATTGCACCCATGGCGTTGCGCTCAATGCATGGCACTTGTACCAGTCCACCTACGGGATCACAGGTAAGGCCTAAATTATGTTCCATACCAATTTCAGCAGCGTTTTCCACTGCTGAAATATTCCCCCCTAGAATTTCTGTTAGAGCACCTGCTGCCATTGAACAAGCGACTCCAACTTCGCCCTGACAACCCACTTCTGCGCCACTGATAGAGGCATTTTTTTTGTATAAAATAGCAATTGCGGCGGCGGTGAGTAAGAAACGACAAGCACTGTCATTGTCCAATGGACGAACAAATTTATGAAAATACATCATAACCGCTGGAATGATGCCGGCAGCGCCATTTGTCGGCGCTGTTACCACGCGGCCGCCAGCTGCGTTTTCTTCATTTACTGCCAATGCATAAAGATTTACCCAATCCATCACTTGCATGGGATCTGTGTTGCGCTCGTTCTGCAGTCGTTGGAATAAAGCTGGGGCTCTTCTATGCACTTTTAAACCACCAGGAAGAACGCCTTCAGTGTTAATGCCATTTTCAATGCAGTCCTGCATGACTTGCCAAATATGTAACAAGTTGTCGCGGATGATTTTTTCTTGTTGAAAAGCTGTCTCATTTTTTAGCATCAGTGTACTGATTCTAAAATTGTTATCATTGCACTGTGCAATTAACTCTGCTGCAGTGGAAAAAGGATAGGGGGCGTCTAGTTGCTGTTGCGCAATATTTTCTTTTTTCTGCTGTTCGAAATCACTATCTTCAACAATGAACCCACCACCAATCGAATAATAAGTTGTTTCCAGCAACAATTTGTCTGAGTTATAAGCGTAAAATGTCATGCCGTTGGCATGTTTGGGCAAGGTTTTTCGTCGATGAAATACAATGGCCCCTTCGTTTGGAAACGCGATTTCTTTTAATTGTAATAAGTTTAGTCGTTCAGATTTCTGTATAACAGCAAGCATGGTATCCACTTCAGATACAGGGACATTTTCTGGCGTAAAACCTAATAATCCTAAAATTACAGCTTTGCCAGTGCCATGACCTTTACCTGTTTGTCCTAAGGAACCAAATAATTCAGTAGTGATATGGGTGGTTTGTTCAAATAAGCCGTTTGATGTTAGTAGATGGCAAAATGCCTCGGCTGCCCGCATTGGTCCAACAGTATGAGAGCTTGAAGGGCCTATTCCCACCTTAAACATATCAAAAACGCTTATCATTCACAGTCCTTAGTTAGTCTTGTTTACATCGTCTATAGTGCTACATGATGGCAAATTGTCACAATCAAAATAATATTATGCTAGATATTAGATACTGTAATGAATAGGTGCAATTGTAAATATTTCTATACAAGTAGGGAGTTGGATTCTAAAAACTGCAAATTCGAAAAGTTTTCCACTTTACCTTTTCTAATCGCACTGCTTATACTGAGTCAATCAACAGGATGATTAGAGGCTAACATTGGAACTTTATGCTCACGCTTATCAACAACTAGCAACAGTGAGTGCCTTGATTGGCGGTCTAGCTTTTACTGCAGCGTCAGCTTTACTTGCGTTGGGTGCAGGTAGTAAAGATGAAAACGTCTTAGACAATGCCGCAAAAATCACCATTGCTTTAGCCATTTGTAGTTCAGTAATACTAGTATGTGCAGCCTTAATGTGGTCTTTTATGGCGGCAGATATTTTTCGTAGCACAGCAGATATTGGCGGTGGAGAAACCCTAAAAGACCTAAATAAATATCCTTCTATCGCTATGATCCTAGGAAGTGGATTGTTCTTCGCGAGTTTAGGCGCTAGCGGTTGGGTTGCCTCAAAAACTTTAGGTTATATTACAAGCTTAAGTGCGAGCCTTGGATTTATTGCTCTAGTTTTGCTAATTGTTAATTTTAGTAAATAATTCTTAGACCAAACTAATAATAATTTCTTAGCTAGCGTTGAAACATTTCTTTATATAAATTCACGTGGTCGCGCAAATGCGCCAGTATGCCAGCCGTTGCTCCCCAAATAGTCTTACCCTCGTGGGGTATGTAATACACCGGATATTTTTGATTATCCCTTTCAATTTCATGTACAAAATAATTTTGAGGATCCATCAATATTCGCAAGGGCACTTCGAAAACTTCTTCAACTTCATTGGTATCGATAGTTAGGGTTTCGGAAATGTCGATTGGTTTTTGCAAACTTGCGATAATGGGGGTAACAGCAAATCCACTTATAGTGGGATAAGAGGGCATAGCGCCAATAATACGTAACTGCTCAGTAGATAATCCTATTTCTTCTCGAGCTTCTCTACAAGCAGTATCCACTAGGTTTTTATCAAAGGTTTCTACTTTTCCACCAGGAAAACTAATTTGTCCTGCATGGTGTTTTAAGTGACGAGCTCTTACAGTGAGGATTACACTGACTTCTTCAACTGGGTTTAAGCAAATTAATACTGCGGCGGGTCGCTTGGCATGAGGAAAAGGTTCTCCAGCATCACGTTTGATGCGCCAAGGTTGATTAAAAGCATATATAAACTCAGATTCCGTCACTGGTATTTTCTTTTAGTACAGGCAATATTTTTGCAACTTTGTGCAGGGTTTCTTGAAATTCATCTTCACCTTCTGAGTCTAGCACAATGCCGCCGCCTGCCCAACAATACAAACGCTGATTTTCAGCCAAGAGGGTACGGATACAAATGCTAGTGTCCATATCATTTTGAATGCCTACATAGCCAATGCTACCACAATAAATGCTACGCTTATTCGGTTCCAATTCTCGGATAATTTGCATTGCTCTTACTTTTGGTGCGCCAGTAATGGAGCCTCCTGGAAATGCACCTTTTAACAGGGTGTAAGTATGGGTGTTTTCTCGAATTTTACCCTCTACTGTACTCACTAGGTGATGAACTGCTGGATAGCTTTCTATGTGAAACAACTTGGGAACTTTCACGCTAAAAGGCTGGCAGTGTTTGCTTAAGTCATTGCGCAACAAATCAACAATCATTAAGTTTTCAGCTCTATCTTTCTCAGCATTGAATAATTCTTCAGCCAAGGCTGCATCTTTTTTAGGATCGGAATCTCGTTTGCGTGTACCTTTGATGGGCTTGGTTACTACCTGTCCATTTTTAAGTTGTAAAAACCTCTCTGGAGATAGGCTTAATACGCAAGTGTTTTCAAATCGACAAAACGCAGAAAATGGTGCTTGGTTGGCTTCACTTAACTGCTGATAAGCTTGCCATTCACTGCCGGCATATTCAGCACTGAATCTCTGAGCTAAATTGACTTGGTAACAATCCCCAGCCTTTAAATAATCCTGAATTTTATTAAATTTTGCTACATAGTCCGATTTTGACATATTGGAATGCCAATCACTGGTTAGATGAAAGCCTTGATTGGGGACTTTTTGTTTATGTAAAAAGGGTTCAAGCCAATCTGGCTGTATATTCTCGACGGAGCAGTGGTAAACAATGCCTTTTTGCTTGTCCACAATAAGTGAATTTGCATACAAACCAACTGCGATATCGGGCATCAAATATTCATTTGGATTAGGATCTTCTATGCCATCGGTGAGGGTGTTTATGTCATAACCGAAAGCACCCATAGTGCCTAATATAAAAGGTAAGTCACTTGGGATCTCTAGTTGAGTATGATCAGCAAAATACTGTTGCAAGTTAGCCAAAGCCTCAAACGGGTCTGGCGCCAAATCCAATTCCGAAAAATCAAAGCTATCATCACGCCCCTTAAATTGACCTTTGCCATTTTTAAATTCATAAGTGGCAATTGGTTGGTAGACTAGTATGTCGTAACGCTCACTGATCAATAGGCTATTACAAGTATCAAGTAACATTGCCCATGGCAGGTGCTGAATATGGCTAAAAAGCGTTCGAGCATTAGGTTGCAAAATGGAAATAGAGGTAATTTTTATTGTTTTTATATTCATTTACCCACCAAAGTCGTGGTTTGATTGGTTGGCTACAATTACATTTAGCGGTAGTATACGTGCGAATTATCAATAGCAACAAGTTTATGGGGACAATATGACCATTATCCGCCAACAGGATTTTATCGATAGCATTGAAGATGCGCTCCAGTTTATCTCTTATTATCACCCTTTGGATTACGTTAAAGCGGTAGAAAAAGCTTATGATAAAGAACAGAGCCAAGCAGCCAAAGATGCAATGGCGCAGATTTTAATCAATTCGCGCATGTCAGCAGAAGGCAAACGTCCTATTTGTCAGGATACTGGCATAGTAACTTGTTTTGTAAAAATCGGTATGCAAGTGCAGTGGGACAAGACCGATATGACAGTGCAAGAAATGGTAGACGAAGGTACGCGTCGAGCATACTTAAACGCCGATAATCCGTTACGTGCATCCATTGTCGCTGATCCTGCGGGAACACGTAAAAACACCAAAGACAATACACCAGCAGTCGTGCACATTGATATGGTAGCGGGTGACAAGATTGAGGTCATGATAGCTGCCAAAGGTGGCGGTTCAGAAAATAAATCTAAAATGGTGATGCTAAATCCAAGTGATGATATTGCTGATTGGGTTGTAAAAACCTTGCCTACTATGGGCGCTGGTTGGTGTCCACCAGGCATGTTAGGAATTGGTATCGGCGGAACGGCGGAAAAAGCTGCGGTACTTGCAAAAGAATCCTTGATGGATCCGGTAGATATCCATGAGCTTATTGAACGTGGTCCTGAAACAACGGAAGAAAAACTAAGAGTCGATATCTTCAATAAGGTAAATGCTCTAGGTATAGGCGCTCAAGGTTTAGGGGGCTTGACCACTGTTGTAGATATTAAAATCAAATCATTACCAACTCACGCAGCTTCTAAACCAATTGCAATGATCCCCAATTGTGCAGCTACTCGTCATGCCCATTTTTACTTAGATGGTAGTGGTCCAGCAGAATTAAAAGCGCCTAAATTGGAAGATTGGCCACAAGTCACTTGGGAACTAAGTAAAGACACTCGCCGTGTCAATATGGACGAATTGACTAAAGAAGATATTCTTGACTGGAAAGTCGGTGAAACTGTGTTGCTTAGCGGAAAAATGCTAACCGGACGTGACGCTGCACATAAACGTATTCAAACAATGTTTGAAAATGGTGAAGGTTTACCTGAAGGGGTCGATTTAACCAATAAATTTATTTATTACGTGGGACCTGTTGATGCCATTGGAGATGAAGCTGTTGGTCCAGCTGGGCCTACAACGGCAACTCGTATGGATAAGTTTACCGATATGATGTTAGAAAAAACCGGTATTATTGGCACCATAGGCAAAGCGGAAAGAGGACCTGCCACTGTGCAAAGTATTGCTAAGCACAAATCGGTTTATCTCATGGCTGTGGGCGGAGCAGCTTATCTAGTATCCAAAGCAATTAAAAAAGCTAAAGTTGTGGCGTTTGAAGATTTGGGTATGGAAGCTATCTACGAATTTGAAGTAGAAGATATGCCGGTTACAGTTGCAGTGGATAGTTCAGGCGCGAATGCCCATGAAACTGGCCCTGCAATCTGGAAAGCAAAAATCGAAGAGATTGACCAAGCACTCTCTAAATAAATTGTGTTAATCTAATAAGCTCGTCTAGTCTAAACTTGACGGGCTTTTTTTTACCAAAATTAAAAACAAAAAAGGTAAAATCCAGATGGATCTTTTTCTTAACTTACCCCCGGTTATTCAGGCAGTAGTCGCCTCTTTAGCGGTGCTTTCACTGGCACTCTTGGTGTTTGTATTTGTGCAACGAAATAAACTGCAGCAACACTTATTTGCGTTCAACGAATTAGAGAAGAAAACGCAGATGCTTGAATATCAACTTGAACAAGCTAGCAATCGTATTGCTGAGCAACAAGAACACCTCAAGCAACAAAACAGCCAGTTCGAGCAAAAATTGGCATCACTTGCGGATAAAAACCAAACCCTGATTGATGAAAATACACAAAATCAAAGACGCATAGGTGAGTTATCCGAAAAGGTGGCCAGCATCTCTATGTTGCAATCTGAAAAGCAACATCTTCAGGGTAAACTGCAAGAGCAAATAACAGCGAATACCAAACTTACTGAGCAGCAGGCAGCTTTGCAAAGTGCCGTAGAAAAAGAGAGAGAGCATATGGCGGAAAAGCTTCAGCTTTTAAATGAAGCCGAAAAACGCTTGGGCACAGAATTTGAGAATATCGCGAATAAAATCTTTGAGCAAAAATCCGAAAAATTCGTGAAAACCAGTGAAACGGGTTTAAACACCTTATTGTCTCCACTGAAAAACCAAATTGATGAATTTAAACGACAAATTAACGAACAATATATTTCTGAGGGGAAAGAACGAGCCTCTTTGAAAACTGAAATCCTAGGATTAAAAGAACTCAATCAGAAAATCACTGAAGAAGCTGCAGCCTTAACCAATGCCCTAAAAGGTGACAACAAACAACAAGGAAATTGGGGAGAAATTGTATTAGAGAGAATTCTCGAAGAATCAGGTTTGCGTAATGGGCATGAATATGAAATGCAAAAATCCACTACTAATGAAGAAGGAAAACGCTATCAGCCAGATGTAGTAGTGCATTTGCCCAATGAAAAAGACATTGTCATTGATTCCAAGGTGTCTTTAATCGCCTATGAACGAGCCATTAATTCAACCGATAAAGACGTTAAAGAGCGCGCCTTGAAAGAGCACGTTGCTTCCTTAAAAGGGCACATTAAAGGCTTAAGTAAAAAAGACTATCAGGATTTACAAGAACTCCGTACTTTAGATTATGTACTCATGTTCATTCCGGTGGAATCGGCGTTTATCGCAGCTATTGAAAGCGATCCGAGTTTAGTCAAGCTGGCTATGGATAACCAAATAATGTTAGTGAGCCCAACCAATTTATTGGTTGCACTTAGAACTATTCATAACATTTGGCAATATGAGTACCAGAATCAAAATGCCGCCAAAATCGCTGAAAAAGCCCGTAAAATGTATGACAAGTTAGCTAATTTTGTAATGGACATGGAAAAAATTGGGAAGCAGTTAGAAACCACTACGAAATCCTATGAAGCTGCAATGATAAAGCTCTCCAGCGGACGCGGTAATTTGATTAGCCAAGCGGAGTCGTTTAAGAAATTAGGTGTTAGCACGACCAAATCAATTGATAGCAAATACTTAGTCGAAGATGATGAAAGTGACGACAACTTAGATGAAGACCAAGATGATGATGCAAATACTGATGTGGAAGTCGATAATGATGCTGTTTCAGATGACTCTTCTGAAAAATAAGCTAGACTGATATTAATTAACTGACAATTGATTTCAATTGAATAGGGACATCCAATGAAACAAAAGATCATTACGCTATTCTTTCTAGCATTAATATGCCCATTTGCATTTTCATCTAATGACTTTCCTAACATTGAATTTCTGCAAGAAGGTCAAACATCTCCTAAAGCAAATCTAAGCGCTGTTGAATGGCTGGTTGGCCACTGGCGCGGTGAAGCCTTTGGCGGCATAGTAGAAGAAGTTTGGTCGCCTCCTTTGGGCGGTAGCATGATGGGAGCTTTCAAGTTGGTTGTTAATGACGAGGTTATCTTCTATGAGCTTGAAACCATAGTGGAAGAAAATGACAGTCTTAATTTTCGACTTAAACACTTCAATGGTGATTTGAGCGGTTGGGAAGAAAAAGATAAATCGGTTGAATTTAACTTAGTGCGCGTGACGCCTAATAAAGTATTCTTCAATGGTTTAACCCTAGAAAAAATCAGTGAAAATGAGCTTACAATGTACGTGGCTATAGAAGATAACGATGTAGTAAAAGAAGTAAAGTTTTTGTATAAGAAAATAAATTGAATTATTTTGTCTCTATTTTAAAACCAAACATTTGAACGTTATTTATTGGGGATATCATATCTTTCTTGCATGGGATAACACCTATTGGGACCAAGTTCCAAACCGCTGAAGGTCATGGACCTCAAGGCACTAAAAATTTAGTGGAAAACTATGCGAAAGGTTATCAGGGTATTTTATATTTCTCTTTTGATTAAAGCTTTTTATAGCATTTACAGAAAACCCGCTACTGGCGGGGTTTTTTAATGAAGAATTAATGACTTCGAATTAATTTTGCATCAACAATTGGTATTCTTCATGGGTAATGTCGAATTTTGACATCAATAAGTGTTTAGCGTTGTCGCTCAAGTGATCATCTTGGTTGAAGGCTATATTAAATAAGGTCTCCCGCAAACGGTTACTTAAAGTAATATCACCAGTTTGAATGCTCCTCAACATAGTAAATCGAATATTTGATGGATTATCTTGTTGAATGTATTTAATTACTATATCAGAGCGATTTTGCGGCGCGGAAAACCGAATTAAATGGGGTAACAACTTATCTAAATCACTGGTAGCAGAATTTTCAGCCATGTTCGCCAATTCAGTCGCCAGAATAGACTTTTCGGTTTCTTCAATTTCATAAGGTTGGATGTAGCTAATGGCATCCAATCTAATGTTTCGCGTCCTAGCTGAATACAAGGCCAAATTGAGTAAAGCTTGTTTTAATACTGGATTGTCATTTGCACCACGCGTTTTTTGAATCAAATTTAGAAATTTTATCTGAGAACGAGAATCACCACGGGCAACATAATCTTTTGCTAATTCAGTCATTGCAATTGCGCCCATTTGATTAGGTAAGCGATTTAGTAAATTGGTAATTAAGTAAAATTCTTTTGAATAGTAGGGAATTGAATCAAGGTACTCTATTGCGATGTCTATTTGTTCTGGAAATTCGGTTAAAAATTGAATGATCAGTTTTAACTCTTGGTTATATTGCTCATAATTTTCCGAGTCACTCGTTTGACTTAGTCGCTCAATCATCACGAGTAAGTCAGAATCATTTGTAACCTGAGAATCTGGCGCTAATGCCCCTTGAGCATTTTCATTAATATCATCCGTTTTTTGATGATTTATTTGCGCTTGTGTTTTTGAATTAATGACGGCGTCTTGTGTTTGTCTCATATCTTCAGTCTGGACAATAATGTTTTGTTGCTGCGAAAGGGTATTTGCAGCGTACAAATACCCCAACACAAAAAAAGTGACCGATATGAGTAAAGCTAGTGTGAGTAGAACAACTTTATTACCGTTAAATGAGCTCATAACTGGTAGTTACGTCAACTTTGCCTGTTAACATTAGCATTACCGAACAGTATTTCTCTGCAGATAACTGCACGGCTCTTGCTAATTGTTTTTCTTTAATATCCGTACCTTTCACTACATAGTGCGCATGAATCTTGGTGAACACACGAGGGGGATTTTCCGCGCGCTCTGCGCTTAAGTCACAGTAACATTGTTCAATGTCTAAGCGAGATTTTCTCAGGATATCTACTACATCTATTGACGAACAAGCACCCACCGACATTAGCACCGCTTGCATTGGCGACAATGCTTCGCCATTACCGTCTAAAACCAAAGATTCGCCAGTGTCCATGGTGCAATCAAAACTTAAGCCTTGTTTACTGGGTTGCCAATTTACTCTTGCTTTCATTACTTCTCCGCTAATTTTATATAGTCTTTTTCAATTAGAATTTTGCGAGATTTATAAAGTTCCCCAATGGCTTTTTTGTACGCGCCTTTGCTTACATTAAATCTATGTTGGATATCTTCAGGGCTACTTTTATCGGTTAGGCTTGAAATTCCGCCGTGGGCTTGCAGATCATCAATAATAGCGTCGGCAAGTGACTTTCGCGCTTTTTTATCATGTCGCTGTAATTGCAAGTCAACCTTACCATCTTCACGAATATGTTTAATAAAGCCATCAAGTTTTTGACCAATTCTTAAAGGTTTAAACAGCTCATTTTTATATAGAAGCCCAGCAAAACTCTGGTTAACAATGGCTTTAAAACCTAATGGCGTTTCAGCGTACACCAACAATTCTACTTGTTCTTGTGGATTGAATTCTGTTGGCGGCGACGCTAAATGTTTTTCAATTTGGCTAGAGGCGATTAATTGAGGTTTAAAGGGATCTTTTAATAAAGTTACCACCACCGCCATGTGCTCATGAATCTGGTTATGCATGTGGATTCTAGGCATAAATAAATCTGGTTTAAGTTGCCACTCCAAAAAAGCACCGGCCTTTATAATAGATTTAACTTTAAGTGAAGCAAACTGATCTACACTGAGTTTTATGTCTTCCAAACTTCCTTGCAAATCACCGTCTTCATTAAAATACACAAAGACTTCTAAAATATCGTCTTGCTTAACACTTTGCTGCGCATAGGGAACAAAAACCGTTTCCGGCTGATTATTTAAACTTACAGCCATAACCCCCATGGGCATGACTTCAGTTACCTTAACGCGATTTTTTTTACCTACCGTTAGCATCCAAAATTTCTCATGTTAGTATTACTATTAATACGAACAAGAAGTATAGCAACTAAAGCGCTATTGGGTCACTTAAGATTATGAAACTAAACGCAGATTTAGGCGAAAGTTACGGTAATTGGCAACACAATCATGATGCCGACATTATGCCTTATATTGATATGGCCAATGTTGCTTGTGGCTATCATGCGGGTGATGCACTCACCATGCAAAAAACCATTGAATTGGCCAAATTATACGGTGTGGTAATAGGGGCTCATCCATCGTATCCAGATTTACAAGGATTTGGTCGGCGCAGTATGAGGATTCCAGCGCAAGAATTAGGTGCAATGTTGCATGCACAACTTGCAACCCTAGATGGCATGGCCAAATGTCAACAAACTCAAATAGGTTACGTTAAACCACATGGTGCTTTGTACAACGATATGATGCGCAATTTAGACATTTTTGAAGATGTAGTCGCTGCCATGGCATCATTTTATGTGCGATTACCCCTTATGATTCAAGCCTTAGCCGATCGTGAGCCTTATCAAGAAATTGCCAATAAGTACCAAATAGAATTATTGTTTGAAGCCTTTGCTGATAGGCGTTATACCGACAGAGGTTTTCTGCAAGCGCGTAGTTTCCCAAATTCAGTTCTCAATAATGAGCAAACCTTAGAGCAAGCAGTGATGTTAATTACAGAAGGTCAGGTATTAACCGATGCTGGCACGCATATCATGTTAAAAGCTGACACAATTTGCGTGCACGGAGATAATCCTGAAGCTCTATCAGTAGTGCAAAAAATAAGACAAATGCTGAATGGAAAATAGGTTATTTAGGTTTGAAGCTGTGTCTGAAGAGGCGATATTAGTTAGCGTCAGAGATCCAAAACTAGCGTTAGTCGAACGAAATGAACTTGTTGCTTTATTAAACGGAGTGCTGAAGTCATCACCTCCTAAATGGCTGACCGATTTAGTGCCATCTTACGATACGTTATTGATCTATTTTGATTGGCGACAAGTTGATAGTTACTTTGTTATCAACAAGATAAAAGAACTTCAATTGATTGCATCAAATCACCTAGGAAAAACACACAAGATCCCAGTGTTTTATGGTGCGCCTGAAGATAAATATCCATTAGATTTACAAAATGTGGCTGATGTTCACAAAATGTTTCAGCAAGAGGTGATAAAAAGCCATCAACAACGTCCTTATCGGGTTTTTTCTGTCGGGTTCTTGCCCAACTTTGCCTACTTGGGTGAATTGATGAGTGATATAGCGACGCCTAGGCTGAAAACACCTCGAACTTATGTTCCAGCTGGCGCTGTAGCCATAGCTGATCGGCAAACTGCAATTTATCCACAACGCTCTCAAGGGGGCTGGCAAATCTTAGGCTATACTCCGGTTGATCTTAGAAAGCATGAGGGGTTTTCTGTAGGTGACCATGTGGAATTTTATCCAATAGATTTACCGACTTACGATCGAATGAAAAATGGTGAGACCAGTGCTGCAAATTAAGCAAGTAGACTTTAATGCTCAATTGGTTGATCAGGGCCGTCAATTTGCCCAGCATTTAGGATATTGTCAGTCTGGGGCTATGGATTGGGTTAGTTTTAAACTCGCCAACGCATTAGTGGGTAATCCGTTAGAAGCTAGTGCAATAGAAGTTAGTTTTGGAGGTATCATTTTTGAAGCACAATCAAAAATGGTGATCGCTATTGGGTATGCGTCAGAGCAGACTATTCCTCAAGTACTAATAGACAATCAAACCCATCAAATAAATCAGCCCTTAGTGGTCAACCAATCACAAATAATTAAAATATTACCTAACGGCGCTTGTCGATTTTACGTGGCTATTCAGGGAAGTATTGAAGTGCCAGAAGTCCACGGAAGCTGTTGTGATGTAGCAAAAGAAACCTTAGGTGGTCTGCATCAGGATGGCAGTGGTTTAAAGTCCCGAGACATCATTAAGCTTAAACCTTCGCCGCCCAATAAATCACTTACAGTAGATAACTGCATGTTAAATAGTCTAGTGGCATGGAGCAATCTAACAAATAAGGCTATTCCAGTGCACTTTTGCTATCAACACCAAAGTTTTTCACGCGGTCAAAAAGCCTTGTTTTTGTCCTCTGAGTACGAAGTCAGCCCTCAATCCGGTAAACAGGGGATTCGATTATCAGGGCAAAACATTCGTTCTAACCTAACGAATATGCTGTCAGAAGGCATTTGTAATGGCGCCATTCAAATTGCTGGAGATGGCCTACCTATGATTTTACTGGCGGATAGACAAACCATTGGCGGCTATCCCAAAATCGGCGCTGTCGGGGGCTTAGGACTTGCTAGATTAGGGCAGGCAAAACCAGGGGATAAAATAGTTTTTGAACTTAGTGACAATGAAATATTTCGCCAACAACGACTGTTAGCCGAAAATATGTTATTAAATATACAAAGTGTAAATCGGACAATTCATCAATAAGGGCACACATAAATGCATGACGTTTTTTTAAATGGAAAATTCTTACCGTTAGAAAATGCCAAAATTTCGCCAATGGACAGGGGATTTTTGTTTGGTGATGGGATTTATGAAGTTATTCCATCTTACAATAAAAAGACGGTGGGTTTGGAATTGCATTTGGCAAGAATGCAACGTGGGCTAAATGAAATAAACATCAATTACGAAATTGATCTGGTCGAATGGCGCAAAATTGTCGATTCGCTTTTAGCACCATTTGAACAAGAAGCGATTGGAATATACATCCACATAAGTCGAGGCGCAGACAGTAAAAGATTTCATGCTTATCCTAAGGGCGTTACGCCTACTGTGTTTGCCTATGGGTTTGAAATTGCGCCATCAACTACATTAGATAGAGACAAAGCCAAAACCTTTGTTGTAGCGACCAAAGAAGATTTACGCTGGCAGCGTTGTCACATTAAATCGACCTCGTTACTTGGGAATGTTATGCATTTCCAAGAAGGGCAAAATGAAGGTGTTGATGAAGTGCTTTTGCATAACCGCCATGGGCAACTTACCGAAGCGGCAGCTTGTAACGTGTTTATTGTTAAAAATGATGAAATCCTAACGCCACCGCTAGATAACCAGTTATTGCCCGGAATTACACGCCATATTATTTTGGAAGCATTAAAACGTGAAGGTGGATTTAAGGTAACTGAAAGAGCCATTGAAATGGACGAAATTAAACAAGCAGACGAAGTTTGGATTACCAGTTCTAGCAAAGAAATCGGCGCTGTGGTGAAAGTGGACGATACTGTGATAGGCGAGGGCAAACCAGGTGAAATGTGGTTACGAGCGCAACGTGCCTACAATAGGCATAAGTTTGATGTTTTTGTGTAGATAACGATTCGATGAAAGACGCAGATTAAAGATCTGCGTCACAATTTCCGTCAGTACATTCACCGTAAAGATATAAGCTATGGTGGGTCAACTTCATGTTATTGGCCTTAGCCACTTCTTCTTGTCGTTTTTCGATAACTTCGTCTTCAAACTCGATAACCTTGCCACATTTTAAGCAAACGAGGTGGTCGTGGTGAGCTTTATGGCTAATTTCAAAAACGGATTTACCACCTTCAAAGTGGTGACGATTCAAAATACCAGCATCATCAAACTGGTTTAATACTCGGTAAACAGTGGCTAAACCAATTTCTTCGCCAAGATCGATAAGTTTCTTGTAAACATCTTCAGCACTAATGTGCTGATTTTCCGGTTCTTGCAGTATTTCAAGGATTTTAAGCCTAGGAAGAGTAACTTTTAGTCCCGCTTTTTTTAATTCTCTATTTTGATCCATGATAGTCCTGTCATTTAAAAAGCTTCGCTTATTATAAGGAAGATTTAAAGATTTAACACTAATTGCCGTAAATATAATAACGATAAAGCCATTTTAATTTAGTTGAGCTTCGGAGTATGCAATTAACAGTCGTAAAAAAAATGATCATAGGATTTGGTCTACTTGCCTTCCTTTTACTACTGACGAGTGGATTATCTTATCTCGGTTTATACGAAATTAGACATTCAGCTCAGGAAGTGGCTTTTGTGAAAATGCCAATTCAACGTAAAGTTGCCAGTTTAAATCTCGAAATTTTGCGACTCGGCACCATAACAACCAATGCCTATTATGAGCAAGATTTATCTTTAATTAAAAAATATAAATCTGACTTTGACTCGGAGTTTAACCAATATAGCAGTATTTTAGCGAGCTTAAAGACCTTGGTAGACGAGCAAAATATTGGCATAGTCAAACAGATAGAAACCACCTCTAGCCAGTATCAGCAGGCAAGCTTGAACATGTTCCAAGCGAAATTTGACGTGATATCAAGCACAGATAATTTACAAAAAGTAGCAACTAATGCTTTAAACCATACCAATGAAGCCAGTGCCTTAATGCTAGATTTAAGTTATTTAGAAAATGACTCTGCAGACTTTCAAAATCTACTAGGTATGACCAATAATATCGACAATAAATTGAGCGTAATGCTCAACACCATTGAAGAATTAGTCAATTCATTTAACCCTGAAAAAGTAGAACAAAACATAGGTGATATTGAATATAACATCAGCAATGTACAAGTGGATGTCGACTACGCCAAACGAATTGCCAGCAATATCGATGATGAAGGCATTTTCGTAATGTTCGATACTGAACACATGAATATGATTAACGCATTGACTGGTGAGCAAGGTGTTTTTGCAGAAAAACGAGCCCAAATGGCTTACTTGGAACAAGCTAAACAACACAGTGATAGCACTAAAATGGCAGTGAACGATGCCATTACTGAACTCAGCGAGTTAGCCAGGATTGTTGATACTGACACATTGAATGGCCAAGAATCTATTCTGTCTTCAGTGCAAAGTAATGTTATTAAAAGTGCCATCGCATCAGTGTTTGGCTTAATTGCAACTATAGTGTTGGCAGTAATCGCTACGCGCAGCATTTCAAAACCTTTATCTTACGTAAATGAAAAACTGGCATTAGTCAGTGAAGGTGATTTAACGCAAAAACTTCACGAAGAATCTAACGATGAATTTTCAATCTTGGCAAAAAGTATTAATAGTCTGATCGCATCACTGAACACCTTAATTGCAGGGATAAAAGAAAAAGAGCAATTGTTACGAGAAGTCATGGTAAAAAGTGTAGACATGGGAGACAAGTCACTAGCTCAAGTTGCTCAGCAGCAAGAGCAAATTGATGCCACTTTTGAAAACACCAATAGAGTCAGACAAACAAGTGTGTCTAACGTAGAACAAATATCGATGGCGGATAAACACCTTGTTGAAGCATTACAGCAAAGCGAAAGTGTAATGACTCTTTCAAACAGCAGTTCTCAGCAGATGCAAGAGCAGTCGGCTCATGCCAAAGAATCCGCAGCCATTGTCAATCGCTTAGGTGAAAATACAGAAAAGATTGGTAGTATTCTGGATGTGATTAAAACCATCGCTGAACAAACCAATTTACTGGCGTTGAATGCTGCAATTGAAGCCGCACGAGCGGGTGAACAAGGCAGGGGATTCGCCGTGGTTGCTGATGAAGTGCGCACCTTAGCAACTCGCACTCATGATTCTACCGAAGAAATTGAAAATATGATTGCCTCATTACAACGAGATGCTAAACAGGCTATAAGCGCCATGAACCGAGGAGAAGAACAGGTAGAAAAAGGGGTTGAGATCACACAGCAGGTATCTACTCAGGTATCTCAGATTAAGAACTTAATTCAAGAGTTGGCCAATGTAAACCGTCAAATTGTGTCGGACAGTCAACAACAAGATGAGCTTTTAGCACAAATGGTTGAACGATTGGAAACCATAGTGCATTTAAGTAAAGACAGTGCTGATAGCACTCAGGCATCAAACGATGCCACTCACCAAATTGAATACTTGGTAAATGAGCTTTCAGATGCAGTGAAACAGTTTAGACTAGCCTAATAATCGACTTTTAATTTGTCTAAAAATGTCGATTTAAACACTTAATAAACCTATCACTGTATCTTTGCTTATAACGCTGCTAAATACAGCCAAGCGAATTCCAACGCTAAACCACCTCAACTAAAGTTGATCTTGCAAAATTAAATGTTGTAAAACAATTCTTTAGATAAACGAATTATTAGTGGAGAATCTACACCAAGTTTGTGTATGCGCGAGGTGCTCGCTAATTAGGTGTTATTTGCTTAAGGATAACTAAATGGAATTATTATCAATTTACTTGCCAATGTTGATGTTATTGGTGTTTAGTATATTGTCGCTACGCTTGTGGAAAGCAGAATATAACGTTGAAAAGTTGCTAATGGTCAGCATCGGGTGGGCGGGTATTGCAGTTATTAGTATTACAGGGAGTATTATCCTGTTTGTTGTTGGTAAAAATTCAGAGTCAATTTCGTTGCTTGCACTCGCCCCGATAGCTGCTTATGTGGCGATCAAGTTTAAGAATCTAAAATGCACACAATCGCATTAGAGCACCCGCAAGCTCGCTGGGACAGAAAAACGCAGGCAGCTTCTCTATTAAGCTCTATTTATTATTTCAGACTTATTCGCCAGTTAAGTGCCAGATGCTTTCCCCAGCTCTAATAAATTTGAAACGAGAACTTTCACGTAAGAAAAATCGATCTCTGGTTTGTCCCACGTTTTTAAAGGTTTTGTAATTTTGCAAGGATTAGCGGATGAATAAACAGGATATAGGTAAATATGTAGCAATTTTAGGTGTTGTGTTTTTATTAGCACTGCCGTGGGGAATCGCTAATACCTTTTACGCGATTTATAATTTGTTTCAAGAGATTACCGTAGCAGGTACTGGCGATCCCAAATTGATGGCCGCAGGCTTGTCTTCAGCATTGGTAACGACAGTTCTTGGTTTAGTCATGTGTTTTCCAGGTTTAGTACTTTTATTGATTGCAATTACAGTCTGCAGATATAGACCATATTGGTTATTCTGGATCACTCTTACGAGTTCGACATTGCTAGTATTCATGATTCCAATTGGCAGTATTTTAGGACTTATAGGGCTAATAATAATAGTTTTGAAAAGGAAGCATTTTTATCCAAAGAATAAATTTGCTTAACGAATGCCTCGAAAATCCATTTGACAAAACTGATACTTTAAATATACTTCACAGCTCAAGTAAATATGAAGTGTAGGCCAAGGCTGGCATTTTAGTATTTTTATAGTCAAAGGGTGAAAAGATGACAGTAATTAGCGGAAGTTGTGTTTGTGGTAAAGTGGAATTTACAGTGAAGGATAAGTTTCTTTATGCTGGATATTGCCATTGTTCCCTGTGCCGAAAATCCTCAGGGGCGTCTGGTACAGCTATCGGAGGGTTAGTGAAACAAGACTTTTCTGTAACTAAGGGTTTGGAAAATATCAAATCATTTAAACGCAGTGAACAAACGGAATCATGCTTTTGCGACAATTGCGGTTCCACCTTGTATGGGGAAAAACCTGAAACTGGGTTAGTGCATGTTAGATATGGCGCATTAGATGCTAGTCCATCATTGTTGCCACAAGCCCATATGCATGTAGCTTCGAAGGCTGATTGGTATGAAATAACCGACAATCTACCGCAATTTAGTGAGTTTCCGAAACAATAATCATTCTGTGATGAAAGGGTCTAAATGCCCATTTTAAATTATTTAACAAGTTAATCTTACTACTCTACTATAGAAGTTAAGGTGTTCAGGCGATAAAAGCTAATATGGAATTTGTCAACAATTTAGACCCTATCAATGCCATTGCTGAGTCCAGTGAGGGCTTTGTTTGGCGCTTGCAGGATGACAGTGGGGACGCGACTGATATATCCGTCGAGGGACACCCCGATATTATTGTCAATATGTCGGTTTGGGAAAATGTTGAGTCGTTGAAAAGTTTTATGTTCAAAACCCATCATATCGACTTTCTTAAACGTAAAAAAGAATGGTTTAAGCCTATTAAACAAGCTTCTTATGTTCTGTGGTGGGTACCAAACGGGCATATTCCCACCGTACAAGAGGCTTTTGAAAAATTAGATTATTTAAGAGCTCATGGTGAAAGTTCACAAGCGTTCAGCTTTAAAAGTAACTTTAAACATCCTCTTGAATAAAATAAAAGCGGGAAAAAAAGGAGCTAATTAGCTCCTTTTTTAATTTTAATACCTAGAGATCAATTTTAGGCCGACTACCAAATCCTGGTCCGTAGACAATGGCATTTAGCAGAAGGCGATTGGTGCCTCTTGTTGCTCCCCTAAAGTTAGGTTGTCCAGAAAATTGAATTACCTGACCTTTACCTATTGATTCACGCGTCAGAAATGAAGAGTTGGCAATACGCTGTTGAGCTTCTGGCCATACTAATCCACTCATGCGAACCTTAAGTGATTGCCCATTTGGAATTGAATACCAGCCAAGGGCATCTTTGTATTCGGCATTTGCATCATCTTGGTAAACGCCTACATCAATCACAGATTCTGCTGACTCTGGTGCTACTAATATGGTTTGATCTTCGTACATCAACGGTAATATAGGATTGGTACCAAAGGTTAACCAGTGTGATTGGTCTACAGTACCGGCGACCATAGCACCTGCTGGCATAAACAAAGATTGCCATTTATCACGCTTTTCGAGTTCTTTTTCAGACAGCGCTTTTGGCGTTTCGTCCCAAGGGTAACTGACGTCTGTTGATAGGGTAGAGGAGGATAAACTATCAGTGACAGCATAATCTTCTCTGGCCAGAAGTCGTCTTTGTAGTGCGGTATCGAATTTCTCTGCGTCAGCAAAAATGTCGGCAAGGACTTTTACATCGGTAAAACCCTCTAATTTGCTAACTAAGGCACTGGAATTGTCATGAGTGATCAAGGTACCACCTTGCCTTACCCATTCTTTTAAAGCGCCTGCAGCACCATTATCCAAACGATAGCGATTAGGTAAAATGATGACATTGTAACGTCTCAAATCACTATAACCGAAAGCGCTTGAATCCAAATGTGAATGACGAATGCCGAGGTTACTGTCAATTGACCACCAAGTAGAACCCACATCACCGCTGCTGGTACCGGCTTGTGACGCTATGGCAATTTGAGGTTTTTGTAATAAAACAAAGTTTTCACCACCCCAATCAGGTAAGTCGCCAGCACCAAAACCACTGGTAATGGATGCTAAAGGTAAACTTAACTCGTTTGCCATATCAGCAACTGTTTGCGCTAAATTGGTTTGAGCCGGATTGTCTGTGGTTGTGATAATAACAGTACCACGATTGAAGGTCTGTTCGCTTAACGTGGAGGCTTTTTTTATCACCCGAACTTGTACACCTAATTCCATTAAACGTGCCGCAAAGGTGACTGATTTATCGTCTGCGCCATCCACCAACCAAGCAATGGCGTTTGTATCGACTGAATTTGAGGAAAAGGACACAGGCGTGTAATCTTTGACCTTGTTGTCAATTTCTTCACTCACTTCATAAGCTTCTAAACCATACATCATGGTGAAGTTCCAAGCTGAAGTGTCATACATGATAGAACCGCCTTCTTTTAATACCTTTGCTCGTTCTTCCTGAATGGTTTCGGGTTTGAGCTTGGCATCAAATTCCATGATAGCAGAAAGTAACCGAGCCTCGGGTTGTCTGTTATTGATGATAATGCTACCTACAGGTACCGATAATTTTTCAACAGTGTCGCCAAATTGGTCTTTAGCGTCACGCAAGGTCATTTTCTCGGTGGTTTGTTTAACTTCGATATCTTGAGCTTGCAGTTTTTCCACTAATAATTGCGTTCGGCTATGATTGTCGTTGGCCATAATGACAAAGGCTTTATCAGCAAATGGACTTTTGCTAGACACTAACATTTTGCGGTCTTGCCAATAGTCTTTGTACATTTCTTTAGAATATTTTTGCAGTGATTCAAGGTTGGCTATGGTACTCACAAACTGATGATGTACAGATTCTTTATATGTTTGGATTGTGCCTTCAGGACGTTTTACGCCATCTTCTGCCATCCGTGATTGTTCATAAAGAATATGCATAGAACCTCGATATTCAGCGTAGTTTGAATATCCAGGATACCAGTTTTCAAACCATTCACCGTTATAGTAACGCCAACCTTTTGCGTCAAAAGCCTCTGCTTGCTCTTGAGCGAAGTTATTCGCCCATTTTTGCACGCTAGGGGCTATGTTGAAGTTTAACGGTTGTCGAGGAGGGCCCATTAAAAAAGTGTCCTGAGAGCCCATTTCATGACCATCAATCATTAACTGCGGACGCCATTTGTTAATCAGCGCCACTCGACCTTTGGTTTCAGGCTGTGTTAAGTAAACGAAATCTCTGTTCAGATCGAACAAATAATGGTTAGTGCGTCCATAAGGCCAATCGCCTCTATGCAACAAGGATTGATCGTCTACATTTGGCGCTGTTCCTCTATATTGCTCCAGCGACTTGGCAAATCTAGCTCGACCATCAGGGTTCATCATTGGGTCTATGATGATGATCATATCATCTAGCATCTTAGACACATCGTCACCTTGCTCTGCTAGGTAATGATAAATGGCAGCTAATGCAGCATCGGCGCCAGAGGTTTCATTACCGTGAATGGAATAGGCCATCCAGGCGATTGCCGGTAACTCATCAATGATTTTTTTTGCATCACCGTCATTGATGCTACGTGGATCAGCTAGTTGATTTAACTTGGTTTTGATGGCTTCAAGATTATTTAAATTCTTTGGACTTGAAATAAACGCGGCGTACAAAGGACGGTTTTCATGACTTCTTGCATATTCAACTAAGTGCAAGCGATCGGTTTGAGTTTCCCAGGTTTTTAATGCTTGGCTAATTTGCGCTGGGTCGGCAACTCTTTGACCTACTTCAAAACCTAATATTTGTTCTGGAGGGGTCAATGTCGATACATAATCCCCGGTTAAAATTTTCCCTTGATAGTCGATATCAGGATGATAGGTAGGCTTCATTAATAGACTCGCGTTGACTTGCAATGAGCAAAACAAGCCAACCGCAATTAAGCGTTTTTTCATAGATCTGTCTCGTTATTGTTATAGGAATTGGAGCAAGGTCAGAATAGCAATCTTCGGTAAGTATTGAAATATCTTAGGTGCAACAATTAATGAATTTATGTGGTGTGGCTTAAAGGAAAAGCGTACCGATTTATTTTAGCGATATTAACAGTCATTAGCAGAGGTTAATATTGTGGGGTTGGACTAAATACAAGCTAGGTAATTGTCTGGCTTCTAAGAAGAAGCCAGATGTTTTCATTAATTATTCAAGTTCAGATAAACACATTTCTTCGCGAATTTGTGCGCACCACTTAATTACACGTTCATCAGTAAGCTCAGGTTGTCTATCTTCGTCGATGCCTAAACCCACAAAGTGGTCGTCATCAGCCATGCCTTTAGATGCTTCGAATTCGTAGCTATCTGTCGGCCAATGACCAATAATTATTGCGCCTTTAGGTTCAACAATATCGCGTATCATGCCCATGGCGTCGAGGAAATATTCAGCATAATCTTCTTGATCACCGCAACCAAAGATCGCTACAAGCTTATCTTCAAAATTAATTTCTTCTAATTCTGGGAAAAAGTCATCCCAATCGCATTGGGCTTCACCATAATACCAGGTGGGAATACCAAAAATTAGCAGGTCAAATTCGGCAATTTGCTCTTTAGTGCTTTTTGCAATGTCATGCACATCAATTAGATGCTTGCCTAGTTCTTTCTGAATCATTTTTGCTACATGTTCAGTGTTACCTGTGTCACTACCAAAGAATAATCCAACACTTGCCATTTACATACCTCGAAAAACGCTAATTTAAATACCGTAAACTAATTTAATAATGCCTTTGATTGCGAATCCTAACGCACCTAGCCCTAATACGCCATAGGCGACCAATCGACCATACACAGGAACGTCATTTTTTTTCATTACATCATGGACAGCAAAAAACATTAGTATGAATAAAACAACTAAAGCGACATCAAGGGCTATCGATTCTAATGTTTGAAAAGTCTCTGGAGACATCTACACAACCTCTTAATAAAGAGCGCGAATACTAGCATAATCAAAGACTTTTTCTACGAAAACGCAAGTTATCGGCGAAAAAAATGTCAATTATCCTTTTCAGGTAAAAAATTTGTAATTAATGCGTTAATTACCTGTGGTTTTTGCGCGTGAAGCCAATGACCTGCTTGTACAATTTTTGCTGAAGCATTGGGAAGTTGTCGCATAATGGTATCTTGATGTTCAGCAAGAATATAATCACTTTCAGCGCCTTTAATGAAGAGTGTAGGGCCTGAGTAGAGATTTTCAGTTTCCGTCCAAGCGCTAAGTTTGTCATAGTCTTTTTCAATCAATGAAACATTAAAACGCCATTGCCAATGTCCACTTTCATTTTGATATAAGCTTTTTAATAGAAAGGCTTGAGTTCCAGAATCTTGCACATATTCAGCAAGTTGTTTTTGAGCATCTTTTCGATCGGATATTTGATCAAGCTTAACATTATTCAGCCCGTTCAAAACATTTTGATGGCGCGGAGAATATGCCACTGGCGCAATATCCATTACTACCAAACGCTTAACAATGTCTGGTATTTTATGGGCCACCAACATAGCAACTTTGCCGCCCAAAGAATGGCCCACAAGGTATACTTGTGTTAGTTCTAAACTTTGAATAAGAGAGCAAATACTTTGCGCATAATCATCGAAACTGAAGGTGTCACTGCGGTATGATTTGCCATGATCAGGAAGATCGATACTCAATACAGAATATTTATCTTCAAAATGGCGCCGAATAACAGCTAAATTATCTAAACTGCCGAAAAGGCCATGGATAAGCACTAAACAAGGCGATATAGAATCGCCTTGTTGCTTATTTACTAATTCATAATTAAGAGAACTTTGTGTCAAAACTGTCCTTACATATTAGGGTAATTTGGACCACCACCACCTTCAGGTACAACCCAATTGATGTTTTGATTTGGCTCTTTAATGTCACAGGTTTTACAGTGAATACAGTTTTGCGCATTAATCTGAAATTTTTTCTCATCGCCTTCTTCAACAACTTCGTAAACACCGGCTGGGCAGTACCGTTGTGCAGGTTCATTGTATTTAGATAAGTTTACGGAAATTGGAATACTTGGATCTTTTAATTTTAAGTGACAAGGTTGGTCTTCTTCATGGTTTGTATTGGAAATAAATACCGAAGATAGCTTGTCAAAACTCAATGTATTATCAGGTTTAGGATACTCAATTTTAGGCATTTCAGCTGCTGTTTTCAGACATGCGTAATCGGGTTTGGTATCTGTAAAGGTAAACGGCAATTTTCCACCGAAGAAATTTTGGTCTAGGGTGTTATATGCGCCGCCGACGAAATTACCAAATTTATGGATGGCAGAACCAAAATTACGTGAACGGTAAAGTTCATCATACACCCAAGATTGCTCAAATTTTTCGGTGTAAATAGTTGGTTCTTCACCGGTTTTACCAGATTGTAGCAACTCGAAAATACATTCTGCCGCTATCATGCCTGATTTCATTGCGGTGTGATTACCTTTAATCTTCGAAAAGTTAAGCGTACCAGCATTACAACCGACCATCATACCACCAGGGAAAGTCATTTTAGGGAGACTTTGAAGACCACCTTTGGCAATAGCTCTAGCACCATAGCTCGCTCTAGTGCCACCTTTTAAGGTTTCAGCAATGACAGGATGATGCTTCAGACGTTGGAATTCATCAAACGGACTTAAATGAGGATTTTGGTAGTTAAGGTCGACAATTAATCCAACAAACACTTGGTTATTTTCCGCATGATATAGATAACTACCACCGGTTGCGTCGAATAACGGCCAACCCGCGGTGTGAACCACTAGCCCTTCTTGATGCTGTTCGGCCGGTATATCCCAGATTTCTTTAAATCCAATAGCGTAATGTTGTGGTGAAACATCTTTATCTAAAGCAAATTTGCTGATCAATTGTTTACCAAGATGACCTCTACAGCCTTCAGCAAACACAGTATATTTTCCAGACAATAGCATGCTAGGAACAAAATCAGCGCCTTCTTCGCCACTGGCCTTGCGGCCCATCTCTCCAGTGATAACGCCAGCTACTTTTCCATCCTCATCATAATGTACTTCAGCCGCAGCAAATCCTGGGTAGATTTCTATCCCAAGCGTTTCAGCTTGTTCTGCAAGCCAGCGGCATAAGTTACCCATACTGACAATATAATTCCCGCTGTTATGCATGGTTTTAGGTGTCATGAAATTAGGTAAACGTGTTGCTTTGCTTTCACTATTTAACAAATAAATGTGATCTTCAGTTACCTTGGTAGAGACCGGGGCGCCGAGTTCTTGCCAATTGGGAATTAATTCATTTAGTGCTTTAGGTTCAAAAACAGCACCAGAGAGAATATGTGCGCCTATTTCAGATCCTTTTTCAATTACACAAACATTTAATTCAGTATTGTTTTCATTTGCTAACTGTTTAAGTTTAATAGCTGTTGAAAGTCCAGATGGTCCGCCGCCAACGACAACAACATCAAATTCCATTACTTCTCTTTCCACGGTGATCTCCACTCTTTAGGCTGATCGTGAATCGCAATTTAACATTAGACTCAATCAACATTGCTTGTCGTTTATTGGTTAATATTCGCCAAACGAATATTACAAGTCGTCAAAACAATGTAAAATTTATGTGTGCGACAAAAGGTAAAGTAGGTTGAAGTTTACGTCAACTGTCGTAAGATTGCGACCTATTCGAATTTACCTGCAAAGCAGGTAAATATCCTTATAGCATCTAGTTTAGCGATTAATATTTTTTTTCATAACTATATGCAATTGATAAAATGAATATTTAAATTACTGTCCATACAGTAAACAAATACAGGGGTAACTATGAAGATATTAGTTCCGGTTAAACGCGCAATAGACTACAACGTTAAGGTGCGAGTGAAGCCAGACAATAGCGGTGTTGATTTAAACAACGTGAAAATGGCGATTAACCCGTTTTGCGAAATTGCTGTTGAAGAAGCTGTTCGCCTTAAAGAAAAAGGCATAGCAACTGAAATTATAGTGGTTTCTATTGGTGAAAAAACCTGCCAAGAACAAATTCGTACGGGCTTAGCCCTTGGTGCTGACCGTGGTATTCATATTGAAACTGATGTAGCACTTGATTCGCTGCAAGTAGCGAAATTGCTACAGAAAGTGGTTGAAGAAGAAGCGCCTGATTTAGTTATTTTAGGTAAGCAATCAATTGATTCAGATAATAACCAAACTGGGCAAATGCTCGCAGCATTAACGGATATGCCACAAGGCACTTTTGCCTCTAAAGTGGTAGTAGAAGAAGGTAAGGTAGAGGTTACTCGTGAAATCGATGGTGGTTTGCAGACGGTATCTCTAAGCTTACCAGCAGTTGTTA
Source organism: Glaciecola sp. 1036 (assembly GCF_050306235.1). NCBI lineage: Bacteria > Pseudomonadati > Pseudomonadota > Gammaproteobacteria > Alteromonadales > Alteromonadaceae > Glaciecola > Glaciecola sp. 1036. The sequence continues at coordinate 214,436 of NZ_JBLWFH010000001.1, read as the reverse complement.
CTACTGATCTTAGATTAAATGAACCTCGCTATGCATCCTTACCTAACATTATGAAAGCGAAAAGAAAACCCATAGATGTGAAATCTGCTGCTGATATGGGTGTTGCATTAGAATCTAAAGTGAAAACCTTAAAAGTAACGCCGCCACCGCAAAGACAAGGTGGTATTAAGGTCGCAGACGTAGATGAATTAGTTGAAAAGTTAAAAAATGAAGCGAAGGTGATCTAAATGACAGTTTTAGTATATGCCGAACACGATAATAGTAGTTTAAAAACAGAAACCAACAAACTGGTAACCGCTGCAACTGCTGTTGGTGACAGTGTCACAGTGTTAGTCGTGGGCGCAAATTGTGATTCAGTTGCCCAAGCGGCAGCGCAAATAACAGGTGTAGATAAAGTTCTTGTTGTTGACTCAGCAGAATGCGAACACCAGTTACCAGAAACTGTTGCCAAGGTCGTAGTTGATCTAGCAAATGATTATACGCATATCTTCGCAGCAGCTACCACCACAGGCAAAAACTTTATGCCAAGGGTTGCTGCTTTATTAGATGTGGCGCAGATATCCGATATTATTGCCGTAGAATCGGCCGACACCTTTGTGCGTCCAATTTACGCAGGCAATGCGATTGCTACAGTACAAAGTGAAGATGATAAAAAGGTGGTGACAGTGCGTGCCGCGGCCTTTGATGCCGCCGAAAATGGCGGCTCAGCTTCAGTTGAAGCAATTTCAGTGGATGCAGGCACAAGTAAATCTAGCTTTGTTGGTGAAGAGTTGACTAAGTCTGAGCGTCCAGAACTAACCGCTGCTGATGTCATTATCTCTGGTGGAAGAGGCATGCAAAATGGCGAAAACTTCTCACTGTTAAATGGTATAGCTGACAAGCTTGGAGCGGCTATTGGCGCTTCCAGAGCGGCCGTAGACGCTGGTTTTGTACCTAATGATATGCAAGTTGGTCAAACGGGTAAAATTGTTGCGCCTCAACTTTACATTGCAGTTGGGATTTCTGGTGCTATTCAGCATCTTGCTGGTATGAAAGACTCTAAAGTCATCGTTGCTATTAACAAAGATGAAGAAGCGCCAATTTTTCAGGTGGCGGATTACGGTTTAGTGGGAGATCTTTTCGAAGTGCTTCCAGAATTAGAAAGCAAACTGTAAATTTATATAAGACATTAAAGCATCGAGCTTATTGTTCGATGCTTTTTTTTATTTCATTGCATTGAATGCTCTTGTTTCTACCTTCTTTTTTAGCTTTGTACATCGCCTTATCAGCTCTTTCAAACCATCCCCATACGTTTTGTCCTGCAATACATTCGGCAACGCCTAAAGATACCGTAATAAATAATTTGGGATCGGACCAATCTGTGTTTTCAATTTCAATGCGTAAACCTTCTGCTATGATAAAGGCTTCTTTGCTATCAGTATGAGGTAAAAGGACCACAAATTCTTCGCCACCTAGGCGATAAAGGCTATCCTTTTTTCTTATTTTGGCAATGATTGCCATGGCAAATTCACGTAACAATAAATCCCCAACGCTGTGCCCAAAGTCATCATTTATTTTTTTAAAGTAATCAATGTCCAGCATTACCATAGCAGCACTTTGCATAGTGCCATTTTTCATTTGCTCGGAATATTTTTTCATGTCTTCTTCAAAAGCTCTTCTATTAGCGATGCCTGTTAGAGGATCCTTGATTACCAAGTCTTTAAGTATGTCTGATTGGCTATGCATTTGTGAGGTAAATGCAAAGGCAAAAATCATAGTCGCGGTAGCAGATACTATGAATCCCAATACATATAAATTGCTAACTTTTGTGTAAATAAGAAAACTGATGGAAATAATTAAGACTATAGAAACTTGTAATGCACGGGTTGGCTTTAATACCGCAAAAAATAATGTGAGTACTGGATATACCCAGATAATTTGATGCCAACCTTTTAAAATTGTGGTGGTTATCGCTAAAATGAAACACACAATTGAAAGGCTTATTTTTGCCATTTCGGTTTTTTTAGTAATTAGTACAACAAAAAACGAACTACCCGTTAAAATTGCAGACGTCAGGTTTAAAAATGCGACTGGGTAATCATGTTGAAAAAAACGAATAAATACAAAAGGGATCATCGCTAACATAATAGAACCACTCATTAGTAGCAAAAATCTGACTTCTGAATTCGATGACAATTTAAACATAATGCGTCGCTTGTGCTGCTTCTCTGATGATGATAGCTTGTTTTCTAACAATCTAAAAATACACTTTTGTTATGGAAAAAAATACTGCATCAAGCACAGGATCTAAAGGAATTTTACCTGCGAATGTTAGAGTCCTTATATTACTTGTAAGTTTTCCTGGGTTCGTTTTACTCGGGTTCCTTATTTACAGCATATATAAAAATGGCATAGATGCTGGTATGTCGTGGTTTGCTTTGGTTTATGGTTTTATAAGTATAGTAATGTTGCGTCCTGTCATCTGGGGGCGCTGGTAGCAAATTAATACGCTTGCAGTATCATTATGCAAATTAAATCATTTGCAATACGGAGTGACTAAATCTGCTACAAGTAGCACATCTTTAGTTGAGCAAACAGCACCAAATGACAACCTTAATTTAGCATCACGAATATCAAATCTCACCCGATTATCTTTTAAAAATTGCTCACAAGCTTGTGTTTTTTCGTCTTTTATGGGCAAACAAATTGTGCCACCAATGGCATTTACGTCTATTTTGCTGTTTGAAAGCTGATTTAAAAACATAGCTTGAAAGGTTTTATTTTTGGTTGCGAGATTGTTTACGCCAATTGCATTTATTATAGAAATTGAAGCACCTGCGATAGCGAAAGGTAACACATCTGGTGTACCTCCCCAGAATCTTAATGCATCAGGCGCGGCGTCAAAATGAAGTATATCAAATTCAAATGGGTTTTGATGTGAGAACCAGCCAATGTGATCAGGGAATAGATTTACTTGGTCGGTGACATCAGTGATTAAGAAGCCTGCGCCGGGCCCTCCGCTTAACCATTTTACCGAAGAGCCGACAACAGCATCTACGCACCAATTATCTAAATCAATGTCAATTATTCCCACTGATTGCGCAATATCTACTACTGACATTATGCCGAGTTCTTGGCATAACTCTGATAAACGAGAAACATCACAAAGTTCCCCTGTCATTGAATGCACGTGGGTTAACAAACAACAAAAAGTATAAGGGTGTTCTAGTTCTTTTTGCCAAACATCAGTATCGTTCAATGGACCTTTTACCAATACTAATTGCAAATTGTAAGTTGCCGCGAGTCCTTGTACCACAAAACCCATGGATGGGAATGCATCTTGATGCATTACAACGCGTTTATTTTTTTTGGGTTTACTTTTACAGGCAGCGCTAAGCCATTGTGTGAACGCCATAGAAACACTGGGTTGTGGGCATATATACGACTTATTACAATTCAACAACAATGACAATTGAAGTCTAAAACGATCGATGAAATTCAACCATTCGGGCCACGCATCTCCACCATATTCAGTCCATGACTTAAGAAAAGCCTGGTTAGCTGACAAACCTGCACGGGTCATAGGTCCCACTGAATGTGAGAGTAAATATATTCCCGAAGGTGAACTAAAATGATCTTGAAATCTCATGATTTTCCGCTAATAGAGGGGCGCTTACGCCCATATTCACCGCCCCAATCGTCAGTCATTTGACTTCGTATATCCCACAAGTCTGGAAAAAATCTGTGACTTGCGCCTTTTTTCAATAAATCTACAGGTCTACCTTTTAAAGAGTTTGCCGCCATTCCGATGGAACGATTAATCAAAAAAAGATGTCGCCAACGGAATATTTGGAATAACTCATCAAATTCGATTAATGCTTCTGCTACCGCATAACGAGCATCATGACTGTATTCGTCATCATAAATTTGCTTCAGCGTAACCTTGCCACCGTCCAGATAGTACTTTTCAAAATGCTGCCAAATATCTTGGGGCATTTTTAACAATAATCTAAATCCCGGTGATTCCTGACCGCTACCATTACCTAATTGTAGTCTAATTTTTTGATATTCTTTAGGTGACATAGTTTCTAGCAAACTTAACTGGTCAATCATCATCTGCTGAATGCCGTGCACTCGCTTAAACAATGTGATGACTCTATGGGTTTGTTGGTCCGTCATGTAATCCATAATTTCAACAAGTGTGAAGGACATTAACTTCATCCATAGTTCTTCGACTTGATGGACAATTTGAAATTGAAGTTCATCACTGGTGGAGAGTTGATTCAGAGGCTTTTGGCATTGCAGTAATTTATCGCATTGCAGATAAACACCATAATCTAACATTTCAGGTTGCTCTATTAAGTCATAGTATTTTTCGCGTCGCATAATGGTTCCTCACTAATAACATTAGTTTCAAAAGACATTATGGCTAGCTTTTTCCAAAACATTGTTTCTATATGTTCTTAATATTGTCTATTATATAGAATGTTGTTTTTAAATTGAGTTTAAAAATAGAATATGATTAGTAAAATAGATGGGCAAATACTAAGTTATTTAGAACAAGACTCCAGAATTTCATTCGCTGACTTAGCTGAAGCGGTTGGACTCTCTAAAACTCCCTGTTGGAATCGCGTTAAAAAGTTGGAACAACAAGGGATTATCAAGGGACATACCACAATCTTGGATAGTCATAAACTTGGTTTGCAGATAAGCGCAATGTTGCATGTAGTGGTAGATTTTGCGCAATATCAAGAGTTTGAATTAGCCGTGAAAGCCAATCCCTCAATCGTAAGATGTGCCGCCGTCACTGGCGATTTTGATTATGTACTTGAGGTTTTATCAACCGATATGCAGAGTTTTGACCATTTGTTGCGCTATGAGTTGTCGCGCTTGCCGGGTGTTAACCGTTTTAGTACTTCCATAGCGACTAGAGAAGTAAAAGATACGGGCAAGAAATTATCTCTACTTCTGCGGACATAATGGCGTCTATTTTCATATTATCAGTACATTTTTTGGATACATAATTGCTCGGTTTGAAACATTTAGACACAACTTTTCTCCACTAAAGTACTGATTTTTCGAAAAACGGATTATTACCTTATAAATATTGAGGTTATACTAAGGGCATTTATAAAACTAATTTACATAGTTGTGCGATAGATGAAAAAAGTCGGTATTCCAATCATAATTTTAGTTGTTTCTATTGTTATTCTTATGGCTTTAGTGATTACTAAGCCAAAACCCGAGAAAAAAGAACCTAAAATAGACGAATTTCTTGTGGAAGCTAGTCCGGTCGTATTCGATAACATTGATTTCTTAGTTTATGCACAAGGTAGTGTTCAACCCAAAAATAGTACCATGTTAAGTGCCCAAGTTAGCGGCCAGGTAATCGCTATTGCAGATGATTTTATCGAAGGTGGTTTCTTTAAAAAGGGTGATGTATTAGTTGAATTAGAAAGTGCCGATTATCGAACTGATTTATTATTAGCTGAAGCCGAATTAGCCAGAGCACAAGCAGCTCTTGATGAGGAAGTAGCAAGGGGGCAGGTCGCGGAAAAAGAATGGCGTTCAGTAAACACAGGTGTTGTGCCAGAGTTAGGTTTACGAAAACCGCAATTGGCGAGAGAAAAAGCCAATTTACAAGCAGCTCAAGCGCAACTTCAAAGAGCAAAGCGTAATTTAGAACGTACCCGAATAAGAGCGCCCTATGACGGACTGGTGAAATCGAGAAACATCGATCTTGGCCAATTTGTGCCTACTGGCGGTCAAATTGGGGAGATTTTCTCTACCGATGTTGCTGAAATTCGTCTGCCTCTTACCGACAGTGATGTTTCCTTTATCGGGACTATTGATGATCGCACACCAAGTGTTACGTTAAAAGCAAATGTCGCGGGCGAAACCCGTTATTGGCAAGGTAAATTAATTCGTGATGAAGCTGTTTTAGATGAAAGTCGTCGCGTGATTTACGGTGTAGTAGAAGTTCAAGATCCCTATAACCTAGCCGGTAATGCGCATGCAATCCCCTTAAATTTCGGTCGATTTGTCAGCGCTGATATTAGCGGAATAAGCGTCGACAACGTTGTTAAGTTACCTCGTTATGTCGCAAGATTAGATGGCACTATATTGACTGTTGATGAAGAAAACAAAATTCATATTAATGAAGTCGATGTGGTAAGAACTGATGAAGACTTCGTGTACATAAGCGGCGGATTAAAAGCCAATCATCAAGTGATCATGAGCGCCGTTTCTTCTCCCTATAATGGTATGCCAGTGCGGGTACTTGAAGAAAAAGAGCCAGAAATTACCCCAGAAAACGCTATTAGTGAGGACAGCATATGAGTGACACTCGCATAGATGTAAACAAGGGAATAATTGCCTGGTTTGCGCGCAATAGTGTGGCCGCCAACCTATTAATGATAGCAATTATCGTGGGCGGTATTTTTGGTGTTTTAGGTGTCCAGAAAAAGGTTTTTCCGCAATTTGAATTCAACATCATCACTGTGCAAGTACCGTATTTAGGTGCAGCTCCCCAAGAAGTAGAAGAAGGTGTTATTCTCAAAATTGAAGAAGCGATAAAAGATCTCGAAGGGATTGAAAAACTTACTTCTTTTGCCCGTGAAGGTTTAGGTACGGTAAGAGCTGAAGTCGTAGATGATTTCGATGTTCAAGTGGTATTGGACGAGATTAAATCCCAAGTAGATGCTATTCCATCGTTTCCAGAAAATACCGAAAAGCCTGTGGTTTATCGTTCTAAAGCAACTCAGAGCGTGCTTTGGGTTTCAGTATATGGCAATGCCAGTGAACGAGAATTGAAAGAAACAGCAAACTTCTTACGTGATGACATGGCTAATTTGCCCGGTGTTTCAAGTGTTAGAGTTGTTGGCGCGCGGGATTACGAGATATCCATTGAAATCGCTGAACAAGAGTTACAGGCTTACAATCTTACCTTCGATGAAGTTGTCAATGCGATTCGCAGAACATCTGTAGATATTCCTGGTGGCTCTATTCGCTCAGACAATGGCGATATTTTGCTACGAGCAAAAGGGCAGGCATATAACGCTTACGACTTCGCTAAAATTCCGTTAATAAATCGTCCGGACGGCACAAGATTACTTCTTAGTGATATTGCCAGTATCAATGATGGATTTGTTGAAGATAATAATTTCGCTACTTTTAACGGTAAAGAAGCCGTGAGTATTCAAGTGCAAGCGATTGGTGATCAAAACGCGTTAGAAATTTCTGAGGAAGTAAACAAGTATCTAGAAAAAAGAAAGAAAACGCTCCCGCCAAATATTGAAGCCGATGCTTGGGGAGATGCGTCTTTTTACTTAGCTGACCGACTAAACATGATGTTGATGAACATGTTGGAAGGGGCCATTTTAGTTTTTTTAATTTTAACCTTATTTTTAAAACTGAAACTTGCGTTTTGGGTAATGGTAGGCTTACCGGTGTGTTTTCTCGGTACCCTTATGTTACTGCCAATGAATGATTATTCAATTAACCTCATGAGTCTATTCGGCTTTATCCTGGTTCTAGGTATAGTGGTGGACGATGCGATTATTATGGGGGAATCAGCCTATTCCGAAATAAGTAACAAAGGTCACAGTGTTGATAACGTGATAACCGGGGTGCAGCGTGTGGCTATGCCAGCTACTTTTGGGGTTCTTACGACAATAGCTGCGTTTTCACCCATGATGATGGTGTCAGGTACCTTTGGAGTGATCTGGAAAACAATAGGTGCGGTTGTTATATTTTGTCTGACATTTTCCCTCATTGAATCTAAATTAATTTTGCCTGCGCATTTAGCAAATATGAAAGTCAAACCTGAGGGAAGCCAATTAAATAGATGGCAGCAAATACGCGTCTCTTTCAATGACAAATTACAATACTTCATCCACAGTATTTACAAACCCTTTTTAGAAAAAGCCTTACACTATCGTGGCACCACCATTGCCAGTTTCTTGGCATTAATAATAATTACCAGTGGATTATTTGCTGGCGGCATTGTGCGTTTTGTGTTTTTCCCAGAAATACCATCTGATTTTATTAATGCGTCAGTGGAAATGGAACAAGGTAGTTCCATCAAACAACGAGATGAAGTATTACGTAACATGCTTACTGCCGCTGATAAAATGAATCAGGAACTGGCTGAAGAAACGGGTGAAGAAGTTATTAAACATATATTAGCCTTCGGTGATGGCGCGCTTGGTGGACAAATACTTATTGAATTAAGTAAAGGTGAAACGCGGCAAATAACCGATAAAGATATTCAACAGGTGTGGCGCAAACATATACCTGAAATGGCTGGCATTCGTACACTTACAGTAGGAAGTGAAGGCGGACCTGCTGGCGGCAATAATTTAGATTTAGAGTTTAGTTCTAGCGATGTAGGTGCATTAAGAGCGTTAACAGATGAATTAACGGTTTATCTAGAGTCCTATGATGGTGTCACTGAAGTGAATGACACTTTTAGTGGTGGCAGTGATGAAATTCAACTGCAACTTAAACCAGAAGCTGAAGCTTTAGGAATTTCTCTATCTCAGTTGGCCCAACAAGTTCGTTATGGTTTTTATGGCGCCGAAGCTCAGCGAATTCAGCGTGACGATGAAGAAGTTAGAGTCATGGTTCGCTACCCTAAAGAAGAAAGAAATTCCGTTGGGAATTTAGAGAATATGCGCGTAAGGGCGCCAAACGGTGATGATATTCCATTTGAACAAGTTGCCAATATTCGTCTGGCAGAAGGTTATTCAACAATTACCCGAGTTGACGGCGAAAGAGCAATTACTGTCACTGCAAAGTTGGATACAGATATTGTTGAACCAACTGAAATTTTGCGTGATTTAATGACCAATGTTACGCCAGCGATGTTAGAAAAATATCCTCAAGTTAAATTTGCCTTACAAGGCGGCGCACGTGAGCAAAGTGAGGGTCTAATTGCCTTGTTACAAGGTTTCACTTTTGCAATGTTTGCAGTCTATGCGCTGATGGCTATTCCATTGAGATCTTATTCGCAACCGTTAATTATCATGTCCATCATTCCATTTGGTATTGTTGGTGCAATTATAGGGCACATGGTCATGGGGCGAGACGTAAGTGTGCTATCTATTTGTGGCATCATAGCTTTATCCGGTGTTGTGGTGAATGATTCCTTGATCATGGTAGATTTTATCAATACTGCTAGAAAACAAGGTTACTCCTTAATTGAATCAGTCACACGAGCTGGAACACAACGATTCAGAGCAATAATCTTAACCTCATTAACCACCTTTTTTGGCTTGTTCCCGATTTTGCTTGAAAGAAGCTTACAAGCGCAAATCGTTATCCCAATGGCAATCTCCTTAGCGTTTGGTATTTTGTTTGCGACAGTTATCACTTTAATATTAGTGCCAGCCTTGTATCTATTGTTAGATGACTTTAAACGGGTAATGAAGGGCAATAAAGCGAAAAAAGCAGCCAAACGGTCACAACAATTAAATGATTTACAAAGCCAATCAAATCATTAGTTAAACAAAGAAGGCACTAAGATTGATATCCTTAGTGCTTTCTCCTGTTTGTTCTAAGCAAACCGATGAAACAGTCGATTCAATTTTCCCATCGCGATGGCATTTCCAAATAAAACAATGATGACGCCTAAAATTGAGGATAGGGTCCAAATATAACCTTCAAACACTGTTGAAACTGCAAGTGCAACTATAGGATAGAGTAAAACTACATAGGCCGACTTATCTGAACCGATTTGTTTCAATAAGCGCATGTAAGCCCCAAAGGCGATGATGGAGCCAAAAATTGCTAGATAAATAAGGGCAATATAATAACTTGGTTTATCAGGCATTATTATTTGCGAGCCACTCAGACCTAAAACAATAAAGGTACAAATAACACCGTAAGTCATGGCCCAAAAATTCAATTGAAGTACCGATGTATCTTTATCTAGGATTTTTTCAGAAAGCACATTACCAATAGATGCAGATAAAAAAGAACCCAATGAAAATAATAAGCCAATAGCCAGTCCTTGATTAGTACTCATGCCTTCAAATTCTGGAGAAAAAATTAACACAATACCAATTAAACCTAAGGTCGCTCCCGCAACTACATCCAGCCGTATTGGTTTTTTCAAAAAGATCCTACGTAATACCACGTTAAAATAAATCATGGCGCTACTTAATACCGCAAGTAGCGCGCTTACTATGTGCTGTTGAGCAGCATATAAAAACGTATAATCTAAGGTGTAGAGAAAGATCCCAGCAGTCCCCATTAAAAGGTGTTGTTTAAATGTGATTTTGAGGGTTTTTCTGGCAATCAGACACCAAAAACCCATCAGCATGGCTGCGATCCCAAAGCGTAGTCCAACGGAAAACATTAATGCCGTTTCATTGACTTGAAAGGTAATAGCTATCCAAGTTGAGCCCCAAATGAGAGTGCAAATAGCAAATAAAAAAGTGTTTGACGAAAAGATTTGCATGCTGCTTAAGCATCCTAAAAAATAAAAAAGCCAGTCTACTTATTATAAGTGGACTGGCTTTAAACTGAGGACTAAAAATTAGTAAAATTCAGCCTTAAATTCCACGCCCCAAATACGAGGTTCGTTGGTAATACCGGTTAAATTGTTAAAGTCGATAGCGCCTTTAACATTTTCTTCATCGGTAATGTTGCGACCAAATATTGCTACAGTTATGCCTTTTGCATAGTTTTGATAACCAACGCGAAGTCCACCTTCATAATTATCATCACTACTATATTCTACTGAATCATACAAAAACAGATTAGTATCACCTTGGAATGCCCAATCTGTATAGGCAAACAACTCAGCATCGTCGCTCACAGGATAACTGTAACGAGCAGTAAAGTTAAAAGTGGTTTCTGGCGCTTGAGGGAATGGATTACCGTCAACCGCCGCGAAAGTACCGTTGTCATTGGTGACAATAGGATCTAATACCGTACAGTTAGAGCCACAAGGCGCCACAAGTAGATTCGCGTCTTTCAATTCTGTGTCAGTTAAACTAAATCCAGCAGTTAATACCAAGTTTTCAGTGACTAAGTATTTCGCATCAATTTCAAACCCGAAAGCTTGTCCTTTGTCAGCATTTAGCAGAGCGTTACCGTTTGATTGGCCACCGATAGCGGATAATTGGATATCATCGATGCGGTAAGCAAATACTGCTGCGTTAACACGGAGTTTGTTATCCAATAAATCGGCTTTTATCCCAGCTTCGACAGAGTTAATGGTTTCAGCTTCTGCAACTGAAGGTAAGCCTTCAAAGGCAATATCGCGACCTTGAATTGATTGAGCTCTAAAGCCATTAGAGTATCGCGCAAACAACGCCATATTATCGCTCAAATCATAATGTGCGCTTAATTCAAAACTGACTTGACCATCATCAACATCAACAGGCTCATAGTCTTGAATTGTAGCAGCGCCTATCACTACGGCAAAGCCATCTACATTCTGATCACCGACAGACAAGCTCTTTTCATCATAGGTGTAACGAATTCCACCAGTTAAGGTAAAGTCTTCTGTCAGCTCATAGCTGCTTTGACCAAAAATTGCCCATGATTTGTTATCATGAAAAACCGTGGTTGCTCCGTAAAAACCGTCGATACTGGTAACACTGAAAGAAGAATCAAAGAAAAAAGCACCCACTTGCCATGACATTGCATCTTGGGTATCGCTGGCAAAACGAATTTCTTGGGTAAATTGTTCTAAATCGTTGAGGTTATCTTGCGTAACTGCAGTAAATGGAATAAAACCTGGAAAAGAAGTTTCACCACTTCCAACACCACCGTCTATGTCCCCTAAACTTAATCCTTCGGCTTCTTCAAACGCGGTTATAGAGGTTAATGTCACGTCGCCGAAGTCATAGTCGATTTTTAATGAACCACCAAAACCTTCATATTCTTGAGGGTTATTGTCAAAGCCATTGCCGTTTAAATTGGCATCATAGTAAACAGCGTCACGGTCAAAATTATCGTTAAGATCATTAGAGCCGTTGGTAAATACATTGGCTCTGAAAATTGAAGCAGTTCCGTTTAAATCTCGTCCATGTAGATTAGCTAAAATGCTTAATTCATCAGACGGCGTGTAGAGTAACTGCGCTCGCCAAGCATTTTCTTGGAAGCCACCCATGGTAGGGCCATTGTCTGGGTCATTTAGGTTGTTGATGTAGTGGTCTCTGTGCTGAGAAAGTACGGACAATCGAGCTGAAATTTCATCAGTTAATCCGCCACCGATAGCAGCTTCAATATTTTTGGTACTGTAGGTGCCGAAACCTGCTTTAACATAGGCATCGAAATCTTCAGTGGGCTTTACACTGTCAAACTTGACGATACCAGCGGTAGTATTTCGACCGAAAAGAGTACCCTGAGGACCACGAATTACTTCCACTTGCTGCACGTCGAACAAAGGAAAACTTTTAAGTACCACGTTTTCCATAACAACATCATCCATTACTATGGATACTGGTTGTGATGCCGCTAAATCAAAATCTGTATTACCAAGTCCACGGATGTAAAATCTTGGCGCAACTCGACCATTGGATGTCTCTGCATATAATCCTGGTACTTTTAAGGCAATAGCAAGCACATCATCACCTGCGGCGAGCACTGTACTAAGTTCATCATTTGACATGGTAGCAATTGAGATAGGTACATCTTGTATAGATTCCACTCGCTTTTGAGCGGTAACAACTATACGTTCAAGACCTTCTTCCGTTGCAGGCGTTTCAGATTCCTGAGCAAGCACAGCAGAAGAACAGGCCATTGCAACACAAGCCGCAATAGCTTTATATGTAAAGACTTTCATTTTATTTTCCCTAGCGTTGATTTAATCACCGCAACTGTGTACGGCTTCATGCCAAAGATTAGCAAATAATAAATAGAAAATCTTGCTAATTTATGAAGTTTCGTTGGAATGTTGAGCGGTACTCTACTGGGGTAAAACCGCTTTGTTGTTTAAACAAGCGACCAAAGGATGCAGGGTCTTCATAGCCAACTAAAGAGGCTAATTGTCGAGTGTTGTTAATGCCTTGTTCTAACAATCGTTTTGCGTTTTCTAAGCGCACTGATTGTATATAGCGGCTGGGCGTCATGCCCACATGTTTTTGAAAGCTGCGGTTAAGGGTCCGTTCCGTGACATTGATCATTTTCGCCAATTCACGAATATTCAACTTATCTTGATAATGCTGTTCGATAAACTCTTGAACTTTGATTACAGCGTCATTCTTATGTTGTTTAAATGAGTGCAAGTTTGCATAAGTACTTTGAAAGCCAGATTGTCGATTGATGACATGGGCTTTGGCCATTTGATTCGCGATATCTCTACCGCAATAGCGTTCAATTAGAAGTAAGCATAAATCATTAAAAGCAACACCGCCGCCGGCACAAAAAAACTGTTCGGATTGAGTAATTAAATCTCTTTCTTTTAAATTGACTTGGGGAAACATTGCTCTGAATTTATCCGCATATCCCCAATGCGTTGTCGCTTTGCGATTATCTAAAAGTCCTGCTGATGCTAATAAAAATGTACCCGAACAATTACTCGCGATATCACTGCCTTGATTAGCGATTTTCTGAATATAGGGCAGTAATTGACGATTATTTTCTAATACTTTATCGATATCGCCACCTATGGTGGGAATCAAAAGTATATCAATACCATTTACTTGGGCTATGTCCTGTTGAGGTTGTAATAATAATTGATTAGTACACCGCACTGGCTGTTGATGAAGACTGGCAATGCTGACCTCGAATCTTGGTTCTAAAGGCGTATTATTAAATCTTTGCCAGCTTATACCGACAAAGGAAAATATATCCATAGCTCCGGTAATTGCAGAGGCGAGGGCACCATCAAAGGCTAAAATAACAACTTTATATTTCTTAAAGTATGGCACAGGCTTTCTCTTTACTTTTTCAACATAACGTTCATTGCTGAGCAGTTATTAATCGTATTTATTTTTGTCTCATTTGGCATGCATTATGTCATATGGGACACTCTTATATTACCCCTATCTCATCTACACTTACAAATTATTTACAATTGTCATCGGAGAAATTATGGCAACTGATCGTCTAATAAATGAATTCGAGTTGGATTTTCAACTTTATGGCGTGCTCGATGTGGAGCAATTGTGTGCGGCTGAGAGATTTCAAGAGCATAACAAAGAGACTTTTGATGCTGTGCTTTCGACGGCTGAAAAGATAGCAACGGATTTGTTTTTACCGCATAACCACATTGCAGACAAAAACGAGCCTACATTCGATGGGCAAAAAGTCCATATGATAGATGAGGTTAAAGTCGCCTTTGATGCTTTTAGAGAAGCCGGTTTCATTGCTGGACGCTACGATTTTGAAGACGGCGGCATGCAACTTCCAGAGACCATAATGCAAGGTGTTAGCGCATATTTTATGGCGGCTAACCCTTCATCTACTGGCTACCCATTTTTAACTGCGGCGGCAGCAAACGTGATCCATCATTTTGCAGGGGATGAACTAAAACAACAATTCATGCCTAGAATGTTAACGGGTGAATTTACTGGCACCATGGCGTTGACTGAACCTCATGCTGGTTCTGCGTTGTCAGATATCAAAACCACTGCAACTAAACAAGCAGATGGCACCTATAGAATTAAGGGTTCAAAAATCTATATTTCGGGTGGAGATCACGAATTGTCACGAAATATAGTGCATTTAGTCTTGGCTAAAATACCTGGCGGACCGCCGGGTGTGAAGGGTATTTCTTTGTTTGTGGTACCTAAATTCCGCTTAGGAGAAGACGGGGAGCCAGATCAACGAAACGATGTTCAACTTGCTGGCTTACTTCACAAGCTTGGTTATAGAGGAACTACCTCGACAGTATTAAGTTTTGGTGAAAAAGATGATTGTCATGGCTATTTAGTTGGACAAGAACATCATGGTTTACGTTACATGTTCATGATGATGAACGAAGCTAGGATAGGCGTAGGTTTTGGTGCGGCAATGATAGGTTATCGAGGCTATCAATATTCATTAGAGTATGCCAAAGAACGAACTCAGGGGCGAGCTGCACCTAATCTAGGTCCTAATGATCCGCCCGCTGCCATTATCCAACATGGTGACGTGAAACGTATGTTATTGGCGCAAAAAGCCTATACAGAAGGTGGAATGGCCCTTTGTTTGTATGGTTCAAACTTGGTTGATCGGATAAAGATTTGTCAAGATGAAAAGGAAAAACAAACACTTTCAGAATTACTGGATTTACTCACCCCCATATTTAAATCATGGCCTTCAGAATTTGGTCCAAAAGCTAATGATCTGGGCATTCAGGTGCTTGGTGGTGCCGGTTACACCAGAGAATATTTAGCAGAACAATATTGGCGAGATAACCGCTTGAATCCGATTCATGAGGGGACAAATGGTATACAAGCGCTAGATTTAACCTTCCGTAAGCTGTGGCAAAACAATGGATTAGGGTTAAAAGCGTTGCAAACAGAGATGGGGAAAGATTTCGCCAAAACGACGTCAAGTGAAGTTGCAGATTTGGTGGCCAAAACGTCTGCCTATATTGAAAAGTTACAACCACTTTTACAACAACTTGCCAGTGAACTGGCCAAGGCTGATACCCAAAGGACCTTAAGTGCCAATGCTCAAGCCATGATGAATATTCTGGCGTCTATCGTTGTAAGCTGGATGTGGATAAGACAAGCAAATGTAGCTGTTGAGCAATTAGTAAATGTTGGCTCAGATGCGAAAAAAGCCTTCTTACAAGGCAAAATTCAAGCGGCAAGATACTATGTGACGTGGGAGTTGCCACTGATTGACCGAGATCTTGCGATTTTAACTGAAAACAATGCAGTCTGTGCGGACATGCAAGCAGACTGGTTTTAAGGAGTAATGTAATGTTGAACAAACAATGGCGATTGAAGTCTCGTCCAAAAGGCGAGCCTAGCGAAGACACTTGGGAATTTACTGAATCAGAAGTACCTGAACCCAAACAAGGTGAGCTATTAGTAAAAGTGCTCTATATTTCGTTAGATCCTGCC
The DNA here is from genome assembly GCF_050306235.1 of Glaciecola sp. 1036. Lineage (NCBI taxonomy): Bacteria > Pseudomonadati > Pseudomonadota > Gammaproteobacteria > Alteromonadales > Alteromonadaceae > Glaciecola > Glaciecola sp. 1036. Next base: position 198,444 of record NZ_JBLWFH010000001.1, on the reverse strand, counting down.
ATGCGTGGTTGGTTAAACGATGCTAAATCCTACATTGAGCCAGTACAGGTTGGCGACGTAATGCGCGCAGGCACCGTGGGTAAAGTAATAAAAAGTCAGCACCCAGACTTTGCAGAAGGTGACTATGTGGCAGGCTATGCTGGTGTGCAAGAGTACCAGATAACCAACGGTAAAGGCCTACATAAGGTTGACCCGACGTTAGCGCCACTTTCAACTTATTTAGGTGTCTTAGGAATGCCTGGTATGACGGGTTACTTTGGATTGTTGAAATCAGGTGAACCTAAAGAAGGTGAAACTGTAGTCATTTCTGGAGCAGCAGGTGCAGTAGGCGGTTTGGTAGGTCAAATTGCTAAAATTAAAGGCTGTCATGTTGTGGGGATTGCTGGCGGTCAGGATAAATGTGAATTTTTGATCAATGAGTTAGGTTTTGATGCTGCTATTGATTACAAAAATGAAAATGTGAAAAAAGCCCTAAAAGCCGCATGCCCCAAAGGTGTGGATGTGTTCTTTGATAACGTGGGCGGTGACATTTTAGACGACGTACTAACGCAGATAAACTTTAAAGCGCGTATCGTAATTTGTGGTGCTATAAGTCAATATAACAACACAACCCCTGTAAAAGGACCATCAAATTATCTCTCATTGCTAGTCAATAGAGCAAGAATGGAAGGGATTGTGGTATTTGATAATGCCAAGGAATATCCCATTGCAATGAAAGAAATAGCGCAGTGGATTGCTGAAGGTAAATTAAAGCCAAAAGAGCACATTGTTGAAGGGATTGAAACCTTTCCTGACACATTAATGATGTTATTTACGGGTAAAAATTTCGGCAAATTAATGCTTAAAGTTGGAGATGAATAATGTTCGAAAAAGCGGCGAATGTTGAAGGAAAAAGAGTTTTAATTACTGGTGGAGCCTCAGGCATTGGAGCGGCCACCGCTAAAATACTTACAGCTCGCGGAGCACGTGTTGTTATATCAGATTTAAATACAAAGGATGGTGAAAAGCTCGCGCAAGAGTTATCAGCTGCAGGTGCTGAAATCTATTTTAGTAAAGTGGATGTTGCTGATAAGTCGTCTGTAGAAACCTTATTTGCTTTTGCGATGGAAAAGTTAGGTGGATTGGATGTGGTTTTGAATAACGCTGGTGTGGATCATACGCCAGCCCCGATGCACTTGCTGACAGACGAAGATTTTGATCGCAATATCAACATTAATCTAAAAGGTGTTTGGCATTGTATGCGTGCCTCAATCGCTTGTATGGGACAAAGTGGTGGGCATGTGATAAATGTGGCTTCGGTTGCAGGTTTGCGCTCAGCTCCAACCATAACAGCTTACAGTGCAGCTAAACATGGTGTTATTGGATTAACGCGCTCAGCGGCAGTTGAATATGCCAAAGTTAATTTACGCTTTAATGCTGTTTGTCCTAGTTTTACCGATACCCCTATGGTGCAAGGCGTGTTGGCCAATGTTGATGAACGTAAACGCAAAGCAATAATTAATGCCAGTCCAATGCGTAGACTAGGTAAAGTTGAAGAAATTGCATTGGCAATCGCATGGATGGCCAGTGATGAAAGTAGTTTCTTAAACGGTCATGCAATGACCCTTGATGGCGGCATGTTGGCATAATTGGAGAACAAGATGAAAGACTTATTTGATCTAACAGGTAAAGTGGCCTTAGTCACAGGTGCTAGCCGTGGTATCGGCGAATCTATTGCTAAATTACTCGCAAGTAAAGGTGCTCACGTTATTGTATCTAGCCGAAAAATTGATGGTTGTGAAGCGGTTGCGGCGCAAATTCGAGAGGCCGGCGGTCAAGCGACAGCTTTTGCTTGTCATGTAGGGGAAATGGCGCAAATTACTGAAATATTTGATTTTATTAAATCCACGTTTGGCAAGCTCGATATTCTGGTGAATAACGCTGCGGCTAACCCATATTACGGGCATATTATAGACACAGATTTAGCGGCTTATAGTAAAACGGTTGATGTGAATGTTCGTGGTTACTTTTTCATGTCTTGTGAAGCAGGGAAAATCATGCGCGAGCAAGGTGGAGGTGTGATCTTAAATACTGCATCTGTAAATGGCATCTCACCGGGTGATATGCAGGGTATTTATTCCATCACAAAAGCCGCTGTTATTAATATGACAAAAGCCTTTGCAAAAGAATGTGGACCGTTAAACATACGCTGTAATGCACTACTACCGGGTTTAACTGATACCAAATTTGCCAGTGCTCTAACGACTAATGACAACATCTTGAAAAAGGCGTTAAAGCTAATACCTCTTGGTCGTGTAGCAGATCCAGATGAAATGGCGGGAACTGTTCTGTACTTAGTATCTGATGCTTCTAGCTATACCACTGGAACCACTGTTATTGTCGACGGCGGAATGCTAGCTTAAATATCCTTAATTGAACATTTAAAAGCCAGCTATTGCTGGCTTTTAAAATATCGTTGTCTCTTCTTGGCTTTTAAGAGGTGTGTATCCACCAATAAAAATGCATCCACACAATATTCGAATTCAGGGTCAACATTAAAGGCTGAAAAGCTAACGCCACCTGGCTCACAAACATCAGCATACTGCTTATACAAGGTGGGTATAGAAACTCCCATTTCATTTAACTGTACTTTCAGTAATTCAAGACTTTCTGAATACTCTTTTCCCTCAAACTGCCCGTTAGTCAGTGAATTGTTGTAGGGTAATTTAGCTTTTGCCACTTTGCGATCATCAGGGAAATAATGGGAATAAAAAGCGATTAATAGAGACATCGCTTGGGCTGGATATCGGGCGCTAATAGTTACTGGTCCGAATAGATAGCGATATTCTGGATGCTTGACTAAAAACGCTCCAATACCTTGCCATAAATAATCGAGGCTTCGGTTTCCCCAATATTTAGGCTGTACGAAACTACGACCCAATTCTAGTCCTTGTGCAACTATCTCATCCATTGGGGCCTGATAGTCAAACAATGTAGAAGAATATAAATGATCAATTTGCGCCAAATTGTCTACAGAACCAAATCGATATGCTCCTGCAATTTCTAGATCTTTTTCATCCCATAAAATTAAATGGAAATAATGCAAATCGAACTTGTCGATATCACGACGTTTATTGGTTCCTTCCCCAACAGCTCTAAAGGTAATTTCTCGTAGTCGCCCAATTTCTCTTAAGATCACTGATGATTTTGTCGGTTTGTACAAATAGATAGTTTTACTGTCAGTGGTTTTACCGATCACTTCAGCTTCTGCTTTTAGTGCATGAAAAAGAACCCGTCTGTCTTCAGGTAGCGCTATTGCTGATTGAGTTGGCAATACCGGCTTTTTATTTTTAGCAATTCGATAAATATGTTTTTTAAATAAATTGACTAATTCTTTTTTCGGCAAAGTGAGGGAAGCATATCCTTCAAAAGGGATGACTTCGCCGATTTTCATTGGGATACTTTTTTCTTTTTGGTGCCACATTTGTTTTACTAGGAGAGCTGTTGCGGCTGGCTTAAACAACATAGATACGCCATAAAATAATGCAGAATTTTTGGCATCAATAAACACTGGTAATATGGGACACTGATTGGTTTTTGCTATTTTCAAAAATCCAGATTGCCATTTTGTATCCCTGACGCCTTGAGGTCTTAATCGTGACACTTCACCTGCAGGAAATATGATCACTACACCTTCTTGCTGAAGGTGCTTACTAATATTTTGTAACTCTTGTTTTTTGGTTTTTCCAGACATGTTATCTACCGGCAGTAAGATATCATGTAAAGCATCAATGGCCATCAGCATTGAGTTAGCAACAACTTTTATATCATGTCGGATTTCTCGTATTAACTTTATCAATGCCAACCCGTCGATAGACCCAATGGGATGATTAGCTATGATAACTAACTTACCCGTTGCTGGAATGCGCTCGCGGTGATTATCTGACACCGTATAACTACAAGAAAAATAATCTAAAACCTGTTCAACAAAATCAAAACCAGTAAGGTGTGGGTATTCTCGTTCAAAGGCATTTATTTCTTCTTCGCACAGTAGTTTCTTTAACACCAGATTGGTAGGGCGCATCAACAGTTTATTTTGTGCAACCGCTGGAAAGTGACGCTGAATGACATTTTGAGTATTTAACATTGCTAAAATTTAAATAGATGAATCTAACGATTAGCTTAAGTACAAGATATGACAGCTTAGAGGTATTTAAGTGACGTTTTGGTTGCAACGTGATGACAATATTATGGCAAAGCAGCCATTTTATTTAGCTTTCTAACTTTTGGTTCCAAGGCATTTTAGCGAGCAGCACTGCTAAAGGAGATGATTTAGTAATGGCAAAACGTAGCCACATACCAACAAGTACTATGATGAATAAGACAAAAGCTGGATTCACGTAAATTGCGGCGAACAAGCTACACAAGGTTATGACTAAAAAACTAATTGTTACTTGTTTGTTCAGTGAGGCTATTTCAGTTTTTGATTGTTTAACAGGATGTTGAGCCTCTATCCAAGATAAAATGCCGCCTTCAAGATTGTAAATCTCGTGCTCTTGGTCCGTTGGGACCACTTTTTGACAAGCAGATTTTCCACGAATACCTTTTTGACAGTAAATAACTATTTTTTTGTTCGTGCTAGGCAATGATTTACTGCTAATAGTGCCTAATGGTACTAGCGTCGCTCCAGGAATGTGCTGCCCATGAAATTCCATGGGTTCTCTCACATCAATTAATTCCACCTGATCATCATCTATCCATTTTTGTAATGTATTTGCATCAACTGATTTAATCGTCATCTATTTTTCACTGTACTAAACTATGGTTAGCTAACATTTTCGAACTCTATAGCGCGACTTTGTAAAGGAAGGCATGGCAATTTAAAAGACGCTGTGAACCCATCCATGGGCGCTCTACGAAATCATCCATGATTTCGAAGCTTTTAAATTGCCATGCCTTCCTTTACAAAGTCGCGCTATGATAGTTTTACCCAACATGTTACCAAGATTACCAGTTTAATTAAAAACGGAGTAGAAGAGATGACCAAATCTTATAAAGAAATAACTCAGCGCATTTCAAGCAATATGAAACCATTGAGATCAAATATCAGTGATACCATGCAGGGTTTTTCGGCGATGGCAAAAGCGGCAACTGCGGATGGTGCGCTAGATAAGAAGACAAAAGAGCTTATTGCATTGGCGATAGGTGTTGCCACTCGTTGCGATGGTTGCATAGGTTTTCACATGAAAGCATTAGTTGAATTAGGCGCGACTCAAGAAGAAATCGAAGAAACCCTTGGGATGACGATTTACATGGGTGGTGGTCCTTCATTAATGTATGCTGCGGATGCTATGCAAGCCTATAAAGAGTTTAGCGAAAAATAAAAAAAGCCCCCAGACACATTGTGCATGGGGGCTTGTTAACTATTTATCCGATTAAATTACAGAAGCAATTGCCTCAGCTAGTGTACCAACGTTTTGTTTGTTAATACCTGCGATGTTTATACGGCTAGAATCTACAAAATACACGCTTTTCTCAGCACGAAGCTTTTGTACTTCTTCTGGTGCAATACACAAGAACGAAAACATGCCTTTTTGTTGATTAATGAAACCGAAATCTCTATCAACATTTTGGTTGGATAAGTTGTCCACCAACAACTGACGTAGCGTAATCATTCGCTCACGCATTTCTTTTACTTCAGTTGCCCATGTTTGGAAAAGCTTTTCATCGTTTAGGATTATATCAACCAATGCACCGCCGTATGACGGAGGCATGGAGTAAATTCCCCTTGCAACAGATTGAATTTGCGCTTGGGCAATTGACGCCATGCTTTGATCTTTAGTTACAATAGCCGCTAAACCAACGCGCTCTCTGTAAAGTCCAAAGTTCTTGCTACAAGAAGCTGCGATAATCATTTCATCAACTGATTCTGCTAATAAACGAAGACCGTAGGCGTCTTCTTCTAGTCCATCACCGAAGCCTAGATAGGCGATATCTACAAATGGTAGGAAGCCATTTTTCTGCGCTAACTCAGCAACTGCTTGCCATTGTTCTTTGGTTAAATCTGCACCCGTTGGGTTATGACAGCATCCATGTAAAAGTACTACGTCACCGGCTTTTACATTTTCTAAGCATGACATCATTTCATCAAATTTAATGCTGGCAGAGGCTTTATCAAAATATGGATATTCTTTAAGTGCTAAACCAGAATTGCCCAATAGAGGAATATGGTTTGCCCATGTAGGATCACTTACCCACACGGTAGCGCCCTTATTTGCTCGGACTATAAGTTCAGCCAGAATACGTAGAGCGCCACAACCACCAGGTGCTTGTACGGCCGCGACTCTGCCTTCTAGTAAAGCTTTACTACCTTTGCCTAAAAGCAAGCTAAGCATGCCATCAATAAAACCTTGATGACCTTGAGGTGTGATATACACCTTTGACGATTCTGTTTGCTGTAGAATTTGCTGAGCCGCTTTAACAGATTCTAAAATCGGTGTATTGCCAGCTTCATCCTTGTAAACACCCACACCTAAATCAATTTTGTGGGGATTATTGTCCTGTTTAAATGCTGCAGATAGACCTAAAATTGGATCCGGAGAAAGAGGGGACAAGGATTCAAACACGTTTTTATTCCTAAACTATAAGTGAGCCAAATTGTGAAGTTGGTCATTATGCACAATGCTGAAAAAATATCTAATAATTTAGCTGCAAAACGATAAATTTTTAGCTATTGCAGACTAAAGTCAAAGCCTTGTTCATTCACTATTTTCCCTTGATTATTAAAACTATGCTCCTCCCAATATACATGCTTATCCTGATCGACTAAAAGTACAGTGCTAGAACGGGTGCCATAGTCATCTGTTTTAATAAAAATGGACGAGAGTTTACGCTCCCACTCAATTGGTACGCCGGTTTTGGGCAAGCGTTCATCTTCAGCTGGTGTTTGATTACGTAAAAGTTCAAATAAGTGCTGCTTTTGTAATGGCGATGAAGACTGGCAGTACTCAGCTAAGGTTTGTTTACCAAAATCCAATTTAGGCCAAGGGGTATTTAACATTGCGTTAGAAAGACCGTAAACCCCAGTGGTAAGAGACTGAACGGCATTCTCGAAATTGTTATAGACATAAAGATTATTAAAACTGCCAAACAATAAATTATAGCCGTTGTAGCTATCTTTAGTCGCTGCTAATTGGGTTGAATAAGTTTCAAAATCAGGTGATTGTTGAAGATAATCTATTACCAATTTACCGCGCGTAACAGCATTAGGTCGCTCTCTACCGGGCGCCCGAATATTGGTGATTGCAGCAATATTACCTCTTCTATTGATACCCATCCAACTGCCACTCGCCATTTCATCTTTACCTGCAAGTAAATGGCTTTCTGGCTGCCACCAATGTGACGCTAATGTAGGTCTTGCGTGAAATTCATCACGATTTGCCGCTATGATAAGGGGGTAGTCTTTGTGTTGATTAACAGCGATAAATAAAATGCACATAGAGTTAATTTTGTTTTCAATAAGATATGCCAAATTGCTGGGTATACAATAGTGACAACTTGGGCTAACATCAAATCAAATTTATATCACAAATGAGTAAAAGGAAAATCCCGCGTGAAGCGCAGAATTCCGGACACAACGCTTGTCCATTGCGATAGAACCATAAACCACCCTCAGGATGGCGCTGTTCATCAGTCTACTACTAATTCCGTTTTATTTGATTTTGCCGATGTGGCAGATTTAGAAGCCGTTTTCCAAGGAAAAAAGGCCGGCCATGTATATTCAAGGTCATCGTCAACTGCTGTAGTATCCTTACAAAATATGCTGTGTTCGCTGGAAGGTGGAGTGGCGGCAACTTGTTTTTCTACCGGCATGGGGGCAATAAGTGCAACCTTGTTGAGTTTACTAAAGCAAGGTGATCACATTGTCTGTAGTCGTTATTTATTTGGCAATACACGCAGTTTCATGCAGGCATTGATGGATTTTGGTGTTTCTATTTCATTTGTAGATATAAGTGATGCAACTGCGTTAGAAAGCGCAATTAATCAAAATACCAAGATGATATTTTGCGAAAGTATCGCAAATCCTGTTACCCAAGTTGGTGCGTTAAAAGAAATTGGTGAAATTTGTCAAAAACATGAAATATTGTTTGTGTTAGATAACACAATGACGCCGTTTGTAATGTTAGATTCGATTGCAATAAATGCCTCTTTGGTGATTACTTCATTAACCAAATATGTTGCTGGTCATGGCAGTGTGTTAGGCGGCGTTGTTATCGATACTGGGTGTTTTGATTGGCAAAAATACGACAATATTCTTGAAAAATATCGAGGCGCGGATACTTCTTTGTGGGGAATGACTCAAATTCGCAAGCGAGGACTCCGTGATATAGGTGCGACTTTAGCGCCGGCGTCCGCTCATCCCATTGCACTTGGGATAGAAACCATGAACTTGCGTTTGCAAAAAACCTGTGAAAACGCGTTGGCATTAGCCAAGTTTATGCAACAACATCCTGGCTTTAAAACAGTAAATTATCCCGGTCTTGAACAACATCCGCATCACCAAAGAGCGACTGATTTATTCGAAGGTGTGTATGGTGGAATTTTAAGTTTTGAATTGGCAGATGAATATCATTACCGTCCCTTTTTAAATCAACTTAAATTGGTATTAAGAGCAACACATTTAGGCGACACCCGCACCCTTGCATTGCCTGTTGCATCAACGATCTTTTATGAAAGTGGGCAATCTGAACGAATGAAAATGGGCATTTCGGAAGATTTGGTCCGAGTGTCAGTTGGCATAGAAGACATAAATGATTTGATTGACGATTTTTCCCAAGCATTAAATTATTAACTTTCTAAAATATAGAAGATTACTAGCGAAAAATAGCCGTTATTTATCAATAAATATGAATGTATAATGTGTTCATTGAAAACAGAATAGGTTTATTTTTTAAGGGGATTTTTAACAAATGAAGAATGTCTTAGTTGTTTATTCAAGTCTAAATGGCGAAGCAGGGCAGAGCTATAAAGCTGCTGATTATTATCTTGAGCAAATGCAAAACGCAGAAGATATCAGGTTAGATACAATTGATCTAAATAGATTTAATTTGCCACATTTGTCTCAAGCGGAAATGGCAGCTTGGGGTATACCTGCAGATATGCGAAGCTCAGAGCAGAAAGCATTATCGGCTTATTCTGATAATTTTGTTAAGCAATTATTAGTCGCAGATGAAATTGTTTTATCTGTACCCATGTATAACTTAAATGTACCTTCTACTTTAAAAGCTTTTTTCGACCGCATTGCCAGAGCAGGTGTTACGTTTTCGTATACTGAAAACGGTCCTAAAGGTCATGTGACGGGTAAAAAAGCAACCGTTGTCTGTGCTAGAGGTGGAGTTTACAGTGGTTCGCCAATGGATACTCAAACCCCATACATCACTAATTTTTTGCAATTTATCGGTTTTGAAGACATTACTTTTTACTACGTAGAAGGATTATCCATGGGCGAAGAGTCAGCTAACAAAGCATGGAAAGAATATAAAGAAAAAATTAATGAACTTTTTTCGGTAGTTGAACACTAATAATAACACTGGTTAAGAAAAGCAGTGCTTAACCAGAGTGTGTTCCTAGTTGAGTGTGTTGATATAGCCCCACAATTGTGGGGCTTTTTTATGTCTTATTCTTCTGAAAGGGCTTTTGTTAAATCTTTCATAAAATCAGCATTATCAGGTGTTACGCGACTACCGTAATAACCAACAACAACGCCTTTTTTATCCACTAAGTACTTATTAAAATTCCACTTAGGAGACTTTCCAGTTTGTTTTTCTAATTGTCGATAAAGTGGATCCGCGTTTTCTCCTCTGACCGAGAGAGGTTCAAACATTGGGAAGCTGACACCGTATTCGAGCTCACATTTTTCAGCAGTTTTAGATTCGTCAGAATATTCCTGTTCAAAATCATTGGACGGAAACCCCATGACTACTAAACCTTCCTGTTTAAAATTCTCATAGAGTTTTTCTAAATCTTTAAATTGCGGCGTGAAGCCACACATGCTGGCTGTATTTACGACAAGAACTGTTTTTCCCGCGTATTCTTCACAAAAATTCACAGTTTCTTGCGAGTTTAATTTACGCTTCATATGTTTAAGCACATCGGGGCATTCTTGCGCCGCAAATACACTAGTCGTTATTAATAACAAAAAAGTACTGATTAATAATTTCATGGTAATTCCAATAAATGAAAATAAATGAGTTGTTGTAATTATGGTCAAATTGTTCTTTTTAGATCACTTCAGTGTAAACTATACAGGCAGATTACAAAAAAAAACTAATACAAAAGATAGATTATGAAAAAAATCAAAATAATATGTATATCAGTGCTATTTAGCATGGTGGTTGGTTGCACAGCGACTGCAACCAATAACAGTTCCGCTCCCACAACAGTGTCAACTAACAAATTCCCCACGACAACCATTCAACAACAAGTTCAAAAGCCGACTAATACCAGTGGAGCTAAAGTTGAGCTTAGTATTGAACAGATAATGTCAGATCCTGATTGGTTAGGTCGACAACCTGAAAATCCAAAGTTTGCTCCGCTAAGCAATCAAGTGGTCTACAAGCGCAAGCAATTGGGTAGTCAGCTAAGAGACACCTATCTAGTGTCAAACGACCAACAACCAAACGAAAAAGCAACCCTTGCGAACATGCATGAAGTTGATATTGAGCATTATATTGATGACAAATCTCAAACCTTTGTGGCTTGGATATTTGAAGGTAATATTTTTGTTCAAGACCGCAATACTAAAATTATCAAACAGGTAACCAAAGACCTTTCGCCTGCAACAAGTCTGCAATATTTTAAGGATACAGGGGTTGCATACAGAAAAGGTGACAGTTTTTATGTAGTTGAATTAGCTTCGGGACTACAATATCCTGTTTTGTCTTGGCAATTTGCTGAACAGCCGACTGCGTTACAAGCGCCCTCTGACTACATTGCCCAAGAACAATTAAAGCTTATTCAATATGAAAATGTCGTTAAAAAATACAAACAAGATAAATTCAATGCCGAACAAGCTTTAAAAGCATCGAATAAAACCACGTCAACTAGTCCAATTTATTTGGACAAAGAACATAAGACCCTTACAGCGAGTCTATCTCCCGATGGTCAATGGGCGATTATTGCAACAACGCTCAATCAACCAACGCGAAACGACACTGATTTAATGCCTGATTATATTGAAGAAAATGGGCGTATTGGGTTTAAATCTGTGCGACAACGTGTTGCTGACGCAAAACCAGTGAGCCATGAATTATATTTAGTTAATGTGGCAACCGGTAGAACTACTAGTCTGTCGTATAAACAATTACCGGGATATAACGAAGACGTTTTGGCAGATGTTAAAGCTGAAAATGCAAAAGCAAAAGGTCAAACGTATACGGTTAACCGTTTACCAAGAGATATAGGTTTATTGTTAAATTGGTATGCCACTAAAACGCCAATTAAATGGTCACATGACTCATCTCAGGTTGCTTTAATGCTCGAAGCTTGGGATAACAAAGATCGTTGGATAGTAACTGTAGACCCAAGGTCTCCCAAAATGGTAACCCAGGAACGTATGCATGACGATGCTTGGGTGAATTATCGATTTAATGAATTTGGATGGTTTCACAATCAAAACACCCTTTATTGGCTAAGTGAAACTTCCGGTTATTCACATTTGTATACCAAGCCCTTAAACGGTGATGTGCAACAGTTAACGTCTGGCAATTATATTGTTGAAGATATTTACCTTTCTCAAGATGATGACTTTTTTGTTTACAAAGCAAATAAAAAGCACCCGGGAATTTATGAAGTTTACCAATATGATATTGAAAACCAAGAGCACAATGCGCTCACAGATCTAAATGGTATGACTGAATACGTTATCAGTCCTGACGAATCAACTTTAGTCCTCACTCATTCAAAAATTACTATGCCTCCCGAGCTTTATTTAATGTCTATGTCGACGCGTCAAGTGGAACAGGTAACCCATACAGTTAGTGACGAATTTTTATCCATTGATTGGGTGCAACCTAGCATAGTCGCGATTCCGTCTGAACATAGCGAACAGCCAATATATGCAAGGGTTTATTTACCTCAAGATGTAGCGTCTGAGAAGCGCAGGGCAGTGGTATTCAACCATGGTGCAGGCTATTTACAAAATGCTCATCTAGGATGGTCTGGTTATTTTAGAGAGTTCATGTTCCACAGCTTTTTGGTGTCCCAAGGTTATGTGGTGTTAGACATGGATTACAGAGCTTCAGCTGGTTACGGAAGAGATTGGCGTACGGCTATTTATCGACACATGGGTAAAGTGGAAATTGAAGACAATATACAAGGTGTTAATTGGCTGGTTGAAAATGCAAATGTAGATCCGAATAGAGTAGGTACCTATGGTGGGTCATACGGTGGTTTCCTAACCTTTATGGCGTTATTTACTGAACCTTCGTTATATCAAGCAGGAGCAGCATTGCGACCTGTATCAGATTGGGCCCATTATAATACGCCATACACCTCAAATATCTTAAATCTACCGACCAATGATCCCATAGCCTATGAACGCAGTTCACCGATTTATTTTGCTGAAGGTCTGCAAAAACCTCTGTTAATAAATGCACCTATGGTAGACGATAATGTCTTTTTCGTTGATGTTGTGCGCCTTGTGCAACGTTTGATTGAATTGGAAAAACAGGACTTTGAAACAGCCATTTATCCGGTTGAACCCCACGGATTTGTACAACCTAGTTCGTGGCTAGATGAATACCGTAGAATTTATAAACTGTTTGAAGAAAACCTTTAGTTAAAGAGGTTAGCAGGCGATTATTCGCCTGCTATTGAACTGGAAATACTTGTAAAAAATACACTACTGCGGCTCTTCGCCAATCGCCAGGCCCTTCAACAGAAGCCGCAGAGCTAGTTCCCCATACAGTGCCATCTTCTTCTATAGTACCTACATGAGAACCGCTTATCCAAACTTCGCCACTGTCAGTGAAAGTAGCAGATCTATTCTGTTTAGAAAGCCAGACTTCGCCGCTGTCGTCTATTTTACCCATATAGTTTCCGCGTTGATATATTTCACCGTTTTTGCCGATACTTCCGGCGAAGTTGCTGTTAATCCAAACTTCACCTTCCTGGGTTATCTCTGCAAACCGACTACCGTTCAACCATAGATATTGACTCGTTGGATTAATGCGGGATTTTTTCGGCGCTTTTTTCCACTCAGCAAGATAGTCTTGCGCTAAAGGTTTTAATTCATTAAGTCGCTTTTTTGCTTGATTAATAGCTAAGGGCTGACGTTTTCGAACATCAGATTGCGGAATTTTTAATGTTTTTTCGGCTTCTTTCAAAATTTGTAGCAAGTCTTGGCTTTGTTGAATCAACATTTGATTTCGTTCTAAATGAACACCCCCGGCGATGTTCATCACTTTATTTCTATCATCATTGGAAAATCCATATAGCTTTTGAAGTTCAGCTAAATTGGCATTTAATGCTTGATTCCAATTTTGGTATCGTTGATTAATTTGCTCGCCTATTTGAGTATGCCAGGTACCATTTACCCATTGCTTAAATCTATTGTAATCTTGAGAAGTTAATTGTCCGCTACTTAGTAATTGGGTCGCTTTTTGATTGTCTATTTGCCATTGTTCACTATATAGATTCATCATTTTATTGAGCCAATCTAATGCTGTTTGAACATCAGCATCTGAATCTAATTTGGGACGGTTTTGACTTTGATATTTACTGATTAGTTGGTTATACAAATCTGAGCTTGACGTCCCTTGAGGGGTATTTTTTTGTTGGGTTTGAGCGTTGGAAGCGTTCGCATTGTTTTTCCACATATCTAAGGTGGTATAAAGCTGATTTCGGGCCTCCATCCATTGTCCAGCAGCTTCCTTAAAGGAAGGTGCTTGTTTGTTTGTTTCAGCTTCTAGTATATCTTTGGCTTGTTTTAGTTTGTCTGTAAAACCATTAATAGTATTCATGTCATTTTGTTTGATGGTTTTTAAACCACGCTCGACTTGACTAATCAAATGTTTAGCGCGAACGACATCGCTACTTTGTGCCACACTAAAAAGTGACACTGAGGAAAGGGAAAAGAGAAAAATAAAAACGACTAATCCCTGTGTGAAATTTTTCATGACGCCTCCAGTGCGCATTTTGGATAAAATAAACAAATTAATTACGGGAAAAAATATCTCTTTTTAAAAGCAATGAAATATAAACGAATATTACCCCTGCAATTGCACCCCATAGATGTGCGTCCACAGCAACGCTAATTTCTATTAGTTTTTCTGTTGTACCGGGTTGATAAAAAAACTGTTCATAAATTATTTTTATTATTAGACCAATAGCCAAAACCCAACCAGATTTTCTTTTCTTTTTGACGTCCTGGCATACACCCCATGCAAAAATTCCGTGCAAACACCCAGATAAACCTAAATATACTTCCAGATCTGAGAATATTAGTATCGACAAACTGATAACAAATCCACAGACTAAAAACAAAATTAGTTGCTGGGAATTTGTACAATAATCTGAAAATAATAATATTAATACAGTCAATCCAGCCAAATTTAGCAGTAAATGATTAGTGTTTTGGTGTACTAAATGCGCTGTAATTAAACGATAAATTTGCCCGTTTTCAATGGCTGTTCGGTTAAATTCTAACAAACTTTTTAGATCAAATAGCTGAGTAATTATGCAAATCGAGGCAATTACCAGTAAAGTGTTCAAGTTTTTATTCAGCAAATTCATACAATGGAATTATTATTAGTGTCGTGGAAAGATGTTAGTCTAATGGTACACTCTATCTTAACACTGAAAGCAGATTCGAGAAGTAAATGATTGCGAGCCAAATAACAGAATCAATCTTAAATATCACCATTAATCGGCCTGAGAAAAAAAATGCATTAACTCCTGCAATGTATCAAAGCATGGCGGATGCTTTAAATAGTGCTGAAGAGCAGGGGGCTAGAGTTGTTGTTATTAAAGGATGCCAAGGGATATTCACCTCAGGTAACGATGTTACTGAATTCATGCAAACGCCGACTGAAGAAGGTGCAAATGAAATAAGTGAAACTTACCAATTCATGCAAGCGCTTTTAAACTGCCCGCTACCGGTAATCGCCAAGGTAGAGGGATTAGCTATAGGTATTGGAACCACTTTATTGTTACATTGTGATTTCGTGTTAGCGGATAAAAACACTAAGTTTTCTATGCCCTTTATCAATTTAGGATTAGTGCCTGAATATGCTTCCAGTTTTTTGGTTCCTCGATTAGCAGGCCAACTTGCCGCAGCAGAATTATTAATGTTAGGTGAAGTTTTTACAGCGTCAAAAGCGTTAGAATGTCGTTTAATTTCTCAAGTGTGCGAAAATGACTTGCAGAATCGTGTTGATCAGCTTGCAAAAAAATTGGCGGCAAAGCCAGCTGAAGCGTTAAAGCAGACAAAACGTTTGCTACATAGCGAAACTGATAAGGTAAGAGTGCATATAGATGAAGAGCTCAAACATTTTGTGGCGGCAATGCAAAGTCCGCCTGCAAAAGAAGCGTTTTCGGCTTTTGTTGAAAAACGTGCAATTAACTTTGACATATTTAGATAGGTAGAAGCATAAAATGAAATTATTGTATGTGGCCTTGTGTGCGTTATCACTAAACGTAATGGCTCAGCAACAACCACGAGAAGATAGAGAACCAGAAGCCGCAACTGGTTTAAGCCAAAATAAAGCCTTCACCTCTAAAGAATATATGGTGGTCGCCGCAAATCCATATGCATCTTGGGCAGGCAAACGTATCATTGAGCAAGGTGGCAGTGCAATTGATGCTGCAATTGCTGTGCAAGCAATGCTAACCCTTGTTGAACCTCAATCTTCTGGCATAGGTGGCGGGGCTTTTATTTTATATTGGGATAATAAAGAAAAGCGTTTGTACACTTATGATGGTCGTGAAATAGCGCCTATTAATAGCGATCCGTTTAAATTTATTGTCGATGGCAAGCCTATGAGCTGGCGTGATGCTGTGGTTGGTGGCAATTCAGTGGGAGTGCCTGGCGTGCTTAGGGCGTTAGAAATGGCGCACACCGATCACGGAAAATTAGAGTGGGAAAAGCTATTCAGCGACAGTATAGACCAGGCTGCTAATGGGTTTGAAGTTAGCCCCAGGTTAGCAAAATTACTCAGCTTAGATTTGCATCCGGGCCTAAATAGTTTTGCTGAAAGCTATAATTACTTTAAGCCTCAAGGGCAGCCGATTAAAGCCGGTACTCTGCTAAAAAACAATGCATTATCGGAAACCTTGCAACATATAGCGGATGAGGGGGCAGACTATTTTTACACTGGAGAACTCGCTGAAAAAATCGCTGAAACCGTGCGGTTATCACCGATTAATCCTGGTAAAATGAGTACTGCAGATTTACGTGATTATGAAGCAATTAAGCGTTCTCCTATGTGTGGTGTATACCGCAAATTTCGTGTTTGTGGTATGGCTCCACCAAGCTCAGGCGGCGTTAGTGTGCAACAAATCTTAAAAGGCTTGGAACAGTTTGACCTAAGCACTGTATCACCTTCATCTGCTGAGTTTGTACACTTATTTAGTCAATCAAGCGCACTGGCTTTTGCCGATAGAGAAGCTTACATTGCAGACTTAGATTTTCTTGGGTTGTCTGCAGTCCCTCTGGTTAATCCGGGTTATATGAAAGAAAGAGCCAGTTTAATTTCACTTGAGGGTAATTGGACAAAAGCATCAGCGGGTAAACCCTATAATAACCTTTTGGTGAGAAATGGCCCGGATTACAATCTTCCTAGCACAAGTCATCTGAGTATCGTCGACAAAGAAGGTAATGCGATTTCCATGACCACTAGTATTGAATTTATGTTCGGTTCTGGGTTGATGGTAGATGGCTTTTTATTGAATAACCAACTTACTGATTTTGCTTTGGATCCGGGGAGCGATGGTGAAATGGTGTTAAATAAGGTAGAGCCTAAAAAGCGTCCTAGGAGCAGCATGTCGCCAACCATGGTGTTTGATGAGAACAATAACCTAAAATTGGTGGTGGGTTCTCCCGGCGGTAGTCGAATTATCAATTATGTAGCACAAACCCTTCTATATGTTTTGGATTATGATATGAACGTGCAAGAAGCCATTAGCGCACCCAGAATCACTAATCGAAATGATTATACTGCGCTGGAAAAAGGAAGAAGCATAGAAAACCTAAAAGCGTCTCTAGAAGCTAAAGGCCACGATGTGCGCATCATAGACTTAAACAGTGGCTTACATGGCATTCAGCTAGAAAATGGCACCCTTATTGGTGGCGCCGACCCTCGAAGAGAGGGGATAGCTGTCGGTCAATAAACGCCAGTTTTTACTTCGGCGACTTTCCAGTCGCCGCTTTCTTTTACCATTTCCAGAATACGTAGTTCGGTAACTTTGTCACCGTTGTACTGCCCAATAATTTTTATTTCAATAGTGGCATCATCTTTGAGTTCAGAATACAGCAAAGTGCCTCCAGACACTGGCTCAGCTGTCATACTATCTAAACGTAATCCAAGGATATGGCGCTGGATGTTTTTTGCTGTATGGAGAGATTTTAGACGGTTTGCAAGACGCTTTTCACTGAGTGCAACGATTTTTTGCATGTCTTTTTCTTCATATACGGCACGCATAAAAAGTACCGCTGTGTATTGTGGTGTGTCCTTACTCATCATGCCGTAGCGTCCAGCATTAGTGGCATCATTTTCATCTGTGCAAGCGATTAATATAATGCTCATTAAGATGATTAAAAAAATTTTGCTTCGCATAATAGGCTCTCTGGTTAACTTATTATGCTATCGGCCAAGGTGTAAATTACTTCAATGAAAAAGGGGCGTTAAAGCCCCTTCAAACTTATCAAAAATGGAAGTCCTTTATTGTACTTCTTCTAATTCTGAAAACTCACCCGCAAACAACGGACTACTTAAGTAACGTTCAGTACCACTGGCCAAGATAACTACCACGGTTTTATCTTTGTTTTCAGGGCGTTCTGCAAAGCGTTTCGCTGCAACAACTGCTGCACCTGAGGAGATCCCCGCCAAAATGCCTTCTTCTTTCATAAGACGGCGAGCCATTTCCATACAGTCATCATTAGAGACTCTTTCTACTTCATCAATCAATGATAAATCAAGGTTGCCAGGAATAAAACCTGCGCCTATGCCTTGGATTTTGTGTGGAGCAGGCGTCAAATCCTCACCTGCCAATGCTTGGGTAATCACTGGTGAATCTTCGGGTTCAACTGCCACAGTAGTTATCGCTTTGCCTTTAGTATTTTTCAAATAACGAGAAACACCGGTCAAGGTACCGCCAGTTCCAACACCGGCAATAAAGGCATCAACTTTGCCATCGGTGGCTTCCCAAATTTCAGGACCAGTGGTTTTTTCATGAATTTCTGGATTGGCAGGATTTTCAAACTGATTCATAGGTACATATTTACCTGGGTTTGCATCCATTAATTCTTGTACTTTAGCTACTGCGCCTTTCATTCCTTTTGGTGGCTCAGTCAACACTAGGTTGGCACCAAGGGCTTTTAATAATTTACGTCTTTCCAAACTCATGCTGCTAGGCATAGTAAGGGTAATTTTATAGCCTCGTGAAGCGGCAACGAAAGCTAGTGCGATACCCGTATTACCACTGGTAGCCTCAATAATTTCTTTGTCTTTAGTCAGAATGCCTTTCTTTTCAGCATCCCAAATCATGTTTGCGCCAATACGGCACTTTACGCTGAAGCTGGGGTTACGGCTTTCTATTTTGGCATAAACATTAGCGCCATCTAAGACGCGATTAAGTTTAACCAGTGGAGTATTACCGATTGAAAGTGAAGAGTCGTCAAATGTGCTCATAATGATGTTATCCTTTAAATCATTTGCTATTAGCTTAGCTCTGTTCTCGTTAACTTATGAAATAACACATACTATTAATCTTGGGCTTAAAGAAGGTAGCAGTGCCATTTGAAAGCTTCGAAATCATGGATGATTTCGTAGAGCGCCCATGGATGGGTTTACAGCGTCTTTCAAATGGCACTGCTACCTTCTTTAAGCCTTATACATCAGATTATTTCATAAGTTAACGAGAACAGAGCCATTAGTTTTATTTAAACGCAAATATTCATAATCTTTAGTTTTGTAAAGATCGTAAAATGTTACAGTGTTAAGCTTATTCCTTATGCCAAAAAACGAAAGTGTTTTTTTGCTATATGTTATTAATGAATAATTGGAAAGAAAATGGCGTTTACCGGAACTCAACAATATATTGCGACAAAAGAACTTCAATTGGCGGTCAATGCCGCCATTACGTTGGAGAAACCATTATTAATAAAAGGTGAGCCTGGCACGGGCAAAACCATGTTGGCTGAAGAGTTGGCTTCCAGTTTAAATACTGATTTGATTCAATGGCACATAAAGTCTACAACACGCGCCCAGCAGGGCTTGTATGAATATGACGCAGTGTCTCGATTGCGTGATAGTCAGCTAGGTGATGAGCGAGTTAAAGACATTAAAAACTATATCGTCAAAGGTAAATTGTGGCAGGCGTTTACCGCAGAAAAACGCCCCGTTTTGTTGATTGACGAGATCGATAAAGCAGATATCGAATTTCCAAACGACCTATTACTAGAGTTAGATCGCATGGAATTTTTTGTGTATGAAACACAAGAACGTATTGCTGCCAAACAAAGGCCCATAGTCATTATTACCTCAAATAATGAAAAAGAACTACCAGACGCATTCTTGCGCCGTTGTTTTTTCCACTACATTAATTTTCCTAACGAAGATGAAATGAAGCAAATAGTCGATGTGCACTTTCCTAATTTGAAAAAACAACTCTTGGACCAAGCGCTAAAATCCTTCTTTCAATTGAGAGAAATTGGTGGTTTAAAGAAAAAACCGTCTACCTCAGAGCTAATCGATTGGCTAAAATTATTAGTCGCAGACGATATTTCGCCGGAAGTATTGGCAGATCAAGAGCAAAAAAATGCCTTACCACCACTGTATGGTGCGCTTTTGAAAAACGAGCAAGACATTCATTTGTTTGAAAAACTCATGTTTATGGCAAGACGATAAATGCTCATTAATTTCTTTTTCTGCTTACGAAAACATCAGGTAAAAACCAGTATCACTGAATATCTGGATTTGATGTCTGCGTTAGAAAAACAAGTGATTAGCGGAGACGTTAATGATTTTTATGTCTTGTCACGCGCCTTGCTAATAAAAGATGAAAGTCAATTTGATAAATATGACCGTGCATTCGCCGAATATTTCAAAGGCGTTCAAGCAATTAATATTTTTGATACTGAAATTCCTCAAGATTGGCTAACCAAGCAATTAGAAAAAGTACTAACTGACGAAGAGAAAAAGCAAATAGAAGCTTTAGGTGGCTTAGATAAGCTCATGGAAACCTTAAAGCAACGACTGGAAGAGCAAAAAGAAAGGCACCAAGGTGGCAATAAATGGATTGGTACAGGTGGTACTTCGCCTTTTGGTGCATACGGTTATAATCCTGAAGGTGTTAGAGTTGGTCAAGATGGTAATCGCAATTTTTCAGCGGTAAAGGTTTGGGATAAACGAGAATTTAAAAACCTTTCGAATGATGTTGAGCTTGGTACTCGAAACATTAAAGTAGCTTTGCGCCGACTACGTAAGTTTGCTCGAACAGGTGCTAGTGATCAACTCGATGTTCCAGATACAATTTCGTCTACGGCTAAAAATGGCGGATATTTAGACGTTAAAATGGCGCCTGAACGGCGAAATGCTATTAAAGTACTTTTGTTTTTTGATATTGGTGGATCTATGGATCCTTATATCAATTTGTGTGAAGAGTTATTCAGTGCTGCACATACAGAGTTCAAACATATAGAGTACTTTTATTTTCATAATTGTATTTACGAAGGTGTTTGGAAAGACAATAGACGTAGAGGCAAAAATGATATCAGTGTAATGGATATCATCCATAAATACGGTCGAGATTATAAGGTGATTTTTGTCGGCGATGCTACTATGGGGCCCTATGAAATTACCTACCCAGGTGGGAGTGTAGAGCACTGGAATGAAGAGCCTGGCGCCACCTGGATGCAACGAATTCTTAACCATTTTGAATACGCTGTATGGCTGAATCCACAGCCAAAGAACTATTGGCATTATCATGCTTCCATTCATATCATGCGAGAATTAATGCAAGATCGAATGTTCCCATTAACCCTCGAAGGCTTAACCGATAGCATGCGAGCTTTATTAAAAAAATGATTGATTTAGCCTGACTTGGCGATATTATCACCCCCGCAAGACCTCAATTCGTAAGTTCGAAGAATATAGTGGAAACACAATTCTAATAAATAACCGGCCAAGGGAAGCAACGCTAAATGTCAATGAATCAGGCGGCTCCAGCTAAAGGGGCGTTCCTTGTTGAAATCAAAAAATTAGCCGTATTGACTTGGCCATTGCTAATTGCACAAGTAACCCAAACTCTCATGGGTGTCTCTGATACAGTGATGGCTGGGCGGTATAGCGCTATGGATATGGCTGCAGTGGCAGTTGGATTTGGTGTTACCTTGCCATTTCTAGTATTTATCCAAGGATTGTGTTTAGCCTTAACCCCTCAAATTGCCAGAATTCATGGGGCAAACAAGACCAGTATGGCAGCTGATTGGGTTTTTCAAGCGCTTTATTTAACCCTAATAGTCAGTATTCTTGTGTTACTTTTAATGCCACTTATACCAAATGTCCTCAACTATTTAGATATGTCTGCTGAATTAAAAAGCAAAACGCTAGATTATATAGGCTATGTGTTCTTTTCCATGCCGGCGTTTGCAGTTTATCAAGTGTTTAGAAATTACTGTGAAGGCTTATCTAGAACTCGACCTACTATGATGATTATGTTTGCCGGTTTAATCGTTAACATTCCGGCAAATTATATGTTAATTAATGGCGTTGGAGGCTTACCTGAAATGGGAGGTCCAGGCTGTGGACTCGCCACCATGTTGGTATTCTACATAATGGCCATAGCAACAGTCGCTTACACCATGATGAAACCAGAGTTAAAACAATACCGTGTTTTTCATGGTTTTCGCCGCTTCAAATGGCAAAAAATAAAGCAGTTAATTGGGTTAGGAATCCCAATAGCCTTTACCCTTTTGGCTGAAGTAACATTGTTTGCACTGGCGGCCTTATTATTAGCACCTTTTGGTGCCAATACAGTAGCGGCTCATCAAATCGCGTTAAATTTCAGTGCGCTTATTTTCATGTTACCTCTTTCAATCGGTATGGCGGTTGCGATTCGTATTGGATTTTTAATGGGAGAAAATAAAAAGCACCTGACTTCCTATGCATATAAATCGGCATTGTTACTTACGTTTACGACGGTGGGCTTTACCGCTACTTTTACTGTCTTGGGCGCACACTTTATTGCCAGTTTATATACCAGTAATTCATCCGTAATCCAAATGGCCGCAGAATTATTATTATTGGCCGCAGTGTTTCAATTTTCAGATTGTATTCAAGTGGTAGGAGCTAATTCCCTAAGAGGCTATAGAGACAATAAAGCTATGGTAATAATTTCTTTATTTTCTTATTGGTGTGTGGGTTTTCCGACAGCTGTAGTGCTTGGGTTGACTGATTGGTTTGGAGAACCAATGGCGGCAAAAGGATTTTGGTTTGGTTTTATCGTCGGGTTAAGTACGGCGGCCATATTAATGACCGCCAGAGTGTTAATTATTCAACGGCGTTTGCGTATCTATAGCGACGCATAACACTCATTAGACCAGCAATGGTCAGTAGTAGAATACCCATACTACCACCACCACCGCCGCCACTATTATTGTTTGGACGGGCTGTCTGAGTTAAAGAAATCGTTACTCTATCTATAGTGACATTAATACCATCGGACACTCTCAGTTCATAAGAAACACTGGTACCTGTAGTTGGCAACGTGAGGTTCCTCGAGCTACCGCTTACACCACCTATGCTATAAGTTAACGCATCATTTTCAGGATCAGTGGCACTAAAACTAATGTTAATCTGTGTTCCGCCGGTTCCTGATGTTGGTGCAGTAATAGTGGTTATGCTTGGGGCCTCATTATTGGTAACGCTAATACTGATATCAGCAGTAGTGGCGTTATCAAAAGCATCTACTGCTTGTATTGTAAAGTTCATGACACTATCAGTGTCCACAAATGGTGCCTCAATATCTGCACCACTTGCGGTTTGAGTGACTGTTGCCGTGGGACCAGAGGTTTGCGTCCAAGTAACGGTAATTTCATCATCATTAGGATCTGTGAAAGTTACAGGAATAGTTAACGTTTCTGTCTCTTGCATAACAAAGGTGTTATTCGCATTTCCTTGTACCGCTATGCTCGGAGCACCTTCTAACTGTAATTTGGTAAAAGGGGCAGGCTCTAACACACTAGTATAGCTACGATTTAACAATTCACTGAGCAATGAGACTTCAATTGGCCCTGGCTCTCGTTCAGGTAACAGTTGAATATCAAAATCTAATTCAGTTGTAGTAGTGTCACCCGGAAGTTTCTCTACAACCCAAAACAAACTATTTCCTATCATTTGACCATCATTTTCTGTGGTAAATTGGGAGAAGCTGGTATTAGCGGGTAGCGGTACTTCTATTCTATATGAACGAGTATCAGCCGTTGTGTTTCCATTTACTAAGACTTTTAAAGAGGCCGTTTCATTAGGCTCAAGTCGAGTCGGAGTACCATCAATTTTTGTATCAAAGGTGGAAAGCGTTAAATTGACATCTATCATGCCCAATTTATCTGGATTCGTTTCATTGTTCGACAATCCAACTGCGCCGTAGAACACGTCGCCTTCTTCTGCCTCAGCTAAATCATAGAGTAAATCAATAGAAAATGGGGTGTTTTCAGTCACGCTGCTAGGCGCATCCACTTGTAAGTTCCCGTCATTTTGATCGGTCACTACGGCATAGTGCATTTCGTAGCTATCAGTAGCAGCATTTGAACCGGAGAAACTTTGCACCACAACATAGTAGGTGCCAGCTTCAGGGAAATTAACCATCACTTCTTCAAATTGATTAGAACTCAAGCTGCTGGCTAATTCTTCAGAACTGGATAAGAAACCGTCATTGTTTGCATCATACAACAAAAATAGATCTAGATCTGGCGCTGTAGAAGCCACTGTTTTAGCAATGATGCGTTTCGCATTTGCTGGTACTTCAACGGCTGTCACTGTAACACCATCGTCCAAATCATCTAAATAATCACTGTTATCAGTATCTTCCGCAATGTCACCTGTAACTACTGTCGCTTTGGTTAAGCTAAAAGGTGTTGCATAAAATTCAGCTAATGAGAAAGTTTCCAAATCTTCAATTACATACATGTCATTTAAGCGAGATGCGCTGAAATTTACTTCAGTAGGCACATCCCCAAGACTTGATAAAATTGAAATAGGTAGATTAAGGTCAGGACTATTACTGGCACTGAGTGTTAATTGGCCAAATACATATTCTGTTTTAGTCGTCGCTAAACTATCAATTGTAACTGTTACGGTTTGTGTTTGACCTGCCAATATATCAAAAGACGTTGGCGAAACCGTGATGTTGAGATCAGGATCAAATGCTTGGGAATTTACCGTCCAGCTACCATCTTGAGTGGCAGTGAAAGTTCGACTCCAAGTACAAATACCTAAACATTCATCATCGGTTATGCTAGGAATATTAAGTGCTTTAGGTTCTCCGCCTGAAGAAGGATTAGCGTTTAAATAATTTGTATAGGTTTCATTTAATACTAGACCCACCTGAGCAGCCAAATCTACTCTAATTCGACCTGCTCCCATATCAAAATAGTCAGCATCCGTTGTTTCATCATTTGCACGCATAGACGAATTTGCTGTCATTGATAAAGCTGAGCGAATTTGATCTGGTGTCCAAGTTGGATGAATTGAGCTCAATAGTGCGGCGGCACCAGCAACGTGAGGACTTGCCATCGACGTGCCTTGCAAATAACTGAAATCGCCAGCGGCAGGTTCGTGCCCATCATGACCAAACTGTTGATCAGCATAAGCAGCGTAGATATCTACACCAGGAGCGGCCAGGGTAGGAGTTAACGTACTATTGGTTGCATTTGGACCTCTGGATGAGAAGGAAGCAATAATATCAACTCTATCCTGATCGATAGCTTGGTTACGTGTTGAAGAGGTAATTGTCGCCATATGGTTAGCTCCAGAAGCTAACCATTGCTTTAAGATGTTTCCATCAGCCGCTTTAATGTGTATCCCAGGTATGACGTACTGGTCGTTGGCTAAAAATGTATCTCCGCCATCAACATTTGCCAGCACAAAACCACCAGCACCACCTGCGTCAACATTAATCGCTTTGTCTACTCGAGCAATTTCGCCGCGGTCGCAAACCACAATTTGACCGCTAAAGGTGTTGGCTGGAAATGGCTCTAAACACTGCGCTGAATCATTGTTAGGATCATTTGGATTTGCAAAGTCACCCGCATAAACAATTGGGGCGCGAATACTGCCAGAATTACTTTGACCACTTGTAACCGGGGGCGTTGAATTTCCACCTGTAAAGTTGTTTAACTCTTTGACAAAAGCATTTTGGCGACCATGTTCACTTGCTGCTACTGAGGTATACCATGGGGCATTTTTTTCACTGGACGATGGATTAGGACCGCTATTTCCGGCAGATGTGGCGACATATATTCCTATGTTATTTGCATTTAAGAATGCGCGTTCAGTTGAACTATTCCATGGATTACCACCACCGCTAATAGAGTAGTTGATAACATCGACTTGGTCTGCAATTGCCGAATCAATACCCTTAATAATGGCAGACCCCGGACAACTGTTATAGGTATCGCCATCTGATTCTGAGCCTGGATAACAGATCTGGTATGAGACAATATTGGCTCTTGGTGCTACGCCACTGATACGCGAAAAGGTAAATTCGGTGGTAACACCATCACTTTCTTCTGCGCCAGATTCTGGAAACGTTTCAGCTACATCTAACAACACGTTACCAGCGGCCGTAGACGCAACATGGCTTCCATGACCATCGTAATCTTCTCCATTTTGAGGAAGATTAGGTGGAAATACATCTGTGTCGGCGTAAGCATCAGTTATATCGGGATAACTATATACGCCAATGAGTTTTGCATTACATAAATCAGCATCACTGACGCAATCTCCTAAATAATTCCCGCTACCTAGAGGGTTTGTATGTGTGTAGCCATCACCACTAATTTCCGCAAAAGACGGGTGGTCAGTATTGATACCAGAATCTATTACTCCGATAACAACTCCTTCACCTTGATTAGCTAAAAGTGACGGAACCTGGCCTTGCCAAAGTGCAGGTGCACCAACTAACTCAGGGCCTCTGTCGGTATCCTTTTTATATATCTTATCTCTTGAAATACTTTTAACACCAGCCAATTTCGCAACCTTTGCTGCGTCCTCTTGGGACATTCGAACTGCGATACCATTAAGGGCATAATGATATTGTGCAACAACTTTGTGGCTATTAGTTTGTTTTGCAATATTAGTGATTAAAACCTGTTGCTGTTGTTCCAGCTTAGCAACATAAGATTTTATTTGAGCTTGATTTCTTTGTTGGCCCGCTTGTCTATTACCCAAATACTGGGCCATATTTTGGTTTGCGGCAACAGGAGCGTCTTCCAATTCGATTATATAAATATAATCGCCATTTTTAAGTTCGGCTTCATATTCAAAGGTGACATTTCGGTTGGTGGCTTTTTCCGTATTTGGGAATGACCTGATAACCCGAGTTTTTTGATCTGAGTTGGCGTTTAACACCAAGTTTGTGGATGCATGTTCATTAATTTTACCCTCAACATTGGTCGATGCTAGAGCAACACTCACCATTAGAGCTAAATATTTCATTTAAATTGGTCTCCGACCCTCTAAATTGTTGCCAAACGGCAACGGGTTCTTAAAAGATTAATTAATTACGACTAAGACTAACACAAGTTGCAAAGTTTCCTTGAAATTTGAATCTGGTGAATTAAATTTTTTATGAAAATGTAATAATTTCAATACAAAAAAACGATAAATAGGACAAGTATCCTAATTGGGTTGAGGTAATTGAAATAATCATCACCAAAATGTGTATCCTCTTTCTAAATTTAGCAAAACCAAATATGGACTTCTCTACTACTATTACATGTAAATGAAACGTAAATAAGATGACAATTTATTTACCAAGCATGTTACTAAGAGACGCTAATGCAAAATAGAAACCATCTTTCTAACGTCAAAATTTCTCATAACGTCAGTGTTATTGAAAATGGACTTTTAGAAATTCCAATGTTGCAACTGTTAAACGAACAGGGAGTTGAAATTAATCCCAAAAAAGTGAAGTTTTTTGATCGTGATACAGCACAAAAAATACTGAACAGTATGCATTACACGCGATTATTGGATGACCGTATGATCGGCGCTCAACGTCAAGGTAGAATCAGTTTTTATCTAGCCTCGCTTGGAGAAGAAGCAGCTACTGTAGCTTCCGCAGCAGCATTAGAACCTCAAGATATGATCATGTCGCAATATCGAGAGCAGGGCGCTCTAGTCTATAGAGGCTACACAACACAGCAGTTTATGAATCAAATGTTTAGTAATAAAGACGATCCCAACAAAGGTCGTCAAATGCCTATTCATTACGGTGATAAAGCACTCAACTTTATGACAGTGTCTTCACCCCTAGGCACTCAAATTCCGCAAGCTGCAGGTTATGCCTATGGGCAAAAAATGGCCGGACAATCGGCAATAACTATTTGCTTTTTTGGCGAAGGCGCAGCATCTGAAGGCGACTTTCATGCTGGGTTAAATATGGCTGCAGTACTGAATTGCCCCTGCGTTTTCTTTTGCAGAAATAACGGCTACGCAATTTCAACACCAGCAGACGAACAGTTTGCCGGTGATGGCATAGCTTCGAGAGGGATTGGTTATGGTGTTAAAACTATAAGGGTTGATGGCAATGACGTGTTGGCTGTGTATTCGGCAACAGCTCAAGCTCGTAAGATTGCATTAGAAGAAAATTGTCCCGTGTTGGTTGAGGCAATGACCTATAGATTATCCGCCCATTCGACCTCTGATGATCCTAGCGGCTACAGAAGCAAAGAAGAAGAACAAAAATGGGCAGAACGGGATCCCATTGTTCGCTTTGAAACTTGGATGCAAGAAAAGAATTGGTTAGATAAAGAGGCTTTAGAAGCTTATAAAACTAAAACTAGAGAAGAAATCTTAGCCGCTTTAAAAGTAGCAGAGAAAATTTCTATCTGTGAGATAGATGAAATCATTAACGACGTTTACGATACTCCGCCTTGGCATTTAGAAAAACAGTTAAAAGAATTAAAAAGCCATATCAAGAAATACCCAGAGGCTTATCCTAAAACTGCAGGGAGTAACAAATAATGGCAAAAATGAATTTGTTACAGGCGATCAATAACGCATTAATTTTAAGTATGCAAAAACATCCTTCGGCTATGGTGTTTGGCGAAGATGTAGGACATTTTGGTGGCGTTTTTAGAGCAACCTCGAATCTACAAGAAAAATTTGGCAAATCACGCTGTTTTAATACGCCTTTAACTGAGCAAGGAATTATTGGTTTTGCGAATGGCTTAGCCTCACAGGGATCTTATGCAATTGCTGAAATTCAATTTGCCGATTATATTTTTCCCGCATTCGATCAAATTGTGAATGAAACCGCCAAATTTAGATACAGATCCGGTGGCCAGTTTAGTTGTGGTTCACTCACGATTCGTACGCCTTATGGCGGCGGAATCGCTGGCGGGCATTATCACAGCCAATCACCAGAAGCATTTTTTGCTCATGTACCTGGATTAAAAGTGGTTATTCCGCGTAATCCCTATCAAGCGAAAGGGCTTTTACTGTCCTCTATCGAAGATCCTAACCCGGTATTATTTATGGAGCCTAAAAGACTTTATAGAGCGGCAGTAGGAGATGTGCCTGAAGAAGAATATACCTTACCTTTAGGGAAAGCTGATGTGGTAAAAACGGGTTCTGACATTACGCTTTTGGCTTGGGGAGCTCAAGTAGAAGTCATCGAAAAAGCAGCGTCAATGGCAGAACAAGATGGGATTTCATGCGAAGTTATCGATTTGCAAAGTATTCTTCCTTGGGATGTGGAAACGGTTTGTCAATCAGTGTTTAAAACAGGTCGATTATTGATTAATCATGAAGCGCCAATGACAGGTGGTTTCGCCAGTGAAATTGCGGCAACTATTCAACAAGAATGCTTTTTGTATCTAGAAGCGCCCATAGCAAGGGTGACAGGCTTAGATACTCCTTATCCTCTTGCTCATGAAAAAGAATACATGCCAGATCATTTAAAAACCTATGAAGCAATTCGTCGGACAATGGATTATTAGGAGAATATGATGAACCAAGACTTTATTCTACCCGATATCGGCGAAGGCATTGTGGAATGTGAACTCCTGAAATGGCTAGTGAGCGAAGGAGATCAAATAGTAGAAGATCAACCAGTAGCTGAAGTTATGACGGATAAAGCAACAGTGGAAATTCCAGCAATGCACGATGGTGTAGTGAAAAAACTTTATTATCAAGAAGGTGACATTGCAAAGGTGCATGCCCCATTGTTTGCCATGGAAACTGATACTTCATCTGTTAGCAATACCGAAGAGCGAACTGAAAATCAGCCAGCTCAGGATAACAGTAAAGCAGTGGAAGCCAATATAGCCGCAAGCAGTAACGTTGAAACCTTTATATTGCCTGACATAGGCGAAGGCATCGTTGAATGTGAAATTGTAAAGTGGCATGTAGCGGAAAACGACGAAGTATTGGAAGATCAAGTAGTAGTCGAAGTAATGACAGATAAAGCTGTTGTTGAAATTCCGGCAAAACACGCTGGGGTAATCGATAAACTTTATTATAAGCAAGGTGATATCGCGAAAGTCGATGCACCTTTATTTGACTTGCGCGGCGTTGATTCTAGTGACAACACCCAAGCACCCGCTCAATCCTCTGCTAATGATAGAAATACCACTCAATCAAGAATTGATAGTGTTTCATCCAACAAGCAAGGAGAAGCCTTTGAGCCTCCAGTAAACTCTACTAAACCTATCGCAAGTCCTGCGGTTAGGCGTTTAGCTAAAGAACAAGGAATTAACCTATCAGACATTTCGGGCAGCGGTAAAAAAGGCCGTATTTTAAAACAAGATGTAATTCATAACGAAAATTTACCGAATAGCTCAACTGAAAAAGAACAAATTAACCAACCAACTCAAAAGGTTGCTAGCCCTTCTTCTGAAGCTTCAACTGAAGATAAAGTGATTCCGGTAAAAGGCGTATTGGCGGCAATGGCCAAAAAAATGAAAGCCAGTGTTTACAGTATCCCTCACTTTACTGTTACTGATGAATTGGAAATGGATGCATTGATACAGTTAAGAGAGAAATTAAAACCAGAATTTGAAAGAGAAAATATTAAACTGAGTTTTATGCCTTTCTTTATCAAAGCATTATCTTTGGCATTGACGCAATATCCGCAAATAAACGCCAGATTAAACGAAGAAGAAACTGAAATCACTTATTTAGCAAGCCATAATATTGGTTTGGCAGTTGACTCTAAAATAGGTCTACTTGTCCCTAATATAAAAAACGTCCAAGAAAAATCCATCAAACAAATTGCCATTGAGTTAAACCAAATTATCAATGATGCAAGAGATGGGAAGCTCAGTAATCAAGCATTATCAGGTGGGAGCATTAGCATCAGTAATATTGGTGCTATTGGCGGTATGACAGCTACGCCTATAATCAATAAACCCGACGTTGCAATAGTGGCTTTGGGTAAAACACAAAAATTACCGAGATTTGATGAGCAAGATAAAGTGGTAGCCAAACATATCATGCACCTAAGTTGGTCGGGTGATCATAGGGTTATTGATGGGGCGACAATGGTCAAGTTCAATAACCTTTGGATGGATTACCT
The DNA here is from genome assembly GCF_050306235.1 of Glaciecola sp. 1036. Classification (NCBI taxonomy): domain Bacteria; kingdom Pseudomonadati; phylum Pseudomonadota; class Gammaproteobacteria; order Alteromonadales; family Alteromonadaceae; genus Glaciecola; species Glaciecola sp. 1036. The sequence continues at coordinate 167,445 of NZ_JBLWFH010000001.1, read as the reverse complement.
TAGTCAGCCAGAAAAAATGTTGATAAACTTACGCTAAGTCTTCTCAATAGTGAGTATAAGTTGCTAAGTTATCAACACAAATTTCATGCAGGCAATCATGCGGACGTGCTCAAGCATTTATGTTTGCTGGCTGTTTTGAATAAACTGCATGAAAAAGATAAACCTTTTTTCATGCTTGATACCCACGCGGGAGAAGGCACTTATTCTTTAACGGATCAAGATGTGATTGCTAAACGAGACGAGTTAGCGTTTAAGAAAACATTGGCCTTGAAAGGGCAATCCAGTTTGTTAGATGATTATATAAATATAGTTGAGTCTTATGTCAATCAGGGTTTGTATCCAGGTTCACCTGCAGTATTGTTGGCTAAAAAAAGACCTCAAGATACTGTCCACTTAAATGAATTAGCACAAAAGATGGTGCAAGAGTTGCGTAACTTTGCCCAACGCGACGCTCATATTCATCAAAGAGATGGATTTGAAGCTCTAGCAGCGCTTATGCCGCCAACGCCGCGTAGAGGATTGGTGTTAATTGATCCCCCTTATGAAAATGCCACCGAATACGGCGCTGTTGAAAAAGCTATATTTTCAGCAATCAAGAAGTGGCCCAATGGCATTTTTTTGATCTGGTATCCTCTTTTGGCAGATAAACGCATTGATAAAAATTCAGACGTTGTGTCAGTGGCTAAAGCTGGATTGTCACAAGCCATGGTAGATGAATTGACCAGTTTTCATAATCAGCCAACCTTTAGTATAGAGCTTCTGAACACGCCGGCTGAATGTAATGCCGGCATGTATGGATCTGGTGTGTTAATCATCAATCCGCCATATCAATTGGCTGATAATCTCGAACAAATGCTGGCAATCCTAGATAAAAACGTAGTCGAAAATGGCCAAGGTTTATCCAAATTGGTTTGGCATAGAACTGCGGCTTAACTATCCATGACGAAAGTCCAGTTAAAGCATTTTTACATTCCAGATGATCAATCTGTTTATCTGTTATCCCATAAAGATGCTAAGAAACTTAAAGACTGGTTTCAATTATGCGAACGACAACTAATTAAACTGGGTTATTCAGATGTTGAATTAATTGGTAAAGGCGCCTTTGGCTTTGCATTTTCAGGTGTTTCGCCTACTGGACAAGCCCATGTGTTTAAATTTTCTAAAATAACCCTGCCACAACATATTCAGGATCGCCTGGAAGAAGAAGCTTTTATGCTGTCTCAGGTTAATCACCCTAACGTGCCCAAAATGATAGAGTTTCAGCGGGTAAACAGACAGTCAATTTTAGTCATGGGACGAGCGCAAGGTATAGACTTAGAACAATATTCACTTAAAAAAGGCCCTTTGCCAGCGCATACAATAGTTAAAATCCTCGTTCAATTGTGTGACATTCTAGTGGCCCTGCGTGAAAATCAATTCAATCATAAAGCTAAACCCATTGTGCATGGAGATATAAAACCCTCTAATTTGGTTTGGGATGAAAGCCAAGAAAAGTTGTCATTGATCGATTGGGGAAGTTGCGTATTTGCCCAAGTTGATGCAAATAATCAGTATGTAGGTGACAACGTGATGGATTTGATGTCAGGGGATCTTCATCAAACCAACGCTCGCCTTGGTGATGTTTATTTTATTGGTGAAGATCAGTTGAATGGTGCACTGTCGTCCCCTAGATTTGATGAGCAAGGTTTAGCCAGTACTCTTTATGCTTTAGCTTCTGGCCAATCATGCCGTTTTGGTAGCAAGGCTATATCGCCATTATCTTTGGGATTACCTCAAGCTCTAGCCGAGTGCTTACAAGCCCTAATGAGTGATGAGCGAGAAACAAGAGAACAAGCGGGCGATTATTTAATTAAAAATTATCACTATTTTAAGCGAATAGTGTTTAAAGCCATCTTCGATGAAAAGAAAGTTTGTTTATTACCTACTTGGATTAGTCAGCAAACTAAAGACATAGAAACCGTAGTTTATAGCTCTCGAAAATCATTTTTGCGTCAGCAAGAAGGGGTGAATGAAGAGGAATTAAATTACATAGATGATGCACAATTTGAACGTTATTATAAAAATTATCTACAAGGCATGGGAGACACTGAAAAAGCCTTTATTTCATCGGTGAGTAGGCTTGGAAAATTCCCGGTTGTAGGTGGTCTAGCTATTCGTTGGCAGGCGGAAGGGATCTATGTCGATTCAAGCTTAAAGCTGTATGATCCCGAACTGCAAGTATCCTTCGACCGTTCAGTTGATAATGTGATTTTGCTAGCGCGAGCTATTCATCGAACGGGTATTTTTAAATGTTGTATGTTTAATGCCAAAAATACCCTACATTTTGAAAGAGATGATGAAAATCAAACCTTTGAACCTACAGGCAAGACCACAATTCCCTACGATATGAGTAAAGTATCAATTCCAGAAGACGAAAGCCGCATGCACAGCTACTTTGAAGATGGTGAAGATCCTGACGAACTACTGAAATTGCCGACCCAAATGCTAAACTGCATAAAAGAATTGAACAGTATTCATCATACAGGCTGCATTATTTTTGAAGCCTTGCCTAATCATTTAAAAATTCACAATTACTATACTTTGCTCGATCACACAAAAGAAAATCTATTCAAAAGTCTACTTGCTAAAATTATATCCCTAGTGCCTACTATCGAAGGATTAGGTATCTCCGGTTTTATGAAACTTCCTTATAAAGACACGCGCTTTTTTAGCCATCAGGTATCACAACCAACGAAGTTTTACCCTAAGAATCCTTATAATGGATAAACTTTTTTCGCTTAGGGAACAATTTACGATATTCTATGCATATGAAGAATAAATCATCTATCAGAGGAAACATTGGCAAACGTTAAACTTTCTTCTCTTTTTGACCTTGAGTCTTTAGAGCACAATCTGTATCGAGGTAATAGCTGGGATTTAGGCTTTAGGGCTTTGTATGGTGGTCAAGTATTGGGACAATCAGTAATGGCCGCTTATCAAACAGTGCCTGATGATAGAGTTATCCATTCCTTCCATTCGTATTTTTTGCTTCCCGGAGACGCTGGAAAATCAGTGGTTTATGATGTGGAAAATGTTCGTGATGGACGTAGCTTCTCAGCCAGACGGATTCGTGCAATTCAAAATGGTCGCACAATATTTTACATGACGGCTTCGTTTCAAAAGCCTGAAGAAAGTAAGTTAACTCACCAGTTTGCTCTAATGCCTGAAGTGCCACCGCCCGAAGAAGTGTCTCAAGATTTAATTGAGTACGAGAAGCAAAGTACTAAAATCTCAGAACGAGTGCGTAAGGCACTGGAATACCATAAGCCGGTAGACATACGCACTATTGGTGAAAATAATTGGTTTGACGCCCAAGAGAGTGATCCAGTTAGAAAAATCTGGCTAAAATCTAGAGATCCTTTGCCTGATTCGTTGGCAATTAATCAAGCAAGTCTAGCTTATGCGTCTGACTATCACTTTTTGAGCACATCATTGCTAGCACATGGTTTAGCAACCTATGATAAGCGTTTGCGCATGGCAACCATTGATCATGCAATGTGGTTCCATAAACCTTTTAAATTTGACGAATGGATGATGTATCAAATTGAAAGTTCTTTTAGCGGCAACGGCAGAGCCATAGTGCAAGGTAAAATTTTAGATCAAAATGGACAACTAGTAGCGACTGCGGTGCAAGAAGGTCTCGTGAGGATAGTAGAATAAGATGATGTATAAATTAGCTGATAAGAGCGTTGAAGCTCATAGTTCTGTATACATAGCGCCTGGTGCTCATGTGATTGGTAATGTGAAACTGCATAAAGGTGTCAGTGTTTGGTTTAATACGGTTATTCGTGGGGATAATGAATTAATCGATATTCAAGAAGACACTAATATTCAAGATTTAAGTGTGCTACACACAGACTACGGTTATCCAATGAGCATAGGTAAAGGTGTTACCGTGGGACATAAAGTAATGTTGCATGGCTGCACTATTGGCGACTACAGCTTAATTGGGATAAATTCTGTGGTACTTAACGGTGCTAAAATAGGGCGCTATTGCATTATTGGCGCTAATGCTCTGGTAACAGAAGGCGCTGAAATTCCAGACTATTCTGTGGTAATGGGTTCACCTGGAAAAGTCGTAAAAACATTAGATAAAGATAAAGCAAAAATGCTTGAAGAATCAGCGCAACATTACTGCGAAAATGCCGCACACTTTCTTGAGAATCTCGAATTACAATAATTCTAACGTCTAAAAAGAAAAAGGCCCGGAACAAATGTTCCAGGCTTAGGGGAATGGCTCATTACTGAGCCGTGCGCTAACTGAAAATTCCGAACATATGAATTAAAAAAGCAGTTGACCAAAATTTCACGAGATAATCATAACATCGTTCGTTAATGTCTCTTGGGAGAAGCATTAGACCGAATAGAATCCGGTCTTACATAATAGCTCATAATTCGCAGAAATTTAAAGTGATTTTTAAAAATAATTTTCCTATTCATATATTTACCACTTTACCCACCTGGGATTGATTTTGCAAATTACTTATTAATCAAAAACTTGAGTGAAAAGTTGTGCACAGTTTATACAAGTCCAACCACAGAATACTCACAAGTTATCCACAATTGGCATTCACAAAAAAAATGCCTGACATTTTCCTTATCACTTCATTTATATAGTACATTAGCAAGATGACAATTTAATTAATCGCTTTTTAAAAGGGCACTTGTTATGGCATCTTTTATTCCTCCTACTCGTACTTTAATGGGACCAGGTCCTTCAGATGTTTCTCCCAGAGTGTTGAGTGCATTGGGTCGACCTACTATTGGCCATTTAGATCCAGCCTTTGTTCAGCTTATGGACGAGGTCAAAGAATTACTACAATACGCACTGCAAACCAATAATAGACTGACAATGCCGATTTCTGCACCGGGTTCTGCTGGTATGGAATCGACCTTTGTGAATCTAGTTGAACCGGGTGATAAAGTCATTATCTGCCAAAACGGGGTGTTTGGTGGCAGAATGAAAGAAAATGCTGAGCGATTCGGCGCCGACGTTATTCATATTCAAGATGCTTGGGGTGCTCAAACAACACCAGAAAAGTTAGAACAAGCGTTAAAAGCAAACCCTGATACAAAAATTGTTGCCTTTGTACACGCAGAAACCTCCACTGGTGTGTTAAACGATGCTAAAACCCTTTGTGAAATTGCAAAACAGTATGAGTGTTTAACTATAGTTGATGCTGTAACAAGTTTAGGCGGCGTTCCTTTGCTAGTCGATGAATGGCAAATAGATGCTATTTATTCTGGTACTCAAAAGTGTTTATCCTGCGTGCCAGGACTTGCCCCTGTATCTTTTAGTCAGGCGGCGTTAGATAAAATTACCAATCGAAAAAGCAAGGTGACTAGTTGGTTCTTGGATCTAAACCTTATTTTAGGATATTGGGGTGCCGGCGCTAAACGTGCATATCATCACACTGCGCCAGTCAACAGTATTTATGCTTTGCATGAAAGTTTACTCATGTTGCAACAAGAGACCTTAGAAGTCGCTTGGCAACGACATATGCATTTTCATCAGCAACTTAAAACAGGACTTGAAGACATTGGTCTTAGCTTTGCCGTGGCTGAGGATGCGCGTTTACCACAATTAAACGCTATTAATATTCCAGATGGCGTGGATGATGCAGCCGTCAGACAACGTTTGCTTAATGAATTTAACTTGGAAATAGGCGCAGGCTTAGGTGAACTCGCCGGAAAAGTATGGCGAATCGGTTTAATGGGCAGTGGTTGTCACCAAAAAAATGTAGACTATTGCGTATCCAGTTTAAAAACCGTACTTAATCGGTAAAGCACTGTAATTTTATGTAATATTGCCGTAAACTCGAATCATCTGTCCGCCTAAAACAATTAGAAAAGAGGGCAAATGTTACATAAAATTTGGCTAGGATTTATTCTTAGCGCTTTTATAGCGACTTGTTACAGCGTCTTTGTAAATGGCGATCTCGGAAATTTCGAGGTCGTTATGCAAGCTGTTACAGACATGGCAAAAACCAGTGTTGAAATTGCACTTGGCCTTATTGGTCTGTTAGCGTTTTGGCTCGGAATATTTAAGGTCGCAGAAAACTCTGGCTTAATTGCTAAATTTTCTAAAGTGTTAGCGCCTTTCCTCACTCGCATAATGCCAGAGATCCCGAAAGATCATCCTGCAATTGGCAGCATAACCATGAATATGTCGGCCAATATTTTAGGCTTAGATAATGCGGCTACGCCTTTTGGCATAAAAGCCATGCAAGATATGCAGTCGTTAACCCCTACTAAAGACACTTTAACTAATGCGCAGATCCTGTTCTTAGTACTGAATACATCTTCAGTCACGTTATTTCCTATCGCGGTATTTTTATATCGAGCAGAGCAGGGGGCTGCATCCCCTACAGATGTATTTATTCCTATTTTACTTGCAACAAGTGCATCAACTCTTGTTGGTCTCATCTTTACTTGCGTAGTGCAAGGTATAAACATATTCAATCGAATAATACTGGCTTACTTAGTTATTATTTTTAGTTTGCTGGCGACGGTAATTTTATATTTTTCAAGTCTTGCAGCACAGGAGCTATCAGTGCAGTCCAGTCTGATTGCCAATTGCGCGCTCTTTAGTTTTGTCGTAATTGTGCTCGTGGCGGGGTACAGAAAAAAACAAAATACCTATGAATTATTTGTAGAAGGCGCAAAACAAGGATTTGACGTTGCAATTTCAATTATTCCTTATTTACTCGCTATGTTAGTAGCTATCGCCATGTTACGGGCAAGTGGCGTTATGGAAATGGCAACTGATGGTATTAGTTTTGTAGTTGCCCATCTAGGTATGGATACCCGTTTTGTCGACGCTTTACCTAATGCTTTAATGAAGCCGCTGAGTGGTAGTGGTGCCAGAGCGTTGATGATAGAAACCATGCAATTCCATGGCGCTGATTCATTCGCAGGCCGATTGGCGTCAGTTTTACAAGGCTCTACAGAAACCACTTTCTATGTGTTAGCAGTATATTTAGGTGCAGTAGGGGTTAAACATAGTCGATATGCCGTTGGATGCTGTTTAGTTGCCGATCTCGCCGGAATTACTGCCGCTATCTTAGTTTCTTACTGGTTCTTTGGTTAATGGTATTTGTGGGCATAAGTAGACGTGTAGATTATAAAATCATTGGATTTCTCACACATTGGAAGTAAAGGGAATGGTTCAAAATAAGTACACTCGGTTTGCAATAATCGCATTGATAACCTCAAGTGTTCTTGGAGTAATAACTCTAAGTGGTTTGTATCTATATATTTCTCAAATAGCAGATATGGAACTTGTGGGTTGGCTATTAGCTTTGCTAATACCTTTAGAAATTTAATCAATCTCTTAGTCGCTTATAAAATCCACAAAGGTAGTTTTAGGTTCATCAAATTCGCATTTTGGATTTATATTATTCAGATGTTTGGATTCGAAACTCCCAATTATGGGTTTTCTCTTACGTTAGGGTTCAGTTTTAATGTTACTTGGTCCATTTATGATGTGAGCATTATCATAAATTTGTTTGCGATCCTAATGACTATAATACTTTATAAGGCAATGCGAAGCTTCAACGAATCCTAACAAGTTACAATCGGACTCTCATCGTTCGATGGGGTGAATACAGACAGGGCAACCGGTTCTCGTCTATTGCTTGCGAAACTTAGCCCGCTTAATTGTGCGATTGATATACATAATAAAGCATTTGATGGGGATCAGATTTTAAATAAAACAAGGTACATTAGGCGTTACTTCAAAATTGAATTTTTCCATAACAAACTTCAAGTAGCTGATTATTCTAAAGCAAAGGATTAATGCCGAAGTCTCTTAAATGTTTGGACAATGCAATCAGCGGCAGGCCTATTAGCGCATTGTAGTCGTTACCTTCCATTGACTCGAATAAGTGAATGCCTAAATTTTCCACCATAAAACTCCCTGCACAATTTAGCGGTTTTTCCTTTTTAACATAACCTTTTATTTCTTGCTGTGAAAGTGACCTAAATTTAACGCGATATTTAACCACTTCTACTCGCATTTCTTCTGGCAAATTGGACGGCAGGATGCAAAGTCCGGTATAAAAATCAACAAATGCTCCGCTGCATAAGGTTAGTTGCTCAATGGCATTATCTATAGTACCTGGTTTGCTTAAAAATTTCTTTTTATCAGCAATATAGGCCACTTGATCTGAAGTGATAATTATATGATTAGGGTAGAGAGGTTGTAGTTTTAAGGCTTTATGGGTTGATAATCGAGTTGCCATTTCTCGCGGCGTCTCTCCCTCCAGTTTACTCTCATCAATATCGGGCGAATGTTGTTCAAATTCTACCCCCAATTGTTTTAGTAAGCTTGCTCTGTAAGATGATGATGATCCTAGAATTATTTTACGCGACATATTACCCAATACTTAGTTAAAATCTTTGACTCTTGCCTGTTAACACTATATTATGCGCGCGCTATGACAAATGTAAAACTACCAAAGGTACTAGATCCGTATAAAAGTGCACAGAAACGCTCCAGTTATAAGGGCGTGTATGTTGCTACAGATATGCCAAGGTTGAGTGACTCGGTAGCGTCAATTGTGTCAGATATCCTAGTGAATGTTGAGTTTGCAAAAGACGCGCAGGGTCTTACTTACTTCCAAGGAAATGCTGAAGTAACAGTTGAATTAATTTGTCAGCGTTGTAATGAAGGATTCTCTCAAGAAATTGAGGTTGAATTTTGCTTCAGCCCCGTGCAGGGGGATGAGCAGGCTGAATTACTTCCAGACGCCTATGAACCGATTGAGGTTAATGACCACGGAGAAATTGACCTACTCCAAATGTTGGAGGATGAACTGATTCTGGCTTTACCTATTGTAGCGCTTCATGCAGAAGAAGATTGCAAAGTGAAAAGTCAAGATATGCAGTTTGGTGAAATTCCATCGGAACAAGAGCGTGAAAACCCATTTGCGGTTCTAAAAGAGCTTAAGCGAGATTAGGAGTAACCTATGGCGGTACAACAAAATCGTAAGACTAGAGCAAAGCGTGGCATGCGCCGCTCTCACGACGCGTTAACAGCAGAAACTTTATCTGTTGATTCAACCTCTGGCGAAACACATCGCCGTCACCACGTGACAGCTGATGGTTTTTACAAAGGTAAAAAAGTTATTGCCAAATAAGGCATAAGCGTTGTCTAAAGTCACAATAGCGTTAGATATCATGGGGGGCGATCGCGGCCCCCATGTTTTTTCTTCTGCTGTCAGACGAATGCTGTCTGAAAATCCCCAGTTATCTTTTATAGTTTGCGCAACTCAAGAAGCCGCAGACAATTTATTCAATGAAATTCCTCAAGAATATCACGACAGACTGATGTCCAGAATTAGCGATCAAGTCGTTGATATGGAAATGAAACCTGCAACAGCTCTGCGCAAAATGACAAACTCAACTATGCGAGTAGCTCTGGATTTAGTTAATTCAGAACAAGCAGACGGTTGTGTAAGCTGCGGCAACACAGGTGCGTTAATGGCCATGGCGTATTATGTGTTAAAAACCTTACCCGGTATTTCTCGTCCAGCTTTGGTATCTTCACTCCCTACTATGCAACAAAAAAAGGTACTGTTGCTGGACCTTGGGGCCTCGATTAATTGTGATGCAGAAAACTTATTGCAATATGCAGTAATGGGTGCTGTATTAAAGCAATCCTGTGAAGATGTAGAGAATCCTAAGGTCGCTTTGCTTAATGTTGGTGAGGAAGATATCAAAGGAAACTCGGTAATAAAGCATGCCGACGTTTTGTTGAAAGGTTGCCAGAATCTTAACTACGTGGGGTATGTCGAAGGTGATGATATTTTCGCTGGCGATGTCGACGTTGTGGTGACTGACGGTTTTACCGGAAATATTGCGTTAAAAGCCAGTGAAGGTATTGCCAAATTAGTAGTGCATGAAATAAAACAGCTGACTAAACAAACCTTTATTGCGCGAATATTAGGCAAATTAATGTTGCCACTGTTAAAGAATTTATATCAACGAATGAACCCCGACCAGTATAATGGTGCTAGTCTGATAGGATTGCGCGGAATAGTGATAAAAAGTCACGGGAACGCGACCTCAGATGCTTGTTATTTTGCTATTAAACAAGCCTTTTCTGAAATCGAATTGTCGGTTCCCAGCAGGATAAAAACAAAAATAGAACAAGAACTATTGGAGCATTAATTAATGTTTTCACGCTTTATTGGTACGGGAAGTTATTACCCTTCAGAAGTTCGTACAAATGCTGATTTAGAGCTGATGGTGGACACCTCCGATGAATGGATTACAGACCGCACAGGTATAAAAGAAAGACGAATCATAGGCGCAGACGAAACTGCTGCAACCATGGGTGCCCAAGCCAGTAAAAAAGCTTTGGAAGCTGCGGGTTTAAAAGCGTCAGATATAGACATGATAGTTTGTGCCACTACTAGTGGGCGTTACGCGTTACCTTCGACAGCCTGTGAAATCCAGAATATATTGGGCGTTGACAATATTCCCGCATTTGATGTGGCTGCGGCTTGTGCTGGTTATTGTTATGCATTAAGTGTGGCTGATCAATACGTAAAAAGTGGCATTGCAAAACGTGTTTTAGTTATTGGAACTGACTGCTTATCACGACTAATCGACCCAGCAGATCGCAGTATGGTGATTTTGTTTGGTGATGGTGCTGGCGCTACAATTATCGAAGCGAGTGAAGAACCTGGCATCTTGTCGACCCATATTAATGCAGCAGGATCCTATAAAGATTTACTTTATGTGGGTAACCCAACTCGTGGAGATGAAGCTTCTGTGCATGAAAACTGGGGCGTCATGAAAGGCAATGAAGTATTTAAAGTCGCTGTCACGAAACTAAGTGAAATTGTTGAGCAAACGTTAACAGCTAATAATCTTGAAAAATCTGATATAGATTGGCTGGTTCCTCATCAAGCCAATTTTAGAATAATTAAAGCGGTTGCGAAAAAGTTGAACATGTCATTGGATCAAGTGGTCATTACACTAGAAAAATATGGCAATACCTCAGCCGCAACAGTACCTACTGCACTCGATGCTGCCATAAGAGATGGTAGAATTAAACGAGGTCAACACTTGTTACTTGAAGCTTTTGGCGGTGGGTTCGCTTGGGCATCTGCACTGGTAAAATATTAAAATAAAAAGGTTTAGATATGAGTAAGTTTGCGTGTGTTTTCCCTGGTCAAGGGTCACAATCATTAGGTATGTTATCCGGTTTGGCAGAAACACATCCTATTGTGCAAGAGACATTTGCATTAGCAAGTGAAGCTTTAGGCTATGATTTATGGGATCTTTGTCAATCTGGCCCAGAAGACAAATTGAATCAAACACAAATTACCCAGCCGGCATTGCTAACAGCAAGTATTGCCGCTTATGAAGTGTTTACATTAGAAAATGCCACGCCTGACTTTCTTGCTGGTCATAGTTTAGGTGAGTATACCGCGCTAGTCGCTGCAAAGGTATTAACACTGTCTGATGCCGTTAAACTGGTTGAACTGAGAGGGCAGTTTATGCAACAAGCTGTTCCTGCAGGTGTTGGGGCAATGTATGCCATTATCGGACTTGATGATGACGTTATCAAACAGACTTGTGCAGAAGTACAATCATCTACTGGCGAAGTAGTTGCAGCTGTAAACTTTAATTCTCCTGGTCAGGTGGTAATAGCAGGGAATAAGGCTGCGGTAGAAACTGCAGGCGCTCAGCTAAAAGAAAAAGGCGCCAAACGTGCTCTACCTTTAGCGGTAAGTGTTCCATCGCATTGTATGTTGATGAAGCCAGCAGCCGAACAATTAGCCGAGAAACTGGCGTCCATTGAATGGCACTCGCCGAGTATTCCCGTGATAAACAATGTGGATGTGGCGATTTGCGAAAGCCCAGAAAGCATACAAGATGCGCTAGTAAGACAACTCTATATGCCTGTTAGATGGACGGAGACAGTAGAGTCATTGTCAGCACAAGGGGTAACCAAGATTGTTGAAGTTGGACCTGGTAAGGTACTGACTGGTTTAAATAAACGCATCAATAAATCACTTGAATTATCTTCATTTAATTAAAAAAGAAATTTGGAAAAACAATGTTGGATCTTACTGGAAAAGTTGCTTTAGTCACAGGTGCTAGCCGTGGTATTGGAAAAGCAATTAGCGAACAATTAATCGCCTTAGGCGCTACAGTTATTGGCACTGCTACAACAGAAAATGGAGCAAATGCCATCGCTGAATATATTGGTGAACATGGCACAGGTTTAGCGTTAAATGTCACTGACGATGAATCAATTAAGTCGGTGTTAGCTGAAGTTACCGAAAAATTTGGTACTCCTGACATTCTGATTAACAATGCTGGTATTACCCGTGACAACTTGCTAATGCGCATGAAAGATGAAGAGTGGGATGACATTTTATCAACCAATCTCACGTCTATATTTAAACTTTCGAAAGCGGTTTTACGTGGCATGATGAAAAAGAAACATGGGCGTATTGTAAATGTGGGGTCAGTGGTAGGCTCAACAGGCAACCCTGGACAAGCAAACTATGCTGCAGCAAAAGCTGGCGTTATAGGGTTTAGTAAGTCGATGGCCCGTGAAATTGCATCCAGAGGCATAACAGTGAATGTGGTTGCGCCTGGGTTTATCGACACCGATATGACAAAAGCGCTTACTGATGAACAAAAAGAAGCTATATTTAAAGATATTCCAGCTAATCGTTTAGGTGATCCTAAAGAAATAGCGGCTGCAGTGGCGTTTTTATGTTCAGATTCTGCTGCCTATATCACCGGAGAAACTCTCCATGTGAACGGCGGTATGCACATGAGTTAATGGTTTGTTGCTAAAAATAGCAACAAATTGGTGTAATTTTGCGCTTTTTGTCTTATATTGTGGTTTGACCACCGGTTTAATTTAGCGTTAGACTTGCAAGGCTGGGATTAGCAAAATAAACTACACACGATAATTTTAAAAATAAGGTATGTTAAGGAAACCTGTAATTATGAGTAATATCGAAGAACGCGTAAAAAAGATCATCGTTGAACAATTAGGCGTAAAAGAAGACGAAGTTAAATCTGAAGCCTCGTTCGTTGATGATTTAGGTGCTGATTCTTTAGACACCGTCGAATTAGTAATGGCGTTGGAAGAAGAGTTCGATACTGAAATTCCTGATGAAGAAGCAGAGAAAATCACTACTGTTCAATCAGCTATTGACTACATCAACGCTAACCAAGACGCGTAATCAATCTATTAAAAAAAACGGCTCTATACGAGCCGTTTTTTAGTTTATCCTACTTCAATTAAATTTTCGTATTTCTGGAGGCTAAAGTGACGAAACGTCGCGTAGTGGTTACTGGCTTAGGACTTATATCCCCATTGGGCAATACTGTTGACTCGACTTGGCAAGGGATATTGCAAGGAAAAAGTGGCATAGATCTGATAACAAGATTTGACACTGAAGGCTACAACACCAAATTTGCAGGGCAAGTAGACGATTTTAATGTTGAACAATACATTCCTAAAAAAGAAACCAAAAAAATGGATAGATTTATCCAATTAGGAATTGCCGCGGGAATGCAGGCGCTAGAAGATTCAGGGTTAGAAATAACCGCACAAAATGCGGGACGAGTAGGCGTAACTATAGGATCTGGCATTGGTGGTTTGACTTTAATCGAAGAAAATCACACCAAATTACTAAATAGCGGTCCTAAGCGCGTATCTCCATTTTTTGTACCTTCCACTATTACAAACATGATTTCGGGCTTCTTGTCGATTATGACGGGACTTAAAGGTCCAAATTTAAACGTTGTTACTGCCTGTACCACAGGTGTACATAATATTGGTATTGCCGCACGTACAATCGCTTATGGTGATGCTGACGCTATGTTAGCTGGCGGAGCTGAATCAAGCATTACACCATTAGCCGTAGCTGGATTTGGTTCTGCTCGTGCATTATCTACTCGCAATGATTCACCACAACAAGCCAGCCGGCCATGGGATAAAGATCGCGATGGCTTTGTAATGGGAGAAGGCGCAGGCGTTGTAATGCTTGAAGAATACGAGGCCGCAAAAGCAAGGGGCGCTACTATATACGCTGAATTAGTTGGCTTTGGAATGAGCGGTGACGCATATCACATGACTTCACCTCCTGAAGACGGTGAAGGTGCAGCAGCTGCCATGTTAAACGCTATTAATGATGCTAAAGTAGATAAACAAGACATCGTATACATAAATGCACACGGTACTTCTACTCCTGCTGGTGATATTGCCGAAGTTGCGGCAGTTAAAAGCATATTTGAACAACATGCTAGTAAATTAAAAGTAAGCTCAACCAAATCTATGACAGGTCATTTATTGGGTGCAGCTGGCTCAGTAGAAGCAATATTTACTATCTTAGCATTGCGTGACCAAATTGCTCCACCCACCATTAATTTAGATAATCCAGGTGAAGGTTGTGACCTAGATTTTGTACCACATAAAGCGGCGAACATGTCAGGAGAATATGCGTTATGTAATTCTTTTGGCTTTGGCGGCACAAATGGTTCATTATTGTTTAAACGTCAACCTGATTAAATTTGGTTAAAACAAAATGTCTAAAGCTCAGGTCTTCATTCTACCTGACAATATAAGCAGCCAGGATCGCTCATTTTTTTACGGCGATGGCTGCTTCACCACCATACTTTCTAACAATCACAAACCTTTATTGTTACAAGCACACCTAAAAAGGCTTCAAGATGCTTGTCTACGTTTATTTATTCCAGTGAATAACTGGGATGAAATTAAGTCTAACATTGAGTCAGCCGCTTCCCAGGGGGGGGCTTCGGCGATAATTAAAGTAGTTATCTCCAGGGGGCAAGGTGGTAGGGGCTATCAAGTACCAGACATTACACAGCCACAAGTTTACATTTATAGTTATGCCACTTCAGTTAGAGAGGTTGAAGTTATACTAGGCTTTGCGCAAACACGTTTAGCCGAACAACCCTTATTGGCAGGAATAAAACACAACAATAGACTAGAACAGATTCTGGCTAAAAATGAGCTTGTGGGAACAAGTAAAGGGCTAGATGATTTATTGATGTTTAATTATTCATCCCATTTAATCGAAGCTACAGCCTCAAATGTTTTCTATCAAATTGATAATCAATGGTATACGCCAAAGTTAGATAAACAAGGTGTTGAAGGGGTTATGCGTAACTATGTGCTGGGTTGTTTGCAAGCAGCGGGGATTAGTGTGGCAGAATCTATTCACTATGAATCAGAATTAATCGCAGTCCAATCCATGTTTTTAACTAACGCGGTAAATATAGTACAGGTTGTGTCTCAAATAGTTGCTTCAAATAGCGTATACTCGTTGAATGTAGAACCTTGTCATAAAATTAGAAGTCTCATTCTAAAAACCTTGGTGGAATAAGTGACCAAACTAAAGCTAGTAGTCATTTCTTTGTTGGTTATTTGCCTAATAGCATTATTAGGCGGCATTTTTGTTTACCAAAAAGCTCACCAGCAACTTGAATTTGCCTTAGCTGAAAATATGCAATTAAAGGTAGATTCTGGCGACACTGTGACAACTATAGTGGCAAGTCTACCTGTCGCTAGTGAAGATGATTTCAATCTGCTTTTGTTTAAGATTTGGTTAAAACTGAATCCAGAAAAAGCGAGTGTGAAAAAAGGATATTACCAATTTGATCAAGGTTTAAGCATTTACCAATTACTCGATAAATTAAACAAAGGTGATACGGAAAAATTCTATATCACTTTGGTAGAAGGGCTGACACTTAAACAGTGGTATCAACAAATCAGTAATGTATCTTCATTAAAGAATGATTTACCTGCGCTTGAAAATTTATATCAATCATTAGAATTACAAGCTTTTTGCGAGAACCCTCATTTATCGTTAGAGGGTTGTTTGTTACCCGATACTTATCAATATTCTTATCAAGATTCAGCCACTAGTATAGTGCAAAGAGCACATCAAAGTATGGCTGTGTTTTTAGAAGATGCTTGGCAACAGAGATTTCCTGATATTCCTATCACTACGGTTTATGAGGGTTTGATTTTAGCTTCGATAATTGAAAAAGAAACAGCCGTAGCTAGTGAAAGAGGGGTAATAGCAGGTGTGTTCACTAATAGACTTGAATCTAACATGCGTTTACAGACGGATCCTACCGTTATTTACGGCATAGGAGATGCTTTTGACGGTAATATCACAAGAAAGCATTTGCGTACCACTACACCTTATAACACATACAGAATTAAAGGGTTACCTATTACGCCAATAGCAATGCCATCAAGAGCGTCAATTGTGGCCGCATTGAACCCTGAAATAACAGATTATATCTATTTTGTCTCCAAAGGTGATGGAACACATCAATTTTCAGAAACCTTAGCAGAACACGAGCAAGCTGTTAGACAATATCAATTAAACAAGGGGAATTAATGCAAGGGAAGTTTATTGTTGTTGAAGGCTTAGAAGGTGCAGGTAAATCCAGCGTTATTGCCACTATATCCAATTTTCTACAACAAAGGGGTTTAAATTGTATTCAGACCAGAGAGCCTGGGGGAACCCCTATGGCTGAAGCCATACGGGATTGCGTTAAACATAACTGGTCAGAAAAAGTGAATGAAAAAACCGAACTGTTACTCATGTACGCTGCGCGTTGCCAGCTAGTTGAAAATGTGATTAAACCTGCCTTAGAACAAGGGACTTGGGTAATTGGTGACCGTCATAATCTTTCCACATTGGCGTATCAAGGTGGAGGTCGACAAATCCCATTAGATTATTTACATCAATTGAAAAATTTAACGCTAGGCAATTTTAATCCAGACTTTACCTTATATTTGGATGTTTCTCCTGAAGTAGGGTTAACTAGAGCAAGAGGTAGAGGCGAATTAGATAGAATTGAACAATCTGGAATGGCGTTTTTTCAAAGAGCACGCCAAGAATACCAAAATCAGCTCAATACTATAGAAAATTCACAGCTGATAAATGCTGAACAAGAAATGCAAAAAGTACATTCTGATGTTGTAGCCACACTGGCAAGATGGATTGATTAAAATGCTATATCCATGGTTAATCAGTAAATTTAATGAGTTAGAAAAAAGAATTCATTCACACAAATTACATCATGCTATTTTACTGCATGGAGAAAGTGGTGTGGGCATAGATGAATTGGCGTTTGAGCTGGCCCATGCTTTATTATGTATTAATGATGGTCCAAGACCTTGTGGAAGCTGTAAAGGTTGCAATTTAATCGCTGCAGAATCTCATCCGGATTTTCATTTAATTGTCAGTGACAAAACACAAATCGGCGTCGATTTGGTGCGATCTGCCATAGAAAAAATCAACAATACTGCGCAGTTAAGCGGTAATAAAGTGGTCCTGGTTCCCAATATAGATCTGATGACCGAGGCCGCGGCCAATGCCTTTTTAAAAACCCTAGAAGAGCCAACTAACAATACGTTTTTAATTATGACTTCTCAGGCTGCTCATCTTCTTTTACCGACCATCAAAAGTCGCTGCGAAAAGCATGTTATTGCAATGCCTGATTATGCGCAAAGTGTAAATTATATTAGTTCCCAATCAGAAGCGGCGCCAAGCGAACTCGAATTGAAAGCCTATGGCAATTCGCCGTTAAAATATCTTAATGCTAAGGTGAATAAAGAGCCCAGTTTTCAAGGTTTTATGGAAGATTTAAATGCCATAAAGGATAACGCGCTTTCGACTGATGAATTGGCAAAAAAATATAAGGAATACCCTAGTCAGGTAGTAGATTGGTTGTTCGCATTACTGTTAGAAAAACAAATAGAATCTATTAAACAACCTCAGACTTCGCAAAACGCTCGTTCAATAGCCCAATGGATAGAAACAGAATTGAATGTAGCTAAACAAAAACTTAAACAAACAGGCACCAATAAACAATTGTTAATAAGTTATTTGATGGGGTCTTTTAAATCTAACTTATCCTTTGTATTGTAATAAATACATCCTCAAGTCAATCAATCCCCCAAGGAGTTTATGAGTGTTTGTTGATTCACACTGTCATTTAGATCGAATAAGCGATGAAGTAAAAGACATTGAAGCCATTATCGAGCGCGCAAGGTTAAACAAAGTCGAGCATATGTTATGCGTCGCGGTTTCTGTTCGTGAATTCGAAAAAATGCGAGAGGCAGTATCAAACTTTAATAATGTGTCTATGTCTTGTGGTGTGCATCCTTTGCATCAAGAGGACGCTTGTGACTATGACACCTTGTTATCCCATGCAAGCCGTGATGATGTAATTGCGGTTGGGGAAACTGGATTGGATTACCACTACAGCGAAGAAACAAAGTTAGTACAGCAGCAATCTTTTATTGATCACATCAAAGTAGCGAATCAAGTTAACAAACCATTGATCATTCACACTAGAGCAGCCCAAGACGATACGCTACAAATTTTGTCTGATCATTACGATACAAAAACAGGTGCAGTGTTGCATTGTTTTACCGAATCTCTTGATATGGCTCAAAAAGCGCTAAAGATGGGGCTATACATTAGCATTTCCGGCATTGTAACCTTTAATTCAGCGAAGGATTTGCAACAAACTGTAAAACAAATTCCCCTTGATAGGCTATTAATTGAAACTGATAGCCCTTGGTTAGCACCTGCGCCTCATCGCGGTAAGAAGAATGAGCCTCAATACGTTGTTCGGGTAGCTGAATTTATAGCGGACCTTCGTGGAATTAGTGTGGATGAAGTAGCTAATGCCACAAAAGAAAATTTCTATCGATTATTTTCAAGAGTGCCCAGAATATGACCGCAGAAACAGTAAGTATTCCAAGATGGAGACAAGCACTTGAGCGCAGCCTGCGTGTAAGTGAAAACATAAAAGAAGCCAACTATTTTCAACTGGCTACGGTAAGTGCAATTGGACTTCCGCAATTACGAACAGTGGTGTTTAGAGGCTTTGAAGAGCATAGCAATAACTTGTTTGTGGTAACCGACCTTCGCAGTTCAAAAGTATCCGAACTTACACATTCAGCAAATGCTCAAGTTGCATGGTATTTTACAAAAACTAGAGAACAATTTCGTATATCTGTTAGCGCTGAAATTTTGTCCGTTGAAAACTTGGATCAACTGGACCTAGTCAGGCAAATGTGGGAAAAACTATCGGATACTGCTAAAACGCCTTTTTATTCGCATACACCAGGCATTCCATTTGATGACAAAGCTTCTAATGAAAAGCTGACAAATCCTGATGTCGACTACAATGTTATTCCTGCTAACTTTGCAGTACTGAGACTTTGTCCAGTTTTTGTAGACTATCTAGATTTAAAAACCCAGCCTCATACTCGAATTTTTTATCGATTTGATGACGCTAATTGGACAAGTTCCAGAGTAATAGCTTAAGCGATTGCTCTGTTAAATTGCATTGCCAATTTAGCATGAATGAGTTGGGTGCCGCTTTGCTTTTGTAATTTACCTAAAAACTCTGCTTGCTGGTTGTCTAAATCACAGTCAAAAAAAATCTTATCACAAGTACCTTGCTTCAAAAGCGCACAAATCGTCGCATACTGGGAGAGGTTTCGACGTTTAACTTTTAATAAATAAGGATATTGCGTAGTAAGCTTTATAGATTCAGATAGGTTACACCACCAACCCTTTTTGCTTGAACTTACACTTTTAACAGCGTTATACAAAGGAACTGCATTCTCTGCTTGGAAACTATTGGTAGTATGTAAGTTATTTAAAAAAGTCATAGAGCACCTGGTTAGTTATACATGCTGTTTTAATATACAGTAATACTGTATAAATAAACATGCAAGTATTATTTCAATAATTTTTTAAATTTTTGTCGACGGTGTTCTGTTAGTAAGAGAATTAAAAATAGAAAACTGTAGATGATAGGTTCACTGATATCTGACTTTACAGACCATAAAAAATGCACGCAGCCAAGGATGCAGGCCACATAAATCCAGTTATGCAATTTTTGCCAGCGGGTTCCCATTTTTCTTTTTAAAAAAGTAAACGATGTGATCAAAAGTGCAGATAAAAGCAAAAGAGAGACGAAACCCACTGTAATATAAGGTCGTTCAATAATTTCGTTTGCGATCAATAACCATTCAAATTCCAATTCATAAGCTATGTAGATATAAAAATGAAAAAGTGCGTAAATAGCGGCATAAACGCCTAAGGTTTTACGTAAAATTACCAGTTGTCCAAATTTTAATGTGCGGGCAAGGGGGGACACAATTAAGGTTAGCAACAACAGATTAAGGGTGCCAATACCACTGAAGTTAGTTAAGAACTCCACTGGATCGCCATTTACCCTTCCAGTTAATGCACTGTAATAGGCGTAGATTAACCAAATGAGGCTTATTCCATGAATGCAATACCGAGTAAGGCTAATCCAAAAATTGGCAATTCTAATTGGTTTTAAACGCTTCGCTTTGATCATTAGTAATATTTTCGAAGATCCATATCTTTATACAACTCAGCTACCTCTGTGTATCCATTGAAAAGTTGAGTATCTATGCGTTTTTGATCATTTAGACCTGTGCCTAAAATTCGTCTTTCTCGAGCTTGACTCCATCTTGGATGAGCAACGTTTGGATTTACATTGGCATAGAATCCATATTCATTGGATGCCAATATATTCCATGTGGTTGGGGGTTGCTTATCCGTTAATTTTATTTTTACTATGGACTTAATGCTTTTAAATCCATATTTCCATGGGACAACTAAACGAATAGGTGCGCCATTTTGTGGCGGTAAAGTTTGACCGTATAATCCTACACTTAGCAAGGTTAAATCATGCATTGCTTCATCAATTCTTAAACCTTCAACATAAGGGTAATCAATGCCGCCGCCAAGAAATCGATTCCGCTGTCCGCGCATTTGGCTTGGCGAATGTAAGGTTTCAAATGCCACATATTTAGCACTGCTAAGTGGTTTAACTTTTTTCAGTAAGGCTGCTAATGGAAAACCTATCCAAGGAATTACCATGGACCAGGTTTCAACGCATCTCAGTCTGTATATGCGCTCTTCGAGTGGGAATAAATTAAAAATATCTTCGTAGTTTAAAGTAATAGGCTTTTCAACTAACCCATCAATTTTAATCTGCCAAGGATCAACTTGAAATGATTGGGAATGAGTGACAGGATCTGATTTATCAGTACCAAATTCATAAAAGTTATTGTAGGCAGTAGCAACTAATTCTTCAGTTAATTTGTCTTTGCTGGTTAAGGTGTTTTTTGAGGCTAATGGGCGACGCTTAAATACTTCTTTAGCTTCTTTTTTAAACCAATCAAACGGGCCAGCATGCGCGCTAGTCGCTAGAGCAGTCATAGCACCCATATAACCTAATTTTTTTAGCAAACTTCGTCGTTCTTGCCAAACGTTCTCTTGGGTCACCAAAGATTCATCAGTGACGTAATGCTCGGAAATCTCATGTGGTTTTTTGGTTTTTATTAGCATGGATGTTTACCCCTTTTTAATAATAGAACCGCCAATTGAGATTAAAATTTCAAATCATCTATCTGTTATTCTATGTGATTTTGGCAAAAATAAATTGGCGTAAACGCGATTAGCGTATTCATCTGTCATGCCTGAAATATAATCTGCAATCACTCGCATTTGCATATGGCTTCCATCGGCTAGTTGCCACCGTCTTGCAGTATTTTCTGGTAATAGACGGGTAGGTTCATTGGCAAACACTTCAAACATTTCCATAATCATTTGCTGGCCTTTGAATTCTAGAATCTGAATTTCAGGTTTTCGAATCACATGCTTAAATACGAAGTGTTTGAATATATTCAAAGCCAATGCATAGTTGTCAGGTAAATACGCGTTATGGTTCAAAAGAGGCTCATTAAACCTATTTAATGTTTTGAGTCTAATAGCGGTGATGAACAAGTTAACAAGGGCACCTATGGCACTTTTTAATGGATAAGTTTTGCCGCTGAATATTTTGTTTTCAATCTCTGCTGCATGTTGATTGAAAAGGGGAATATCCAGGGTTTTTAATTGATTGGTCACTTCGTTGTGGTATTTCATTTGGTCAATTAACGACATGACTACAGCATCTTCTAGGTCATGAATTGCATAAGCAATATCATCAGCAAGCTCCATGATTGAACAATCTACCGACTTAAATTGTGTTTTAGGGATATTGTTCGCGTTTTTTGCAGTTGACATAAATGTATTTTTATCGTCACTGCTTAGGGGCGATAATACCCAATCAAAAGCTAATTGATCGCATCTAAAGATGCCTTTGGGGGGAATCCATTGTTCAGTATTTACCTTGGCAAATCGTGCGGGTTTATCCGGATATTGTATATCCTGCATTAAGTTATCGAGGTATTGAGGATATTTTAATACGCCTAGCAGTGAGCGGCTGGCGAGATTCATGCCATCATCTTCTGAGTATGACTCCAGCGTAGTTAAAATTCTAAACGTTTGCCCATTGCCTTCAAAACCGCCATTTTCTGACATCATATAATGCAATGCGACCTCTCCGCCATGACCAAAAGGCGGATGTCCAATGTCGTGAGCTAAACAAATGGTTTCGATCAGGTATTCATCTAAATTTAGCTGATTTGATAATTCAGATTGTACGGTTCGCAAATGGGCAACTATGCCTGTTCCAATTTGCGCAGTTTCTAGGGAATGGGTCAAGCGAGTTCTATAGAAGTCGCTTATGCCAACACCCACAACCTGTGTTTTTGCTTGCAGTCTTCGAAACGAAGCTGCATGCATAATTCTGGCTTTATCTCGTTGGAATGGGGTACGAATATCGCCATCTTGTTGTTTACTTCTTACTAATTTCCTTGCTTGCCATGCATCCATGTATTAAACCTAGTGAGTTTCCGACAATTGATCGACGTTAGCAAAACACTTTTCAGCGAATAGCCGCATAAAAATTTCTATTTCCGGCATGTCATTTTTAAAATCTTCAATCATCTTTTGAAGTCTGGGTTTTACTTGACTAAATTCATTGTTCTGAAAGTTTAATTCGTCACAGGCTTTTAAATACGCAGAAATTAAATCGGCGGCTTTTACTATCTGCTTATATTCAGCGTCTACATTTTTTTGCACTAACAAACCGCTAAAAACGTCTTGCAACTCTGAGGGAAGGGTTTCCAGACATTCCTTTTCTGCCATTTCTTCAATTTTTTTAAATTCTCTGGTCAGATCTGGGTTGTGATATTTAGTGACGTGATTTATATCCTGCAACTTGGTCTCTGAAACCTCGTGATAAAGTGCAATAGTTGCCGCTCTTTCCGGATTTAAATCACCATTGCAATAGGTATTTCTTATCACCGCGAGTAAATGCGCTATAACAGCAACTTGGTGACTGTGTTCAGCTACATTCTCGCGTTTTACTGCGTGCATTAATGCCCAACGTTTGATCAAGGGCATACGTAAAATCCAAGCTAAAAACGGACTGGATTTCATTATTTTGAAGTTCCTCTATAGTGGTCAAAAAATGATTTAATTTGCTCTAAAGCCGGTATAAGTACATATTCGTGGGGTAAAAATACCAGTCTAAAATAGCAGCCTTCTCGTAAATTGAAGGCGCTACCATGCATCAGAAGAATTTTCTGGTCACGCAAAATCTCAAGGATTAATGCTTCATCGTTTTCTACTGAAAACTTATCAGTATCAACTTTGGCAAAACAATAGAGGGCACCTTTGGGTTTAACACAACTGATACCATCAATGGCATTTAAGCCTTCCCAAGCGACATCACGCTGTCTGCATAAGCGTCCTTCAGGTTTAACCAAGTCATTGATACTTTGATAGCCGCCAAGTGCGGTTTGAATGGCATGTTGACTCGGTACGTTAGCACAAAGGCGCATGCTGGATAAAAAGGTGAGACCTTCAATGTAGTCTTTGGCGATTTTTTTATTACCACTCACCAGCATCCATCCGGATCTAAATCCAGCAACGCGATAATTCTTTGATAGACCGCCCATGGTAACGCAGAATAGGTCTTGAGCGAGGGCGGCAATGCTATGATGTTGAACGCCATCGTAGAGTATCTTGTCGTAAATCTCGTCACTAAATATGATGAGATCGTTTTGTCTGGCTATTTCCGCAACATCAAGTAAGAGTTCTTTGCTGTAAACTGCACCTGTTGGATTGTTAGGGTTAATTAAAACAATGGCTTTAGTTTGGGGGGTGATTTTCTTTTTAATGTCATCAAGGTCTGGAAACCAGTCAGACGATTCGTCACAACGATAATGAACCGCTTGTCCGGATGACAAATTAACTGAAGCTGTCCAAAGCGGATAGTCTGGGCTTGGAATTAGCACCTGATCACCCTGATTTAACAAGGCCTGCATAGACATTGTTATAAGCTCACTGACACCATTGCCTAAAAATACATCGTCTATATTGATGTTGGTAATACCTCGTTGTTGGTAATACTGCATTACCGCTACTCGAGCACTGTAAATGCCTTGGGACTCACAATAGCCTTGGGCAGTAGGTAACTGATGAATCACATCTTTTAATATGTCATCTGGCGCTTCAAAACCAAAGGGGGCAGGGTTTCCTATATTGAGTTTTAAAATGCGCTCTCCGGCTTCTTCCATTTTGTTGGCCTGCTCTAAAATTGGCCCTCGGATATCGTAGTCAACATTGTGTAATTTTTTCGACTGTTTTATTTCGCGCATTGAGATTCTGAACTAAAAATGAAAATTGTGGGCTAAGAGTAATCTATAAGTGGCATCCTGTTAAGGGATAGATGACAGGTTTTGAAACACTTTTTTAAGATTTGATATATTTTTATTTGATATAGTCATTGTACTAAGTTATTTGCTTGGAGAGTTTTATGCCAGCCCCCTTGATTTGGCTTGGAGCCGCTGTTTTAGGTCTTTATGCCTCAGACAAGGCAAATATTGCCTATTTAAAACAAAAGAATATTGTAAAAGGAATGCCAGGAGACCAGTCGGATAAAGTTGAACCCGCCGATGGTTCAGTGGTTTGCTGCGGGGTTTACGGGGTATTAGATCACACCGGTATATGGGTCGACGGTAATATTTACGAACTCAATGGTAATGGCTTAGTCAGGTGCATTAGTCCTAGTCGCTTTTTGGATAACAGAACAGGCTCGACTATTTATGTTGCTTGCAACGATTATGGGGTAGCATTAGCAAATACGACGGCTTCAAATCGTGCGCAATCCCATTTATACAGTTTATTTGATTACCACCTTATTCGTCAAAACTGCCACCGATTTGTAGCGGAAATGATAGCCGGTATCTGCATTGATATAACAAGTTTTAGCGAATTGAATACATTTTTAAACAAACATTATGACGAAAGAATCTCTTGGTTACCTGCTGACTATCCGCTTAGGTAATAATTTCTGTCAAAAAATTTGTTGTTAAACTATGTGCAAATTTTGACCTCTTTTAATCTGTTTCCTAGTATTAGATAGAAGAATACGTGTTTTTTCTTTTTATGTGGTTTCTATGAGCAATTTTAAAAGGGGAATGCAATGTCAGAAAAAATTGAACACGCCAGCGAAAATGCGATTACTCAAAGTAATATAGCTCGCGTTATCCCGAGTAAAGAACTGGACACCTTAAGTTGTTTTAAGTGGATATCCTTAGCGATCAACGATTTTATAAATGCTAAGATGATTAGTTTAGCCTACGGTTTAATTTTCACCCTGTTACCACTGTCTATCTATTTTCTTGTAAAAAGTACAGCTTGGTATCTAGTTATCTTTCCTGCCATGGTGTGCTTTATGTTAATTGGCCCATATTTGGCTGCCGGTTTGTACGATGTATCTTGGCAATTTGAAAAAGGTAAAAAGCCAAGTTTTCGCCATTCGTTAAAAGCAATGTCACGTAATGCGGTTAACGAGTGGGGCTTTGGCTTAATATTAATGATTCTGATGATATTTTGGTTGAGAGTTGCGTCTATTATTCATGCGCTCTATCCAAGCTATCTAGATCCGAACCTCGCTAACCTATGGCCATTTCTCATTGTTGGAACATTAGTAGGTATAGCCTTCACTACAGTGGTATTTTTTATCAGCGCATTTACACAGCCGATTCTTCTTGAGAGAAAAGTGGATATCGCTACTGCGATATTAACCAGTATGAACGCGGTTTGGCAAAATAAGTTACCCATGTTTGTTTGGGCTTTAGTCATATCCTTTTCGGTTCTGTTGGGCTTTGTGACTTACTTTGTGGCGTTTTTAGTCATAATGCCAATTATTGGTTACGCTTCTTGGCATGGTTATATAGATACCATAGAAACCAAGAGAGAAAGAAAATTTGAATGAAAAAAGAGCGCTTATGCGCTCTTTTTCTCAAATACGTTGGATATCCACATAGTCTGGTACGGTTGTAGGTTTAAACAAACTTGATCAACTGAAACCGTTTCTTGGGTAATAAGGTCTATCCAATCATCTGTGCCAATAAGGTTAATGTCTGAAAGGTTAATCGCAATTTCTTCAGTAGTGATATTCGAAATACAGAAAATACTTTGTTTTCTATCCAACGACTGACGCCAATATCCAAAGACCTTTTCACCTAGTTGCAAAGTAAATTGAATTGCATTCGGATGGAAAGCTCGTTGAGCACGACGTAAATGCAATAATTGAGTGAGTTTAGTTAACACTCTGTGATGAATGGTATTCACATTATCAAGGGCACTTTTTAGTAGTGGATATTCCCATCTATGGCGATTAATACCTCGATTCTGGCCTGTATTAGAAACACGCTCGTAATCATTGGTGGTGCCAAGTAAACTATGGATGTATAGACCCGGAATACCTTCTAAACCGAACATTATAGCGTGAGCACAAATAAATCGCTCCAATTGCCATTCATCTTCACCATGAATCGTACCTTTCAGGGCATCAATGAGTGCTATGTTCATTTCATAAGGTTTTTGCGTGCCATCAGGCAAGGTACGCCACGAAATTTTTCCGCCAAAATCTAAAACGCAGTCAGTGAGTTGTCGAATTTCACTTTCATCTAATAAGCCTTCTGCGGGGCGCAGTCCTATTCCATCATGAGACGCAATAAAGTTGAAATAGAAGGTACCGTTTTGAGCCGGCGGCATACTCATCATCCAATTTTTAAGATAGGTACAGTTGCCGGTTAAAAGTGTGTTTACCAATAAAGGCGGTAAAGAGAAGTTGTATATACCATGGGCTTCGTTGGCATTACCGAAATAGGTCAGATTTTCTCTGTTGGGGATGTTCGTTTCAGTAATGATCAATACTTTATTATCAGCATATTCGATGAGTGTGCGTAATAAACGTACTGCTTCATGTGTCTCTGGTAAGTTAATACAACTGGTATTCAGTTTTTTCCAAAGAAAGGCGATAGCATCGAATCTAAATATCTTGGTACCCTTGTCCATATAGAGGCGAATAATTTTCGCGAAAGCCACTAACACGTCTGGATTTGAAAAGTCGAAATCGACCTGGTCATGACTGAAGGTACACCACACGTGTTTTACATCGTCAGGAGTTTTAGTTTCTCTTAATAAAGGAGAGGTTCTAGGTCGAGTCACCATGGATAAATCTTCATCAGGAGACGCGGTATAAAAGTACTTGTTACCTGGCGGTTGATCATTAATAAACTGCTGAAACCAAGCGCTTCTTGACGAACAATGATTGATAACAAGGTCAGCCATTAAACCAAAGTCAGAAGATATACTCTCAATATGTGACCAATCTCCTAAACCTTGATTCACCGTTGAATAATCAATTACCGAAAATCCATCATCTGAACTGTAGGGAAAAAAGGGCAACACATGAACATGACTGATAGCGTTAATACAATATTTATGTAAAAACGATGAAAGCGTTTTCAGAGGTGGCCGTAAAGGAGCCTCTACCAATTCTGGAGCGGGTTCATATACGCTGTCACCGTATGTGATTAACACCACATCTTTTTCATCCCACAAGTTACTATGTGGGGTAGGGGTTTGCATGTTAACCGGGGTCAAACGCATGGCATCTAACAGTTCTTTAGCCACTGTCAGGTAGTCTTTTTCGAGCTCTACTTCAGCGTAGATAAACTCTAAATGTCGAACGATTTTATCAACAAGGTTGTCAAATTCTTCTTGCATGTATTAGCTTCCCGAAAATTCTTCCACGTCTAATTCAACGGCCTCCTTCAAGCAGGACAGTACATCAGGTTTAGCACTGATTACGCGGTTCCAACTTGGTATAAAAGGCGTTTCCATAGGATTTTCTAGAAAGCTTGTGCCCGCTTTCATTATATTCTGTGCAAACATTTCTACTGCTTTTTCTTCTGAATGAATATCTACAGATAGTCCATTCATTACAGCGTCGTTGTGATAGGTTTCGATAAAATCTAAAGCAATTCTAAAATAGGCGGCCTTAATACTTCTAAAGGTTTCTGTGGTAAATATAGTGCCCTGAGTCGCTAATTTTCTAAACAAAGCTTTGGTAATGTCAATTGACATCTTTGATAAACCACCTTGATCATTATTCAACGACAAATCTTGATGTTTATGATCATAGATATGCGCTATGTCTGCCTGACACAGGCGATTATGAGAATAATTTCTGTGCATTTCAGACAATACGCCAATTTCTAATCCCCAATCACTTGGAATTCGAATATCGTTTAATACATCTTTTCGGAACGAAAATTCACCTGCCAGAGGGTAACGGAAACTGTCCATAAACTCTAAATAATCACTGTTTCCAACGGTATTTTTAAGCGCTCTAAGCAGAGGTGTAACTAATAAACGGGAGACTCTACCGTTAATCTTGCCGTCGGCAATTCGCGCGTAAAACCCTTTGCAAAACTCGTAGTTAAACTGCGGATTTGCTACTGGATAGATAAGCCTAGCCAGTAGTGATCTATCATAAGTAACTATGTCACAGTCATGCAAAGCAACACTTTCTACTTTACCTGCTGCTAATACGTAGCCCATACAATACCAAACGTTTCGTCCTTTACCCATTTCCGTCGGTGCAACGCCCAAATGTTGAAGTTCTTCGTCAAGAGCTTTTAATCGAGGACCATCGTTCCAAAGTACTCTGTGCGGTTGTTGCAATTCGCCGAAAAATTTAAGTGCGTGTTTATATTGGCTTTCATCGGCTCTGTCTAAGCCTATTACAATCTGATTTAAATAGGGGACGTCTTTTATTTGTTTAATAATTGAAGGTAATGCATCACCTTCTAATTCAGAAAAAAGAGAAGGGAGAATTAGACCGAGAGGGCGGTGTTTCGAAAATTTCACTAATTCATGTTCTAAATCATCAATACCGCGAGATTCCAAATTATGCAGTGTAGTTACAATACCATTTTGGTAAAAATCAGCCATTTAGCTTTCCTCTTTTTCAACAAGCCTTGGAATTAAATATTCAAGTGCTTCAGTCCAGCCTTCTGGACCATGATGTTGTGTGTTTATTGTTCTATTTGTTCTTTGTAATATAGGCGGCGGATTCACTGGCGACGCGACAATTACGGCGTAATCAGCAACTTCTAGCATTGCAATATCGTTGGGGCCATCTCCTAATGCTACGCTTGTTACTTTTGTTTCTGGAAACTGGCGTTGATATTCGCTGGTTAACCATTTCAACGCTCTTCCTTTGCTACAATTTCCGCAGATATGGAGAAACCTTCCTCCTAATACAGGTTTTGCGCCCATTGCATTGAGCCGATTGATAAATTCTTCTCTTCGCTCCTCACTGCCTAACCAATTAACAGGCTCACCAAATTCACGCGTTGATGCCAAGGTCGCATTTTCTTGGCTTAATCCGGTAACTTCCATGATACGATTGATAGACATAGATGAAAAGGTTTCAAATTCGCCATCAAACTCTTTACTTAATTTGTCTATCATAGCTTTAAAATGTTGCCGTTTGTTGGCAAAGCTCTTAACCCAGTGTCCACCTTCCCAGACAGCGCCTTTGGGTTTTTTGGGTAAAAAGTCAATTGGCATGAGTACGGCTGCGCCATTTTCTACTATTAAAGGCCCTTTTAAACCTATCTCCGTCATCAACTGTTTCACTTCACTAGACGTTTTACTGGTGTTTGGAATAATAGGGATATTCAAAGACTGTAAAGCACTAATACAAGGTTTAGCGGCGTCAAACGAATAACTAAAATGATCGAGTAGTGTCCCATCCATATCTGTAAATATTAGTGGGATTTTATTTTTTGTTATTTTTTTATACATTGAGTAATACTTCTTTTCTCATCCAGCGAAAACACATAATCACAATCAGCCGGTAAATAATGTAAATTATGCTCAGTGATACGTTGGTAATACTGGATAAAGGTTTTTATTTCTTCATCCGTCATACCAATGTTGCCTGTAATACCAGAAGCCGCTAATTTTTGTTTGAGCTTGTGCTCTTGTTCTAAACGCCACGAGTACACGGTATTAAAACTAGGTGCTTTTAACATTACGAGTAAATCGAGCCGTGCAAAAATAGGCTCGTACTTTTGTAACAGTTGTTGATTCACATAGCCACGCCAACTACCGTCAGGATCATGTTCAGTTTCGAGCGGATTGACGGCAACAGATAAGGTATCATTTTCGGCGGATTTACTACCCACACACCATCCTTCAAATACAATAATATCTTTAGGTTCTTCTATTGGCGTCCAATCTTCTTCTGGATATAAATCGTCATTCGCTTTATCAAATTTGGGTATGATGCAACTTTGCCCTAAGGCTAGTTTATTTAATACTTTATTTAACATTACTGCATTATGAGTTCCTGGTACTCCGCGAGTGTGAAGCAGAGGGTGAACTTGTTCACTTAAGGCAGCGCGTATCTCTTTACTGAAATAAAAATCGTCGATGGAAAAGCCAACGCTTGATACTTTTTGGACTTGATTGAAATAGCCAACGAGAAAATCAGTTAATGTTGATTTTCCCGAACCTTGAGCACCATTTACGCCCACAAATAGTGGTCTTTTCGCCTTTTTATGGTGCGAAATAATGTCATCAGCGAGTGGTTTGAACCATTTTAGTGCGCTTTGCCAGTAACTGTTAGTAAGTTTGTGTTCTGACGTAAACTGCTCTTTAAACTGCGCCAATATTGAATCTTGCTCATCTTGCTGCATTCAGCTTTTACCTCTTGCGGCTTCATATACAACTATTTCAAGCTATTGTTTTGTCTTTTTAGGTTAACAACTACAGATATCGTGCCAGAAATCCAATTCACAATTCAAACGGACAACATAATTAGGCTGTCGCAATAAAAGTGGCTCTTCTTGGCGCTGGATAACCCTCAATGGTTTTCTTATGATCTTGAGGATCTAAAAAGTCTATTAGCGAATGGTTTGGCATCCATTCAGTCGTTCGTTGTTCTTCGATAGTAGTATCATTTTCATCTACTAGCCTGACATTGGAAAAACCAACTTTCTGTAACCACTTTATCATAGCTAAACTACTTGGAATGAAATACACATTGCCCATTTGCGCATATCTGTCACTTGGCAGTAGAACCGTCTGGTCATCACCTGCAATAACTAAGGTCTCTAATACTAGCTCGCCCCCTTTGACTAACTGCTGCTTAAGTTGTTTTAAAAATAGCAGAGGATCTAATCGGTGATACAGCACGCCCATAGAAAAAAGGGTATCAAATGCTTTGGTAGCGGGTAACTGTTCTATTCCTAATGGCAAAAAATGTACGTTGGCATTTGGTAGGTAACGCTTTACACAATGAAATTGGTAGAAAAATAAAGTGGTTGGGTCTATTCCTATGACTTGTTCTGCTTGCTCTTGATGCATACGCCAAAGGTGGTAACCACTCCCACAACCAACATCAAGGACACGCTTGTTTGCCAATGATTGAATATGTGGCAAGACTCTTTGCCATTTCCAATCTGAGCGCCATTCCGTGTCTATTTGAACACCAAAAAAGTTAAATGGTCCTTTTCGCCATGGCATAAATTGCTGCAATATAGCGCTGATCTTTTTCTTTTCATTGACGGTCAAAGTTTCTTCATCGCCAATCTGAATGGTATTTCCAATTTCAGTTTTAAAAGGTATAGAAGAAGGGAGTTTTAAAATTTGTTTTTGCCAAACTTTTTGTTTGTCGTGATGCGTCGCCGACTGCCATTCTTGAGCTAATTCAACAAAAGCTGCTAAATGTTTTTGCAAAGGCGTATTTAAAATTGCTTTATAAAAATCAGTTGTCCATTGATCAAAATTCACAGTAATTCGTCAGCCTTTTTTATGTTTATTTTATTGCAAACATGGATGCAAAATTTAAATTTTGGTACCAGCTTGCATAATGAGAAAATCCTGCCTGCTTGAAGCGTGCGTAATGACCATCTTGATTATCTGTAATCATTACATTTTCAAGAGCTGTGCGCTTTTGGCTTATTTCTAGATCAGAATAACCATTTTGACGTTTAAATTCATGATGAATTTCTATTAGCTTGTTGTTTACTAAAGTATCCTTGAACGAAAGTTTTTCACTTACGACTAGTATACCTCCCGGATTTAAAGCGCTATATAATTTGTCGATCACATCTTGACGTAAATTTGGAGAGATAAATTGCAAAGTAAAATTCATGATTATTGCATCACAGGGCGCTATTGTAACTTTTGTTACATCAGCATAAATGACTTCAATATGATGATTAAAATTCCAAGCAGAAATATTCTTTTTACAGCGTTCAACCATAGCTTCTGAATAATCTAATGCTTTAATTTGTATTGATGATTGATTAAATCTTTTTGCAATGGCCAAAGAGGTTGCTCCCAATGAGCATCCAATATCGTAAATTATCGATGTGTTTTTCAAATGGGAAGCTATAATTTCAGGAATGGTTGAAATTATCTTTTGGTATCCTGGAACAGACCTATTGATCATATCGGGAAAAACGTCAGCAACGTTTTGATCAAAGCTAAATGGTGCGATATTTTCGCGTTGAGCAGCAAAAAGCTGATCTTTTTCGGGGTTTTTACCTATGTTTTTCATAAAAATTTTCTTAAAATTTAGATTTTTAGTAATTCCAAACTAAAAGCTACTTTCATAGTAAAGCTAAACTGATTACAATCAAATCGTCGGGAATAAAATTTAATACTATTATAACAATAAAAAACGCTGAATTTTGGGCTGATAAGTTCCTGACGAGTTGGAATTTCAGCATGGACAATAGGAAGAAGTAGTCATTATGCTTAAATTTTTAATTGCAGATGATCATCCCCTTTATAGAGAAGCATTAAAAGCCGCACTTCAGACTGAATTCGATCGTGTTGTTTACCTCGAATCTGACTCGTTTTCGTCTACGCTAAGTGTAATCCGTAATAACAGAAGACTCAATCTTGTTTTATTGGATTTGAATATGCCGGGATGTGAAAATTATTACGGTCTTTTAAGAATTAAAGAAAGTTATCCTAATTTACCAGTGGCTGTTGTATCGGCTTCTGATTCAATCGATGTTATTTCGCAGGTGTTGGAATTTGGTGCAGATGCCTTTATTCCTAAAACAACTCCAACATCAGATTTAATCGTTGCAGTAAAAACAGTCTTAGACGGTGAAAAGTGGATTCCCGATGAAATTCAATCGAAATTAGTTGATGTTGATAACAACACTATGAAAGTTGCACAAATGGTGAGAGAACTTACACCTAAGCAATTTCAAGTGCTTAGATATATCAAGCAGGGGATGATGAATAAGCAAATCGCGGATCAACTGAACGTTACTGAAGCAACAATTAAAGCACATATCAGCATGATATTTAAGCGCTTAAATGTGAAATCGCGAACACAAATTTTAGTCGCTATTGAAAAGCTTCAATTGGATTGATCTTGAATGCCTATTTACCCCGAATAGAGTTACACCGTCACCTTGATGGCAACGTCAGGCCGTCCACAATATTAGAACTCGCGAAAGAGCAAGGGACTGCTTTTGCCAAATATTCCCCCGAACAAATAGAAAAGCTCGTTTATATTGAAGATAAAACCAGTGATCTATTGGCATTTCTTAAAAAATTAGATTATGGCATTTCAATTTTACAATCCCCTAAAAATTGTTATCGCATAGCTTGGGAAAACGTAGAGGATGCATATTCTGAGGGCTTAGATTATGTCGAACTCAGATTTTCTCCCTTTTATATGGCTCAACCCCATCATTTAAATATGCACGAAGTGATTGAACAGGTAATTGCTGGCGTACGAGATGCTACGCATAAATTTGATGTAAAAGTAAATTTAATCGGAATTTTAAGCCGCACCTTCGGTGTAGAAAATTGTAATAAAGAGCTTGATGCGATTTTAGATTCAGCACAGCATTTTGTTGCTGTCGATCTGGCCGGTGATGAAGCGGGATTTCCTGCAAACTTATTCCAATCACATTTCAAGAGAGTCCATGACAAAGGCTTGAAAGCAACTATTCATGCCGGAGAAGCCGCTGGTCCTGAAAGCGTTTGGGATGCAATTAAGTTATTAGGGGCAAGTAGAATAGGGCACGGGGTAAAAGCCATTCAAGATAAAAAACTGATGGGATATCTGGCAGAAAATCAGATTGGCATTGAGTCTTGCATTACCTCTAATTATCAAACTGGAACCTGGATTGATATTGCTACTCACCCAGTAAAAGAATTTTTATCAGCAGGTATTGAAGTCAGTTTGCACACAGATGATCCTGGGGTGTCTAATGTGACATTGACAAGTGAATTTGAACTTGCGAAAACTACCTTGGGTTTATCTGAAAATCAACTAACGCAATTACAAAAAAATGCCTTAGCCCAAGCATATATTTCATCACAAGAAAAAATCGAACTTATAAAAAAAGCCGAATTAAGAAATTTATAATTCGGCTTTTATCCAATTGTTTATCTTAGCTAAGCTGCTTTTTCGGATTTCTTGCGCGTACTTGCTCTTTTAGGTTTTGCTTTCGCGCTAGTTGCCGCAATCAACTCTTTGTCATCAAAATCATCGACATTTATCGTTCTAAGACGTCCAGCTTCAGTGTCTTTTAATAACTGAGCATCTTCATCTGAAATAAGATTTGCGGCCAAAGCCTTGTCTGCTAGTTTATCCAATTCAGTCATTGGCAATTTTTCACCAAGCGACTTACATACTTTGTCGAATATTGGTTCCACTGCTATTACATTGCGTAGCGTGGATTCTAAATCACCGAATAAATTACCAAAGTATTGGCCGTAACCTAAGCGATCTCTAGCGCTAGATGGCGTCTGCAAAATATGCGCTATTTCGTGTTCCACGTCGTCGCTAGGTTTATCGTATCGTTTGCCAAACGGCATAACGATGGCGCGTAAAACAAATCGGATGCCGGCCACTGGGAAGTTGCGAATAAAGTCATCTATTGCAATATCAATTTTATGTAAACTGTCTTGCATTGCCCAGCGCAGCATAGGTAAATCTTCGTGTAATCTACCTTCTTCATCAAAGCGTTTTAGCGTTGCTGAGGTAAGATACAAGTGACTTAACACATCACCTAATCGAGCGGATAAACGCTCTCTGCGTTTTAGACTACCACCTAAAGCGCCCATTGAAATATCAGTCATCAACGCAAGGTTTGCAGAATAGCCTTGCAATGCTCGGTAATATTTAGCCGTTTCGTCATTGAAAGGCGCTCGACTAAAACGATTGCCAGTTAAACTAAACCATAGCGACCGCACAGTATTACTAACGGCAAAGCCAATATGACCCCAAACCGCTTTATCGAAAGATGATAATTGATCGTTTTTGTCTTCTAGTGCTGCGGCCTTAATTTCACTTAATACATAAGGGTGACAGCGCATAGCACCTTGGCCAAATATCATCATATTCCGAGTTAGTATGTTTGCACCTTCCACAGTAATGGAAATAGGTGTGCCTTGATAAGCTCGGCCAAGATAGTTATTAGGACCTAGACATATGCCTTTGCCGCCGTGCACGTCCATAGAAGCGTTCACGCAATCACGCATTTTTTCGGTTAAGTGATATTTACAAATTGCACTAATCACCGACGGCTTTTGTCCTAAATCCACACCAGCGGTGGATAAAGAGGTAACTGCGTCCATCATGTAGGCATTGCCACCAATTTTAGCAAGCATTTCTTCTACGCCTTCCATTTGCCCTATGGGTAAACGGAACTGTCTTCTGATACGCGAATATGCACCAGTTGCCAAAGCCAACTGCTTAACGCCGCCTGCGGCTGAAGACGGAAGGGTGATGCAGCGACCAACTGACAAGCATTCCATTAGCATTCGCCAGCCTTTGCCTGCCATTTTCTCGCCACCAATGATATAACTCAAAGGTACAAAAATATTTTCACCTTTTAAGGGACCGTTTTGAAATGGTGTGTTCAAAGGAAAGTGACGGCGACCAATTTCTAGTCCTTTGGTATCTCTTGGAATTAGAGCACAAGTAATGCCGAGATCTT
Organism: Glaciecola sp. 1036; assembly: GCF_050306235.1. Taxonomy (NCBI): domain Bacteria; kingdom Pseudomonadati; phylum Pseudomonadota; class Gammaproteobacteria; order Alteromonadales; family Alteromonadaceae; genus Glaciecola; species Glaciecola sp. 1036. Next base: position 131,081 of record NZ_JBLWFH010000001.1, on the reverse strand, counting down.
TTTTATCGCCTAATAAGCCTTCTGGGTCGAACAGCTTAAACGCTAAGCCAACAACAGTCGCAACAGGAGCTAGGGTAATGTAGCGCTTATTGAAAGTTAGTGACATGCCTATCACTTCTTCACCGTCGAATGTGCCTTTACAAATAACGCCTTTATCAGGAATGGCACCAGCGTCTGAACCAGCTTCTGGGCTGGTTAATGCAAAACAGGGAACCTCTTTACCTTCAGCTAAGCGGGGTAAATAATAGTCTTGTTGCTCTTTAGTGCCGTAATGTTGTAGCAATTCTCCAGGACCTAATGAATTAGGCACGCCAACAGTACTTGATAAAACGGCGCTTACACCGGCTAATTTCTGTAGTACACAGCGCTGTGCATAGGCAGAAAACGCTAAACCGCCATATTTCTTTTCAATAATCATGGCGAAGAATTTGTGTTTTTTCACATATTCCCAAATTTCTTCCGGCAAATCGGCGTCGACGTGATTAATCTGCCATTCATTGACCATTGAACAAACTTCTTCACAGGGACCTTCTAAAAAGGCTTTTTCTTCTGCGCTTAATTTCGGTTTTGCAACCCCATGCAATTGTTGCCAATCGGGTTTCCCACTGAATAGTTCACCATCCCACCAAACGGTGCCAGCGTCTATTGCTTCTTGTTCTGTAGATGACATTTCAGGAGAAACTTTTTTATAGAAAGCGAGCAATCGTTTTGAAATGATGTCTTTACGAATGGGTTCGTAAAGTAGGGGAACTGAAACCGCTAAAAACAGGATCCAGCTGAAGATGCCAAGATCGCCAAATAGAGTAGCGATAAATAATGCAACGCCGACTATTGCGACTGAAGATTGCAAAGCATAACGTTGATAAGTAACAACGCCAATAGTTAATAAAATAAAAAGTACCCAAAATAATTCGGACATAATGACTCCAAAGGTCAGACCAGATGCGTAAACATAAAACGATTCTAGTAAAAATTCAAGTATAGGTGAAAAATGAAGCTTTAATTTTCACCTAAAATATTTACGTTAGGGATGAAATTTAGTTTGTATAAAATTCAGAAAGTTGAATGTCGCCCTGTTCTTTGCCTTCTTTAAACTGTTGAAGTCGAACTAAGGTGTAGCCCAGAGAAGGGGCAAACCAAGCGTAGGTGAGGCGTTTATTGGTTTCACGATTGATGCGTACCTTGGTGGCTTCGATTTGACCATAAGGTAATTGTAACGTCTCAGTGTCGAGCACTTGCAGGTCATAAAATCGTTTTTCGCCGCGATAGTTGATAAAATCGTATCTAAGGTCGGTAACTTTGTTTGCTAACTGAGTAGATAGGTCAATTCTAAACAATTGATTATCTAATTCACCTTGCCAGTCATAGGTTTCTTTGTCATCAATAAATATTTTTTGTCTTTCTGCATCAAAACTGACTGACAAACTTTTGTTTCTGCCAGTGCCTGTGCGTAAATATTCATAAGTTTGCGGAATTAACTTATCGCCTTCCACCTGAAAAACGCTTTCTTCGTGACGTTTATCTGATAAGAAAAATTTTGATACTTTAGAGTCATAGACGACTTTGTAAGTATCCTCAGCAATTTTGAATAAATTCAAGCTTGCTTGACCTACATCGTCTTCATCGTGATAAGCAGTGTACTTAGCCGAGAATGTTTTTAATTCTCTATTTTCGTCTGCGTTAGCCTGTACTGCTACTATTAGAAAACTAAGTACTAAACTCAGTATTATCGAAATCTTCATATTGTAATCCAGTCTTTGACAGCTTCTTGTTGTCTAATAATGCGCTATTTTCTTGCATCTTTAATCTTTCGGCACAAAACCAAGAGACAACGAGAGGGTAAATAATCCATTCATTTTGCGCAACTCTTTGCGCCAAGGATGTCTCAGTGTCGTTTGATAGTACCTCAATACGAGATTGTAAGACAATTGGACCGCCATCAAGTTCATCGGTCACAAAATGCACGCTGACGCCGTGATATTGATCGCCATTTTCTAGGGCTCTTTTATGGGTATGAAGGCCAGGGTATTTGGGTAATAAAGAGGGATGTATATTCAGCATTTTGCCGTTAAATGCATTTACAAAGTCTGCGGTTAAAATGCGCATAAAGCCCGCTAATACTACAAGATCAGGTGAGTAAGAAAGGATTTTATCTTTTAATGCTTGATCAAAAGCCTGTCTATCATTAAATGTCTTATGATCAATTAAGATTGCGGGTATATTCGCTGACTCGGCTCTTTCAAGACCAAAAGCATCTGGTTTATTCGAAATGACAGCAACAACGTCCGCGTTTATTTTACCTTCAGCACAAGCATCTATAATCGCTTGAGCATTGCTGCCATTACCTGAAATTAACAGGACAACTTTCTTTTTAGACATTAATCTATAGTAACCTGTTTGTTGTCAGTGTTTTCTACTACAGAACCTATAATCCATGCCTTTTCGCCAAGGGAACTAAGTATATCTACACAGCTATCAGCTATATCTTGATCGACTAACAACACCATGCCCACACCACAGTTAAAAGTGCGATACATTTCATGAGTAGTCACATTACCAGCATCCTGTAGTAAGCTGAAAATAGCTGGCCATTGCCAAGATGTTTTGTCAATTTGCGCACATAAATGCTCGGGTAATACACGAGGAATATTTTCCCAGAATCCGCCACCTGTAATATGTGAAATGGCATTGACTTTGTGTGATTCTAATAGTGCTAGAACGCTCTTCACGTAAATGCGTGTAGGTTCTAATAAGTGTTCTTTTACCGGTTTGCCTTCTAAATCTGCTTCTAGATCAACCTTGGCAACTTCAATAATTTTTCGAATTAACGAATAGCCGTTAGAGTGTGGTCCCGACGATCCTAAAGCAATAATTTTATTGCCAACGGAAACGTTCGAACCGTCGATAACTTCATCGGATTCAACCACACCAACACAGAAACCTGCTACGTCATAATCGCTGCCATGATACATGCCAGGCATTTCAGCGGTTTCCCCACCAATTAATGCACAATTAGACATTTCACAGCCTTTACCAATTCCACTTACCACTTCAACTGCTTTGTCTACATCTAATTTTCCAGTGGCGTAATAGTCTAAGAAAAATAAAGGCTCTGCACCTTGAACTATGAGGTCGTTTACACACATGGCTACAAGGTCAATGCCAATACCTGCGTGTTGCTCCATGTCCATAGCTAATCGCAATTTAGTACCCACACCGTCAGTGCCAGATACAAGCAAAGGTTTTTTGTATTTTTCAGGTAATGCGCACAAAGCGCCAAACCCACCAAGATTCCCCCGAACCTCGGGGCGATGAGTTCGTTTAGTGACAGATTTAATCTTGTCAACTAACTGATTGCCAGCGTCAATATCGACGCCCGCATCTTTATAACTTAATGATGTCTTATTTTCAGTCACTAACTTTTTCCCCTAACAAAAATGCGGCGAAATTTTACCAGTAAGCAAAGAAAATTGACACCTAAACTTAGCGTTAAAATTTGGGGTGCAAATTAGTTAAAAATAACTGAAAATGTATAGGTGTATGAAAAGGAGAAATAAAAAGCGTGCGATTGATTGAAAAGCTTGTACTCATTGCCTCTTTATTGTTTGTAATTTCTAATGTATTTGCTCAAGTCCGCGTAAATACAGCGAGAGTGGAGATTACTGAGCAAAATCGCGGACGCCAAGTCACTCTAGGTCAAGCTGCTTTATCGCAGGTATTTGTTAAAATATCAGGGGATAGAAATATTGTCGAGGCTGACGTGATTAAGCGTGCCATCAAAAATTACGAACAATATTTAATTACTAGCCGGTATGGACAAGAGCAAGATTTCGCGTTTTTTGAAGCTAGATTTAATCAGGAAAAAATAATTCAACTGCTCAAAGTCTCTGGTCTGCCAGTTTGGTCCGAATTAAGACCAAATGCTGTTATATGGCTAGCCAGTAATATTAATAAGAATATTGAATCGGTTTCACAAAATTCAGGCAAAGGCCTAGCTAATACTATTAAAAACACGGCGCAAAGTAGGGGAGTTGAAATATATTTGCCGATAGGTGATTTAGAAGACACCTTGGCTCTAGATGCATTTGATATTTGGACGCAAAATATTAATAAGATTAAATCTCAGTCTTTTAGATATAACGCAGACTTTATTATTAGTGCTTCAATAAATCCTATACGAGATGACCTGTCAGAAGTTGACTTGGATGCCCTTAACCAAACAGCTTCTGCAGAGCAACCAATTGATCCTGAAGAAATAGAAGTCATTGATGAAGTACAAAATCAAATTGAACAACTTGATGAAACCTTCGACTCAATTGAAGACACAGAATCTGATAATGCGATAGAAGAAAACACGGCAGCAATAAAAGAAATTGAAATTCCAGAGGGTGCCAGTCTATTTTTAAATTATGCCATCATTGAAGATACTAAAACCGATGTCGGACGAATTTACGGGACCACTGAAAATGAAGTTACTGCCGAATTAATACATAAATTTGCAGACAAACTGGCCAGACAATTCGCAGTGGTTGGCACTGACACTCAAGAAAGCCAACGCATTATTATTCAAATTAGTAATATCAAATCGCTTCAGTCTTTACATGAAGTTCAAGAGATATTTTCGTCCATGCCAATAGTCCGTTCGGCGCATTTAAAGCAACAGAATGTTGATAAAGCAATTTTTGAAATTGACATGGTAGATCAATTAGATAAATTTCTGACGCTGATTGAAATTGACCAACGCCTAACAAGAGATCTTTCTCAAGAAAACGATCTACAAACAATCTCTTTTTTCTGGAATCGTTAAATTGCAATTAGTGTTACCTGTATCCCCCTTAACTGAACGTCGATTTGAAACCTTTATTATGGGAGATAATGCTCACCTAGTGTCTTCTTTGAAAGAACTAGCAACTATTCATAAGGGCATTAATAACCAAATGCTTTTTATTCATGGTAGTCATGGTCTTGGGAAAACCCATTTGTTGCTGGCGACCTGCGCGTTAGCTGAAAAGCATAAAATAAGTAACCAATATATAGATTTTGCTGAACTTTTAAACTTTCCTCCCGAAGTGCTCGAAATGGCTATTTCTTGTAATTTAATCTGCATGGATAACGTTGATGCAATTGCAGGTCATAGAAATTGGGAAGTCGGTGTTTTTGATTTTATAAATAAATGTCGTGAATTAGGTAATAAGACCCTTATTTTTTCATCTAGTACAAGCGTAGCTTCTAGTCAGTTTTCCCTTCCAGACTTGGCATCTCGACTTACTTGGGGGACTACATTCATGGTGCAGGAACTAAGTGAACCTGAAAAAGCAAAAACAGTAAAATTGTTGGTAAAAAATAAAGGCCTAGAAATATCCGATGATGTTGTCAATTACCTGCTCAAAAGGCACGCCAGAGACATGAACTCTCTTGTTGATGCAATCGAGCAATTAGACAAAGCGTCTTTACAAGATCAGCGAAAGCTCACCATACCTTTTGTTAAGCAAACCCTTAGTCTTTAATCTTTAACTGGATACCATGATGGGGATAATTTTGCTGTTGCAACAACCGCATCTTTCGTTCATCCAGAGGCATTTCATTGAACTCAAACCCATTTGATGTTTGATCAAGTTGTAAGGTTTCAAACCATGGACTACCGAATGAGAATGCTTTTGGGGAAGGTAGGTTGTTCAAGAGTGAGGTCACATCTCCCAATTCTGGGTAGACTTTTTCAACTGCAAATATAGTGCGCGCAGCCAAACTTGGATGACTAATACGGTTTCGCTGCCCCCAAGTAACTTGGTAATTATTATTGTTTTGATTCGCTAAAATACCTAAATCTGCTGCGGCACCTAATCGATGTAACATAATAAAACGTTCAAAAAGGGTCGCGAAATCCTCTCTTTCTGTGTAATAAGCATAAAATGATGGTGCTATGTCAGGTTCAAAAAAGTCACGCACATTTGCTGCGGTATAATTCCTTTGTTGATTGGTCGCCGACTCACCTCCAAACCTAACGTCTGCAAGAGCATGCATTTCACTGGAAGTTAACGGGTACTGGTCATTTAAGATATCGGAATTAGTGCCATTTGCGCGAAAATAGGCTAATGGCGTGGTGCTAGGGTCCATGTTGCTCCAACTGTTGGGAGGAAAAAAGTCATTGGCATGGGCTAGCTCGTGATACATCAGCCAAGAAATGCTGGCCTCTAAATCATAAAAAGTCCGAGGTCCTCGGTTGTTCTTAGGGTATACATTGAGTGGGTAATATGCGTTATTTTTTACATAGCGCCAAAATATTGAAAATTGCAGATCACTTCCAAAGTCACTGCGATAGTCAGGTTGATCATTTAAGGTGTCTCTTTCTGAAGCTGACATCCAAAAATTATTTGCATCTAAGTAGATAGCGCCGGTTGCACTCCAATAAAATGATGGTCTAACATCATAAGAGATAACAATTGCTGTCACGCCTCTGAGAAGGTTTAACATGTCTTGACCAGCAACAGATCCTTCTAAATATTGACGAAATCTGTCACCCATCCAGTCATGGGAAACTAATGTACGATCAAGTATATCCTCCACTGTGGGGGTTGTAGTTTGTGTACCAATGAGCGGTAAATCAGCAAAGGTGCATGTTGGCGTTGCCGGAATTTGATTATTATAAACGCAGGATTCAAGTGCTTGTTTATGCGGGCTGTCGGAATTGTAAGCATGCATATCTTGAGTAACAAAGTAACCATTACTATAAAACAGACCATTTCTATCGAAATTGGTATTTTGAATTAAAACAAAAACCAGATCAGAAGCCTGAGATCCATTATTATAGGTAGCTGACATTTCAAATACGAGCAAAGTGTCCTCTGTAACTTCTGGCGCTTCAAAAAACAAAAAATCGTCTTGTTCTGTAAGTTCACTTATAAGCGGTCCTGCCAATTGCGTCCATTCAATACTCTGTAATTGAAGATTTTCCGCGTTGTGAACGTGCAAGCTGACATTGCCTAATTCTGTCACTGCATGGTCTAGCATAACGCTAGCAGAAGCGCTGCTTTGATTGGAAACGGTAAAATTGATGTCAATAGCTAGACTTGCATTGCTTCTCTGGATATTGGCCCTGAACAAATAATTTCCTGCTTGCGACGGTGTGACACCTATAGTTTTAGAATTATTTGCTAGAATATCCAATGTTGGTCCCGAAATTTGGGTCCAATCTACAGAAAAATTTTGGTTATTTTCGTCTATTAAAACAAATCCCACGGTCTCGCCAATTACTGCGTCTTGCTGTCCATAGACCTGAATGCCGTTACTCACGAAAAGCGGAGAAATTTCCCCAATTGACGGCGGTGTAGGGGCCGGTTGCGGATTATTATCTGTGTTTCCTGATCCACCGCATGCAGAAAGCATTAAAAGACCAATAAAAACAAATAATATTCGCATTTTTAGTTACCTTTACGCTCGAAATAGGCTTTTTCGTCCTTCATGACTTTACTCAATTTTTGTAGGCCGGTTCCTAACTCTTGACCTCGATGTCTAGCAAACAAGCTGCAACCAGCAAACATGGCACTTGCTAAAATTAACTCTATTGTGGCCCAAAGTCTTTGCTCCGGTTCAGCATACAAGGTGGTAATTGCGTGTAAAAAATACCATAACACGATAAAGCAGGCCCATGCATGAGTGTAGGGCTTTGCAGCTATTATGCCTTTTAGAGGTAAAAGTAAAGGCAGAATAAACAAAACAAAAATGAATCCAGCACTGTAGTCGTTACCAGCATCTAAAAGGTAATACCAAATACTCATCCAGAGTAAAAGTAAAAAATGAGAAGTTAAAGCTAACCATCTAAACCTTTTAACTTTGTCAGACATAGGGGTCATTTTGTTACTCCATTTTTTGATGCCCACTCAGACAGTCGTTTGCCCATAGCAAACGCTAGTTTCTGCTCGTCGTTTGATAGTTTACCAGTATCATTAGCAAGATGAGAAACACCGTAAGGCGAACCACCAGTGCGAGTTTCATGTAATTCTGGAAGTGAATAGGGAAGGCCAATTAAACACATCCCATGATGAAATAACGGCAACATCATACTCAATAGCGTGCTTTCTTGACCACCATGCATACTCGAAGTGCTAGTAAAAACACAAGCGGGTTTATCAACCAAGGCACCTTTCATCCAAAGGTCGCTGGTACTATCCCAAAAGTACTTCATGGCCGCTGGCATGTTACCAAAATGCGTTGGGCAGCCTAAAGCTAAACCATCACAGGTAACTAAATCTTGTTTACTTACATAAGGAAACCCTTCGCTAGGTATTTCACTGGCGACTTTTTCGATTTCGGAAGATACTTTAGGTACTGTTCGAATATTTGCACTAGCGCCTGTTGATTCAATACCTTTGGCGATTTCTAATGCCAGCGTTTGAGTACCACCATGACGGCTAAAATATAACACCAAAATATTTGTCATTAAAACAGATCCAGTACGTTTTCTGGTGGTCTACCTATTATGGCATCTTCTATTTTGTCGAGACTACCTTTTATTAAAATAGGACGCTCGAGTAATTTAGGAAATTTAGCAACAGCTGCAATTACTTCTTCATCAGACGAGCTTTTGGAGAGTTTAGCCTCAATAAATTCTTTTTCTTTAGGACGTATCATTTCCAGAGCCGTATCAACGCCTAAGGTAGTGTAAAGAACGTTTAATTGAGCCTCAGTTAATGGCGATTTTAAATACTCGATCACCTCTAAAGGATGATTTTTCTCTTCGACAATTTGTAAGGCTTGTCTGCTTTTCGAACATCTTGGGTTGTGTAACAGTGTGAATTTAGGCATTATTTTCTCCACTGGAAAAAGGGGTTAAATAACATGAAGTCGCGTGCTCTTTTATTTTTTGTTGGAATTGTAGCCTTATCTACGGGATTTTTCATATATTCAACTCAAGCGTACGATTTTCGTACATTAGATAATAAAAAATATTCGTTCGATGACTTTACAGGCGATTATGTCATTGTAAATTACTTTGCAGAATGGTGCGCGCCTTGTTTAAAAGAGGTACCTGAATTAGTTTTATTTCAAAACCAAAAGCAATCTGACGTGCACCTTTTTGCAGTAAGTTACGATACTCTTAGCGAACAAAAACTGTCTAGCATTAAACAAAAATATAATATGGCATTTCCGCTAGTTGCCGAAGTCAAAACAGCTTTTCCGTTTGAAAAGCCCCAATACTTGCCCGCCACCTTTGTCATTAGACCCGATGGGAGTGTCGCCGGCAAATTATTTGGAGAACAGACGGCGCAATCCTTGATTGACAGTATCAATCAAGATAAAGCTATATACTCAAACGCTGAATAGACTCTTGAGCCATCCTCATTTTCTCTATCAGGCCTTTAATTCTCTGGCGCTCTAACACATCACCTTCAGCAAAATTATAGGCAAACTGCAATTCATTGATTGCCAGAGGATAAGCTGAAATAAGCGAATAAATTTGCGCTTGTGTAATATGCGCATCTTTTTTATTTTGCGTTCTTTGGTAAGCATCATTTAACAGTTGATAAGCAACAATGTCATTTTCGTGGACCAAAAGTAGGTCTCGTAAAATTTGAATGCTAGTACCGTAATTTTCAGCCTCCAAATGCGCGTTCGCTAGATTAAGCGCCAATACTCGATTTTGAGGTTTAAATTGCCATAATGGCGTAAGCAAGTTTATTGATTTCGTTGGATTGTTTTGTTTTAGATAAATATCAGTCAATAAATCTAAATAAAATAGATTTTCGCTATCCTGAGATAGCAGTGTTGTGACTAAAGTTTCAGAAGCTGTATATTGCTCGTCTTCAAATAAGGCAATGGCTAAACCATATTGAGCGGCTGATAAATAAACCCCTGTATTTGATTTTACCTGTTGTTGATAGCGAGCGATGGCGTAGTCTGGGTTTAGCAAATAACGTGCATCAATTCTCGCTCTTGCTAATAGGAAAGGGAGACTAGGTGGAAGATTCCGCTTGCCATAAGCGCGTGCACGGGTAACCGTTTCTGCGACTCGGTCATTAGGCAGAGGGTGAGTTCTCAAGAATGCTAATTCGTTTGAACTACCTCTATTTTGTTCGGCCAATCGACCAAAAAACGCCGGGGCACCCTCTGGGTCAAAGCCAGCACGATACAAAATATTTATGCCAATATTGTCGGCTTCTTGTTCATTCTGACGAGTGAAGTTAATCTGTGCTTGTTGATTTCCCGCCATTGACGCTGAAATAGCTGCCATTCCTGCTTCTGCATCTGCCAAGGCAACTAAGATGCTGCCGATTAAGGTAGCAATTTGTAATGGACCACTTCTTTGCTGGGATTGCGCTCTGCGCGCTAAATGTCTTTGCGTAACGTGGGCTATCTCGTGAGATAATACGGATGCTAACTCACTTTCTGATTCTGCTTTTGTAATTAAACCAGAATGTACGCCTATGTGCCCGCCGTAAAAAGCAAATGCATTTAATACTGGATTATTAATTATGAAAAAAGTAAACGGGAAGCGAGTATTATCGGCATTGACCACAAGCCGGTTTCCAATGTCTTGGATGTATTCTTGCAACACTGGATCATTCAGTAAGGGCGCCTGACCTCGAAGTTGACGCATAATGGCATCGCCAAGGATTTTTTCTTTATCAATAGTGAGAGCATCAGAGGCCACTACACCAATTTCTGGTAGCTGATTTTTATTGTTGTGACTAATTTGTGCCAAGCTAGCAAATGCCAGTAAGCTCAAAATTGTACCAGTCCATATTTTGAAAAGTGGCTTTGACATCAAGAATTCCAAAAAGCGCATTATCATTGTTTTATATATTAAAGACATAGGAAGCTATCAATTAGTTTCAAAATATAACCAATAAGTTTGGTCCGGATACAAAAAAATAGCTTAGAATAGGTTATACGAAATTTTATCATACAGGGTTTTATAATTAATGTTTACCGTGTTAGGCGATTGGTATAAAAGAAAGTTCTCAGATCCTAATGCATTAATGTTGCTTCTATTGATACTGTTCAGTGCGCTCATGATGTATTTATTGGGAAATATTCTGATGCCAGTTTTGGTAGCAGTTGTGATTGCATATTTATTGGACGTTCCGGTAACTAAGTTGCAAAATTTAGGGGTTGGTAGGGTATTGTCAACGACCTTTGTAATCGTAGTGTTTTTCTTTATATGCTTCATTACCACAGTGAGTTTATTACCTGTTATTTCAAAGCAAAGTGTTAATCTCGCTAAGGAGATCCCAGTGATATGGGACTCTGCTCAACAGTGGATAGCCAGCTTGCCAGAAAAATATCCCAATACTATTGAAGTTTCCTACATTAATTCCGCAATGGCTGGAATTAATGAAAAGCTAGTAGATTTTGGAGAAACTATAGTGTCGGTATCTTTCAGTTCTTTAGGGACTGTTGCGGCGCTGTTTATTTATATGATACTTGTCCCCTTGATGGTTTTTTTCATGCTGAGTGATAAGCAAACCTTCGTTGATGGGATTAGCCGCATACTTCCTAAAGAGCGCAGATTAATAACCCAAGTGGGTGAAGAAATGAATACTCAGATTGCAAATTATATCAGAGGTAAGGTCATTGAAATTCTCATTGTCGGTACAGTAACGACTATTGCTTTTTCAATATTGGAATTAAGATTTGCTGTGCTACTTGGGGTCTTGGTTGGATTATCTGTGCTGATACCCTTTATTGGCGCAGCCGCAGTGACTGTTCCTGTTGCCATTGTGGGCTTATTTCAATTCGGCCTAAGCGCTGAATTTGGTTGGTTGATGGTAGTGTATTTGGTTATTCAAGCATTAGATGGAAATTTATTGGTACCTCTTTTATTTTCAGAAGCGGTAAGTTTACATCCTCTCTATATAATTATTGCGGTCTTGCTTTTTGGTGGGCTATGGGGGTTTTGGGGCGTTTTCTTTGCAATTCCTTTGGCAACCTTGGTCAAGGCACTGATCACAGCATGGTCTTCCCCTGAAATTTATACCTCTCAAGCGTAAAATAACAAGTGCACTTTCATTAAAGTTGACAGTGCACTTACTTCAACAATTTGGCTAGGCTAGCGCTTCTAACACCACTTGATGATGCTCTTTGGTTTTAAACTTGTTAAATACAGTTTCGATGGTGCCGTTTTCATCGATTAGAAAACTTATACGATGAATTCCATCGTATTCTTTGCCCATAAATTTCTTGAGTCCCCAGACACCAAAAGCGTCAGCTACAGCATGGTCTTCATCCGATAGTAATGAAAAATTAAGTGATTCTTTTTCATAGAATTTTTCTAATCGTTTTACCGCATCTGGACTTATGCCGAGTACAACAGTATTTTTAGCGTCTAATTCAGCTGCTATGTCTCGTAGACCTTGTGCTTGCACTGTACATCCAGGCGTCATCGCTTTTGGATAAAAATAAACCAGTACTTTTTTACCTGAAAAATCCGATAGGCTAACCGGCTGGCCAGTTTGATCATTTAGGGTAAATGCGGGCGCTTTATCACCAGCTTTCAATGTATTCATTGTCTTCCTTTGTAATTTGATGGCTAATTTGTCCGGACAATCCCAGACTGTTCAGTAAATCTTTGACCTTAGTATCGAAAACAATGAGATCTAGATCAGATGGTGCAGACAAAACCATTTTACATTGCAATGTAGTGTTTTGCGCCTTTTGTTCCGTTTTTTGGCGTAATGCACTGATTGATACATTATTTTTTGTCATAAGGTGCGTGACTTTTTGAATAACTCCAGCGGCATCCTGCCCTGAAAATTTTAACAAAATCATCTTTTCTAAATTTTGGCTAACGTGTCCCTTGGTGCGCTTCATCATACAAAGCAACTGGTGGTCCATGCATAATTTTGACACAGCTACTTCTAAGCGATTAATACTTGAACCTTCACCATTGACTATTAAGCTGATGGAAAAATCTTCTCCATAAATTGCGTGCCGAGAATCTAAAATATTACAATGATTGTCATTAATACAACTGGCAATAACACTCAACACGTTCAGTTTATGTGTGCCTAATACGTTAATAATGAGTTCTTGCTGCATACAAAAATGATCCTAACTTCTGGGTGAAACTGCAGTATTCATCTGGTGAAAGTCGATAATTTAATATGTTATCACTAAATAGCATTCTTTATGCTTGTTTTTGTGAATTTAGAACACTACTATTGCGCCATAACAATTTGGGAGTATCTATGTTTAAAGGTAGTTATGTTGCGCTCGTCACGCCAATGCTTGAAGACGGGACAATCGACAACGCTAGTTTACAAAAACTTGTAGAGTTTCATATCGAAAATGGAACCGATGGGATAGTTGCCGTTGGTACTACCGGCGAGTCTGCTACGCTTCCGATGGAAGAGCACATAGATGTTGTTAAACAAATTACTGACTACACAGCCGGAGCTGTGCCTGTTTTAGCGGGTAATGGTGCCAATGCTACAGATGAAGCAATTTATCTATCTAAGCAGATGGAGCATTTGCCTATAGCCGGATTTTTGAGCGTTGTCCCTTATTATAATAAGCCTCAACAAACTGGAATGATTGCACACTTTAATGCAATTGCTGATGCCACAGACTTACCTTTACTGTTGTATAATGTACCAGGAAGAACGGTTGCAGATATGAAAACAGAAACCGTTGTAAGTTTAGCTAAGCATCAAAATATTGTTGGGCTCAAGGATGCTACTGGTAATTTGGCTCGTTTACATGAAGAAAGGGCAGCTCTAGGCAAAGACTTCTTATTGTTAAGTGGTGATGATGCTACAGGTTGCAGCTTTATGTGCCAAGGTGGCGATGGCGTTATTTCAGTGACGGCAAACATTGTACCTGATAAAATGGCAACTATGTGTAAGTTATCTCTAGCGGGTGAGTTTGATAAAGCCAAGGCTGTGGATGACGAAATAGCTGGCTTACATCATGATTTGTTTATTGAGCCAAACCCAGTTGTTCCTAAGTGGGCATTATATAAAATGGGCTTGATGTCATCACCAGTATTACGATTACCTATGGTTCAACCTGAACTATCTACGCAAAATGTAATCGAACAAAGATTATCGAAATTAGGATTAATATAATAAAATGCAAAACCACAAGGTCCTAGTAGTCTTATTGACTATGTCAGCGCTTAGCGCGTGTTCAACATCGCAATCAAGAAAACAGGCTTCAGGTGAATTTGATTACCTTGAAAAATCACTTCAAAGTACATTAGAAGTTCCTCAAGAACTCGATGCACCCGAAAGCAGCACTCAATATGCTATACCTACACTCGAAAGTAGTGCTTCAGGAAAACCATTGATCGGTCCGGAAGTAAGTGTACAGTCTCCTCGCTTAGTGATTCCTCTAGTTGCTGGTTCTCACGTAGAAGAGGGAAGTAGAGACGCTAAGGTATTATTCGATCAAATCAATGATAATGAATCTTTAGATAAAACTATTTGGGACACTGTACTCGCGTATTTAGAGCTTAATCAAATTGGCGTGGAAGAGTTTGATAAGGAAAACAACACCCTTATTACTGATTGGGTAGTTGATAAGAAAGAAATTGAAAGTAGCTGGTACAGTATTTCAGATGAATATATTGAGCACGCTAAACGCTTCAAACTAAGTCTAGAAATGGCGCCTCATGGGAGAACAGCAGCGTTAAAATCTGAATTAGTCGAGTATTTAGATGAAAAAGGTAATTCAATTTTAGTAAATAGAGATCCTTTAGATACCCGTAATGATGAAGTCAACTTCTTAAACTATATAATTGCAGAATACGATTTTGGAATTCGTTTAGAACGAAATCAGCGTATTAATTTAATTAGAGAAGGCTTTGCTTCTGAATTTAAAGTAAGTGAAGACGGTGAACCCATTTATGTTATTGACGCTGAATATGCTAATGCTTGGCCTAGATTACAGCTAGTATTACGTAAAATGAATTTTGATGTGGTCGATTTGGATCAATCCTCAGGCATAATGTTCGTCAAATACAATGGGCCGGATGAATCTTGGTTTTCAAGCTTTTTCGGCAGTGATGAATTGGATTTAGAAGAAGATGACTACAGACTTTCAGTCGAATCTTCTGATAACAAAACCATAGTAACTTTCAAAGATTCTGATAATAACGCATTTTCTGAAGAACTAGCACAATCAGTGTACGCAGTATTTTCAGAATACATGGCGGCTAATGATTTAGATATTTAATTCGGGAAAGCATTAATGCAAAATGTAAATAAAGTCAGTGAGTTATACCGCGGTAAGGCTAAAACTGTTTACACAACTGATCAAGATGACAAACTAATCCTCGAATTCAGAAATGATACTTCGGCATTTGACGGTGAAAAAATTGAGCAGTTGGATCGCAAAGGTGAAGTGAATAATAAGTTTAATCATTTCATTATGCAAAAGTTAGAAGCTGCGGGGATCAAAACCCAGGTAGAAAGCTTGTTATCTGATACAGAATCATTAGTTAAAAAGTTAAAAATGATTCCGTTAGAATGTGTAGTGAGAAACTATGCTGCTGGTTCACTCTGTAGGCGTCTAGGAGTAGAAGAGGGGACTGTTTTATCACCACCTACTTTTGAATTCTTTTTTAAAAATGATGCATTGCACGATCCCATGGTCAATGAAAGTCATGCTATTGCCTTCAACTGGGCAACTCAGGCGCAAATTGATCAAATGAAGGCACTTACATTTGAAGTTAATAATGTGCTTTCACCATTGTTTAAATCTGGCGGAATGTTGCTGGTTGATTACAAGTTAGAGTTTGGTGTTTTTGCAGATGGAAGCATTGTGTTGGGTGATGAGTTTACCCCAGATGGCTGCCGTCTATGGGACGCGGAAACGAAAAAGAAATTAGATAAAGATAGATTTAGACAAGGCTTAGGTTCAGTAGTTGAATCATACATTGAAGTAGCTGAACGGATAGGCTTGTCGCTTTAACGAGTGAATGCTAAATCTGAGGCAAGTAATACAAAAAAGGCTGTTTATAACAGCCTTTTTTAATAAGTTTTCAATTCAACATCTGATTTTGGAATACAGCAACAGACTAAGACTTCATCGTCATCAATAAAAGCGAGAGGATCAATTATGTACTCTATCTCTCCTGACACAAGTTTAGTTCTGCAAGCACCACAAAACCCCTCTCGACAATGAAAATGAACATCAATATTTTGTTTTTCCATTGCAATAAGAAGATTTTCTTCGTTTTTAAACGAAAAACAGGTGTGTGAATTGACACACACCTGCGTTGGTTGCTTATCTTTTACAAACACTTATTTTATAGCTCGAATTCTTCAAAGTCTTCTGAACCTACTTCGCTATCTATCTGACCAACTAAGTAGCTGCTAATTTCTGTTTCTTGAGGAGCTACTTGTACATTATCGGAAGATAAATAGTTATTCATCCATGGAAGCGGGTTACTTTTAGATTCATAAGGTTGGCCTAAACCTATTGCCGCCATGCGCTGGTTAGCAATATATTCAACATATTGGCAAAGAATTTCTTCGTTCAAGCCAAGCATAGAACCGTCTTTGAATAAGTAACTTGCCCATTCTTTTTCTTGTTGCACTGCTAACATGAAAATATCTTTGGCTTCCTGTTCAAGTTCTTTTGAAATTTCTGCCATTTCGGGATCATCTTTTCCTTTGGCCCAAAGATTCAAAATGTGCTGAGTGGAGGTTAAATGAATATTTTCATCCCGAGCGATAAGGCGAATTATTTTAGAATTACCTTCCATTAATTCACGTTCTGCAAAGGCAAAGGTACAAGCAAAAGAAACATAAAAACGTATCGCTTCCAAAGCGTTCACTGAATTCATACACAAAAACAGCTTTTTCTTTAAGTTACGAATGCTAACCTCATGGGTATATCCATCTACGTCATACACGCCTTCACCACGGGTTTGATATAACTGAGTGTAAAAAATTAAATCGTCATAATATTTGGAAATATCAGTTGCACGCTTTTTAATTTCTTCATTGACAACAATATCATCAAAAACGGCGCTTGGGTCGTTGAATAAATTGCGCAAAATGTGTGTGTATGAACGTGAATGTATAGTTTCAAAAAACGACCAGGTTTCTACCCAGGTTTCTAACTCAGGGAGCGAAATAATAGGCAAAAACGCAATATTTGGGCTTCTACCTTGAACAGAATCCAAAAGGGTTTGATATTTTAAGTTGGAGCTGAAAATATGTTTTTCAGCGTCCGTTAATTTCAAAAAATCAACCCTATCTTTGCTTACATCAACTTCTTCTGGTCGCCAGAAAAACGAAATTTGTTTTTCAATTAACTTTTCGAAGATAGGGTGGCGTTGCTGGTCATACCTAGCTACATTCACCGGCTTACCAAAGAACATATGCTCTTGCATAGTATCAACGGGTTGCTGATTAAAAGTGGTATATTTCATTTTGCTACTGCCCTAAAGCTAAATTTTACAAGCGCCGCCGGCACAACCGTCGTCGTCTTCAATGATTTCAGTTTGTACTTCTGGTTTCGCATTTGCTGCAGCCAATTCGGCATCAGATTTATCAGAAGCCCCATCACGTGTATTGTGATAATAAAGTGTTTTAACACCTAATTTATAAGTAGTAAGCAAGTCTTTCAATAATACCTTCATTGGTACTTTATTGTTGTCGTACTTACCAGGGTCATAACTGGTGTTGGCCGATATTGTCTGATCAATAAACTTCTGCATAATCGCGACAAGTTGCAAATATCCATCGTTAGAAGGAATATCCCAAAGTAACTCGTACTTATCTTTAAGATTTTCATATTCTGGAACAACTTGTTTAAGTACACCGTCTTTACTTGCTTTAATACTAATGTGGCCTCTTGGTGGTTCAATACCATTAGTGGCATTAGATATTTGTGATGAAGTTTCAGATGGCATTAAGGCAGATAATGTACTGTTACGAAGGCCGTGCTCTAAAATATCTTTACGCAGCGCTTCCCAGTCATAATGCAATTCTTCATTACAGATATTATCAAGGTCTTTTTTATAGGTATCTATTGGTAAAAGGCCTTGAGCATAGGTGGTTTCATTAAATTTAGGACAAGCACCTTTTTCTTTTGCAAGATTATTTGATGCTTTTAACAAATAATATTGAATAGCTTCAAATGTTTTATGTACTAAGCTATTAGCGCTGAAATCGGAGTATTTAACGCCGTTTTTAGCTAAGTAATAAGCAAAGTTAATAACACCAATACCCAATGTGCGACGGCCCATAGTTGCATTGTAGGCTGCTGGTACAGGGTAATCTTGATAGTCTAACAAGCTATCAAGTGCTCGAACTGATAAATCCGCAAGTTCTTCAAAGTCATCTAGGCTTTTGATTGCACCTAAGTTGAAAGCAGAAAGTGTGCAAAGAGCAATTTCACCTTCAGGATCATCAACATTGCGTAATGGTTTTGTTGGTAATGCAATTTCTAAGCAAAGATTACTTTGTCTAACAGGTGCCACTTTCGGGTTGAATGGGCTATGGGTGTTACAATGGTCAACATTCTGCAGGTAAATACGGCCCGTACTTGCTCGTTCTTGCATGAATAAACCAAAAAGTTCGATTGCTTTAATACGCTTCTTACGAATACTGTCATCGTTTTCGTATTTTACATACAGCTCTTCAAACTTTTCCTGATCTTGGAAGAATGCGTCATACAAACCAGGTACATCAGATGGACTGAACAGTGTGATGTAACCGTCTTTAATCATACGAGTGTACATAAGCTTGTTACATTGCACACCGTAATCTAGATGGCGAACACGGTTTTCCTCAACACCACGGTTGTTTTTTAACACCAATAAGTTTTCTACTTCGAGATGCCAAAGTGGGTAGAACAGGGTTGCTGCACCGCCACGAACACCGCCTTGAGAGCAGCTTTTAACAGCAGTTTGAAAATACTTATAAAAAGGAATACAACCCGTATGGAAGGCTTCACCACCACGAATTGGGCTACCTAAAGCTCTAATTCTGCCTGCGTTAATACCAATGCCTGCTCGCTGGCTCACATATTTCACAATGGCACTAGCGGTGGCATTTATAGAATCAAGGCTGTCACCGGTTTCAATCAATACGCAAGAACTAAACTGTCTGGTTGGCGTTCTAACACCTGCCATGATTGGCGTAGGTAAACTCAACTTAAAAGTGGATGCTGCATTGTAGAAACGGCGGATGTAATCCATTCTCGTTTCTGCTGGATACTTGGCAAACAAGCAGGCGGCAACTAACACGTATAAAAATTGCGCTGATTCGTAAATTTCGCCTGTGACTCGATTCTGTACTAAATATTTACCTTCTAACTGCTTAACAGCAGCATAACTGAAGTTCATATCACGACAATGGTCGAGGAATTCATCCATTTGATTAAATTCTGCTTCACTATAGTCTTCTAGCAAATGTGAATCGTATTTTTGTAAATCAACCATCTTAGTAACGTGCTGAAATAACGTAGGGGGTTCAAACTGCCCATACGCTTTTTTACGCAGGTGAAATATGGCTAATCTCGCAGCAAGATATTGATAATCAGGCGCATCTGTAGAGATTAAGTCTGCCGCTGATTTGATTAAGGTTTCGTGTATCTCTGCTGTTTTAATACCATTGTAAAATTGGATTTGAGCTTTGATTTCTACTTGGGATACGGAAACGTTGTTCAAGCCCTTTGCGGCCCAAGTAACTACTTTATGGATTTTATCTAGATCAATCGGCTCTTGTTGGCCGTCTCTTTTAGTAACCAAAAGATTGTTGTTCATTATTCTTATGCTCTTGTTGTAATGTTATTCCGAATACGTCGGATCTACTTACTAATGTGTAAGCGCACTGAAGAATTAAGGAGATACAACGTTGTTAATTCTTAGTAAGTAGTCAGACACAAGATAATGAGTCTTGAAATGGTTTGCAACCACAATATGTAGTGGTTAGTTGATTTTTTTAGAATGGAATAATTTGGTTAGTAATAGCTAACCCGATAACTCACAATTAAATAGCCTTACTACCGTTGCAAGTTTTTTTCTCTAATTTTTAAGCACAAAAAATTACTTTTTTAGTCCAAAATGTGATTAGTAGAATGGATAAAATTACAACATTCAGTATGTTTTTTATGCGTGCAAATTGTCTTGGATAAATCAGACTTTTTCTGTACTTACGAAATAATTAACATCGATGTTAGATTTCGATAAATAATAGTTATTTAACAGAGGATTGGCATGTAGACCTATCATGTCGTTAACAACTAAATCCGTTGACTCAATCATACCAACAAGTTCCGATGGTTTTATGAACTTTTTATGATCATGAGTTCCTTTGGGGACTAAGCCTAAAATATATTCGGCTGCCACTATGGCCAACGCCCATGATTTGGGATTTCTATTAATGGTGGAAAATATAACCTGTCCGCCTGGTTTCACTAATTGACTTGCAGCCTTAACAATAGAAGAAGGGTCGGGGACATGTTCAAGCATTTCTAAACAGCAAACCACGTCAAACTTGTTACTATTATCCGCAGCAAACTCTTCTGCTGTGGTAAGCAAATACTTAACTTGTACGCCAGATTCTAATTTATGTAGTTTGGCTACTTCTAAAGAAGCTTCTACCATATCTATGCCTGTGACTGATGCACCTTTTAACGCTAGAGCTTCTGCTAAAATGCCACCACCGCAACCTATATCTAAAACTTCCTTGCCAAATAAACCACCAACTTGTGATTCGATATAATCAACTCTTAACGGGTTGATGTCGTGTAGTGATTTAAACGCACCTTCTTGATCCCACCAGTAAGCGGCCAGTTCAGAAAATTTCGCGAGTTCTTCAACGTCGATGTTAGTTGTAGTAGACATATGTTATTTCATAAAAATGGTTGAAAAATAAACAACCTAAGATCTTAGGTCAACACCTTGGTATTATTGCACTTTTTATACATAAATACGAATTCATTACACTTTTATTTATCAAATTTCGAAAGTTTTGTGGTACTATCAGATGTTAATAAAAGGTGATAATAACAAAGTACCAGTTAAAGTAAGAGAAAGCTCCATTTTGATGATGGATATACTCAGAAAAAGACTGTTTACATAAACAAGGACCATGCAGTTTATGACTGACAATGCCAAAGACATTTCCCCTATAAATATTGAAGAAGAATTAAAAAACAGTTACCTCGATTACGCAATGAGCGTAATCGTAGGTAGAGCCTTACCTGATGTGAGAGATGGCTTAAAACCGGTACATCGCCGTGTTCTATTCGCCATGAACGAGCTCAAAAACGACTACAACAAGCCTTATAAAAAGTCTGCGCGTGTTGTTGGTGACGTAATTGGTAAGTATCACCCTCATGGTGACTCTGCGGTTTACGACACTATCGTTAGGATGGCCCAGCCGTTTTCACTTAGATATATGTTGGTAGACGGGCAAGGGAACTTCGGTTCAGTTGACGGTGACTCAGCAGCAGCAATGCGTTACACCGAAGTTCGTATGGCTAAAATAGCGTCTGAACTTTTAGCTGACTTAGAAAAAGAAACAGTAGATTTTGTACCCAACTACGACGGCACAGAATCAATTCCAGATGTGCTCCCAACAAAAGTTCCTAACTTGCTAGTAAATGGATCTTCTGGAATCGCCGTTGGTATGGCGACCAATATTCCGCCACATAACCTTACTGAAGTTATCAATGGATGTATCGCCGTTATCGAAAACCCTGATATCACCATTGAAGAACTGATTGAGCACATTCCAGGTCCAGATTTTCCTACTGCGGCTATTATTAGCGGTCGTCAAGGTATCATAGATGCTTATAAAACCGGTCGAGGTAAGATTTACCTAAGAGCCCGAGCGGAAATCGAACAAGAAGAAAATGGTAAAGAGACCATTATCATCAACGAAATCCCTTATCAGGTTAACAAAGCGCGTTTAATTGAAAAAATTGCTGAGCTAGTTAAAGAGAAAAAAGTAGAGGGTATATCTGCACTTCGCGACGAGTCTGATAAAGACGGGATGCGCATCGTAATTGAAGTAAAACGAAGCGAATCAGCTGAGGTGTTACTCAATCATTTATACGCAAATACGCAGTTACAAAGCGTGTTTGGTATCAACATGGTTGCTCTAGAAAAGAACCAACCTAAAGTCTTTAATTTAAAAGAAGTATTAGAATCTTTCATACTGCATCGACGAGAAGTTGTGACTCGCCGAACAGTATTCGAACTTCGCAAAGCAAGAGACCGAGCACACATTTTAGAAGGTCTTGCTATTGCGCTTGTTAATATTGACCCTGTAATTGAACTGATTAAGCAAAGTCAAAGCCCAGCGGATGCTAAAAAGTCATTGATCTCACGTCCTTGGGAATTAGGCGATGTAGCTGAAATGCTTGAAAGAGCCGGTAATGACGCAGCTCGTCCTGACTGGTTATCAGCAGAATATGGTATTCGAGATGGGCAATATTATTTAACCGAAGAACAAGCACAAGCTATCCTTGATCTAAGATTAAATAAATTAACCGGTCTAGAGCACGATAAGATCCTTGAAGAATATCGCGGACTTATCGAACTCATTGCTGAATTATTAGAAATTCTTGGCAGTGCGGTACGTTTGATGGAAGTAATCACCGAAGAACTAGTTGCTATTCGCGATGAATTCGGAGATGAAAGACGCACAGAAATTACTGCTGCATCTCATGACATCGACCTCGAAGATCTAATCGAAAGAGAAGAAGTAGTAGTGACCTTATCAAGGGAAGGTTACGTTAAGTATCAAAAACTTTCAGACTACGAAGCTCAGCGTCGTGGTGGTAAAGGTAAATCTGCAACCAAGATGAAAGATGAAGATTTCATCGAGCGCTTGTTAGTAGCCAATACTCATGACCATATATTGTGCTTCTCAACACGTGGACGCTTATATTGGTTGAAGGTATATCTACTGCCGCTTGCCAGCAGAAATGCGCGCGGACGTCCAATAGTGAATATCTTGCCATTAGAAGATGGGGAACGCATTACTGCTATCTTGCCAATTAAGTCATTCGAACCAGGTTATTTTGTATTGATGGCAACTCAACAAGGTACAGTTAAGAAAACTGAGCTTACCCAATATTCACGACCACGTGCGAACGGTATTATCGCAGTGAATTTGACTGAAGGTGATGAATTAATTGGTGTCGACCTAACAGATGGTAACAGTGAAATAATGCTGTTTTCAGATGCGGGTAAAGTGGTGCGGTTTGCTGAGCAACAAGTAAGACCTATGGGTAGAACGGCAACGGGTGTCCGTGGTATTAAGCTTATGGACAATGAAAAGGTTGTATCTCTTATTATTCCTAAAGCTGAAGGTAATATACTAACGGCAACAGAAAATGGCTTTGGTAAGCGTACGCCTATTGAAGAATATCCAGCGAAAAGTCGTGCGACCAAGGGTGTTGTCTCAATCAAAGTTTCTGAAAGAAATGGCGCTGTAGTCGGTGCGGTACAAGTGTTAGATACGGATGAGATTATGCTAATTTCAGACCAAGCAACTCTGGTTCGAACACGAGTATCAGAGGTGTCTTTGGTTGGTCGAAATACCCAAGGCGTGCGCTTAATACGTACAGGTGAAAATGAAAAACTTGTTGGCATTCAACGAATAGAAGAAGTGGTTGATGATGGTATAGACATTTCTGAAGACGATGAGCAAACGTCAGAAAATGCGACTACCGAAGCAACAGATAGCACTGCTTCTGAAAACGACAGTGAATCACCAAACGAAGAATAAAATTAATTAGTAAAACGACGGAAATAGGTGATAAGCGGCAACTTTAGCCGCTTATTGTTTAATAGTACTACAGACCATGAAAGATGGTCGCATGAGAAACCTATGCAAAATATTTACAATTTTAGTGCTGGCCCAGCCACTCTCCCTAAAGCCGTGTTACAAAAAGCACAAGCTGAACTCCTTGATTGGAATGGTTTAGGCACGTCCGTCATGGAAGTTAGTCACCGCGGAAAAGCTTTTATGGCTTGTGCAGAAAAGGCAGAACAAGATCTGCGAAAACTGATGCACATTAACGACGACTATGAAGTTCTATTTCTACAAGGCGGCGGACGCGGGCAGTTTTTTTCAGTGCCATTAAATTTGGCTCAACGCGGCGATCTAGCTCAATATTTGTTATCCGGACAATGGTCGCAAATAGCTGTTACAGAAGCTGAAAAATACATGCAAACACAGGTCGTTGCTAAAGTCAGAAAAGAAAACGACTTGTTTTATGTACCTCATCAATCTGAATGGGAAATTGATCCCAAAGCTGCTTACTTCCACTACTGTTCGAACGAAACTGTAGACGGTATCGAAATTAATTGGATTCCAGAAACAGGGGATGTCCCCTTAGTTGCTGATATGTCGTCGAATATTCTGAGCAAGAATATAGATGTGAATAAATTCGGTATTATCTATGCTGGAGCCCAAAAGAATATAGGTCCATCTGGATTAACAGTGGTTATTGTGCGTAAAGATCTTATCGGATTAGCGAGAAAAGATACGCCGGCAATTTTTGATTATCAAAAACAAGCCTCAAATGGCAGCATGTATAACACTCCACCCACTTTTAGCTGGTATTTAGCAGGTTTAGTATTTGAATGGTTGCTAGAGCAAGGCGGCGTTGATGCATTAGAGAAAGTGAATATTCAAAAAGCAGAAACCTTATATTCAGCCATTGATGCTTCTGATTTTTACAGTAATCAAGTGCATCCGGAAAACCGTTCTAAAATGAATGTAACCTTTCAGTTAGCAGATAGCCAATTAGACGAGTTGTTTTTAAAACAATCCAACGAAGCTGGCTTGCATGCATTAAAAGGGCATAGATTTGTCGGCGGCATGCGTGCGAGTATCTATAATGCTATGCCATTAGAGGGTGTTCAGAAATTAGTTGAATTTATGCACGAGTTTGAAAGGGTTAATGGGTAATGGAGCAGTTAACGTTACAGCCTATTTCATCGGTTGACGGTGAAATAAGATTGCCAGGGTCAAAGAGTTTAAGTAACCGAGCGTTGTTATTAGCAGCACTGGCAAAAGGTACGACAAGGGTAACTAACTTACTCGACAGTGATGATATCCGCCATATGCTTAATGCGTTAAATAAACTGGGTGTTGAATTTGAATTAAGAAACCAGAACACTGAATGTTTAGTTAAAGGGTTGGGTGGTAAGTTTTCTTATTCGCAAAAAACAGAGCTATTTTTAGGCAATGCAGGAACTGCAATGCGCCCTTTGTGTGCTGCCTTAGCTTTTAGCGATGTAGATGTTGTTTTAACGGGCGAACCGCGAATGGAAGAACGTCCTATTGGGGATTTAGCAAACGCCTTGATTGAAGCTGGTGCGCAAATTTCATATTTAAAAAATGAAAATTATCCACCTATTTCTATTCAAAAAGCAGATATTAAAACCGACCAATTTACCGTTGATGGCAGCGTATCTAGCCAGTTTTTAACCGCTTTATTGATGGCTGCGCCTTTATTACAAAGGGATATTACCATTTTTATTAAAGGCAACTTGGTTTCAAAACCTTACATCGATATTACGTTAGATGCTATGGCAAAATTCGGCGTAAATGTGGTGAATGAAGATTATTCTAAATTTACAATTACCGCTGAGCAGTCTTATGTAGCGCCTACAGAGTTTGTGGTAGAAGGCGATGCATCTTCTGCATCTTACTTTCTGGCTGCAGCCGCTATTAAAGGTGGTAAGGTGACTGTTCACGGCGTAGGTAAAGCCTCAGTACAAGGTGATAAAAAGTTTGCTGATGTATTAGAAGCCATGGGAGCCAAGGTAGAATGGCAGGATTATGCCATCTCAGTAACCTCAGGACAGTTAAAAGGTGTTGATTTAGATCTGAACCATATTCCTGATGCAGCCATGACCATAGCAACAACGGCATTATTTGCTGATGGACAAACCTGTATAAGAAACATTTATAACTGGCGAGTAAAAGAAACGGATAGATTGTCAGCCATGGCTACTGAGCTTCGCAAAGTCGGTGCAAAAGTAGAAGAGGGCGAAGATTATATTTGTATCACACCTCCAGAAAAAATATTAACGGCTGAAATAGACACCTACAATGATCATCGAATGGCTATGTGTTTTTCTCTAGTTGCTTTAGATGAATCAGCAGGGGTGGTTATTAACGATCCCAAGTGTACAGCTAAAACCTTCCCTAATTACTTCTCAGAGTTAGCCAGCATCTCTCATTAACCTTCTTAGGGCGAATACATACTAATGTATTCGCTTTTTAACATTGCGTTAAAAAACTAGGGCAGTATAATGCCGCCGCGACTTAACTATATAGATAAGAAGACGACGATGGAAAACGTGCCCGTAATAACGGTTGATGGTCCAAGTGGAGCAGGTAAAGGAACTTTAAGTGCAAAACTGGCGCAAACATTAGACTGGCATTTTCTTGATAGCGGCGCTATTTACCGAGTATTAGCGGTAGCGGCTCTGCATCATAATATTGATCTACATGATCAGTCAGGACTTTCGCCACTAGCAGCCGGTTTAGATGTCACATTTGAATCGAGTGAACATGGTACAAGAATAATTTTAGAAGGCGAGGATGTCACTTACGATATTCGTAATGAAGAAGTGGGTAGTGCCGCTTCTCAAGTGGCTGCAATCCCGTTAGTACGGGAAGCGCTATTACGACGTCAGCGAGGATTCGCTCAGTCACCAGGTTTGGTAGCAGACGGTAGAGACATGGGAACAGTGGTATTCCCAGATGCTGTTGCTAAGGTGTTTTTAACCGCCAGTGCAGAGGCTAGAGCAGAGAGACGCTATAAAGAGTTGAAAGATAAGGGGCTTGATGTTAAAATCTCGCGCCTTTTAGAAGACATCAAGGCAAGAGATGAGCGGGATTCGAACAGAATTGTAGCTCCTTTGCGGCCTGCCGAAGACGCTTTTGAATTAGATTCGACCGGCTTGAGTATTACTCAAGTTTTTGAAAAAGCAAAAGAATTTATAGATTCTAAGCTTTATAATGTTTAACCAGCAGCATCAGGATGAAGCTGTATTTTACAACTACCCCGTCACTAAGGAATAGTGCTCGGATTACATGATTAATTAACATATGACTGAAAATTTTGCACAACTTTTTGAAGAAAGCCTACAACAACTAGAAACCCGTCCAGGTGCTATTGTAAAAGGTACTGTAGTATCTATTGATAAAGACATCGTTTTAGTTGACGCAGGTCTTAAATCAGAAAGTGCTATTCCTGCTGACCAATTTAAAGCAGCAGATGGCACCCTTGAAATCGCTGTTGGCGACTCTGTAGACGTTGCACTTGATGCTGTTGAAGACGGCTTCGGTGAAACTATTCTTTCAAGAGAAAAAGCTAAGCGTCATGAAGCTTGGTTAGAGCTTGAAAAAGCTTACGAAGAAAAAGTTACTATCAAGGGTATTATCAATGGTAAGGTTAAAGGCGGATTTACTGTTGAAGTAAACACAGTACGCGCGTTCTTACCAGGCTCTTTAGTTGACGTACGTCCAGTACGTGAAACTGCTCACCTTGAAGGTAAAGAGTTAGAATTTAAAGTAATCAAATTAGATGCTAAACGCAACAACGTAGTTGTTTCTCGCCGTGCAGTTATCGAAGCGGAAAACAGTGCTGAGCGCGATCAACTTCTGTCTAACCTTGAAGAAGGTGATGAAGTTAAAGGTATCGTTAAGAACCTTACAGACTATGGTGCATTCGTAGACTTAGGTGGCGTTGACGGATTACTTCACATCACTGATATGGCTTGGAAGCGTGTTAAACACCCAAGTGAAATCGTAAATGTGGGTGACGAAATCAATGTTAAAGTACTTAAGTTTGACAAAGACAAGTCTCGTGTTTCATTAGGCATGAAGCAAATGGGCAACGATCCATGGCAAGAAATTGCAGAACGTTATCCTGAAGGCTCTAGATTAAGCGGTGCTGTTACAAACTTAACTGACTACGGTTGTTTCGTTGAGATTGAAGATGGCGTAGAAGGTCTTGTTCATGTATCTGAAATGGACTGGACTAACAAAAACATCCACCCATCTAAAGTTGTAAGCCTAGGTGACGTTGTAAACGTTATGGTGCTTGAAATCGATGAAGAGCGTCGTCGTATTTCTCTAGGTCTAAAACAGTGCATTGACAATCCTTGGGAAACCTTTGCTAAGTCACACGAAAAAGGTGACAAAGTTACTGGTAAGATCAAGTCTATCACTGACTTTGGTATCTTTATCGGCCTAGACGGTGGTATCGATGGACTAGTTCACTTATCTGACATTTCATGGCAGAAAGCGGGCGAAGAAGCTGTTCGTGACTATAAAAAAGGTGACGAAATTACTGCAGTTGTTCTTCAAGTCGACCCAGAGCGTGAGCGTATTTCACTAGGCGTTAAGCAAATTGAAGAAGATCCTTTCAATAAGTATCTGACAGATAACAAAAAAGGTGCTATTGTTAATGGTACTGTTATCGCAGCCGATGCTAAAGGCGTAACAGTTCAACTTGCAGAAGAAGTTGAAGGTTATATCCGTATCGGTGACCTTTCACGTGACCGCGTAGAAGATGCTAGCGAAATGTTCAGTGAAGGCGATACAATTGAAGCGAAATATATTGGCGTAGATCGTAAGAATCGCGTCG
Source organism: Glaciecola sp. 1036 (assembly GCF_050306235.1). Lineage (NCBI taxonomy): Bacteria > Pseudomonadati > Pseudomonadota > Gammaproteobacteria > Alteromonadales > Alteromonadaceae > Glaciecola > Glaciecola sp. 1036. The sequence continues at coordinate 102,500 of NZ_JBLWFH010000001.1, read as the reverse complement.
TTAACTTGTCTGTTAAAGCAAAAGATCAAGCGGATGAAAAAGAAGCCCTTGATAAAGTTAACAAGCAAGAAGACGCTGGTTTAAGCGCTATGGCTGAGGCTTTCAAAGCTGCGAAAGGCGAATAATAGCCTTTTAGGAAGAGCGGCTTTTTAGCCGCTCTTTTTTTATGTCAAAATTACAGAGGACGTGAACAATTATGGAGAAGTTAGCTGTGACTAAATCCGAATTGATCGAACGATTAAGTCTTAAAACCGGTAGTTTACAAGGCAAAGAACTCGAAACTGCGGTAAAAGAACTTTTAGAACAAATGGCGCAAACGTTGCAAAAAGGTGAGCGTATTGAGATTCGTGGCTTTGGTAGTTTTTCATTACATTATCGAGCGCCTAGAGTTGGTCGTAACCCAAAAACAGGGGCTACTGTTGATTTAACAGGGAAACATGTTCCTCACTTCAAAGCGGGTAAAGAATTGAGAGAGCGCGTCGATCTTTAAACGTTCGCGTTAGCAAGGATTGGTATGAGAAAAATACTACTTAGTATTTTAGTGGTACTGCTAATTTTATTAGCTATAGTTGTGGGCTCCCGCAACACCGAGATTGTAACAGTCAATTACCTGATCGCTCAAATCGACATGCGATTGTCTACCTTCATGGTAGTTTCTTTGTTGATTGGTTTTTGTATTGGTTTCAGCACAATTCTTACAAGATACCTGAGTCTTAAAGTTAAAATGGGTTTGTTAAAACGCAAGCTCGCTAAAATTAAACAGGACACCTAACCTCAAATGCTTGAAGTTCTTTTTCTTCTATTGCCGGTTGCAGCAGCCTATGGCTGGGTGATGGGGCGCAATAGTTTACGAAGTGCTCAACGCAAACAGTCCAGTATCTTATCTACACATTATTATAAAGGTCTTAATTTCCTGCTATCGGATGAACCTGATAAGGCAGTGGATACCTTTATGAAAATGATAAGTGTCAACAATGACACTGTTGAAACCCATATTGCTATGGGAAATTTCTTCCGTCATAGAGGTGAATTAGATAGAGCAATTCGAGTTCATCAAAATCTCATCAGTCGTGAAGAAATCAATAAAAAGCAAGAAGCATTGGCGCTTGTTGAGTTAGGTACAGACTATTTACTTGCTGGCTTTCTCGAAAGAGCGGAAGGCGTCTTCTTACAACTGTTAGATGATGATAAACATTTCCCAGTCGCACAACGCAAACTTTTCAGTATCTATCAGGTGACTAAGGAATGGCATAAAGCTATTGAATTGGCGAGTCGTAGTTTAAAAATTACGCCAAATGACAATTTCATGTATTTACTACTGTCACATTTTTATTGTGAACAAGCATCTGAACAGCTAGAGCAAAATCAAATTGAAAATGCTGATATGACCCTTAAAAAAGCTATTATGGTGGAAGGCAAAGAAGTAAGACCTTGGTTAGCACTAGGACAATTGGCAATTGAAAAGCAAGAATATGGTCTTGCTATGGATTATTTATCTGAAGTGCCCAAAAGGGACTTAGATTGGTTAAGTGAAGCTATTCCTTATCTAGAAATATGCGCCAGTAAATCTGATGGTTGGGACAAGCTAGAGAAAATGCTTGAACCCTATTGGCAAAAATGTGCGTCTTCATATATTGCAAAAGTTAACATAATTGCGAAACGCGGTGAAATACAGCTTGCGACTGAAACCTTGTTAAAACAATTAAAACAACATCCTACAATGCGCGGATTTAAAGCACTTTTAGCTTTGTATTTGCAGCAAACCAAAGATGAAAATATTCAAAAGAGCATTAACGATTTATTGACGTTAATCGACAAACAGATATCTATCAGACCAAAATACCGCTGTCATAGTTGTGGCTTTTCGGGACGGCAACTCTATTGGTTGTGTCCTTCGTGCAAGAAATGGTCTGTAATTAAACCTATTAAGGGGCTTGATGGTGAATAAAGCAATTTCTCCTGCAGTTATTGTTGCCTTAGATTACGATTGTTTAGAAACTGCCAAAGCATTGGTTGGACAATTATCTCCAAATAAATGTCGAGTAAAAGTCGGCAAAGAAATGTTTACTTTGTTTGGTCCAGACTGGGTAAGATATCTGGTCGATCAAGGATTTGATGTATTTTTAGATTTAAAATTCCACGATATTCCAAACACAGTAGCAAAAGCAGTAGCAGCTGCTGCTAAATTAGGCGTTTGGATGACCAATGTTCACGCGTCTGGTGGTCCTGACATGATAGCCGCGGCAAAAGAGGCAGCTGAAAGTTCACATGCTCAACCTTTATTAACCGCGGTTACTGTTTTAACCAGTATGGACCAGCGTCAATTTACGCCAGTATACGGCGGTGATGACATACAATCTAAGGTGGTAGAACTGGCAACTTTAGCCCAATCATCCGGCGCTGATGGCGTGGTCTGTTCAGCCATGGAAGCTAAAATATTGCGTAGTAAATTAAGTAAGGATTTTAAGCTGGTAACGCCTGGTATTCGTCCTGAAGGCAGCAGTAATGATGATCAAAAGCGCGTAATGACACCACCTCAAGCAATAGCTGCTGGCGTAGATTACATGGTTATAGGTCGCCCAATCACTAAGGCGCAAACGCCTGCATCTGTTCTAGAGCAAATTAACCATTCAATAACACAATAAAAAATGGGACCTTTAAAAGGTCCCTTTGTGTAGTTAACCTATTATTTTTCCAGAGCAATTTCTGGCGATTCATAAGTTAAATTTAATTTATCACCTAACGCATCTTGTACCGCTTTGTAAGTGACAATGCCTTTGTGTACATTTAAACCTGCTAATAAATGAGGGTCTTCTAGCAATGCCTTCTTGGCACCCTTGTTAGCTAGTGCAAGTCCAAAAGGTAAAGTTGCATTATTTAGAGCCATCGTTGATGTTCTTGCAACACCGCCTGGCATGTTGGCAACGCAATAATGCACTACATCATCAACCATATATACAGGATCCTGGTGCGTGGTAGCTTTTGATGTTTCAAAACAGCCACCTTGGTCGATGGCTACGTCAACTAACACTGAACCAGGTTTCATGTTTTTAATATGTTCTTTAGTCAACAGCTTAGGTGCTGCCGCGCCAGGAATTAACACTGCGCCAATTACCAGATCAGCTCTTGAAGAGTAATGTTCAATAGCATCTTCGGTACTAAACACTGTATGTAATCTACCAGCGAAAATATCATCCAATTGACGAAGACGAGTAAGAGAACGGTCTAAAATAGTTACGTCAGCTCCCATACCTATCGCCATCTTGGCTGCGTTGATACCTACTACACCACCACCAATAATAAGCACTTTTCCAGGTGCAACACCGGGAACACCACCTAAAAGTGTTCCACTACCGCCATGCGCTTTTTCTAAATAATGCGCTCCAGCCTGAACAGACATTCGACCAGCAACTTCGGACATAGGGGCGAGTAGAGGTAGGGCGCCTGTGCGATCGGTCACAGTCTCATAAGCAATACAGGTAGCACCTGAAGCTACCAACAATTCTGTCTGCGTCGGATCTGGTGCTAAGTGAAGGTAGGTATAGAGAATTTGTCCTTCTCTTAGCATTTTACATTCATTTGGCTGAGGCTCTTTCACTTTGATGATCATTTCAGCACGTTGAAAGATTTCTTCAGGCCCACTAATCATACTCGCACCTGCCGCTTGATATAAATCATCGGTGAAGCCGATAGCTGTGCCAGCGTCAACCTGAACTAATACTTCGTGTCCATTTGACACAAACTCTTTCACAGCGGCTGGCGTTAAACCAACACGGTATTCATGGTTTTTTATTTCTTTTGGAACACCAATTATCATATTATTTGTCTCTGTCGTTAGGTGGTATATTTAGTATGAATTTTTTATTCTAGCGGATTTTAATTAATTTAAAATTTTGTTTTTTTAACATGAGGCGGTATATTATTTTGTAAACAGCACCATCTGCCAGATTTTATATGCTTGTAAAAACACCTAAACACATAGATCGAATAGACCGTAAAATTTTGTCTGAATTGCAAAGCAATGGCAGAATTTCAAATGTAGAACTAGCTAAAAAGGTCGGCCTATCAGCTAGTCCTTGTCTTGAAAGAGTCAAACGATTAGAAACACAGGGTTATATTGAGAGTTACAATGCCCGATTAAATCCCGAGAAACTGGGAGCTGCAATGCTAGTTTTTGTTGAAATAACCTTAACAAAAACGTCGGTAGACATTTTTGCAGAATTTTCTGCGGCAGTACACGAGCATGAAGATATTCAAGAATGTCATTTAGTCTCTGGTAATTTTGATTTTCTGTTAAAAACGCGAGTCGCGGATATGTCCAGTTACCGAAAACTTTTAGGGGATACCTTGTTAAGGCTACCGGGCGTTAGTGAATCTCGTACTTATGTGGTAATGGAAGAAGTGAAACATACGGCAAAAATCAAAATTAGTATGAAATAGTGATTGAAATTATCCCAAAAAGGTTCCGCTATGTTACTCTATGCAAGCGTTAAGTTATTTAAAAAATATTAATAAGAAAAGTATCAATATGTCTCGTTTATCAGGTGTGCAGCGATTAATCGAAGTCGGCATGATTTTGTCGTGTGGCTTTGCTTTTTTCTTGCTTGTTGCATTAGCATCATTTCATCCTAGTGATCCTGGCTGGAGTCAGGCGGGTTTTGAAACTGAAGTCAATAATATGATGGGAGCCGTCGGCGCCTACTGTGCTGATATCTTATTGTTTACTTTTGGAATGACCGCGTATTTAGTGCCTTTTGGTCTAGCCTTTATTGGTTGGTACTTATTTTTACATTTAAAGAACCCAAAAGAGTTAGATTATCTGACAATTTCTCTGCGCCTAATAGGTGTTGTGTTTCTAATTTTCGGATTTACTGGCATTGCTAGTATCAATTTCGACGATATTTATATGGTCTCTGCTGGCGGCGCCATGGGCGATATTATCAGCAGTGCTTTGCTTCCCCACTTTAATTTTGTAGGTGCTGTTTTATTATTACTTTGTTTCTTTTGCACAGGCTTTACATTAGCGACTGGTATTTCTTGGATGCGAATTATTGATGCTATTGGCGAAGCGACTATTTGGACCACTAAAAAAACCGTGGAAGTGCCAAAATTACTTTCCAATATGTCAGTTAGTACGCCTAGCATAGGGCACAACAAAGAAAAAATTGAAAGTAAATCGACTTCTACAGAAAGTAAAAAGGTAAATGTCACGAGTTTACGACCAGAGCCTTTGGCTGAAAAACGCATTACTCCAGAGTTTGTTATCCCTGAAGAGATATTTGCGGATGAAGAACCTAAGCAGGATAAGAAAGTAGAGACTAAGGCTGAAACAAACGCTAATGAACCTGAGAAAAATGTAACGCAAACTAAAGAGCCAACATTAGATCTTACTAAAAATTCTACAAATCATGCTGCTGATCAAAATATGGCGCCTTTGCCATCATTTGACCTACTTGAACGTTCCGACAAAAAACAAAACCCAATTACCCCTGAAGAACTAGAACAGGTGTCGCGATTACTAGAAGCTAAATTGGCTGATTTTAATATAGAAGCCACTGTAGTGGATGTGCTACCAGGGCCAGTTATTACGCGATTTGAACTTGATTTAGCCCCTGGTGTGAAGGTTAGCCGGATTACCGGCTTAGCAAAAGATCTTGCGCGAGCAATGTCAGCGATTTCTGTACGTGTCGTTGAAGTTATTCCAGGTAAATCCGTTATTGGTTTAGAACTACCCAATAAACATCGAGAAATGGTGCGTTTGAGTGAAGTCATCGAATGTCAGGAATTTCAACAAAATGAATCACCTCTGACAATGGTATTGGGCGCAGATATATCTGGTAACCCTGTGGTAGTCGATTTAGCTAAAATGCCGCACTTATTGGTAGCAGGAACGACAGGTTCAGGGAAATCTGTTGGGGTTAATGTGATGATTTTGAGCTTGCTTTATAAATCAACGCCTGAAGATGTTCGCTTAATTATGATTGACCCCAAAATGCTTGAACTCTCGGTGTATGAGGGGATTCCTCATTTGCTTGCAGAAGTTGTAACCGATATGAAAGAAGCTTCAAATGCATTGCGATGGTGTGTCGGTGAAATGGAGCGTCGTTACCGTTTAATGTCCGCATTAGGAGTGAGAAACCTCAAAGGCTACAATAAAAAAATTGCACAAGCTGCTGCGCGGGGAGAATCTATACCAGATCCGCTTTGGACTCCCGAACAAAGTATGGATCCAGAAGCACCAGCATTGGATAAGTTACCTTCTATCGTTGTAATTGTGGACGAATTTGCCGACATGATGATGATAGTTGGGAAAAAAGTCGAAGAATTAATTGCTAGAATAGCGCAAAAGGCGAGGGCGGCTGGTATTCATTTAATTCTTGCTACCCAGCGACCTTCGGTTGATGTAATAACAGGCTTAATTAAAGCAAATATTCCTACACGTATAGCGTTTCAAGTGTCCAGCAAAATTGATTCGCGTACCATACTTGATCAACAAGGTGCAGAATCTTTGTTAGGCATGGGCGACATGCTTTACAATCCACCGGGAACTAGCGTCACCACTCGTGTTCACGGTGCTTTTGTTGATGACCATGAAGTGCATGCAGTAGTCGCTGATTGGAAAGCTAGGGGCGAACCCGATTATATAGATGAAATTCTTTCCGGCGATACGGGGAGTGAAATACTATTACCAGGCGAACAGTCAGAACAAGGTGATCAAGAATACGACGCTTTTTATGATGAAGCAGTCGCTTTCGTAACTGAAACACGAAAGGTATCGGTTTCCTCAGTACAACGTAAATTTAGAATTGGTTACAACCGCGCAGCACGAATTGTGGAACAAATGGAAGCTGACGGCGTCATAAGTGCAGCAGGCCATAATGGCAACAGAGAGGTTTTAGCACCTCCGCCAGTAAAGGGATAGTATGAAGTATTTAAAAAAATCGATTCTGTTAACACTATGTTTTTTTGTGTCTTTTGTGGTGAGCGCCAAAGATACTGAAGATCAAGCGGCGCTACAAAAAATATTAGCAACATTTACCAGTTATTCAGCCAAATTTGAACAAACCATTAGCAATGCGATGGGAGAAGAGTTACAAAAAAGCTCAGGAACAATCGCATTAGGCAAACCGAGTAAACTACGTTGGCAGGTTACCTATCCAGATGAATCTTTATTGATTGCAGACGGCGAGTCAGTATTTAACATAGATCCTTTCGTTGAGCAGGTTACTATTCTGGGACAAGAGGATGTGATTGCAACTAATCCATTATCCTTATTAATTACCAACGACAAGGATGCTTGGCAATCGGTAAAAGTCGAAAAGTCGGGTGATTTTTTCGTGGTTTGGTCCACGGATCCACAGGCTAGTGTAAAAGCAGTAAAACTAAGTTTTGATCAAAATAATCGTTTGACCAACCTAGTTGCTACTGATGCTCAAGGACAGATTAACGATATTGCTTTTTCAGACATTAAAGTAAACCCTATGTTGTCCCTGAATACGTTTATTCCCGAGATTCAAGACTCGTACGAGATAGATGATCAACGATAGGTAAATGCGTGCATAACCCACTGGCAAATCTTTTAAGGCCCAAGCATTTAGCGGATTATGCAGGGCAGGAGCATATTGTTGGTTCAAATGGTTTTCTAACCGCATTATTGAAACAACAAAAGCTGCCTTCAATGATACTTTATGGGCCACCAGGTTGCGGTAAAACATCTCTTGCCCATGTGGTGGCCAATGAAATGAAGCTTCCATTTACCTTTCTGTCGGCAATCAACGCAGGCGTGAAAGATATAAAGCGTATCGGTGATGCCAACTCAGATAGCTTGATTAAGTCGTCTCACCTTTTGATTGTAGATGAAATCCATAGATTTAATAAATCACAGCAAGACGCTCTTTTGCCGTATGTTGAATCTGGAGACATCATTTTAATTGGCGCTACTACTGAAAACCCTGCATTTTCTATCAATAATGCGTTGCTTTCGAGAGTAAAGGTTTTAAGTTTAAAACCGCTTGATAAAGTTGCATTGAATTCACTCATCGATAAAGCGTTAAATAATTTGGGCGGAATAAACATCAATGCAGAAGGGCGAGAAGCCTTATTAAATGTTTCCAATGGGGACGCTCGAAAATTACTCTCTACTTTGGAAGTCGCAGTTTCCCAATTGGAAAAAGAAACTTCCGATGTTATTGACGATAAGTTAGTGTATGAATTTGCAGGTGAAACTATAGGCGCCTTTAGCAAAGGCGGTGATGAATACTATGATCTGTTATCTGCATTTCATAAGTCTATCCGTGGTAGCTCAGTAGATGGTGGATTATTTTGGTTTTCACGGCTGTTACTGCTCAGTACAGATATTGTACCTATTTGTCGCAGATTACTTGCAATAGCGTCAGAGGACATTGGCAACGCAGACCCAAAAGCATTAACCATGTGTCTAAATGCGTGGGATATTTATCATAGAGTTGGACAGGCGGAGGGCGAAAGAGCTGTTGCTCAAGCTGTGATTTATTGCGCTCTCGCACCTAAAAGTAATGCAGTATATAATGCATTTAAAAAAGCACAGCTGGCTGCAAAAGAATTTATTAATTCGCCTGTGCCTCTACATTTACGCAATGCACCTACCAAATTTGCAAAGGAACAAGGTCATGGCGAAGGGTATGCTTATGCGCATAATTTTGAAAATGCCTATGTTCCAAATTATAGCTATTTACCCGAAGATGTAGATGCTCAACATTTTTATAAGCCCAACGAAAGGGGCTTTGAAAAAACATTATTGGCAAAACAAGCTTATTTAGAACAATTGGATCAATACGAAAAAACAAAAGGAAAGGCTTGAATGGCCAGTATGCAATTATACCTAGCAGTTGCCTTTGGTGGAGCTATAGGCGCCTGTTTACGACTTTTTATACAACAATCCTTTACAAATATGTTGGGGAAAGGCTTTCCTTTTGGTACTCTTGCGGTCAATGTCATTGGCTCGTTTATTATCGGCCTTGTATACGCATTAATTCAACAACAAGCGATAGAAAATCCAGTCCTTAAATCTTTTCTCACGGTTGGAATATTAGGCGCGTTGACAACCTTCTCCACATTTTCGTTGGAGACTCTGGTCATGTTGCAAGACGGTGATTTGCTCAAGGCTGGATTAAATATTTTATTAAACCTTTGCCTATGCATTTGTTGCGTATGGCTAGCACTACAAATAATGAAAGGATAAATTTTACGATGTTAGATCCTCGATTGCTTAGAAATAGCATAGAAGAAACTGCACAAAAACTTAAAAAGCGTGGATTTACGCTTGATATAGAAGCTTATTTGGCGCTAGAGGAAAAACGCAAATCGCTACAAGTAGAAACCCAAGATTTGCAAAATGAACGAAATACTCGCTCCAAAGCCATAGGCAAAGCAAAAGCATCGGGACAAGATATTGCGCCATTATTGGCTGAAGTAGAGTCATTAGGTGACAAGCTAACGGCTGCAAAAGCTGAATTAGAAAAAGTACAAACGTCACTTAATATTTTTTATCAAGAAACTCCAAACATTCCAGCTGATGAAGTGCCAGAAGGTGCTGATGAAAATGACAATGTTGAAGTATTAACATGGGGTGAAATTCCAGAATTTGATTTTAAAGTCAAAGACCATGTAGACGTTGCAGCGAAAATAGACAACGGTTTAGACTTTGAAGTGGCGGCAAAACTTTCAGGTTCTCGTTTCGTCGTTATGAATGGACAGGTAGCGCAGTTGCACAGGGCAATTGCTCAATTTATGTTGGACACTCACACCCAAGAGCATGGCTACCAAGAGGTATATGTTCCTTACTTGGTTAATTCCGATAGTCTTTATGGTACGGGTCAATTGCCAAAATTTGGTGAGGATTTATTTCACACCAAACCAGCCACTGAAGAAGGTCAGGGCATGTCCTTGATCCCAACAGCTGAGGTGCCGCTTACCAATATTGCCCGAGATACTATCCTGCCTGCGGATAATCTACCGTTAAAAATGACGGCACATACTCCTTGTTTCCGAAGTGAAGCGGGAAGTTATGGACGAGATACTAGAGGCCTTATTCGTCAGCATCAATTTGATAAAGTCGAAATGGTTCAGTTGGTTTTACCTGAAACCAGTATGCAAGCGCTAGAAGAGCTAACCGGGCATGCAGAGAAGATTTTGCAAAAACTGAATCTGCCGTATCGAAAAGTCATTTTATGTACAGGCGATATGGGGTTCGGCTCTTGTAAAACCTATGATCTAGAAGTTTGGTTACCAGCGCAGGATACTTATCGAGAAATTTCTTCTTGTTCTAACATGGGAGATTTCCAGGCGAGACGAATGCAAGCTAGATATCGTTCAAACGACATGAAGAAGCCAGAATTACTGCACACCTTAAACGGTTCTGGTTTGGCGGTTGGTCGAACCCTAGTAGCAATTCTAGAAAATTATCAGCAGGCTGATGGTAGTGTAAGAGTACCAGAAGCATTAGTACCTTACATGAAAGGTAAAACTGTTATTAAATAACGCTATAGGCATTTAGCGGGTTTAGGTAAACCCGCTAATTTACTTGCCATCTTTGCCGGTCCATCTGGAAACAAGCGCTGCAAATAGCGACTATTGCCAACATCGGGTCCAAATTTTTCTTTAAGAGATTTCACTAAAATACGGATTGCCGGGCTAGTGTCATATTCTTGATAAAAGTCGCGCACGAAATGTATCACTTCCCAGTGTTGTTCTGTTAGTTGAATACCTTCAAGCTTTGCAAAAGCCTCGGCGACACCTTGATGCCAAAGTGCTTGGTTTTCTAGGTAACCATTTTTATCCAAGGCTAACTTTTCATCTCCAACAATTAATACTGTCATTTTATAGCCTTATAACGGGCGCGTGTTGAGCACATAAATTTACCCATTTCTGATCATCGATAAATTCTACCTGCTTGTTCTTTATGCTAGGTTTAGGTAATCCACTGGCTTGCCAATCTGTTTCTAATACGAATAAGTCACCAGCAAAGTCCTGCAATTTATCTATGGCGTAGATAGCATCCATCATTAGCACTACTAGATTACCCTTTTGATTAAACGGCTGTAGTTGTTCTACATCACTTTTTGACATTAATATAATCATTAAAACACCAATACCGACTGAGCGTTTGAAAGTAAACTGGCATATTCATTTTCAGATAATAGAGATACTTCAATTTCATCCGATAGCATCTCTTGATTGAACTGCTCTGGTAACTGGGTGATGTATATATCATCGATCTCATACATGAGCAGTAGCTTCAATTTCTTGTAAAGATTAACATTGTCTAAGCGGGTTGAAGTCTGTTGCTTAACCAATTGAAGGATCCCTAGACCTGAGAGCACAAAGTGTACATGCGTATCTAAGTTGCTTGCTGATAATGCAGCTTCTAGTGCATCCAATGGTAAGGTATTTCTTAATGGTGACTCAGTGGAAACTATAACAATATAACCCATTAAAATTGCACTCCTATCACTTCTGGTGATTTTAGAGTCGCAAAATAGTCCATCATACCGGTAGGAAAGAAGCCCTGAGCGTAGTTAAAACGAGCATTTCCTTCTTGGTCACATAGTCCTCTTTTTTCTCCAGCCGTGGGACAAACACATAGTTTAAAACCGTGCTCTTGTGCTAAAGCAAGCCACTGCTGTTGAATTCTAGCTAACTCAGTATTATCTCCATCTGCATCAAGCGTTAATAGCGTCCCATCGCCATAAAAAAATACCTGGGCTACTTTATTTCCAGAAGCATAAGTCGCACGACAAAACCTTAACGCATGAGTAGCGTTAGCTTGAGTAGGGGATTGTGTAATAAACAGGGCGAATGTTGTCATTTATACATCTGAAAATTGCTAACATTACGATTATAAACAAAAAAACGCCCCAAGTGGGGCGTCTTTTAATTGCTAATTCATTTTTAGTCGTCTGAAGCGCCTAAAAGTGAAAGTAAAGAGATGAAAATATTATAAATGTTCAAGTATAAAGATACTGTTGCCATAACATAGTTTGTTTCACCACCGTGAATGATACGGCTTGTATCAAACAGTATAAAACCTGACATGATAAATAAGATAACGGCGTTAATCGCAAGAGATAGTGCTGCCATTCCTAAAAAGATATTAGCAATAACTGCGATAACTGCAATCATAAGACCTACAAATAAGAAGCCACCCAAGAAACTAAAGTCTTTCTTAGTGATTAGTACATAAGCAGATAGCGTGAAGAATATTAACGCTGTACCTGCTAATGCTTGAAACACAAGAGCACCAGATCCTGCGGCTACGTAGTAATTAAGGATAGGACCTAAACTTGCACCCATTAAACCGGTAAAGAGGAAAGTAATAGGCAAAGCTGCTGCAGAATTCGCCTTACTCCTCAACAAAAATAACGTTCCAAATGCGGCAAGTGTTAAGACTAAACTCATACCACCGCCGATACCAATCATCATTGCAATTACCGCAGTTATTGCACTGAAGCCAAGAGTTAACGCCAACAGCATATAAGTGTTTCGCAACACTTTGTTAATTTCAATTGCTGGCCTTTCGACCGAAGTAGTGTACATAGTACGCCTGTCCATTTTTTTCTCCGTTTAAAACTTGAGTAATTTACTAAACTATTCTTAGTGTAGTTTTATGGGTTTTGGTTCAGTTTTTCAAGTTAAATCGTAGTCACAAATGTAAAAATTTTTAAATCTGTGCGTTTTATACGCAAACAATCAGCTTTTTATGCAAAAATTGCGGATTTGCGCTTTACAAATGTGTTATAGCTAATTAATATTCGCACCACTTAAGGAGAGCTGGCAGAGTCCGGTTGAATGCACTTGACTTGAAATCAAGCGAAGGGTCAAACCTTCCGGGGGTTCGAATCCCTCGCTCTCCGCCACATTTAAGAAAACCCCGCCATTTGCGGGGTTTTTTTATGCTTGTTTCTCATCAATAATATTTAAAGGTATTAAAAAGCATTCTTTAAATACGGATGTAACCCCTTTAAATAGGCAAAAAAGTATTTCATATTGGATGTTTTTATATAATACTGTAGATGTTTCCATATACGGTAAATAATAACAAACAGGTTCAATTGCGACGTGATCAAGATATTAGTAGTGGATGACCATGAGCTCGTAAGGACAGGGATAAGCCGAATATTAAATGACGTCAAAGACTTTAAAGTCGTTGGTGAAGTTGGAAGTGGGGAAGAAGCGGTCGAGTATTGTCGAAAAAACTCGCCTGACATTGTCCTTATGGATGTTTCTATGCCAGGTATTGGTGGTTTAGAAGCAACCAAAAAAGTACTCAGGTTTTGTGACGGAACCCGAGTGATTTGTGTATCTATGCACAAAGAAAACCCTATACCCATTAAAATTATGCAAGCTGGCGCATATGGTTTTTTGACCAAAGATGCTGAATATAGCGAGATGATAAACGCTATTTATAAAGTATCTAGTGGACAAAAATATATTTCACCTGAAATTGCCCAACAAATTGCCATTGGCCAATTAGATGTTTCCTCAGAAAGTCCTTTTGATCAACTCAGTGATAGAGAGCTTGAGATTACTATGATGTTAACCAAAGGCGTGCGCGTCATTGAAATTGCTAAAAGACTCAGTTTGAGCACTAAAACCGTAAATACCTATAGATACAGAATGTTTGAAAAACTGGGAATAGGTTCAGATGTTGAACTAACACATTTAGCTTTACGTCATAAATTAATTCAAACAAGCGCTTAATGGGGTGGAATGTCAGCTAGCTCGGATTCAACTTTTGATGCTGAACACTTTTTAAAAAATCTTACAACTGCCCCGGGCGTATACCGTATGTATAACGCCGCGAATGACGTTATATATGTCGGCAAAGCAAAAAACTTAAAAAATCGCCTCAGCAGTTATTTTAAATCTAATCATGAAGATCGAAAAACAGCGACTTTAGTTAGCCATATAGCCAATATAGACGTTACCTTGGTTTCCAGTGAAACTGAAGCTTTTCTGTTAGAAAACAACTATATAAAAAAATATCGCCCTAGATACAATGTTGTTTTACGTGACGATAAATCCTATCCCTATATTTTTCTGTCTGAACACAAACATCCTCGTTTAAGTTTTCATAGGGGAAGTAAAAAACAGAAAGGCCAGTATTTTGGGCCTTATCCAAGTGCCTGGTCTGTACGAGAATCACTTAGATCACTGCAAAAGCTGTTTCCAATTCGTCAATGTGAAGATAGTTACTATCGAAATCGTTCGCGGCCTTGCCTGCAATATCAAATGCAGCGATGCAGTGCACCTTGTGTGCAAGGTTATGTGAGTGACGACGAATACAATGCACAAGTACAGCTGGCTACCTTATTTCTTAAAGGCAAAAATACGGCTGTAATTGATTCCTTAGTGAAAAAGATGGAAACGGCCAGTGAATCTTTGAATTTTGAAGCCGCAGCTAAATATAGAGATCAAATTAGTGCGTTGAGAAAAGTACAAGAGCGCCAGTTAATAAGCGCATCTCAGCAAGAATTAGATGTATTTGGTTTTGCCTTTAAAAACGGAATAGCCAGCATCTACGGTATTTTTATTCGTGATAATCAGCTTTTAGGCAGTAAAGCCTATTTCCCCAAGGTGCCCAAAGGTTCATCTGAACAAGAAGTATTTAGTGCTTTTGTGTTGCAGTTCTATTTAGCTGGCAATAAAACCATTCCCAAACAAATTGTTATTCCAATTAAACTAGATGAAATTGATGATATTCAAGATGTTTTGTCGGTGGAAGCGGGGAGAAAGGTGCGCTTTTATGAGGGAGCTAGAGACGAAAAGCGTAAATACTTGGAATTAGCGTCGAAAAACGCATTAAATGCATTAGAAACACAGCAAAATCAGCAATTATCCTTGTTTGAGCGGTTTACTGATTTAGAAGCCATTTTAGAAACCGATTCGCCCATTAAACGAATGGAATGCTTTGATATTTCTCATACTTCTGGTCAACAAACAGTAGCATCCTGCGTAGTATTTGATCGAAACGGACCGTTAAAATCAGATTATAGACGTTTTAATATTGAGGGCATTACGCCTGGTGATGACTATGCGGCCATGGCGCAGGCATTAAAGCGACGTTATAAATCACCAAATAAAGATGCGAAAATTCCCGACCTTTTATTAATTGATGGGGGTAAAGGTCAACTTTCACAAGCTGAGCAACATTTTAAAGATTGGCCGGATGATTGTAAGCCGCAAATAGTTGGTGTTGCAAAAGGCACATCAAGAAAACCTGGCTTAGAAACCCTAATCTTTGCTTATTCGCACCAACAAATTCCAGTACAGCCGGATCAGCCAGGACTGCATTTAATACAACACATTCGAGATGAGTCTCATCGATTTGCTATTACAGGGCATCGAAACCGACGACAAAAGGCTAAAAATACATCAGGATTACAGGATATACCTGGTGTTGGCGCGAAACGGCGACAAAGTTTATTAAAATATACAGGCGGCTTGCATGGGCTGAAAAAAGCCAGTAAAGACGATTTATCAAAAATTCCCGGAATTAGTAAGGAATTAGCAGAAACTATCTATGAATATTTGCATTCATAACGCTAAATGTTTGATAAGATAGCCAGTAGTTAGATTATTGATGTAGATTTATGATTTGGACATTACCCAATATCATCACTATTTTCAGAGTAGTGTTGATTCCCGTTTTTGTTGCGGTGTATTTTTTAGATTGGAAATGGGCGCGTGAACTTGGCGCATTTATTTTTTGGTTAGCCGCTATTACGGATTGGTTTGACGGGTATTTAGCACGTAAACTTAAACAATCGACCGCATTTGGTGCCTTTTTAGACCCTGTAGCAGACAAATTAATCGTTGCCGCAGCACTGGTGATGGTTACGCATACCTTCGCTACGCCACATATTACAATACCCGCCATCATTATTTTAATTCGAGAGATTTATGTATCGGCCTTAAGGGAATGGATGGGCCAGCATGGTGTTTCTGACGCCGTAAAAGTAAATTTGATTGGAAAAGCGAAAACTATGTCACAAATGTTAGCCCTTATTGGACTGCTGTCTGGTTTGGACTATTTTATGGGCTTTCCAATTTATTGGGTATTTTTAGGTAAAATATTACTGTGGATTGCCGCGTTTTTATCGGTATGGTCCATGATTGTATATTCAAATGCGGCATGGAAAGCCCTAAAACGCATTGATTAACACCCAGAAAAGGTTATTTTTACAGCGTTCTGTTTAAAAAATAGCTGAACAGAATAATAATCGAATTTTAGTAGTTGACAGATACATTTATCTCGGTAGAATTCTGCCCACATTTCGAGGGGCTGTAACGAAACTTGAAATGTGAGCAACAAAATATGCGGGAATAGCTCAGTTGGTAGAGCACATGCCTCGTCACGAAGTGATTGACAAGGCTTGGCGAACCAGATGTTGCAAAGAACGCTAGCTAAACAAAATATGCGGGAATAGCTCAGTTGGTAGAGCACAACCTTGCCAAGGTTGGGGTCGCGAGTTCGAGTCTCGTTTCCCGCTCCAAATTTTAAGTCTTTGACTTATAACTTGGAATCACGGCGCTGTGGCAGAATGGCGATGCAGCGGATTGCAAATCCGTACTATTCCGGTTCGAATCCGGTCGGCGCCTCCACTTACTGCTACGGTAAGCACCCATGCCCGGGTGGTGAAATTGGTAGACACAAGGGATTTAAAATCCCTCGCTGATAACAGTGTGCCGGTTCAAGTCCGGCCCCGGGCACCATTTCCTCAAATGTTTATTTGAATTGACATTAACTTTCTATAGTTTGCGTCCTTTATTAGCCTGTGTACAATTAAATCAATACGTTCTTTCTTTGCCATGAACTTTCAATTTTAATGATTATGGTCTAGGTCCAATAATTTTTTCTTAACCTGTAAAAGGAAAATACATGTACGAAGAATATGATGATCAGCAAGAGCTAGAAACGGTTTATCAGAAAGCTAAAAAAGCCCTTGAAGAAGTAATGCCTGACTTCAACGCGCTAGATGAATACTATCATTAAAGAAATGTTTAAAAAACGGTGTAGCCATTGTCCGTTTTGCCAGATCTATCTTAATATTTAACCAGAACTATTTTTCAAATTCATATTTTATTTTCACCGAAAATCAACTACATGTTACACTTGCTCCCGAGTTTACAGGGGTAAGTGTATGTCAATTATAAGCACGCAAGAATTACAACTAATCATTGAAAATAACTATATCTGGCGTAACAAAAACGTTCAGTTATTGTTTACCACTATGGATTCGTCGGGGCCGGGTGTTAAACCTGACATTGTGAAGCAAAACCCTGAAGTTAGAATTCCGAACTCTATTTTTTTTGATTTTCAACATGATGTTGTTGATAAATCTAGTCCTTATTCGAACACCATGCCTTCCTTAGATGAATTTGAAACAGCCATGAATGAACTAGGCATTAATCCAGACAATATTTTGATTGTGTACGATGATTTTGGCAATTTTTGCGCTTCAAGAGTCTGGTTTATGTTAAAGAGTGCAGGGGTCTCTGATGTATTTGTGTTGTCTGGTGGTTTACCAAAGTGGTTGCAAGAAGAACGGCAAGTAACTTCATCCTGTATCAGTGCTAACAAAATCGATTCATTTGTTGCCAAGCCTAGTACAGACTATGTTTTTGTGAATGCTGATGAAGTATTAAGTAATATTGAAACAAACACATATAGCCTGCTAGATGCTAGAAGTCCGGGTAGATTTTCAGGGCAAGAGCAAGAAACTCGCGTAGGTTTGCGCTCTGGTCATATTCCTAATTCCGTCAACTTACACTATAAAAACTTACAACAGGAAAATGGCGAATTTAAATCAATAGCCGAAATTTCACATTTGTTAGCTGATATTGAAAAAGAAAATGGGCTCATATTTTCCTGTGGTAGTGGTGTAACTGCCTGTATTCTAGCGCAAGCGGCAGATATGCTAGATCTGAAACCGTTGAAAGTATTTGATGGTTCGTGGTCGCAATGGGGCAAAGAGCAGCATTTACCTATAAAAACTGGGAGTTAATAATGGGTTTAGATCTTGGTGTTTGGCTTACCATTGCTGTCATGCACGCAGTTGCAGTGGCCAGTCCTGGACCAGACTTCGCGGTGGTGTTAAAGCAAAGCTTGCAGCAGGGAAGAAAGCTAGCGATTTGGACAAGCATAGGTGTGGGTGTTGGTATTCTAGTTCACGTAGCCTATTCTTTGCTGGGTATAGGACTTTTGATCAAAGCCAATCAGTGGATTTACAATGTATTGCTTTACTTAGCCGCGGCATACCTAATTTATATAGGTATTTCAGGTTTGCGGAGTGCTTCATCAGTTGATAATCCTGAAGATCTGAATAATGTAAAAGTGCAAACAACTCAGCAAGCATTTTGGATAGGTTTTATTACCAATGGGCTCAATCCAAAAGCTACCTTGTTTTTTCTCGCTTTGTTTTCTTTGGCAATTCCGTTAGAAACCAGCTTAACAGCTAAAATAATCTACGGATGTTATCTAGCGTTTGCTACAGGATGTTGGTTTATCTTTATAAGCTTTATGACGAGCCACCATAAAATTCGATCACTTTATCAACAAAAGGGTTATTGGTTCGATCGAGCTATGGGGATTGTGTTAATATGCATGGCCATACTACTAGTGGTAAATAACTAATAAACTATGGAAAATCAGTTGCCAGAGAATTCAGTGCCGAATGAAACTATAGATGTAAGAAAACTCTTTGAAAGAGCGCTTGTGCTCAGTAAACAAAATACTTTTACTTTATTCCAAGGGTTGGTCGTCATTTTAGCGGTTACTATGATCTTCTCTGTTTACGTGGTTAATACCTTTAATATAAGCTCTATTGAAGATATACAGAAAATTGAAGATCCAAGTTTTTCTTTAGCATTTTTCTTTTATACCTTAATTATATCCCCGATGTGGGCAGGTATTTTGATGATGTCGCTAACATCCGCTAGAAAGCTAAAGCCAAGTCCATTTCAAATATTCCAATATTTCAAGTTCCTACCAGCACTTGGATTAGTTGCAGTGGTAATTGATTTACTTACCCAAATTGGGCTCATGTTGCTTGTATTGCCAGCATTTTATGTCTATATGGTGTCAACATTCATAGTTCCATTGATTACAGATAAGCAACTTGGTCCACTTAAAGCAGCCATTTTATCCGTAAAGATGACGCACCAGCACTTTAATAAAATTGCGTTGCTATATTTAATATTTTTCGGTCTAATGCTCGCAGGATTTGCGAGCCTTGGGTTAGGCTTTATCTGGATTTTACCGTATATACATAATGTAAAAGCGATTTTGTATCAGGATTTATTCTGTAAAACCCTTACTACAGAGATAAATCGCCCTGAAACTACAGGAGTTTTCGATGCATAAGTTTAAAATTATTGGTATTTCGATATTCGTTTCAGTATTAGTGCTTGCACTCATTTGGTTGGTGCAACCAGAGCCTTCCGAGGTGATGGATATTCCTGAAGTGGAATATTCTGACGACCCTGTACCTAATTTCGCTGAAATCAGCAATGTTAAAGAAAAAAAGAAAGCTTTCTTTGATTATTTAAAACCTGCCATTGCGTCCCAAAACGAATATATTTTAAAAGTCCGGCAAAATATACAAGCCTGGCGGGCTAAGTATGTCGCAGGGGAAGAGTTAACCGAAAAGCAGCAAAGAGAACTTGCGTTTTTGTTAGATGAATATCGCGTTGATGAGGATCAACCTGAACTCGTTATTTTCGACAAACTATTAGCTAAAGTTGATATTATTCCTGCTGAGTTAGTTCTAATCCAAAGCGCGAACGAATCTGCTTGGGGAACTTCTCGCTTTGCTCGAAAAGGTTATAACTTCTTTGGGCTTTGGTGTTTTGTTGAAAATTGCGGCTTTGTACCCAAACGACGCAATGATGGCGCATCACATGAAGTAGCTAAATTTGATAATCTTTCTAGTGCGATGTACTCCTACATGAGAAATCTGAATAGCCATCCGGCTTATAAAGAGCTTCGTACAATTCGCCAAGAACTTAGAGAAAATCAACAAAAAATAGCGGCGACCCGGTTAGTCGAGGGTTTAAGCAAGTATTCGGAGCGTGGTGAAGAATACATTGAAGAATTAAAACAAATGATTCGTATCAACAGGGAATTAATTTCAACGTGAAGTATTTTTTAATTGTAGTTTTAAGTGTGTTTTCTGGTTTAAGTGCGGCGGAAGAACTTGTATTAGAATATAAGAGTTTTTATAGCCATGTACGCAAATTAAATAGTGAAGACACTAATAAATTACAATTTGCCTTTGGTTTGAGACATATAGAAAGACAAACTATGTGCGAAATAACCGAGGCTAGAATAAGTACTGATAAAAAACAGATTCCTATCAATATTACCAGTGAAAACAGATTTACAGTCCCCCTTGAGCGGGCACTGAATATGGTAAATGCAAAAGTCATTTTACAATTGAATGATGCAGCTAATAAATGCGATATGTCTGTTCAATTAGAAACTATTCCAGAATTAGTAAAAAATGCATATTCACAACAGGAATTGACTGAGTTATTCAATCAGTATGCAATTTTCTTTGAAGATATGGGCGGCTTTTTATCTTTTATGATGCCTTCGGTTTCTGGTCTAGTTATTCACTTTGACGATTTGAACTACGAAAAACTCAAATCTGGTCACGAAATCATCAATGGTCGACTTGAATTATCAGAGCAAGACATAAAGGATCTTGTCACCATTGAGTTTACCGAAACGCCATTGCGTATTACTGCGCTCACTCAATCTTCTTGAGTAATATTTAACTGATATTGAATTTGTTGTGACAAACGCTGAACGGCTTTGTATCCTTCAATAGACAGTTCTTCCGCTCTATGAAAATCTAATAAGCCAACATCTCGAAGTTGTGGTTCTATCAAAATATCCGGCGGATCACCCGCTAAACGAGATCTTGTAACTCTCGCTTGCAATATCTCTAACGCAGACGACATTACGCCCATGATCCCAGGTGGAGACTTTTTATCTGATTTTGGCGTCGGGGAGAACCATTGTTTCATAAAACCGGAACTGCCTTTTTCCATGAATTCGTCAGTCCGCTGTTGCACTTCCTCATGTTCATGTTCGAACTTTTCAATCAACTCAGGTCGAAAATCGGCTGATAGGTTTACTGCGATTACGAAATCTGCGCCAAGTTGACGACATTGATTTACAGGCACTGGGTTTACAACCGCACCATCAACTAACCATCGCCCTTCATGTTCTATGGGCGCAAATAGGGCAGGGATAGCACAGGAAGCTTGGATAGCATCATTAATATCGCCTTTATTAAATATGACTTCCTTACCTGAATAGAGATCTGTTGCCACTGCAGTAAAGGGTTTTTGCATAGTTTCAAAAGATTTAGCACAGAATTCATTTCTATGTTTTTCAAATACTTTTTGCCCGCTCGCAAGACCGCCTCGACGAAAGCCGATACCCAACAAGGTAAATACTTGCCATTCAGACAAGGTATTTGCCCATTCTTCAAGTTCATTTAACTTACCACTGGCGTATGCTGCACCGACATATGCTCCAATAGAACAACCTGCAACTACGTCTATCTTAACGCCAAGTTCCTCAAGGGCTTTTATAATACCAATATGTGCCCAACCTCTAGCCGCGCCTGCGCCAAGTGCAATTCCAATTTTCACTTAGTATCCTTACTATTTAATTTCTACTATGGATATAGTAGAAGAATCTTCAATGGGGGAGCGTTGAACAAAATTATCTTCTGTATCAAATGCGGTATCCCCTTGTGCTTTATAATCAAAATTACTTTCTAATTGTTCAAAATCAAATAAATTACGATCCAATAAATGCGATGGCGTAACCGATTGAATTGCTCTGAACATTGATTCAATGCGCCCTGGGAAACGTTTATTCCAGTCTTGAAGCATCAATTTGATGTTTTTACGTTGTAAATTCTCTTGAGATCCACAAAGATTGCAAGGAATAATTGGGAACTGCATGGCTTCAGAATATTTAGCAATATCAGATTCGGCGCAATAGGCCAGTGGACGAATTACCGTATGATTACCATCATCACTGACTAATTTGGCTGGCATAGATTTTAATTTGCCACCATAAAACATGTTTAAAAATAAAGTTTCTAGCATGTCGTCTCTATGGTGACCCAACGCGATCTTTGTGGCACCAATTTGACTTGCAGTGGTATATAGAATGCCACGTCTAAGCCTAGAGCAAAGTGAACAGGTGGTTTTTCCTTCAGGAATTTTATCTTTTACAATGGAGTAAGTATCTTCTTCAACGATACGATACTCAACCCCCAAGGTTTGCAAGTATTCTGGCAGCACATGCTCAGGAAAACCAGGCTGTTTTTGGTCTAGATTAACCGCCACTATAGAAAAGGAAATAGGCGCGACTTTTTGCAAATATAACAAAGTATCTAATAGTGTATAACTGTCTTTGCCACCAGAAAGACACACCATAACCTTATCGCCATCAGCAATCATTGAAAAATCAATAATGGCTTTTCCAGTTTCTCGGCGAATTCTTTTTTGTAATTTTTTAAAACTGTTGGAAGAGGTTGCTAACACCTTTACTCAATCTCAATAACTAAAACACAGCAAAATTATACATTATTCAATAGAAAATAATGTACTTTTTGCTGTGCCTAACTATGAATTAAGGTTTAACGACTAAAGTATCGCAATTCAATTGGTCAATGATGTGCTCGGCAGTATTTCCTAATAAAGCTGCGCTTAAACCACTGCGTCCTACTGAACCTAGTACTAGCATTTCGGCATCTAATTCACTGCACCATTCAGGAATAATATCCTCGGGTAAACCCTCTGCAATATGTAAATTGGATTCGGGAATATTTTCAGTTTTAGCTACCGCTTTCATTAATTCAGTGTGCTTTTCCTTTAATGTTTGATTATAAACTTCGGCTGAGAAGCTAGGTACTTCAACGCTGACATGTATCGGAGCGCCGACAAAAGTGTTTGCTAAATGCAATTCAGCATTTAACGCGCCGGTCAAAGCCTGAGCTGTAGCAACGATTTTGTCGTTGAGTAAACTGTGGGTTTTGTCATTGGCATTGATACTTAATGCTGCGACAATTTTTCCATTGTCAGGCCAGTCATGATCTTTGACCATCAGAACATTCACAGAACTTTCGCGTAATAATTGCCAATCGTGCGGTGTGAAGAGCTTTTGTCCAATTTTTTCATGGGCTTTACAGGATTTAATGATGAGATCACAGTTTTCTTCGGTAGCTAAATTGACGAGTCCTTTATGTACCTTTTTATGCCAAACAACCTCAATATTTACTTCTGCATCCGGATACTGAGCCAAGGCCTTTTGCATTTTTTCCTTTTGGCTAAGCACAAGCGCTTGTTTCATGTCGAATCTTTCTTCAGACGTTAGAATATTCGTCATATCGAAAGTACTGTCGTAAATACATGATACAAGAGTCACCTTGCAGCCATCGACCCTTTTTGCCAATGTTAAAGCTCTAGCGAGTGCCGGTTGTAGTTCGTGGGTATGAGGATCGAAAACGGCGAGAATATGGGTACAAGCAAACATGGTCTATCTCCTTATATTGATACATAGCCAGTATATAAAAAAGAGGTTATGTATAGAACATAACCTCTTTGGGATAGATCAATTAAACTCTAGAAAGTCAGTAACTTATTCGTTTACCGCAGTAAATGGAATGTCTGATTCAGGAAGGCGCTGTTTAAGTCCATCAACGTTTTCAATAGTAATGAGTTTACCTTCGACTTTGATTAAGCCTTCTTTTTGAAATCTAGTCAATAAACGACTGATAGTTTCAACCGTTAAGCCTAGGTAGTTACCAATTTCATTACGGGTCATTGATAAGTTAAATTGTCTGGCAGAAAACCCACGCTCATCAAAGCGTTGTGACAAATGACTGATGAAATGTAATAAACGTTCTTCAGCACTACGCTTGCTCAACAACATCATTAAATCATGATCGTGTTTTATCTCAGCACTCATAAAACGCATAATTTGTTGTCTAAGCTTAGGATAACGAACTGATACCTGCTCAAGTGTTTGATAGGGAAGTTCACACACCATAGCTGTTTCTAAGGCTTGTGTATAACTTTGGTGTAAGTTTTCTTTTAAGGCATCAAAACCAATAATATCCCCAGGGAAATGAAAACCTATTATCTGTTCAACGCCGTCTTTATCACTGACATAAGACTTAAATGAACCAGATCGTACCGCATATAAACTGTGAAATTTATCCCCAGCTCTGACTAATTTATCGTGTTTATGCAAAGGGCGTTTGCGCTCAATGATGTCATCAAGTGATTCTAATTCGTTTTTATTAAGTGCCACTGGCAGGCAAAGATGGCTAAAACTGCAACTTTGACAATGAATGGAAAGTTCAGGTACGTTTGACATTGCGTTTTATAAATGTAGATTTAAGTGACTACACTGTAACGCCAAATTCCTGAAAAAGCAAAATTAATCCACTTAAGAATATGCTCGCAGCTATTAGATAACGACTTATAGGGTGTTGAAAGTAAGGCAGTAAACTTTGTAATCCAAAGCTAATGATCAACAGGGAAGGCAGGGTGCCTAACCCAAAACTAAACATCAATAAAGCGCCTTGAGTAGCACTTCCGGATGCTAGGCTCCAAGTTAAGGCTGAATAAATTAGCCCACAGGGAAGAAATCCCCAGATGGCGCCATATGCAATGGCGTGAAACGGTGTTTTGGCCGGTAAAAACTTCTTACTTAAGGGCTGAATGCGCTTCCAAATAATCTTTCCCGCAGCTTCTAAATGCGACAGCAAACGCCAGATCCCACTAATATAAAATGCCAACAGAAATAAAAAAGCGATGCTGACATAACGTAAAACAGGAACATCAGTTACCAAACTGCTGGAAACAATGCTGCCTAAATATCCGGTAATTGCTCCTAAAAAGGCATAGGTCAATATCCTACCAAGGTTGTAGGCGAGAGAATAAAGTTGTTTATTCGCATTTGGCGGTGTCGCGAAGGAGAACGCTGAAATCACACCGCCACACATGCCGATACAATGCACGCTACCGGCCAGTCCCACTAAAAATGCCGAAAATATAGAAAGGTCACTCATCTATTTTATCAGATGCAGCTTTTTGTTCATTTTTGTCTTTTTCTTTACTTTCAACATCATCGTCAAAAAGGATGCTATAACCTTGACGCTCTAAATCATCAAACTGATTATTTCGTACTGCCCAGAAAAAAACGCCTATGGCTATTGCTACTATAATAATCGCCAAGGGAATTAACACATAAATTATACTCATAGCATCCTCTTAACGCATTAAACGAGTAGAGTTATACACAACAATAATCGAACTTAAGGACATGCCTAATGCAGCTTGCCAAGGACTTAGTAAGCCCATTACTGCAAACGGCAGAACGATGACATTATAACTAAGCGCCCAAATAATATTTTGTTTTATTTTAGTTTTTGTGCGTTTCGCCATGCTTATCAAATCAACCAAGGCATTTAATTTGGGATTGATTAAGATGACATCAGCTGCATTCTTGGCTAAATCAGAGGCGTTTCCGACCGCAACAGACACATCAGCAGCCGCTAATACAGGGGCATCATTAATGCCATCGCCTAGCATTATTAATGATTTACCTTTCGCTTGTTCTTGTTGTACATAATTGAGCTTTCCTTCAGGCGTTTGTTCACCAACGGCGCGATTAATTCCAATCTCTGTTGCAATATTATTCACGTTTTTTTGCTCATCACCGCTTAGAATACATAACGAATAGTCATTTAATTCACTGATCACTTTTTGAGTCTCAGGTAATACTGTGTCGGTAATTAAAAAGGCTGCAACGATTTCATGATTTATTGCAATATACACATTGGCATTAATGGTATCGCAAACCTCTGCATTGTTTAGTTGCGATTTAATAAAGCGTTTAGATCCCACTACCACTAAATTTCCATTCACCTTTGCTAGTACGCCTTGACCAATAGTGATTTGATAATCTTCTAGTTGGAAATCATGGGCGTCAAATCCGTAGTCAAAAGCTTTAGCTATGGGATGTTCAGAGCGTTTTTCGATGAATGTTGCCAACTGCATAACGTAATCTTGTGAGTACTTATCAGACAACATATGTATTTGTTGAATAGAGAATTTACCCTGAGTCAAGGTGCCGGTCTTATCGAATATTATGTCTGTGGCGTTGGTCATTTGCTCTAAAGCATCGGCTCTTTTTAATAATATGCCTAATTTATTCAATTTTGCCATGGCACAAGTTAGGGCAGAGGGAGTAGCCAATCCTAGGGCACAAGGGCAGGTTGCAACTAAAACAGAAATAGTGATCCAAAAGGCATCTGTACTGTCTTGCAGATGCCAATAAATATAAGTTAACGCACTGATCATTAAAACAATAGATACAAAATAACGAGAGAAGGTATCTGCCATTTTTGCAATCTTGGGTTTTCGCGCTAAAGCAACTTCTTGCAAGCGAAGAATTTGATTCATCATGGCAAACTTTAATTGACTAGTCACTTCGATTTCAAGGTTAGCTTGCTGGTTTACGGTACCCGCGTAGACTTGTTGCCCCTGCGCTTTAAATACCGGCTCAAACTCACCGGTTAGCATAGATTCATCAATAGTAGACTGGCCTTTTACAATTTTGCCATCTATTGGAATTGATTCACCTGCTTTGACCAATACATGTTCACCAGCAACAAGCTGTTTAGCTAACACTGACACCCAGTCGTTATTGACTAATTTACTGGCTGTAGCAGGGATTAGTTTAAGCATATTAGAAGATATTTCAGTGGCTTTATGCCGTGAACGGTGTTCTAAGAAACGACTGATTAGCAAGAAAAAGATAAACATACAGATAGATTCAAAATACACTTCACCACTGCCATCATTGACGGCTAGCAAACCGGCAATGTAGGTTGAAAATATGGCAATGGTAACAGGAACATCCATATTAACGGTTCGAGCCTGTATGGCTTTTAGCGCACTTAGATAAAATACACTTGCAGAATAAAAAACGACTGGTGTGGTTAACATTAAGCTCACAGCATTAAAGTAACCTTGTGTTTGCGCATCTAAATTCCCAAACACATCAAAATATTGACCAAAGGCGAGCATCATCACTTGCATGGTCATAATGCCGGCAAGCCCCAGCTTTTTCATGTAACTTTTTTGTTCTTTTTTGAACGACGCTTCGTGTTCATCAGGATGAAAAGGCAGGGAGGCATAACCAATAGCTTTGAGGCGCGCCAGAATTCCTGATAGCTTGGTTTCGCTTTCGTCCCAAGTCACCAAAGCTCTTCTGGCCGAAACATTCACTGAAATTTGTTTTAAGCCTTTTACTTTCGCCAGTTGTTTTTCTATTAACCAACCGCATGCTGCGCAAGTAATGCCTTCAACTGTCAACTGTATTTGTTTATGTTTACCTTGGTCAAATACAAACTCTTCTTGCAATTCAGGTTCGTCATACACAGAAAGTTGAGCCATGGTGTTATCTAAGGCTGAATCGCCACGTGCAGCGGGCTCTGTTCTAAATTCGTAATAATTTGCCAGCCCATTTTCGACAATAGCCTGTGCCACTGCTTGGCAACCCGGACAGCACATGTGGTGTAATTTGTTATTTATTTCAACTGGATATTTATTGCCTTCTTCGTTTGGTAATCCGCAATGAAAACAACAACCTTCAGCAATAGCTATGCTCATTTCACTTTCTACTACTATGGATTAAACTCAACGGCTGACGACTTGGGTAATTCAATGCGTTGTTGAATTTTCCAACTATCATCCATTGGCGTAAGCCTTAAACGCCATTTACCATCGACTGGAAAATCAATTACTCCTCGATAAACGCCAGAAGCATCTCTTGCTAATAGAATTTCTGTATCACGATGGGGTTGAGTAGAGTGGAAAAGATTCAATCTTAAAGCCTCACCGGTTTCAGGCAAGCCTGTGACAAACTCTAATGTTGCATTTTGCGCGTCTATCGCTAGTAGGGTTGTGATATTCAGCTCTCGAGCCCGTTCAATTTGATCCAATCGAAGATTGATTGATTTGCCTTCTTTATAGTAGTCATCCACGACTAAGTGATTAGTGCCGTCGGTGGCAAATTTAACCACTACTGAGGCAACAATCATTGAAGACACTGGAATTGCAATCAAAAACCAAGGCCAAAATTGTTTATACCAAGGCTTAACTTGTTCATTTTGCATATTGTTTTACTTATATCACTACTTAAGATTTGAATTTATACAAAAAAGCCTCGTAAAACGAGGCTTTCCTCTTGGTAATTACTTTACCAAATTAGTTCGAGTAACTCGACTAATTAGATAAGCTATAAACGTAAGATGCTACAACGTGGATTTTATCTTCACCCAAGGTTTTCTTAAATGAAGGCATTACTCCGTTACGCCCATAGTTAAGGGTTTCAGTAATTGCTCGTTTAGAACCACCGTACAACCAAATGTTGTCTGTTAGGTTAGGAGCTCCTAATAACTGATTACCTTTACCGTCCATACCGTGACAAGCAGCACAAACTACGAAGCGAGCTTGTCCAGCATCTACTAATGCGGTATCAGTGTCTGGATGATCACTCAAACTCATAGCATAGGCAACCACCTCGGCAACACCTTGTTCACCTAAAGGCTCTAACCATCCAGGCATAGCGCCTTGACGACCATTTATTAAGGTTTCTTTGATTTTATCGCCGCTTCCACCGTATAACCAATCGTTGTCAGTTAGGTTAGGGAACCCACCTTTTTGACCTCTAGCATCACTACCATGACATTGCGCACAGTTTTGTAAGAATAAACGCTTACCTACTTGTACTGCTTCGTCATTAGTTGCTAATTGCTCCACTGGAATTTTTGCATATTCAGCAAAGATAGGATCAAACTCTTCTTCAGCTTGTTTAATTTGAATTGCATACTCGTTCCAAGCATTACCTTCAATATCAGCTCTAAGCGCTTGTTCTGACTCTTCTAATGATAATACACCTTGGTTTGAGCTCTTCCAGCCTAAAAAGCCTTTATAAGCGCCAAGTCCAGGGTAGGCCGCAAGATATAATACGCCCCATACCATAGTTATCCAGAAAAGGATGGTCCACCAACGTGGTAGTTGGTTGTTAATTTCAACGATTCCATCGAACTCATGTCCCATTTCTTCGCCTTCGGGAACACCTGTTTGGTTTGCAAGTGTCCAACGGAGCAGAAAGAAGCAGCCAGCAATAGAGCCTAGCGTTATCACACTGATCCAAATTGTCCAAAACATACTCATGATTTAAGACTCCTGGTCTTTCTTATTGGTTTTCTCTTGGTTGTCTTCGTCATCGAAAACTAAATTAGCAGCTTCGTCATATTTCTTTTTGTTTCTACTGCTAAAGACCCAAAGGACAATCCCAATAAAACTTACGAAAACGATGACAGTAAATATACTGCCGATAATACCTTGATCCATTATTTTAGATGCGTCCCTAGTGACTGAAGATAAGCAATTAAGGCTTCCATTTCGGTTTTACCTTTTACTGCTTCCTTGGCACCAGCTATGTCTTCATCTGTATATGGAACACCTAACATTTTAAATACTTCTATTTTCTTAGCTGTATCTTCGCCATCTAATGTATTGGTTGCCAACCATGGGTAACCAGGCATGTTAGATTCGGGCACAACGTTACGTGGATTTAGCAAATGTACTCGATGCCATTCATCACTGTAACGGCCTCCAACACGTGCTAAATCAGGACCAGTTCGTTTTGAGCCCCATAGGAATGGACGTTCCCAAACGGATTCACCGGCTACAGAATAATGACCGTAACGTTCGGTTTCAGCTCGGAAAGGACGTATCATCTGGCTGTGACAACCGACACACCCTTCTCGGATGTAGATATCTCTACCTTCCAATTCAAGCGCTGTATAAGGACGTAATCCTTTTACCGGCTCTAAGGTGTGTTGGTGGAACATCAATGGCAAAATCTGCGCTAATGCTCCAAAACTAATTGCCACTAAAACTAAAATAGTTAATAAGCCAACGTTTTTTTCGACTAACTCATGTGGATTTTTCATTGGGCAGCTCCTAATGCAACATCACCTTCTAATTCTTCTTTTGGTGCTCGAATCGTGCGATAAGCGTTGTATGCCATGATCAACATACCAGCAACGACAAACACACCACCAATGAAGCGTACAACATAGAATGGTTTAGAAGCTTCAAGTGACTCAACAAAAGAGTAGGTGAGAGTACCGTCAGCATTGACTGCACGCCACATTAGACCTTGAAGAACACCAGACATCCACATAGCAACAATGTAAAGTACAACGCCGATTGTGGTGAGCCAGAAGTGAACATTAATCAATTTAATGCTGTACATTCTTGATTTATTAAATAACACCGGAATTAAGTGATATAAGCTACCGATTGATACCATAGCTACCCAGCCTAATGCACCAGAGTGAACGTGACCTACAGTCCAGTCTGTATAGTGAGATAAGGCGTTTACGGTTTTAATAGACATCATAGGACCTTCGAAGGTAGACATACCGTAGAAGGACAAGGAAACGATTAGGAATCTAAGTACTGGGTCAGTACGAAGTTTATGCCAAGCACCTGAAAGTGTCATGATACCGTTAATCATACCACCCCAAGATGGAACGAATAATATAATGGACATAACCATGCCAAGTGACTGCGTCCAGTCAGGAAGTGCAGTGTAGTGTAAGTGGTGAGGACCAGCCCAAATATAAAGCGAAATCAACGCCCAGAAGTGCACAAGAGATAAACGATACGAGTAGACAGGACGACCAGCTTGCTTAGGTACAAAGTAGTACATCATGCCTAAGAAACCTGCAGTTAAGAAAAATCCTACTGCGTTGTGTCCGTACCACCACTGCATCATTGCATCAACTGCACCTGCATAAATCGAATATGATTTTGTGAAGGACACTGGGATTGCCATACTGTTACCAATGTGCAGTACCGCAACGGTCAACATAAAGGCTCCTAAGAACCAGTTGGCAACATAAATATGCGAAGTTTTACGAATGATCAAGGTGCCAAAAAAGTTGATTATATAGGCGACCCATACCAATGTGATTAAAATATCAATTGGCCATTCTAGTTCTGCATATTCTTTTGACGCTGTCATACCAAGAGGAAGTGAAATTGCAGCTGCGAGTATAACTGCTTGCCATCCCCAAAATGTGAAAGCGGCTAATTTGTCACTAAATAGCCTTACCTGACACGTGCGTTGCACGATGTAATAACTGGTGGCAAAGAGTGCGCAACCACCAAACGCGAAGATTACCGCATTGGTATGTAAAGGTCTTAAACGAGAGTAAGTAAGCCATGGAAGGTCGAAGTTAAGTGCTGGAGCAAACAGCTGAGCTGCTATCAATACACCTACCGTCATTCCCAC
The DNA here is from genome assembly GCF_050306235.1 of Glaciecola sp. 1036. Classification (NCBI taxonomy): domain Bacteria; kingdom Pseudomonadati; phylum Pseudomonadota; class Gammaproteobacteria; order Alteromonadales; family Alteromonadaceae; genus Glaciecola; species Glaciecola sp. 1036. Next base: position 71,047 of record NZ_JBLWFH010000001.1, on the reverse strand, counting down.
GATGCCCCAAACAATCGTCATGATAGTAAACTGCCTAACTACCTTGTAGTTATAATCAGGTTTAACTTGGCTTGTTTCGCTCATAACTGAAAGTTTCCGTGTAAAAATTTTAATTGAAACCCTAAATAAACAGTGTTGAATTACTTAAAACATTCGTCCTAGTTGAGTTGGGCGAGCAAGAAAAGTAAACTCGGCACTATTCGAGTAGAGATAATAAAGTTTTTAATAACAAAAAGATACACAATCTATTTATTGCTTGATCTTAGTCAATAAAGGAAAGTTTACGGTTAATTAATTGTGAAAATAAAATCAATTGCCATCACGGTCACCACCTTGCTATCCCTTGTATTATTAGTACTTTGGGGTAACCAATTTTACAATGTAAACACCGTGTTAAATTCACAAGGAAATTGTCAGTTAATTAATAACCAATGTGCTTTCTCATTAGACCAGCAACGATTAAGCATAAAGTTTGAACAATCACCAATTCCTGAAGAAGAATTGTTCGTTCAATTTGAGCATAGTGAAAATATTCAAATTCACAAGGTGTATGTGGAAGGCGTCAACATGTATATGGGTAAAACGCCGGTTATTTTTGAAGACGCTAATTCGCTGAGAGGGGTATTTTTCCTAGGTAGTTGCAATTTGCCAGAAATGCAATGGCAAATGGTGATAGAAGTGAGTAGGGAAGGACAAACAAATACCAATCAACACTTAATTGTAAACTTTTCTACCGTTCAATAAAAAGGCGAGATAATCTCGCCTTAAAATGACTTTCAACGGTAATTTAGATTTGTGATTGTTGATAATTTTGAATACCAACACGCTCGATTAAACCTAATTGCTGCTCTAACCAATGTGCATGATCGTTTTCAGTGTCATCAAGCAGTACAACTAACATGTCGCGAGACACATAGTCTTTTTCTTGTTCACAAACAGCTATAACTTCTTTTAGTTTGTCACCAACTTCGTATTCTACACGCAAGTCACTTTTGAGCATTTCTTTAACGTCTTTTCCGACTTTAAAACCTGTTCTAGTTTGCATGTCCGGCACACCACCAAGAAATAGCATTCTTTCAATTAACTTGCTCGCATGACCTTTTTCATCATCAAATTCGTGCGCAATGCGCTCGTAAAGTTTGTTTAATCCCCAATCAAGGTACATCTGTGAGTGGATGAAGTATTGATCCATTGCGGCTAATTCATAGCCAAGTAAGCTGTTTAATCCAGCGATAACGCGTTCATTACCTTGCATACTATTAGTCCTCTATTTGTGCTTGCAGATAATTTGCAATGCCCATCTCTGCAATTTGATATTGTTGTGTTTCCAACCAATCAAGGTATTCCTCTTCATCGTCAAGTAGTGAAGTTAACAAATCTCGACTCACGTAATCTTTATGTTGTTCACACAAGGCAATTGCGTCTTTTAATTGAGGAATTTGGCTCTGCTCGAACGTAATATCACATTGGATACATTCTTCGGTATCTTCACCAATAAATAATTTCCCAAGGGCCTGAAGATTCGGTAAACCTTCGAGGAACAAAATACGCTCAATGAGTTTATCCGCTTGCTTCATATCAAGTATGGATTTTTTATATTCAGCTTTATTTAACTTTTCAAAACCCCAATTTTTATGCATTCGAGCATGCAAAAAATACTGATTAATAGAAGTAAGCTCCAACGTTAGAATATCGTTCAGTGCTTTGATAACGGCGATATCACCTTGCATTTTTTTACCTTAAACCATTATGTGTGGAAGTTGGAATCATTAAAGGGTAAGCATACTACATGATATAAAAAAATACAAAATTCTTTATATTTCAGCAATTTATAAGGATAATTGTTCGCATTTGTGATTAGATTTAGATGCTTATTGAGTTGCTAGATCAGCCTTTTGACGATTAATTATGGCTAAACTTTCTTCTGCAAAACCTAAACCTGCATCATTGAAGAAGTTGAAAACTTCGTCAACGCCTTTATCTTGCAAGGGTTGAATTTCGTCTTCATAGCGAGCAATAGCGGCGATTTTACCCATGTAACCGGCATTTCTTAACTGATTGGTGACATTCGATGAATCTTCAATTGACGGTAGGGCGAGTAAAACTAACTTTAAGTTAGATAAATCCAGGTTTTCCCATAAATCGATGTTTTCACCATCACCATTGATAGCGTTTAAACCTTCAGATTGTAGCGCTTTAATTTTTTGGACATCGGCATCCATGCCACAAACAGCAGTGCCTATTTGTTGTGATAGTGCGTGAAATGCTCCTTTACCAACACGCCCCATGCCCAACACTATGACCTCAACGTTATTAAAATACGGGTAAACATCCTCGGATAAGGGGCGAGTGCGTTGATACCTATGCAGATAATCCTTAGATTTACGATAAATATCATGAGATTTGCGATAGAACACACTAGTTACCACAAATGAAAATGAAACGGCCATAGCAATTATTACTAACCAAGCATCCGTCATCATCTGCATATTCACTGCTACAGCCGCGACAATTAGCCCAAACTCGCTATAGTTTGATAGTACAGAACCAGTCAAAAAAGACGTCCTGGCACGTAAGCGCAGACCGGCGAACAAGAAGAAAAACAGTGCAAATTTAAAGGGTATAATAAGGCTTAAGCCTAAGGCGATTACCGTCATATCTATGGTGGGTAAGGCTTTTAACCCAATGGATAAGAAAAAACAAATTAAGAACAGATCTTTAAAACTTAATAAGGATTTGGCTAGCTCTGCTGATTTTACATGGTTCGCAAGTAAAATCCCCATGATCAAGGCGCCTAAATCGCCTTTAACACCAACTAATTCAAATAGCTGATAACCACCCAAAGCGGCTACAAAACCACAAAGAGGTAACAATTCTCCGTGTCCTGCTTCCTGCAAAAGCTTTTTAAGTAGAGGGGCCAGAGGAATAAGGGCTAACAAGCCTATTGCATAAATTGATGGCGCCTTACCGGTGGCAAATACAAGAAACATAACCGCAAATATGTCTTGCATGATCAAAATACCGATGGCGACCTTACCGTGTCTTGTACGACTTTCTCCACTTTCTTCTAAAATTTTAACCACACAGACGGTGGAGCTAAAGGACAAGGCAAATGCGATTAATGCAACTTGGGCGAGGGATAAACCGGTGAAGTAGGGAAGACCTATAGAGGCAAGCAGAGTTAACACACCAGAAATTATCGCTATCCACAAACTGGTATGTAAAACAGCCCCCACCCAAACTTCACGCTTTATGAGATCTTTAATATTGAGTTTAAGACCAATAGTGAACAACATTACTGTTATGCCTAAATCAGCAATGGTGTCGATTGTAGGAGTATTAGAATAACCTAATGCATTTAATACAAAGCCAGCCACCAAAAATCCTACAAGTGGAGGTAAGTGTATATATTTACATACAAAACCGCACAAAAATGCGATTAAAATGAGAACGAATTCCATTAGGCGCTTAGACTCAAAAGGCTAAAAATGTTTTATTAATTAAACCTTTAGTTGTCCAATATAGCAAATAAATTTTACTTATCCGGCGGCTAACCTAGCAATTTCATTATCATTTAATAAATGATCAAAGGCACGTATAAATCGCTTAATATAATATTGCGGTATCTTTTCCATTTTTTCTAACGATTTTAAAGTAGAGAGTTTGCAATTAAGTTTATCGGCGATACAACTTAACGGAATCCCATGATTACTAATAAATCGAATGAATTCACGTCCTGTCATAACTTCACTCCTATATCAATTGCTCAACATCAAATTAACATCAATAACGCACGTAAAAGTTTTAAAACTAATACGCTGGTATTCTATTTTGTCTTAGAGAGGAAATTTTTAATATCGTTCGCAGTTTTTTCAGGAATTTCGAACATTGGCATGTGACCAACGCCTGGATATATGATCAATGGCGCTTGATGTGTGAGTTCTTGATAGAAATCCGCATTTTCTAATGGCATCATCTTATCTTCTTTTCCCCACAGAATAAGTACATCATCCGGAGAATTCGAAAAGGGTAATTCGAAAAACTCATTGATGTTAAAAAAGTCTTTAAACATATGAATAAGCTGCTGATTTTTATCTATATATTGACTTTTTGCGATAAAACTAAGCACTGATTTAGGAATAAAAGGCATTTTGGCCATTGTTAACCCATAAAACTTTATGACTGTACTTTTATCCTTATGAGCAAAAGGATTAGCGCCAAGCCTATCCAATTCGATGGCAAACTTTGTTTTAGCGCCCGCAGGGTCAATTAAAACGGCCTTGGTAAACTCTTTGGGTGCTTTATCGTGCAGGATCATTGCGATCATGCCGCCCATTGAGTTCCCGATAACACAAATATTTTGAAGTTTTAATTCTTTGACCAATGTTTGACACATCTCTGCTTGTGTAAAGGCAGAGTAATTAGTTGAAGGCGAATAGGGGGTATCTCCATGACCTAATAAATCCGGTACAATCAAACGATAATCTTTCGTAAGATATTTAGCAATTCTGTTCCACGCATTCTTATCAGCACTAAAACCATGGAGCAATAATAATGCTGGGCTTTTTATATTTTCGTTATCGTAATAATCAATAGGAAGCCCATTTATCGATATTTGTTTTCTTGTTAATTTCGCACTTTTAGCTTCTAACGCATTAAAGATTTTATAGGTATATTTACCTAAAATTTCAAAATTACTGTACATTATTAACAGCCAAACAATACAAAGAAAGATAATAAAATAAATTATGGTCATGCTATAGATTCTTTATTTTTAGGCTATTACGACTGTTACGCATAACTAGATATTATTAAAATCAGTTTAATGGGTATAGTAAATATTGTATATATTTAAAATATTTTGATTAATGATAACCAAAGATAAACAACTATATCATCTGCAAGAGGTTAATCTGGACTAAACAAATTGGCCTCTAAATAATTGTATAGTGTTTCTGTATAAAAACTTTCCAACAAAGGCGAATTACACGCCATTATAAGCGTTCCGATTAATCTAAGCGGCCCGGTTTCAACTGGGTAATTTTATACCAAATTATTTTATATACTTTTTATAACTAAAAAAAATTTCAACAGCTGCGAGTCAAAGACATATTGCCTCATATCTCAACAACTGAAATCTTTTAAACTATATAGTTTGTGATAAAAGAAATATTCATATCCAAGAAGCCAAACATTACCAATCGATAACTTCAGAAATTCTTAACGTCTGGGTTTTCTGTTTCGTAAGAATTAAATAAAACCTAGTACTTTTTATTTTTCTACGCATCTTATTCTTATTTTCCAAATCCATCAAAAGTAGGGCATTTAATTAGTTGATAAATATCATTAACAGGCTAAACCTAATAACATGTGGATAACATTTAATTTAACATAATATACATTATACGCAATTAATTAAATGGTGGATAAATAGTGGGCTGTAATTAAGTTAATTAAATCAATGAATTAAACGCTCAATACCAGGCACGCCTCACGCGTACCTGGTCTCTCACGTTTTAACCATTTAATGTTATGCGGAACGTTGTGCAGATGAATGGATCAAGTTTTTAGTAAATGCCCATCGAGGAATATTAGCTGGCGTTGCTTCAAGGATGCGGATCATCGGTACCACGTTGTTTTCTTTTTGATGTTCTGAGCATGGCGCAAGATCGATATTGATGCCGTAGCTTTCAAGTTCTTTCCGATGATAATAATAAGTGCGTTTTGACATGAGCGATCGTAAATCATGACCTTGTGCCCATAATGTATATGTTGATTTCAATTTGTTTGGTAATTGATTTACCGTTTCGTTTGAGAGCTTAATTTGATCAGTCATATTTATTTTATCCAGATATTCTTTAAACAATTTTTCTGTCAGCTCTGGCGTCAATGTAGCTGCATGTTTAATACCTAATTTCGCCAATTCTTTGGATAATAATCTAAGTTCAATTCGTAGTTTGTTATCAGCCCAATCTTCAATACCTTGATGTTTTAAGGCGTCAGGTAAAGCGCCTGTTTTAGTACTTAATTCTTCTCCTTTAGCATACAGTTTTATAGCCCAGCGTTCTGAATTTTTTCCGAAGTATAAAGTTCCACCTTTCATGGATGGTCGTCCATGACGTGTTTTTGCTTTAAATTCTAAGGCTCGAATAAACGCTTGAACGTCAGCGCGTTTAGGTAATTCATAGGAATAATTAATATCAACTATACCAAGTTCATAATCACCGTTTTTAATCGCTTGGTATTCTTGGAGTGTCGGTTGGAAATTGAATTGATTGCAAATAACTCTAAATGTATCGAACATCAATGAAACTAAGTCATCCGAGCCAAATACGTTGTGACCTTGCAAGAATTTAGAAGGGTTTCCACTTATCCATAAATGAGTGGCATTACCCTGCCCGTCGCCGCCAATACTCTTAAATGAAATGCGTTTGTCAAAGCTACCGATAGCTTGCTTTCGCTTAAGTATTCGCCATGCTACTTCGCCATCCTCATCGATAGAAACAACTTCACCACCGTTTAAAGGTGAATGTTTAAAAGGGATATGTACACGCGCCCAATCTATCAATGAATGTTCCTAAAATAGTGCAAATTTGGCACAAAAGTCGGGTATTACTAGACTCCCGACTTTGTTCAAATAACGCTCACCAAAAAGCTGTCAATAGTCATTTAAAGCCAATCTTATTGGCTTTATAAGTACATGTAAACATGTAGGGCTAAAAAATGGGTGTATGCTAGTCATATAAAGCCAAAAATACGGGTGTGCAATGTCAATTAGTAGCAATTTGAAAGCAATCAGAACTAAAAAAGGAATGACGCAAGGCAACCTTGCTGAGAAAGCCGGAATAGAGTTAACACAAGTATCGAGAATTGAACGTGGAGCATCAGAGCCAAAGCTTGAAACTATTAAACGATTAGCTATTGCGTTGTCCTGTACAACAGATGAATTAATCATGGATGAAGCCGTTGAGACTTCAGAATATATAAAACGAACTGTAAAGCGTATCGCTGATTTAACGCCACTTAGGCGCTTTGTGATATTGAATATTATTCATAGCTATTGCAATGATAATGACACGCCAGAGCCATCGTTGTATGAAACTAAATCTGAAGGTGAATATGAATATATGCGAATGCAGTATGCCAAAGATGCTCTTATTGAAGATTTAGATACCATCAAAAATATAAGGGAAGAACTCGATGTAGAGCTTCATATTTGCGAGGAAGATTTAGCCCCTATTCCCACTGACGGGAATTTGTGACGGGGTAGTAAAAGTCTCACCCATGAGAATTTATGACGCTATCAGTCAAGACAAAAACTTCGTTTTTGTGGGTTAATCAAGAGGCGAGCCAAATTCATTGGTTATTTAAAAAACACTTGGCGCATTATAAGGATGTTGCTTGTTACTAATCGCAGAGGTTACCGCTCGTACCTCGCTACCATGCCCTACGGGCATTACTTTTATTAAGGTGATTTAAAATGGATAATGAAAAAAAGTGCTTTGTAATTATGCCTATAGCGGATATCGAACCTTACGAGGAAGGTCACTTTACTAGAGTCTACGAGTACTTAATTAAACCGGCATGCATCAAGGCTGGGTTTACTCCAGTAAGAGCTGACGAAGTAGCTTCTTCAAATTACATTGTCATAGATATTATGGATAAAATATATCATAGTGATTTGGTTTTATGTGATTTAAGTGGGAAAAACCCAAATGTGCTATATGAATTAGGGGTGAGACAAGCATTCAACTTACCGACAGTGTTAATCAAGGATAAGCAAACTAATCGGATATTCGATATACAGGGAATGAGAACCTATGATTATGATGAATCTTTGAGAGCCGATAAGGTTAAAAAAGATGTACCTTCAATTAGCTCATCAATAATTGAAACTGTAGAAAACAAAGGTAAGGATGTAAATTCCTTGATTAAAATGCTATCTATAAAACCAGCTGAAATATCTAATGAAGTGGAACTTTCAGGCGATTCAAGTGTTATTCTTTCCGCAATTAATGATATAACAAGTCGATTAACTAAAATTGAGAGTGCAGTAACTGTAAAAGGTAGTGCATTATTAAGCCGTTTCGATAGAGAACGCCAATCTTGGAAAGATAGAGAAGTTACTCTAAGTGCTTTAAATGGTTTACGTAAAGGTAACTGGAACGGCTTTAAACAAAATGATCATTTACAGTTTTACGACAGCAATGGACAGTTGATAAAAGGAACTGTAACTGAGCTGAATTTAGATTATTTGCTTCTTCTAACCCCTAATAATACGATAATAAACATTGATTATGACTCTCCTGTATACAAAAAATTAGAATACCAAGAGCCTTATTAGATGTGATAAAAGACGTAACATTAAATACTGAGCAACAATTATTATTAGTAAGAATGCCATGCAGATTGCGAGGTACTTACATCACTTGGTTGCTAGGATTCGACCCTTATTTTTTAATGAGCCGAGAGACTTACTACCGTCACGCTAAAGAACTTTCCCAAAAATATGGGGTAGAAATACGTAAAAAATCGCCTTACTACCTGCCCCCAAATACAGACTAATTAATATACATTATACGCAATTAATTAAATGGTGGATAAATAGTGGGCTGTAATTAAGTTAATTAAATCAATGAATTAAACGCTCAATACCAGGCACGCCTCACGCGTACCTGGTCTCTCACGTTTTAACCATTTAATGTTATGCGGAACGTTGTGCAGATGAATGGATCAAGTTTTTAGTAAATGCCCATCGAGGAATATTAGCTGGCGTTGCTTCAAGGATGCGGATCATCGGTACCACGTTGTTTTCTTTTTGATGTTCTGAGCATGGCGCAAGATCGATATTGATGCCGTAGCTTTCAAGTTCTTTCCGATGATAATAATAAGTGCGTTTTGACATGAGCGATCGTAAATCATGACCTTGTGCCCATAATGTATATGTTGATTTCAATTTGTTTGGTAATTGATTTACCGTTTCGTTTGAGAGCTTAATTTGATCAGTCATATTTATTTTATCCAGATATTCTTTAAACAATTTTTCTGTCAGCTCTGGCGTCAATGTAGCTGCATGTTTAATACCTAATTTCGCCAATTCTTTGGATAATAATCTAAGTTCAATTCGTAGTTTGTTATCAGCCCAATCTTCAATACCTTGATGTTTTAAGGCGTCAGGTAAAGCGCCTGTTTTAGTACTTAATTCTTCTCCTTTAGCATACAGTTTTATAGCCCAGCGTTCTGAATTTTTTCCGAAGTATAAAGTTCCACCTTTCATGGATGGTCGTCCATGACGTGTTTTTGCTTTAAATTCTAAGGCTCGAATAAACGCTTGAACGTCAGCGCGTTTAGGTAATTCATAGGAATAATTAATATCAACTATACCAAGTTCATAATCACCGTTTTTAATCGCTTGGTATTCTTGGAGTGTCGGTTGGAAATTGAATTGATTGCAAATAACTCTAAATGTATCGAACATCAATGAAACTAAGTCATCCGAGCCAAATACGTTGTGACCTTGCAAGAATTTAGAAGGGTTTCCACTTATCCATAAATGAGTGGCATTACCCTGCCCGTCGCCGCCAATACTCTTAAATGAAATGCGTTTGTCAAAGCTACCGATAGCTTGCTTTCGCTTAAGTATTCGCCATGCTACTTCGCCATCCTCATCGATAGAAACAACTTCACCACCGTTTAAAGGTGAATGTTTAAAAGGGATATGTACACGCGCCCAATCTATCAATGAATGTTCCTAAAATAGTGCAAATTTGGCACAAAAGTCGGGTATTACTAGACTCCCGACTTTGTTCAAATAACGCTCACCAAAAAGCTGTCAATAGTCATTTAAAGCCAATCTTATTGGCTTTATAAGTACATGTAAACATGTAGGGCTAAAAAATGGGTGTATGCTAGTCATATAAAGCCAAAAATACGGGTGTGCAATGTCAATTAGTAGCAATTTGAAAGCAATCAGAACTAAAAAAGGAATGACGCAAGGCAACCTTGCTGAGAAAGCCGGAATAGAGTTAACACAAGTATCGAGAATTGAACGTGGAGCATCAGAGCCAAAGCTTGAAACTATTAAACGATTAGCTATTGCGTTGTCCTGTACAACAGATGAATTAATCATGGATGAAGCCGTTGAGACTTCAGAATATATAAAACGAACTGTAAAGCGTATCGCTGATTTAACGCCACTTAGGCGCTTTGTGATATTGAATATTATTCATAGCTATTGCAATGATAATGACACGCCAGAGCCATCGTTGTATGAAACTAAATCTGAAGGTGAATATGAATATATGCGAATGCAGTATGCCAAAGATGCTCTTATTGAAGATTTAGATACCATCAAAAATATAAGGGAAGAACTCGATGTAGAGCTTCATATTTGCGAGGAAGATTTAGCCCCTATTCCCACTGACGGGAATTTGTGACGGGGTAGTAAAAGTCTCACCCATGAGAATTTATGACGCTATCAGTCAAGACAAAAACTTCGTTTTTGTGGGTTAATCAAGAGGCGAGCCAAATTCATTGGTTATTTAAAAAACACTTGGCGCATTATAAGGATGTTGCTTGTTACTAATCGCAGAGGTTACCGCTCGTACCTCGCTACCATGCCCTACGGGCATTACTTTTATTAAGGTGATTTAAAATGGATAATGAAAAAAAGTGCTTTGTAATTATGCCTATAGCGGATATCGAACCTTACGAGGAAGGTCACTTTACTAGAGTCTACGAGTACTTAATTAAACCGGCATGCATCAAGGCTGGGTTTACTCCAGTAAGAGCTGACGAAGTAGCTTCTTCAAATTACATTGTCATAGATATTATGGATAAAATATATCATAGTGATTTGGTTTTATGTGATTTAAGTGGGAAAAACCCAAATGTGCTATATGAATTAGGGGTGAGACAAGCATTCAACTTACCGACAGTGTTAATCAAGGATAAGCAAACTAATCGGATATTCGATATACAGGGAATGAGAACCTATGATTATGATGAATCTTTGAGAGCCGATAAGGTTAAAAAAGATGTACCTTCAATTAGCTCATCAATAATTGAAACTGTAGAAAACAAAGGTAAGGATGTAAATTCCTTGATTAAAATGCTATCTATAAAACCAGCTGAAATATCTAATGAAGTGGAACTTTCAGGCGATTCAAGTGTTATTCTTTCCGCAATTAATGATATAACAAGTCGATTAACTAAAATTGAGAGTGCAGTAACTGTAAAAGGTAGTGCATTATTAAGCCGTTTCGATAGAGAACGCCAATCTTGGAAAGATAGAGAAGTTACTCTAAGTGCTTTAAATGGTTTACGTAAAGGTAACTGGAACGGCTTTAAACAAAATGATCATTTACAGTTTTACGACAGCAATGGACAGTTGATAAAAGGAACTGTAACTGAGCTGAATTTAGATTATTTGCTTCTTCTAACCCCTAATAATACGATAATAAACATTGATTATGACTCTCCTGTATACAAAAAATTAGAATACCAAGAGCCTTATTAGATGTGATAAAAGACGTAACATTAAATACTGAGCAACAATTATTATTAGTAAGAATGCCATGCAGATTGCGAGGTACTTACATCACTTGGTTGCTAGGATTCGACCCTTATTTTTTAATGAGCCGAGAGACTTACTACCGTCACGCTAAAGAACTTTCCCAAAAATATGGGGTAGAAATACGTAAAAAATCGCCTTACTACCTGCCCCCAAATACAGACTAATTAATATACATTATACGCAATTAACTAAGTGGTGGATAAATAGTAGGCTGCAATTAAGTTAATTAAATCAATGAATTAAACGCTCAATACCAGGCACGCCTCACGCGTACCTGATTTTAAAAAGTGTAAAGTTTGAGAAAAGAAAATTATTTACGTTATGTTTGTGAAGCTACTTATTCGTAAACCGGTAGCAACTGTTCTATTAGTTGTGTTTGAATTGGCGCTGTACCGTCGTTAATATTTTTCACGCCCATGTCTTGGCCAATGGCTATTCGTAATGGCAAGGATTCAGTTTGTTCTACTAATTTGAGTAACTGATCAGCAACGTTTTGCGCGTTGGTAGTTTCTTCTCCCTGTGAAAACATATCTTTAAACATGTTCAATAATTTTTCGCCGCCTTGAGCAAGATTTCCATATTCTAATTTAATCGCATCTTTTGGTGATGGCGATGAACTTACTAAGTCTGTCGCATGGCCACTTGGCTCTACAATGCAGGTATGAATGTTAAATTGAGCTAACTCGTAGTGCAAAGATTCTGTGTATGCTTCCAGTGCCCATTTAGAAGCACAATATACACCAAAATAAGGAATTGCTAATCGGCCTGCGCTGGAACTTAAGTGAATTAACTTACCATTTTTACGCTTTCTCATGGCTGGTAGAACTGCTTTAGTACAATTAATAGCACCATATAAATTTACAGAAAAACATTGCTGAACTTGCTCTTCGGTAAAGGCTTCTGTAAGGCCTACAGGCATAATTCCTGCGTTGTTAATTAACACATCTATATGGTTATTGTTCTCTATATATCGAATGACCTCATTACATTGATTGTTATCAGTAACATCCATTTCGATTGGGTAAATACTACCTGAAACCGAATTATTTAATGATCTGAAAAAATCCGCGCCTTCCTTATTACGTCCGTTTATTTCGCGCATTCCGGCATAAACGGTATGTCCGTGATTTACTAGCGTCTTAGCCGTTAAAAATCCTATGCCTCTACTGGCACCTGTTATGAGAATAGTTTGTTTGGACATATTAATTTTCCTGTTTAAAGATTGTTTTCATAAATAGTTGTAGCGGCTCATCATTTCCATGAGCCTTCATTCTTGTTAATGCGCCACTCCATGCATTTAATAGCCAATCCGCAGCTTCTTGTTTGGTTAAATGAATTAGATTTAAATGAGATAAAATGTCTTGATTAAGCTGTGGCGCTATTTCTGCACCTAACTCTTTCCATTGCTGAAAAAGAATTGCTTGTGCATCAATATCTTCGTCCGCCATTTCCGTGGTGAGATTACACATTAGGCAGCCTTGGGAATATTGTCGTTTTTTCATTTCATCTGTAGCACCTTCAAAAAATCCTTTTAACCTTTGAATAGGCGTTAGATTTGGATCTGAAAAAACAGTGCGTGCATATAGAAGTTGTTTTTGGTGATAATGATTTGCTACTGACATAGCGAATTCATGTTTACTCGAAAAATAATGGTAAAAGGACCCTTTAGGTATTTTTGCCGCTTTTAAAATGTGGTTTATGCCTACTTGGGCATAACTTCCCTGCCTTATTAAGCTCTCTCCTACCTCTAATAAATTTACTTTCGATGAATCATAGAGTTGTTGATTTTTAACTCTTGCCATAAGAACGCCCATTAGTTAAACCTGCCACATTAATAACAGACCGGTCTAATAATTATATTATTGCAAAGAGATGTAAAAAAATTGACTAGTAAAGGTTTAAATAGAGGGTTTTAAGGTGCTACAGGATACGAGGCGTAATAATAATTTTGAAATAAAAACGGCTACGTTGATAGTAACCGTTGAGAAGAATCTAACAGATTTTCTTAATGTAACCTTGCATTTAACTCATCAATGACTTCTGCCCATGCCGCATCCTCGACTATAGCTTCTTTTAAGAAAGCACTTTGAGATTCATTCCAATAAGGCGCCTTATGCAGATAAACATTGTCGTTTAGTCCTTTATGCTCTTCTATAAAGGCATCAATTGCAGCTTGGTCATTTTTCAATCCAAGTTGTTGAAACAGATCTTCGATACTGGGTTGTTCGGTTAACATAATGATTCCTCACTTTTTGCTTTGGTAATGTTTTAAACGCAAATCATTGAGAATCCGATCATAGAATTCAACTTTCAAGCACTGTTAGTCGTTTTAAAAAAATGGCAAACTCCCCTACTATATTTTTGTAATTAACACCTGCTGAGAACTAAATTATATGAAAGTTGCTTTTATTGGACTGGGTGCTATGGGTTTTCCTATGGCTGGGCATCTCGCACACAATGGCTTTGACACTGTTGTTTATAATCGAACCACCAGTACAGCTGAAAATTGGATTAATCAATACCCTGGAAAACATGCTCTAACGCCAGCAGACGCTGCACTAAATGTGGATGTGGTGTTAGTTTGTGTGGGCAACGACGATGATGTTCGAAGTGTATTTTATGGTGAACAGGGAATCCTACATACTATAGGCAAAGATACAGTGGTTATTGATCACACAACTACCTCTGCCGAATTGGCAAAAGAGTTATCCAAAGCCTGCGCTGAAAAACAAGCTAAATTCTTAGATGCCCCCGTTTCAGGTGGGCAAGCTGGCGCTGTAAATGGAAAACTCACAGTAATGCTTGGTGGTGAGCAAGCTACTTATCAAAAAGTGATTCCTGTATTTGATACCTATGCTCAAAAACATGCGTTAATGGGCAATGTTGGCGCTGGCCAAATGACAAAAATGGTGAATCAAATATGTATAGCGGGTGTCGTACAAGGCTTATCTGAAGCTATTCATTTTGCTACTCAAGCAAATTTGGATGTAGAAAAAGTTATTGAGGTGATTTCTAAAGGTGCAGCACAGTCATGGCAAATGGAAAATAGAGCGTCCACTATGGTGGAGAACAAATTTGATTTTGGTTTTGCAGTAGATTGGATGCGTAAAGATTTGGATATAGTGTTAAATGAAGCAAAGCGTAATGGGAGTCATTTACCTGTAACAGCCTTAGTTGACCAATTCTATTCTCAAGTGCAATCAAACGGTGGTGGCCGTTTCGATACTTCAAGTTTAATAACCTTACTTAATAAATAAACAAATAAATAACCAGATAATAAACAAGGTAACCTCAGGGTTACCTTGTCTCTCTAACTAACTAATCCATAAGTTTTTGCATTAAAAAGGTGTATTCTAATGCGATTCGTTTTGCTGTCTCATTTAAATCTGCGCCGGCAGCATGACCGCCATCAATATTTTCGTAATATTCAAAAGAATGTCCGTATTGCTCCAATAAATAAGCCATTTTTCTTGCATGCCCAGGGTGGACACGATCATCTTTAGTTGAGGTAACAAAGAAAATAGTAGGATACTCTCCTTCCTCATTTACATTATGTAACGGAGATATTGTCTCTAAAAATGCACGTTCTTCAGGGATTTCTGGAGAACCATACTCCCCTACCCAACTAGCACCTGCTAAGAGCTTATGATATCGAAGCATGTCTAATAAGGGCACCTGACAAACCACTGCATTAAACAAATCGGGGCGTTGCGTGTACATGACGCCCATTAACAAACCTCCGTTTGAACCGCCCATAATGCCTAATCGTTGAGTAGAAGTTACCTTGGTATCTATTAGATCTTGTGCAACCGAAATCATGTCATCATAAATGGTTTGACGTTTCGTTTTTAACCCTGCTTGATGCCACTTAGGACCGAATTCTCCACCTCCACGAATGTTAGCCAGCACATAAACTCCACCATTTTCTAACCAAAGTTTGCCTCGAGTTCCGCTATAACTTGGCGTCAAACTTACCTCGAAGCCTCCATAGGCGTATAGCAAAGTTGGTGAAGTACCGTCTAACGGAATATCTTTATGATGAATTATAAAATAGGGGATCATAGTACCATCGGTAGATTCTGCCATCTTTTGATCAACCACTAAATCTGAAGAATCAAACCGTTCAGGGGCCGATTTAATCACTTTAGAAGTATTTTCCACCACATCTACAATCAACTGTTGATTAGGTTTGATAAAGGTATTTTGATTGACAAAAATGGTATCTGAGGAATCAGAAACCGAACTGACACTTAGTGTTCCTGTGCCAGGAATGCTTAGTTGCTCTTTTTGCCATTTACCGTCAACAAAATCCATCGCATATACTTTGCCAACCACATTTTCTAATGCGGTGACAATCACTTTTGATTTAGCGATAGACGAGCCAGATAAGGTTGCTCTTTCTGTAGGCTGATACACTATTTGTGCATTTTGTACAGATTGATCCTCTAACCACTTTTTCATATCAAAAGAAACTAGCGCGCCTAGAGGCAAAGTAAGATCTTCATTGATTTTCCAGTCTTGTTTTAAATCAACTAACATCTGACCTTTAAAAACACCAGCGGGTGTCGCTTTGGAAGGAATCGGTAATTTTATTTGTTCACTGCCTTTTAACCAGAAGAACTCTGAATCGTAGAATGAACTATATTGATATCCAATTAAAATATCAGTCTCATCATCTATTTCAAAAAGGCTTGCGCCAGCAGCTACGTCTGTAATTTCGCCAGAGAAAATGGTTTTTGCGTCACTTAAAGCGCTCCCTCTTTCGAGTACTTTAGACACACTTGGATAACCGCTCTCGGTTAAACTATTATCGCCCCAGTCAGTACCCACAGTGATTGTATTTATATCTATCCAACTCACATCACTTTTGGCTTCAGGAATGAAAAAACCATTTTTAACAAAAGCTTTTTGGTCTCGATCAAACTCCCGAATTTCAACAGCATCTTTACCGCCATTCGACAGTGACACTAAACACCTAATGTACTCAGGCTCCAAGCAGGTACTGCCTTTATACACCCAGTTTTTGTCTTCTTTTTCATTTAACGCATCAATATCTAGCACAGTTTCCCAATTTGGAGACGCTGTCTGATAACTTTCTAAGCTAGTGCGACGTAATATACCTCGTTTACTGTTTTCACCTTGCCAAAAGTTATACACATAGTCGCCTTGCATATTGCCATAAGCGACTTTATCTGTGGCGTTTACGATTTCTAAGGCTTCGTTTTGTAATTCGGAAAATCGTTCGTCGCTAGTTAGTTTACTTAATGTTTTTGCATTCCAGTTATTAACAGTCTGTAAGGCTTTTTCACCTTCTACTTCTTCAAGCCACAAGGGAGCTGGTTCTTGTGGTTCCGCTAGGGTTTCTCGTTGTACAACTTCTTTAACGTCTTCAGGTTTTTCACTACAAGCAGCGAGCGTGGAAATGATGCAAAGGGCGAGCAGATGTTTGGTCATGAAGCTTCTCTCGTTGTTTATTAATATTAGCAGTTTATTCAGATGTAACCGTAAATTTAGATCACAAACCGGTGTTTTAACTCTACCTTAATAGTTTGTTTGCATTATGCCAAATAAATTAAACAGTTAAGCTCATATTTAAATACGAATTCATTTGCAAAACATAATTGCAAACATATTTATTTGCATTTATACGCTTTCTCTGTATGATGCAAATGAATATAGTTAAATTGGGCTAGATAATGCTGATAGCTGTCGAAACCTCCGACATAGTTGAAAGTACCAAACTTTCCGCACAACAGTACGAGCAAGTAATTGCAATTTTGACAGAACAATTAGTTTCAATGTCGCAAAATTATAGTTTTACGTTTGAACAATTTCGTGGAGACGCCTTTCAAATCACCTACAAGCGTCCTGAATGTGCCATGTTAGTGCTGTTATTGGTACGATTGCGTATGATGTATGCAATTGAAAAAAGTCCAATTTATCTTACTCAATCTTTAGCCATCGGGAAGCAGACAATTTCAAATAAAATGGGACCTGTCTACATTTTATCAGGGCGTACATTAGATAAAGTTAAAAGTGGTGACCTAGCATTAGTGAGTTCACAAAACCTGCAAAGTGTTGATTTAACCTTATCTACTAAATTTTTACACAATGTCATTAATGGTCTCACCCAAAAACAAGCAGAAGTGTTATTTATGTATGTATACAGTGGTTTTACAGATCATCAAACCATTGCAGATATGCTGTCTACTACCCGCCAGAATGTGAGCACGCACCTTGCGAGAGCCAACGCTGAATTAGTTAAAGATTATCTAATGACCTATGAAAACTTAATTTTGGAACAAGCCGCATGCTAATTTTCTTTAGTCTTTTGTGTATTCATTTTGTGGCGGATTTTTTTCTGCAAAAAGACGCATGGATTCAATCAAAAATTAAATTCAAAATAAAAAGTATTGGATTGTTAAAGCACGTTTTAGTGCATTTAGTACTCAATGCAATAGTCCTGTTCATTCTTTTAGATGGCTTTGCCCTGAACTATTTTATCGCGCTCTTTACTATAGTGTTAACCCATTATGCAATTGATATATGGAAGTGTTATCAGGTCTTTTCCATTCGTGCGTTTTTAATTGATCAATGCGCCCATATCCTAATTTTGTTCGCTGTTAGCCTTTATTTAAATAATCACAATATGGCATCTGTAATAAGTCAGAGCCATCAGCTACTGAACGTACAAACCTTAGCGGTTATAACGGCTTACATTTTTGTTAGTCGCCCATTATCTTTTGTTATTCAATTGACCCTAAATCCTTACACCAAAGTACTGACCAAAGATAAAGATAATCAAGGTTTGGAAAATGCAGGCGAATGGATTGGCATTTTAGAACGCTTTTTAGTGTTAACTTTCATTTTAATCGGTCAATATTCCGGAGTAGGTTTTCTACTTGCTGCAAAAAGTGTCTTCAGATTTGGGGATATGCGACAACAAAAAGACCGCAAGCTAACTGAATATATAATGCTCGGAAGTCTTTTAAGTATTGGAACAGCGCTGATTGTTGGTATTGGTGTTAGCCAAATATTAGCGTAATTATGCGGTTTATTTGGATTTGAAATTTGCTGTCTGATTGTGCTTGTTTCGTCTGCACCGCTCAGAACAGTATTTAACATCTTCCCAGCATCGCTCCCATTTTTTCCGCCAACTAAATGGAAGACCGCATACAATGCACGTTTTTTGAGGTAAATCAGACTTCTTCATTTTTGCTCATGCGCTTTAAAAAATCTTCGGCATCATCGTACATTCTATTCACTTTGTCCTCATCCATTTTAGATAATGTATTGTAAATCATGGACATTCTGTGATTGTTAGAGAGTTTTTCTTTATGACGAATCAAAAAGTGCCAATACAAATAATTAAAGGGACAAGCTTGCTCTCCCGTCTTTTCTTTTACTGAATATTCGCAGTGCTGACAATAATTGGACATCTTATTGATATAAGAACCACTGGCTGCATAGGGTTTACTAGCAAGCTTGCCACCATCTGCAAATAGTATCATGCCGCTCACATTGGGCAGTTCCACCCACTCATAGGCATCCGCATAAACGATTAAATACCATTCGTTTACTTCTTTAGTGGAAAGACCAGCCAATAAAGCAAAATTCCCCAAGACCATAAGTCTTTGAATATGGTGTGCATAAGCATTATCTCTTGTTTCTGTAATGCATTGTTTAAGACAGTTCATTTTGGTGTCTGCGGTCCAGAAAAACTCAGGAAGCTTTCGCTGCGCTAAGAAAAAGTTTTTGCTTAAATAATCAGGCATAAAATGCCAATAAAACCCCCTTACGTACTCACGCCATCCCAGTATTTGGCGTATAAATCCCTCCACCGAATTCAATGGTGCACTGCCATCATGATAGGCCTGTTCAGCAGCTTTAATGACTTCCATGGGCATTAACAGTCCTGTATTTATGTACAAACTAAGATGCGAGTGATACATCCAAGGCTCTCCCTGAGCCATTGCATCTTGATACTTACCAAAAGCGGGTAATCGATTTTCTATAAAGGATGATAAAACGTTAAGGGCTTGTTTGCGGGTAACGGCATAATGAAAGTTTTCAATATTACCGAAGTGGTCTGAAAAGGTATTAGTAACCAATTCAATAACTTCTTGTGTGGTGTCATCAGGTTTAAAACTATCGGGCTTAGGAAGTTTATGACCTTTTGGTAAAGACTCCCTGTTTTTTTCATCATAATTCCATTTACCGCCGACAGGTTCACCTTCATCTAGAAGAACCTTTTGTTGTTTACGCATTTCGCGATAAAAATACTCCATTCGCAGTTGTTTTCGTCCTTGAGCCCATTCTGAAAAGAAGGCTTTATCTGCGATAAATCGGTTGTCTGGCGTAATTTCTACTTTCACATTTAGTTTATCATGCCAGCATTGAACGTCTTCCCATAGCCTGTGTTCACCTGGATGTGCAATGAAAATATTATCAACCTCGTGAGCATCACAGAACGCTTTGACTTGCTCAAAAATACTACCCTTGTTGTCGTCATCTAAGTATTTGGTGTAATGCACCTGATAATTAGATTCTTGCAGCTCTTCAGCGAAGTGACGCATAGCAGAAAACACAAAGGCTATTTTCTTCTTATGATGTTTTACGTAACTAGCCTCGTTTTTTACTTCTGCCATCAGCACCCAGTCTTTTTTGGGTTTTATTTTATCTAAGGAAGATATCTGCGTTGAAAGCTGATCACCAAGAATAACACATAGATTTGCCATAGCAGACTAGCCTTTTATTTGATTAAAAGCATCTAATGCTCTGTTACGCGAATCTTTTAGGTCCACTAAGGGCTTGGGATAATCTTTTCCTAATTCAATTCCGGCGTCTTGAAGTACTTCTGGTGGTGCTTCCCAAGGTTTGTGTATGTATTTTTTGGGAAGTTTGCTCAATTCTGGACAATATTGTTTAACGTATTCGCCTTCTTTATCAAATTTTTCTCCCTGAAGCACTGGATTAAACACTCTAAAATACGGTGCAGCATCTGCACCTGAACCAGCGACCCATTGCCAACTCGCAGCATTACTGGCGCTGTCAGCATCGAGTAAACAATCCCAAAACCACCGTTCTCCCTGGCGCCAATCTAACAGAAGATTTTTTACCAAATAGGAACCCACAACCATTCTTACCCTATTGTGCATATAGCCGGTTTTCCAAAGCTCCCGCATACCCGCATCCACTATAGGAACGCCAGTGTTTCCTGTTTGCCAAGCTTCGAGTTCAATTTGATTAGTACGCCAAGGGAATTTATCAAATTTCTGGTTATAATTTTTTTCACCAATATCCGGAAAGTGATAAAGCAGGTAATAAGAAAACTCTCGCCAGCCTATCTCGCTTAAATAGGTATCGACGCCTTTACCGGAGGTGTTGCCATGAAAGGCCTCGTGTATGGCATACCAAACTTGATTAGGTGAAATTTGACCGAAGTGTAAGTAAGGTGATAATCGACTTGTCCCTTTAATTGAGGGAATGTTGCGGTCATCAGCATAATCAGTTATTGCATTTTTTATAAATATCTGAAGATTTTGACCTGCGGCTCTTTCAGATGCTGTCCACTGCTTTGCAATTTCTTCATCCCATGAAATGGTCGGTAAAAGCTCTAATTCCTCAATTTGCTTTTGCGAATTTACATCGAGTCCTTCAGAAATCTTCGGTTTTACGCGTTCTAGTGGATATCGTGGTGAGGGCTGATTTAAGCAGCCTTTACGATAGTAAGGTGTATATACTTTATAGGGTTCACCTGATTGATTTTTGACTTCCATAGGTTCCCATAACAATGAGCCATTAAAGCTGGCGACTACTACGCCCTGCTCTTTAAAGTGCTCTTTGATTTCTTGGTCTCTTGAACGCGCCCATGGCTCGTACATGCGGTTCCAGCATAGATACTTGGCATCAAATTGTTCGATAAGGTCACCTAATATTTCTTTAGGCTTACCTTTTTTTACGATGAGTTTGTTATCCAAGGAAGATGAAAGATCCATTAAGGCATGATGTAACCACCATTTTGAAGCCCCGCCTGGCTGATATTTTTCATCTAAAGTTTCGTCATAAATAAAAACCGGTATCACCGAGCCTTTTTCGCAAGCTGCTGCTAACGCAGGATTATCATTTAAACGTAAGTCTTGTCTAAACCAAACTATGGTATTGGCCATGTAAATATTATTCTCCAGTTACTTATGCTGATATTTACTCTAGTTAGGTAAAAAACGATCGAAATTAACGCCATGGAGGTAAAACACAGAAAGAAAATAGTTGCCTTGGATTAAACGTGAAAAGTTTACATTGGTTTAGGTTCGACTTAAGACTTGATGATAACGAAGCGCTTATTACCGCAGTTGAACAAAGCACACAATTAGTTGCAGTCTTTGTTGTGGAACCTAAATGGTTTATTAAAAATGCGTATGATTGCGTAGCTATGGGGAAACATCGTCTTGCATTTCTGCAATCCTCATTAGTAGATTTGCGAAAAAGACTGAAGGATGTGGGTGTAGATTTGTTTGTTTTGCAAGGCGATCCTGTTGATCTTATTCCTGACTTTATCAAACAAAACCAAATTCAACATCTAAGCCTTGAAAAGCACTTTGGTTATAACGAAGTTTCTCAGGTTAACTTACTTAAACAAAAGCTTACTAATATCAGTTTTACCCAAAGCAATTCTCACTATCTTTTTAAGCAAGATAACCTTCCTTTCGCATTACCCGACATGCCTAATGTATTTTCGCCGTTTAGAAATAAAGTAGAGAAATATAGCGACCCAAGAAAACCTTTGGAATTTCCTAGTAAAATTAATGTAGCACCGATGGAAGTTAAATTAGAAGGGATGCCCATATACGAGTTTGGGATGCCTAAGGATCTTGACTATATTGGCGGAGAAAAAGGAGCTCAACTAAGAATACAAGATTACTTTTTTGAAACTGATAGCTTACAAGAATATAAACAAACACGTAATGGTCTCGATGGGTGGGATTTTTCTAGTCGGCTATCTGCCTATTTGGCGCTAGGTTGTGTATCCCCTGCTCGAGTGCTAGAAAAAATCAAAGAATACGAGCAATCGAGAATAAAAAACGATTCCACCTATTGGCTGTTTTTTGAATTATTGTGGCGTGAGTTTTTCCATTGGTCCCATTTAAAGCACGGTAAAGACTTTTTTCACTTTGCAGGCATTCAGCAAAAAGTACCTAACACTAATCATAGCGACGAAAAGTTCAATAGTTGGCGACAAGGTAAAACAGGATACGCAATTGTAGATGCTTGTATGCGACAACTGAATACGACTGGTTTTATGTCAAATAGAGGTCGACAGTTAGTTGCCAGCTGCTTTGTCCATGAATTAGGCCTTGATTGGCGCTACGGCGCTGCTTTTTTCGAACAGCAACTGATTGATTTTGATGTGGCGAGCAATTATGGCAATTGGCAATACCTTGCTGGCGTTGGCAGCGATCCCAGAGGACATCGACAATTTAACTTAGAAAAACAAACTCAAACTTACGATCCCGACGGACATTTTATAGCGAAATGGAAAAGCAAATAGAGACAGGTTTTTCAGTGGTTTGGTTTAAACGTGATCTTAGATTGTTAGATCATGAACCGCTTTTCAACGCTATTAAATTGCAAAAACCCATTTTATTGGTTTATTTGGTCGAACCCCTACTGCTGGAAGATCCTCACATGGATATTCGACATTGGCGATTTATTTACCAGTCACTTAAAGATTTAAACTCACAGTTACAAGCGTTTAATACATCTATTCTGATTGTAAAACAGAATGCAGAGAATCTATTCAGTTGTTTACACCGTCTTGGCATGCGATGGCTATTTAGTTATCAAGAAACTGGCACCTTGAATACTTTTCAACGAGATAAAGCCGTAGCAACTCTTTGCAATCAGTTAAACATAAAGTGGCAGGAATCTGATTATGGCGCAGTCCGAAGACGCTTATCCAATAGGAATGACTGGAGAAAGTATAGAGTTAAAACCTTGTCCACAGCTACCAATGACCCCGACTTACAGCAAGCTCAATGGGTTGAACATCAAGCAATAAATATCGAACGCTTTACCACACCACAATCTTGGACTGAAAAAAATCCAGTTTTTCAATATGGTGGCGAACAAGCTGCTTGGCATACGATGCGCGACTTTTATAAGGAACGTGGTAGATCATATTTCGGAAATATAGGTAATCCAAGCATAGCTCGCAGCAGTTGTAGTCGATTATCGCCTTATTTAGCATGGGGAAACTTGAGTATTAAACAAGTCTGGCAATATAGTTTGCAACATAATGATCGAAAAGGTTGGCAAAAATCCATTTCTGCTTTTCAAGATCGTTTACAGTGGCGCTGTCATTTTATCCAAAAATTTGAATCTGAATGTGAGATGCAAAGCCGTCCCTTGAACAAAGCCTATGAAGCCTATCCGTATGATGAAAGTAAACAATCAAAAGAAAGTTTGCAGGCATGGAAACTTGGTAAAACCGGTTATCCCATCATTGATGCAAGTATTCGAGCGTTAGAACAGACGGGATATGTAAATTTTAGAATGCGAGCTATGCTAGTCAGTTTTCTTACTCATCATCTTAATGTTGACTGGCGCGAAGCTGCGATATTTCTTGCACAAAAATTTCTCGATTTTGAGCCGGGCATCCATTACCCTCAAATTCAGATGCAAGCAGGTGTAACAGGCACAAATACACTACGTCTTTATAACCCTGTCAAACAATCTCAAGAAAAGGATCCAGATGGCGTTTTTATAAAACGCTGGGTACCGGAATTATCTCGATTACCCACTGAATATATTCACGAACCTTGGAAAATTCCGCCGTTAGACGCTCAGATATTAGATTTCGACATTCACAGAGATTATTTTGCACCTGTCATTGACCTTGAAGAAAGTAGTAAAAATGCGCGATTAAGGCTTTGGGGTTTCCGCGATAGAAAAGACGTTCAAGAAGAAGCTAAACGTATTCTTAAACTGCACTCAAAACCAGGTTCAAACTCAACGCGATAGTTTAGTGCGCCTGTAAATACTCTATAGGATTAATAAAAAACGCCTTTTTATGACCTTGTGTACTATCGTCAATTCTAGAGGGATTTGGAATGAGATTCCGGACAGAATAATGCAGGTGCGCCGGTTTTCCTTGGGCGTTTCCAGTGTTTCCAACTTCCCCAAGCTTTTCACCGACATTCATGAAAATCCCAAGGTTTTCATCTAGCGAATCCATGTGGGCAAAATAATGAATACGCCATTTGGGGCCAAGTGCAAGAACTACCTTACCGCCTTTATTTATTTCACCTTTAAATAAAATGACTAAATTCGTAGACGCTAATACGTCTTCGCCCTTTTTAGCAAAGATATCCATTCCTTTATGTACACCTGAACTTCCCCAAGGTTCGTACCAAAAGGTATCTTTGTTCCAGTCAGCAGACGTTGCACCTTGCACTGGAATTTTTTTCGGTTCAGGTAACGCATAGCCCGTAGCGACAAATAATATTGAAAGTGATAAAGAAGTTATTAAGGCTTTCACCGAGTCAACCTTGTTAAAAACACTTTAATTCTGACTGCCGCTTTTCAAATTAGTGCCATTTAAATTTAAGTTGAAGTTTATAGAATTTTATTGTCCTGATGGTGGCATTAAATCAATCCCAGTTGCTGTCCCTATAGCACCCCATAGTACACCAACTATAGCATTCCACACTTTTTCAATGGTGGCCATTAAAAGGCCACGTAACGTTTTTGCAAAATTTAAAGCCATATCTTCAAGGGAGTCTAAGAAAAAATCTCGTAAATCTTCATCTATATCCCCTGTTAACACACCATTCGCGATAAGCTCTGCTTGTTTTGCCAAGGCTGTTAATTGGCGCTCAGAGAAACCTCGTAATAAACTCACATCTTGGTTAATGACTTGCGAAGCTGCTGACTTCATGTCAGAAATCAGTTGGTTTAAATCCAAAGACATTGGTTACTCCTTTATTGAGCTAAGAAAGATTCATATGTTATGGCTTGATCCATTGAGATTATAAAAGCATTTCTAAAAGCCATTACAGCACCCGGTTTTAATCCAGTCTTACAGTCAACTTCTTTCATTTTAGCTATTATACTTGAAGCATGCTCTAGTGAGACAGCGCTTGGAGCTATATCTTCTGCTAAACTGCCAACACCTTTAGACGCCAAAAATGCATTTACCTCTTCGGTGACTGAGTTTTTTGGTACAGGCCGAGCTTTTGATTGCAAAGATAACGCATCTAAATTTCCAATAACCTGATTAAAATGTTGAGCTCTAGATCCACAGTTGAGCATGTCAGTGCCTGCCGATACTGCTGCAAACAACTCCAACGCTTTAACATTTGTTTGCGTAACTCCAGTGAACAGTGCTTGATCATATCTTGGTGTTAACTGTGTTGTGCAAGCACTAAGATAGAATATACAAAGGACCCATATTCCGATGGATTTCAAAAATAATTTTGTTGTCATTAACGCCTCCATAATGCCTTATTCATCGAAGTAAACTTAGCTGACTATTCTTGACTATCATTTTGTTTTTGCGCGATAAACTGTTTTATTTTTCGTTTCTTATCATCATCTAACAACCATTTGTTAAGAAACTTAATTTGCCCATTCTTGTACGCTGCGTAAGTTATGCGTAACGAATTACTGATGATTTCACTGTCCGTCCACCCCGTCTTTTCCGCAATGATTTTATAATTTTCTTGCGCTTCTGGTGTGATATAGCCTCGCACCATTTTTCTTCCAAGTGATTTTTGTTTTTCTCGAAATCTTTTTTGTTTTTCAGCATTCGCTTGTAATTTCTTATTTGCCATTTTTATTTCTTAATAATTGCCTTGAAAAACGTTAATTCGTGGTTTAAATACTACTAAATTCTTATTTATTATGACATAAAGTATTAAATTTTCATGAATATTAAAGAAATATACTGTTCAGAGTTGTTTAGCGTACAAGTGTACGCTAAATTGCGCACTCTACATAAAGGTGAAGTATAAAGATGACAAATAAAAAGAATAGTTTTGATAGAGAAGATCTATTAGCCTGTAGTCGTGGTGAAATGTTTGGACCAGGTAACAGCCAATTGCCAGCCCCTAATATGCTAATGATGGACAGAATAACCACAATAACTGAAGAAGGTGGTGAGTTTGACAAGGGATACATAGAGGCTGAACTTGATATCACACCAGATCTATGGTTTTTTGATTGTCATTTCCCTGGTGATCCAGTAATGCCAGGTTGTTTGGGCCTAGATGCAATGTGGCAGTTAGTTGGTTTTTTCCTCGGCTGGTCAGGTGGTCCTGGTAAAGGAAGAGCTTTAGGTGTGGGCGAAGTAAAATTTACTGGGCAAATATTACCTACCGCGAAAAAAGTCACTTACAGAATAGATTTTAAACGCGTGATTAAGCGAAAACTGTTTATGGGTATGGCTGACGGTTCAGTGTCTGTAGATGGAAGAACTATTTATACTGCAAAAGATTTAAAAGTAGGATTATTTCAAGACACTTCTGCTTTCTAATATAAAATGCCCCGGTTATTACCGGGGCAAAAAAATCTATTATTATTTAACGAGGCGTCAATCCCACTTGCCTATCACTAAGGGCCTCTCGCCATCCACCTAACCACTGAGAACGTGCATCCGATGTCTGAAACGGACACATGTCTTTTGATCTGCCATTGATTCCCGCTTGGTAACCTTTTGAATGCGCTCTACTCAACTTATCTCTTTTTTGTCTTTTCATTAAGAACCTCTCTTGGTTATTTTGAAGTGAGATATTTGGAAACTGCATGGACAATTTCCAACCTCAATTAACTTGATACTCTTATCTGAATACTTATGCAAGGATGAAAATTAATAATAGGTATAAAGACTAACCAACTTATTGTTTTTACGAGAAAATTCTATTAGGAACAATTTTAAATAAATGTTTAGTTATTTAGTTTCTCAGGTTATAAAAAAAGCCACTAATGTGGCTTTTTTGTGTAAATTCAACGACTAGTATTTCTATGATTTAATCTTTCTTCGAAAGACTGAAATAACTAATAAGCCTAATGCAATAAATAAACTATTACTCGCACCTTGACGTTCAATAGTGTCATCGTCTTCTGAACTACAATCAGAAGGCGCAGCACCAGTCGGATTTAGAATTACACTAACCACAACATCACCAGTGTCAGTCTCATCAGAAATCAACTCACCCGTTATATCCTTACGTGGACGGTTTATTTGAGCATCTGCGATAATTTGGTTTTCGTCATTAATATCATTTGCCGAAATAATAAAGTAAGGAGAATCGCAAGGGAGCAGATCATTCAGATTAGTGAAAGTGTCATTATCAATATCATACAAAAACCCGGATACTTTCCGCGTGCTTGGGTCTAGTACGTCGGACTCAGCGTCCCCTACCACTAAATTATTGTTATTAATCGCTCTAGGATAAGTTGTTGAAGTCACAAAAAATCCATCAGGTAACCTTAGTTCGTCGGTTTGACGATTAAATACAAACATTCTATTACGAATGATGTCATTAACAATTTGCGGATAAAAACCAACCACATAATCATTGTCATTGATGCCCATTGCATAACTCGCTTTGATCTGGTCAGATTCAAATAACCGTTCAGCAGCGCCATTTTCAAATGCTGTAGCAACCGCAATCAGACCGCCTTCTCGAGGTGTATCATCTGTGGTTGTAAAACCCACCATAACGCCATCGTTATTGATATCTGTAACACGAGTATACATATTCAGTGAAAACTCTTCTGGCGTATGTAACAGATCAAAGATCTGTGTGGATAAAATATTACCGTTAGCGTCAAGCTGCCAGAGTGTTGGACGCATATCTAGGTGGCTCGTCGGAATGGACTCTAATTCTGTATTACGATTATTTCCAACCAAGAAGCCCGTGTTTGTGAGAAATGCCTGAGCAAAATTATTGGTGTTATAAAGCAGATAATTACAAACTTCTAATGGTAAGTCTGGTCTTATTTCAGCGTCTTCACAGTTATCTAGTAATTCTGTAATAGGGTCTGATGCACCAACAGAACTAATACCTGCAACTTGTAGGTTATCATTTATGGCTGCCGCAAAACTAAACCCGCCAGCGCGTGCAAATTCAGGGACAAGTTCAACTACATTTTCACCTACTTGAACAAATCCACGCTGGGCAAAATTATTTACCACATAAACTTGTTCGGCGTCATTTTCGTCTACATAGTTAACAACAGAATATGGACCTGCCATGTTACCCACGATATGTGTGCCATTAACATTGTCTGTTGCTGCCGTTAACAATGAATATGTATAACCATTGGTAGCTTCCGTCTCTGTATCAAAACCATTAACATAGCTAACCTCAGTACCATCTGAACTATAAGCCAAGACGTTAGACAATTTTTGTAGCCTTACATCACCACTAGTAGATGCGGCTGTTAAGTCTTGATAAACAATCGAAAGGTCGTTTACGTTAAAATTACCTTCGGCTGCAGCGTCTGGATCGGACAAACCAAAATGGTTATCTGGATCAAATAGTGATAGATCAATAGGTGGATTGTATCTTACTCGTCCAGTACTTAATGTCATCCCTTGGTTATCAATCGAAACTGCAAAGTGTTGATTAACAGTGTCAGAGAGCGGAATTTCTTGAACTTCATATGAGGCTGCATAAACAGCACTGGAACTGGCAAGAAGCATTGCGCTTACTATTGGCGTTAATTTCATTAAATATCCTGCTACTACGCGTTATTGTTTTTATCTTCTAACAATTGCCATCGCTCAAAACTTGTGTCCAGTTTTTCTTCTAGCAATGCCAATTTATCTAAAATCGGTTGAGTTTCACTCACATCTTGTTGAAAAAAGTCAACTTGGTTTATTTGACCTTGAATCTCACTAATTTGAATTTCCAAGTCATCTATCAGCTTAGGTAATTCGGATAATTCTCGCTTTTCATTAAACGAAAGTTTCTGAGACTTAACCGCCACATTCGATTTATTTTCACTGATATTTTCCGTTGTTGGTACATTTTTTACAACGGATTTTACAACTTGCTCGCTATCACGTTGCTGATACCAAGCTTCAACGTCCGAATATCCACCTACAAACTGACGGATAGTACCATTATTTTCAAACGACAGACAGCTTGTCACAACGTTATCAATAAATACCCTGTCATGGCTGACTAAAATAAGCGTGCCTTGATAGTCAACCAGCAAAGATTCAAGCAATTCGAGCGTTTCGACATCCAAATCATTTGTTGGTTCATCCAATATTAACAAGTTGTTTGGTTTCAGCATCAAGCGTGCGAGCATTAGCCTGTTTTTTTCACCACCAGAAAGTGCTTTGACGGGTACGTTTACTCTTTCTGGCGTAAACAAATAATCTTGTAAATAGCTCATTACATGTCGATTATTACCGTTAATGACTAATTCTCGCTTACCATCTGCGACTGTATCTATTACGGTTTTTTCTAAGTCGAGCTGGCTTCTATGTTGGTCAAAGTAAGCGACTTCAATATTAGTACCCCGAATGATTTCACCCTGATCCGGCGTTAATTCACCGAGCAATAATTTTATGAAGGTTGTCTTTCCTGAACCATTTGGACCAATTAGCGCTAGTTTGTCACCTCGCGCAATAAGCAAATCTAGATTATCTACAATTCGATGATCACCATACTTGTAACTTACATTTTCAAGTTCAAATATACGTTTACCACTTTTTTGCCCAGTATTTGATGATATGACAGCTTTTCCGGTGACATTACGACGCGCTTTAAATTCTTCACGTAGTGCTTTGAGTGCCCTAACCCGTCCTTCGTTGCGAGTTCGTCTAGCTTTGATACCCTGCCTTATCCAGACTTCTTCTTGGGCTAACTTTTTGTCAAACGCATTGTTATGTTGGAGTTCTACATCTAAATCTTCTGCTTTGCGCACCAGATAATTGTCATAATCGGTGTCATAAGAAGTGACTTTACCACGATCAATATCAAGGATACGAGTTGAAAGGCGTCTTATAAAAGCCCTGTCATGGCTAATAAATACGGTAGTGCCTCTAAAGTTCATGATGGTTTTTTCTAACCACTTTACCGTATCAATGTCTAAATGGTTGGTCGGCTCATCTAATAACAAAATATCAGGATCTTGCACCATAGCTCTAGCAAGCGCAGCTTTTCTACGCCACCCGCCTGATAAACTGGAAAGATTTTGATTTGCATCTAATGCAAATTCAGTCAACAGTTGATGAATTCGTTGTTCCAACACCCATGCATTCTTGGTTTCTAACTCGTCTTGCAGTACTTGCAACTTATTTAGTGCTTCTTCAGTTGGATTTTCTGCTACCACTGAAGTTTGAGTATTATAGCGTTTAATTAGATCCGCATTATCTGCTAAACCTTCCGCCACATAGTCAAAAATTAAAACATCGGTGCGCTGCGGTGGGTCTTGTGATAACCGAGATATCTTTACATCTCTGGATTTTAATAATTGACCATCATCTAATGGAATTTCACTGGCAATAACTTTAAGTAAGGTCGATTTACCACTACCGTTTCTACCTAAAATACATAGACGTTCACCTTCATGAATATGTAAATTTGCATGATCTAAAAGCGGTGGCTGACCAAAAATTATAGAGCCATCAATAATCTGTAAGAGATTCATGCTAAAAACCTATTTAGCTCATCAAGATCAAATGGCCACCCCAGTTCAGCGCCATTATCATCGCGTTTTAAAACAGGAATTCGTACCGCATATAGGTGATAAAAATCTACGTGTTCACGAATATTCACTTTTTTATATTGCACAGGCGAGCTTACGTTTTTCAACAATTCTTCTGCATCATCACAGAGACTGCACTGAGGGCCAGTAAAAAAAGTTAATTGCATTTTGTTAATATCCAACAGCTATGAATTTTCGCATTTCGCTGAAAATCAAAAGGAAGTGTTTTATCACTTATATTTTTAATATCAAAACCTAGAGCTTTTATTTCTTCTTGCTGTAATTTAAAGGTTCTTAGGTTAGTACTAAAATAAATAAACCCATTTTCATTTAATAGATTTGCCACATCAGAAATTAACGCTAAATGGTCACGTTGAACATCCCATGTGGATTCCATGCGCTTTGAATTAGAAAAGGATGGCGGATCTAAAAACACCGCATCAAACTTCGCATTATCTTGTTGCTTGGCCTTTTTCACCCATTCCAGACAATCTGCTTGTTCAAAACTGTATGCGCCTTTTAACTTGTTCAAAGCAAAGTTGTCTTTTGCCCATTGAATATAAGTATTTGACATATCAACAGAAGTAACAGATTTTGCTCCCCGTAATGCCGCATGCACTGATACACTGCCGGTATAACAAAACAGATTCAACACATTTTTCCCTTTGACTTGGCTAGCA
The DNA here is from genome assembly GCF_050306235.1 of Glaciecola sp. 1036. Taxonomy (NCBI): domain Bacteria; kingdom Pseudomonadati; phylum Pseudomonadota; class Gammaproteobacteria; order Alteromonadales; family Alteromonadaceae; genus Glaciecola; species Glaciecola sp. 1036. The sequence continues at coordinate 39,067 of NZ_JBLWFH010000001.1, read as the reverse complement.
AACATTTGTCTTGTATCTCTATGATCCAAGAATAAGCCGACATCGAGATAGTCTTTGGGATTTATCCAAAATTTCGCTTGGTTTTCTTGTACAACAAAGCGTCGGTTTTGGTTGTTAACTTTTTGATATTGTTGCTGACCACTTTGCTTTTCTCTAAGCTTTATTACCAACTTGTAGGCGGGTATAGAAAGTAACTTAGGTAACACTAGAATAGCGTGCTGCAACCGTTGTTTAACCACAGTTTCAGGAATACTTTTTGGCGCTTTGTATTCTTGTAAGATAACCCAATCAGCATATACATCTATGGCAAAATTATAGTTGGGCAAATCTGCATCATATAAGCGATATGCCTGAGTATTTGCAGTTTTTAACCATTTACTTAATTTTTGTTGATTCTTTTTGATGCGATTTGAAAACTCGTCATTTTCAATTTTGTCTTGGTAAATCTCTAAATTATCACCCTGCATATTATACAAGGCAAATTCACAAGCTAAACTCCCATTATATAATTGGTAGCGTTTAGCGCTTTTTAATTTCAAAGCTTTCAGTAAGGTTTTATCACTGCATAGCAAACAGACTAACCAATCGGCGTAGGATTCTTTTAAATGCCGCCCGAGTTCATCATATAAGGGTAACATGGTTGTAAATTCGCCCAATCGCTCCCCATAAGGCGGGTTAGAGACCACTATACCTGGTGCCGTTGTCGGAAAATACTGCAATACATCGACCTGTTTAAATTCAATTAAGTGTTCAACATTAGCTCGAATGGCATTTTGTTTTGCTTGTTCAACTAATACAGTAGATAAGTCTGATGCGTAAATTTCACAAACCTTGTCAGTTTTAATATTCTCTTGAGCTTTTCCTAGGTGCATTTGCCATTTGCGCTTATTGTGCCCTAGAAAGTAATCAAAGCCCCAATGTTCTCTATGTAAGTTCGGTGGGATTTTTGCCGCATACATAGCCGCTTCTATGGCAATGGTGCCTGAACCGCACATAGGATCTAATAGGGGTTTATTAGTCTCTGACGTCCAACCGCTACGATACAGCATTGCCATGGCAACATTTTCTTTTAACGGTGCATCGCCAGTATCTAAACGATACCCTCTTAAGTGCAAACTCGTTCCACTCATATCAACACAAATGTCGGCTTTATCTCTAAAAACACGGACTTGGATATGAATTTTGGCATTTTGCTTATCGACGTTTGGGCGTCTGTACCCCTCTTCTTGAAAGCAATCGACAATAGCATCTTTGGATTTTTGACTAATGAATTGGGTATTCTTTAATTCTCTGTTAGTTCCTTTGGAACTAATTGCAAAATCGTGTTCTGGAGCAAATACCATAGGCCAGTCAATATTATTTACCGTATTGTACAAATCATTCGCATTGTCAGCTGGACCACTGGCTAATACCCAAAGCACACGGTTCGCTAACCTTGAATGTAAACACAAGGCATAGACATCATCTAAACTGCCCTCAAATCGACATTGTCCAGGTTTTATCTTTATATCTTGGCTTCGGATCTCAGGACAAATTTCGCTGATTTCTTCCCGTAGAATTTCTTCTATGCCAGACGCTGTGGTTAAAATAATATTAGGCATTCACTAGCTCTTTTATTAATTTGGGGCCTTGATAAATAAACGAAGAATATATTTGCAATAAACTAGCCCCTGCTGCATAGCGTTGACGAGCATCTTCAGCACTACTAATTCCGCCCACACCCACTATGGGCATTTTTCCTTGCAATGCTTGGTGTAATTGCTGTGTCACTGTTTGGCTTTTGCCTGTTAAAACAGCACCACTTAATCCACCCATTTCATCGGCATGCTGATGCCCTTTCACTGATTCTCTATCTAAGGTCGTATTTGTTGCGATAACGCCGTCCATGTTCGAATTAATCAAAGCATCGGCGATTTGTTGGATCGCAATCTGGTCATTGTCAGGTGCAATCTTGACTAATAAAGGAACGTATTTACCACTAGCATGTTGAAGTTTAAGTTGCTCTTCTTTTAACCCGTTAAGTAACTTATCTAAGGCTTCTCCAAATTGAAGATTTCGCAAGCCAGGGGTATTTGGCGAAGAGATATTTATGGTTACATAAGATGCATGGTCGTATACCTTGCGCAAACAAGTTAGATAATCAGATAATGATTCGTCTTCTGGGGTGGTTTTATTTTTACCTATATTGATACCCAGAATGCCGTTATATTGGCATTTTTTGACTTGTTCGACTAAGTAATCAACCCCTTTATTATTAAACCCCATGCGGTTAATAATGGCTTGATGTTCGGGCAGTCTGAATAAACGCGGCTTATCATTACCCGATTGAGGTTTGGGTGTCACTGTACCTACTTCAATAAATCCAAATCCCATGGCTGAAAAAGCATCGATGCACTCTCCATTTTTATCCAAGCCAGCAGCCAATCCAATAGGATTCTTAAATGTTAACCCAAAGCATTCAACCGGCTTATCTGGAACTTCCTGCTGATACAATTTACGTAGGACATTATGTTGGGAGTTTTTAAGAAACCCCATGGAAACATCATGACTCCACTCGGGATCACATTTTAGTAAGGTTCTTTGAACGATAGAATACACAGTAATCTCATAAAAAAGCCCTGCATTGCAGGGCTAACTTGCAATTTGCTCGGTATTTTAATGGTTTGAGCCAATACTTAACAGCATCAATTCACGTAAAGCGACAGAAAATTTGGCAAATTCGTGATTTTCAGATGTTTTGAACTCTGTCATCATGTGATACCAGCGCTCTAGCTTGGCTTGATTTTCTTCAATCCAACTTTGCAATATTTTGTCAGCATCTTTTTGATCAGGTGCTGAATGCAACAATACTATGGTTAATGCACGTTGTTGCCAATCAAGCTCCTCTCGATAAGAGGCTCGCGCAAGTGCTTGCCAGTGATTAGATACCGATTGATTATTAATTTGACGTAAAAACCAATGTAGTTCAAATGCATGGCCTAATTGATAATATAATCGAGCTACTAGATCGACGCTTCGATTTTCCTGCTCAGCAATATGTGCCAAGTCTAAGGATGAGAATAAATTACTTAAGCAAGCTATGCGCAAGGCATCCGCTTCTTTGAGATTATTCTTAACCAAAAACGCTTTGCGCTCTTCAACTTCGTCAACTTCTTCTTGGACTAAGAAATTAGTCAGATTTTTACTCACAACGTCAAAGGCTTTTCTATATTTAGATATGGCATCTTCAATAGAAAGTTCTTTTTCACCATGACGTAAATACCAGCGACAAGTACGACGAAGCGTGCGGCGCATCTCATCAAGTAGTTCTAGTTGTAAATTCGCATCAATCTGGTTGTCTAAATCTTCAACCGACGACCATAGTTCGCCCATATTAAATATGCCTTTCACTATGGTAAACGCGTTAACGATATCGACAATGCTGCTACCTGTCTCTTCCATAATGCGATAAACAAAATTTAAGCCCATGTCGTTCACTACTTCATTGGCTAATTTGGTCGCAATAATTTCAGCACGCAATGGGTGAAGTTGCATTTGTTCGCTGTATTGTTTTCCTAATATTGGCGGAAATGCGCTTATCAAATGCTGATTAAAATAAGGATTGTCTGTAATCTCTGATACATTAAACCTTTCTTTTAACACCATTTTTCCGTATGCCAGCAAAACCGATAGTTCAGGGCGAGTTAACCCCTGGCCTGATGCTAGACGTTCAGAAATTTCCTCATCTCCAGGAATAAACTCTAATTCCCGATTCAATGCACCTTCTTTTTCTAAACGATGAATAAAGCGCAATTGTTCTTTGATTAACTTTACGCCATCTAGTTGGGTGATCGAAATTGACTGTGTTTGGCGATAACAGTCATTCAAAACGATGCGTGCTACATCTTCCGTCATGTCATATAACAATTTATTTCGTTGCTTGAGGGTCATATCGCCGTTGGCAACCAAGGTATTCAACAAAATCTTAATGTTGACTTCATTGTCCGAACAATCAACACCGCCCACATTATCTATAAAGTCGGTATTAACTCTTCCACCTTTGGTCGCGAATTCAATTCTGCCAAGTTGGGTTAAACCAAGGTTTCCACCCTCGCCTATAATTTTCGCCTGAATTTGGCTGCCATTTACACGCAGACTATCATTCGCTCTATCACCAACCTCTGAATGTGATTCTTTGCTGCTTTTAACATAAGTACCAATGCCACCGTTCCATATCAGATCTACAGGCATTTTTAGTACATTATGAATGAGCTCATTGGGTGTCATGCTAACTTGTCTGGTACCCAACCAACGTTTCATTTCAGCGGTTAGTTTTATTGACTTGTCACTGCGTTTAAACACACCGCCGCCTCTTGAGATTAACTTCTTATTGTAGTCATCCCAAGTCAGTGAAGGATCTTCGAACAATCGTTTACGTTCTTCATAAGATTTTGCAGGGTCTGGGTCTGGATCAAAGAAAATATGCATATGATTAAATGCACATATAATTTTCGTTTGTTCAGACAATAACATGCCGTTTCCAAACACATCTCCAGCCATATCGCCAATACCTACACAAGTAAAGGGTGTGGTTTGACAATCAATACCAATCTCGCGGAAATGACGTTTTACCGATTCCCAACCGCCGCGCGCTGTAATGCCCATTTTCTTATGGTCATAGCCAACACTACCACCAGAGGCAAAAGCATCGCCTAACCAGAAGTTAAACTCCTGAGAAATACCATTAGCAATATCTGAAAAAGTTGCCGTTCCTTTATCCGCTGCGACAACCAAATAAGGGTCATCTTCATCAAGTCTTACAACTTGTTTTGGCGGGACCACCTGACCATCAATAATGTTATCTGTGATATCTAACAAGCTACGGATGAAAATCTTATAGCAGGCTTGTCCTTCTTGCTGCATGGTAGCCCTGTCAGCATTCATAGGCATGCGTTTACAAACGAAACCACCCTTTGCTCCCACAGGCACAATAACAGTGTTTTTAACTTGTTGAGCTTTTACTAAGCCGAGAATTTCAGTTCTAAAATCTTCCATTCTATCGGACCAGCGTAATCCACCTCGAGCGACCTTACCGCCGCGTAGATGAACCCCTTCAACTCGTGGCGAATACACAAAGATTTCAAACTTAGGTAATGGCAGTGGCATTTCAGGAATTTCAGCTGGCAATAATTTAAACGAAATATAAGCCTTATCGCAGCCCTGCTCGTCTTTTTGATAGAAATTGGTTCTCAATGTTGCTTTTATCAGGTCTAGATAGCGACGAATAATACGGTCGTCGTCTAGGTTAGACACGGAATCAAGCATTTTGAGAATAGATTCTTCAGTACTTTCAATTTTCTTTTGGGTTGACTTGCTTTCTGGATTGAAAATTTGATCAAAAAGGTTAATTAAAAGCTCTGCAATATCGGGATAGCAAGCTAGGGTATTAGCTAAATAATCGATACTGAACAAAGAACCAATCTGACGCATATACTTGGCATAAGCTCTAACTATGGTGACTTTTCGTCCTGGTATTCCTGCGCCTAGAATTAACCGGTTAAAGGCATCATCTTCTAGTTGTGCAGACCATACGTCAGCAAAGGCTTGTTGGAAAAGTTCTTGAGCCAACTCCATATTGAAGTTTTTGCCGCCTTTGTGCAGCATGCTAAAGTCCATTATCCAGTGTACACTGCCATCTTCGCAGGTCACTTTATAAGGGCTTTCATCCACCACTCTCAAACCAAAGTTTTCCAACATTGGGAGCACATCAGACAAATGAATAGGTTCATTTTTATGATACAGCTTTAACTTTACTGCATCACTTTCGTCTGACTCTTCTTGAGGACGATAAAATAGAATATCTAAAGGCTTATCATCAGAAAGGGTCTCAATACGTTGCAAATCAATAAGCGCAATACTCGGTAGGTTTTGCTCCTCGTAACTGTTTGAGAATGCGTTATCGTATTTTCGTTTTAACTCTCGGCCCTTTTCTTCGCCAAAATAAGAGACAATTTTAGTGTTTAATTTATCTTGCCACGATTTGGTCAACTCGATGATGTTCTTCTCAATCTCTTTCACATCAATCTCCATGTTATTATTTTCTACGCGGGCAATATAATGGGTTCGTGCGTACACGGACTCGGAAAAATAGGTGGTAAATTCAACTTCCCCAACGGCATTCAGGGACTTTTTCAACAGTGCTTGAGTTTCACGTCTGAGTTTAGTGTTATATCGTTCTCGTGGCACATACACCATACAAGAAAAGAAACGCCCGAACGCATCACGGCGAACAAAAAGACGACTAATACCTCTTTCCTGCATTTGAAAAATACCCATAATAATTTGCGACAATTCATTGTCTGGTGTTTGGATAAGTTCATCCCTTGGGTAAGTTTCAACAATGTTTACAAATGCTTTATATGCATGGGTACCAACTTCAAATCCGGCAATAGCGCACATACGGTCGATTTTTTCTCTCAACATCGGCAAATCAGTTGCGCTGCTGTTGTAGAAAGAAGCAGAGTAAAGACCTAAAAATCTATGCTCACCACATACATTCCCTGCGTCATCAAACTCTTTAACACCAATATAATCAAGATATGCTGGGCGATGTACCCGCGATAATGAATTGGTTTTAGTTAAAATTAATGGATTGTGGGAAAGCGCTTCTTCTCTAGCACTTGCAGGCAAATGAGACAATAATCGAACGCGGTCAGACACGCTCTTCTTCATCAACCCTAGGCTTGAGTCGTTCACTGGTACCCATTGATGATCGCCTTCAATAGGTTTTACTTGATAGTATCTATATCCCATCAGAGTAAAGTTGTGATCATTCAACCAATTTAAAAATGTTTTACCTTGGGCCTTTACTTCTGCCGAAGCCAAGCTATTTGATTGTTCAAATTCCTTTGTTACTTCAGCTAGCTTAGTGCGCATGGGTTTCCAATCACTCACTGAGAGTAGCACATCGCTCACCACTGAATGCAGCTCTTGTTTAAGGCCTGTTATATCTTTAGTTCTAGACTGGCGATCTATTTCAATGAAAAAGACAGTTTCAGAAGAATCAGATTTCTTTACGTCAGCCTTTTCTTTAAATGCAGTAACCTTGTTATTTTTATCTCTGGTTAAATGCAATGGTGTGTGGAGTAATAAATGAGATGTAATATTTAGACGATTGATGGCCATTCGCACCGAATCAACTAAAAACGGCATATCATTCACAATAATTTCGATAATGGTGTGAGAAGATTGCCATCCATGCTTTTCAATATCAGGGTTATAAACCTTAATTATCGGCTCGTCAGGGCTTTTTTCTTGCAATAGTTGCCATAGACTCAATACTGAGCCATAGAGGTCACTATCACTGCGTCCTTGTAAATCTTCAAAGGACATATTTTTAAATAGCAGTTTACTGAACTGCTGAATTAAAGACGCTTTATCTGTAGGAAGTTTATTGTTGATAAGTGAAAAAACATTTTCCAATAACACCGAATGTTGATGTTTGGTAGCTGTCATATGTTTCCTAATGTGGTTCTGTCGTTAAAAAAGTTAATTACAATAAGTCTAGACTATAAATATAGTATTTGTGTGACTTTAGTATCGGATATTTTCCTAAAATTATTAGTGGTTTACCAGTTTTTATTAACGCAAAATTTACAACTTGAATAGCTATTGTCATTTTTTGCATAAAAAAAAGGCCGCTAGGGCCTTTTCTAAATAATTACGCAAAAAAAGTTTTAGCGGGCTTTGTACCAGAGAATTCTGGCCAGCGCTGGTAAGACTAAAATTGCGCCTAACATGTTAACAACGAACATGAAAGTTAATAAAATTCCCATGTCCATTTGGAATTTTAAGGTCGAAAATACCCATGTGCTTACACCTATGGCCAAAGTAATACCAGTAAATAACACTGCACTACCTCTTTCCTTTAATGCCTCGTAATAAGCTTGTTGCACACCAAGACCTTCACGTAATTTACTGGTCATAGTAGACAGAATGTAAATCCCATAATCCACCCCTATTCCAACGCCAAGGGCAATCACCGGTAATGTGGATACTGTAAGCCCAATTTCTAGGAAGGTCATTAATGCCTGTGCTAATACAGATACCACATAAAGTGGGATCACTACGGCTAAAGTAGCTCGCAGTGAACGGAAACTTAACAAACAAAGTAAAATAACGGCGCCAAATACGTAGTACAGCATAGGATCTTGAGAAGCAGAGACAGCTTCATTGGTTGCAGCCATTACGCCGACAGGGCCTGAAGCTAATCTAAATTGTAGATTCTCAGAGCTGTATTCTTGGCTAATTCGTTTAACTTCACTAACCACATTATCAATAGTTTCAGCTTTATGATCACGCATGAACAAAATCACGGGCATGGCAGAGCATTCTCGGTTCAATAAACCCGAAGACGTATTTACGCGAGAAACTGATTGCACCATGGTGGCTTGGTTACGTGGTAACACTTGCCATTTTGGATTCCCTTCGTTGTAGCCTGCGTTCACTTTTTTAGCAATAGATGCCAATGAAATTGTGGATTGAACACCGTCCACGTTGTTCATTTTCCACTGGAAATCATCTATCGCTGACATCACATCATATTCAGTACAAGCGTTAGGGGTGGTTTCAGCAATCACAGAAATATAATCCACCGTAATTTCATATTTATCTGTAATTAAAAAAGTATCCTGATTGTATCTGGAATCTTCATGCAAGGCTGGTGCTCCTGCATGCAAATCACCAATTTTAAGTTGTTGTGACTGATAACTTCCAAGGGCAAACAGTATTGCGGTTACAAGGATAATTCCAACTGCTAATTTTGGTGAAGCACAGTTAGCTACCTTTTCCCAAATACCTGAATCCTTGTCTTTGTGTCGATCAGCATGCTGCTTAGATAATTTTACGTAAGACATAAGTACAGGAAGCAACAATAGATTGGTGAGAATAATGACTGCAACACCCATAGACGCAGTGATAGCCAGTTCACGAATAATACCAATATCGATGACTAACAGCGTCATAAAGCCAACGGTGTCAGATAATAATGCAATACCACCTGGTACTAACAAGGTTCTAAATGCATGTTGTGCAGAAACCTTCACTTCCATACCCTGCGCCACTCGTTTACCAACGGCGTTTATCATCTGCACGCCGTGACTCACTCCTATTGCGAAGACCAAGAAAGGCACAAGGATAGACATTGGATCTAGGCCGAAGCCGAACACCGTGAGTAGTCCAAGTTGCCATACCACCGCAATAAATGAGCACAACAACGGCAAAAATGTCAGCATAAATGAGCGACAGAAGAAATACACCATGACAGCAGTTATAGCGATTGCGATGGCAAAAAACATTACAACGTCTTTAGCACCATTGGCCACGTCGCCAATCATCTTGGCAAAACCTATAATATGAATTGATACATCTTCACTTTCATATTCAGCACGAATTTTGGTTTCTAGTGCTTCAGCTATCTTTAACGTATCAAGTGCCACGCCAGTTTCAGGATCAATTTCTAACAATTGAGCTGTGACCATTGCACAAGAAAAATCATTTGCAACCTGACGCCCTACAATGCCGGCTTTATCAACATTCTTCTGAACAAGATCTAGCGCGGATTGTTTTTTAGAATCAAAATCAGCGGGAATGACAGGACCGCCGGAAAAGCCACCTTCAACTATTTCGGTAAAGCGTGTTGACGGGGAAAAAAGCGACGTTACGGATGACCGATCCACACCATTTATAAAAAACAATTGGTCATGGACGTTTTTTAAAGTATCAAAAAACTCTGTATTAAATATGTTGGAGTTAGTATCACAAACTGAAACCAATACGTTATTAGCACCGCCAAAATTTTCTTTATACTGCATATATGTATGCATGTATTCATGATTTAACGGGATGTTTTTGGTAAAACCAGCATCTAATTTAAGCTGAGATGCTTGATAAGTAAGAAATACTGTCGTTGCAATAAAGGCTAAAATGACAAGTATTCTATGACGGAAGAGAAATTTTTCACATGTATCGATAAAACTATTCATAAATTATTTTGCCAATGAAACCGATTGAATACCATTGGCGGTGATAGCCAAGAGTTGATCATTTAAAATAGCTGCATTTGAAATAGATGAAGAAATATCTGTTTCTACGAGTGTTAAGGCTTTATGAGCACTGCAATTATCATTATTCGCTGGGTGTAATTCGTCAGAAAATAATTGCTCAGAATCAATGTTTAAAACAACGCCATTATTACCCACAGCAAATACTGAGTCCTCATCAAAAACGATTGAATTTAACGAGGTCGTAAGACAAGTTTCTATTGATGTCCAATCTTCATCATTGCGTTTGACAAACATTTTGCCTCTTAAACCAACGGCAATAAACAGGTTTTCTTGTATCGCTTTTACATCAAACAATGAACCTTGATAGTCGATATCATATCTTTCCCAAGATTTTCCCAAGTCTTGACTCACAGCGAGCAAACCACCCTCACCAGCCAGCAAAAGCAAATCACCCGCCTGATTTATACGATTAAAATTAGGGATAATATATGACAGTTCTTCGTTATAAAATTCAAGGTCGTCTTTAATACTGTCTAAATAATCTAAATCGTCTGCAGTTAACACTGAAGCATGTAACTCGGGGGTCCAAGTTTCTCCGCCATCAAGCGTGCGATAAAACATGCCATAGCCACCGACAGCAATTCCATGATTTTGATCTAAAAACATTACATCCAAAAACGGTCGTTCTAACGATTTATCGGAAAATTTTATTGACCACTTATCAGCGCCTTGGGTAGATTTCAAAATACTCGCATCATGGCCTACAGCCCAGTATTGATCTTGTATTCCAAATACCGCGGTTAATGTAGCAGTAGTTGGCACTTTGACTTGTTCAAAATCATTTACTTGGTTATCAGAAACAAGAATATGCCCTCTCTCTCCAACAATCACTGTTTGATTGGCAGAGTTAATATCGAGTAGCAATGACTCTTTTACTAGAGGCGCTAAATAGGCTTCATCGGCTCTAACACTTGCAAATACCAACAAAGCTATTACAACAAAAAAACTATTTTTTAACACAAATTACCTTCTTTAAATGCAAAAACGGTTGGCAAAAGCCAACCGAACTTTTACTAACGTATGCCTTGTCGCCTCAGCGCAGATTGAGTGAAATCTCGATCTTTCAGCTCTTCTTCAAAATCATACATTGTTTCTTCATTATCCAAACCTAAGGCCAGATAACGACGTGAATTTAAATCATGATAAACATCTAGTGTAGACCAATGTGTAGGCACATCATAATAGTTAACACCATAAGCCAATGCTACACGGTATAACTCGTTTCTGTTGTCGTACATATCAGCAACATGTACTTGCCAGCTGTCTTCATCAATGTAGAACACGCGTTTTTGATAAATGTGTCTATATTCGTCTTTTAAGGTTGCTTCAACTACCCAGACTCTGTGCTTTTCATAACGAGTTAAGTCTGGATTAATGTGGCCAGGCATTAAAATATCAGAGTACTTTGCTTTATCACTATGTAGTTTGTAGTTGTTATACGCAATATATAGCTCTTTTTTGCCTTTTAGTTCCCAATTGTAACGATCAGGCGATCCATTAAACATATCAAAGTCGTCTGTGGTTCTTAGACCGTCAGCCGCTGTTCCGGGGGCATCATAAGCAATATTTGGCGCAGCAAACACTTTTCTTTGCCCAGTATTATAGGTCCAAGCCATGCGTGGCTTTTTAATTTGATCAACGGTTTCATGTACTAGCAATACAGTACCAGCTAGTCTTGCTGGGAATGTTACCGACTGCATAAACTTAAACAAAATATTGTCTTCAACCAGCTTGTCCGCGGTCATTCCCGTTTCTGAGTACTTGATCAGCAATTTTTCATCAAATCCTATAACGTTATAATCACCATTTGCTGTCACAGCAGCTTGACCACCATAACGTTGTACTGATTGTCCACGATAACGTAACAAGTGATTCCAAATAGCTTCTAGACCGTTTTGCGGAATAGGGAATGGAATACCAATGGCCGCCCCTTTTATGCCATTACCAGCATTTAATAACTCGGCACTAGTAGCATTTGCTTTAGTTGCTTCATACACAAATTCAGGGTTTGATGCCGTTCTTCTGGTTTCATAAACAGGCATCTTGAAAGTATCAGGATATGCTTCAAACAAAGCAATTTGCCCATCACTCAAACTGTCTGCATATTCTTTATAGTTTGCACCAGTGATAGTGAACTGAACCTTGTCCTCTGGAAAGGGATCAATATGGAAATCACCTTTGCTATAACCGGCTGGAGGCGTTGTAATTCCGCCTGTCCATGCAGGGATACTGCCATCAGCATTACCCGCTTTTAAGCCTCCTAGAGGCGTTAATTCATTTCCAAGCTTCGCCGCTTCTGTTTCTGAAACTTTTGCAATAGCGGTACTACTGGCTAAAGTGATTGCAATACTGGCTGCAATAACACCTAAATTCTTGATCATATTAATGTCCTTAAATTGCATACTTAATATTAAATGAAGCAAAGTCTCTGTCTGCTAACGCATTTGTCGTACCTATGCCGCCCCAAAACGCACTGTAGGACGCTGTAAATGACCATTTACTTAAATAGTCAAAGGTAAATGACAAATTAGCTGACTTGCTATCTTCAAGGAATAAGAACAATGGATCCGGCGTAGTTCCTTCAACATCGTGAGAAAACGTTGCTCTGGCTCTTAGATTGATACCGGCAAACACGTTATTAAAATCTGCAATGGCTAATAGTCTGTATCCCCACGCATCGTCTGTTGCGAATGGGTTTTCTTCTGGACCATCAGAAATCCCCGTATGTAATCCTTCACGGTAATTATTGGTACCCGGGATAGGTTCTAAAGAAGGCGTTCTTGACGTACCTGGTGCATTCAAACGAATAACACTAGGGTCAGGAAAGTCTTCAACCTTTACATAACCTGCTTCTCCTAACAATATTAGGTTATCAGCACCTAACGTAGGCCCTAATACATGAGACGCAGTAAACTGCATTTGGAAGGTATCAGATAATAAAAAACCTTCCGCAGTTTCACCTGGACCTACCGAGCGCCCAATATTATTTAACTGGGAGATGCCTAAAAGCTCTGGTCTCAGACCAGCCTTAGCCAACTGTTCTGGATTCCCCATATATAGGAGTTCGATGTCATCTATCTGTAAAGGTTCATCCATACGGTAAGAAAATTCACCAGAAAGTGCTGTAGTGCCCACATTTGTATTGAAACTTAAGCCCACTAATTGAATGTCTTCTGGGTATACAAATCTAGCTTCTGTAAAGGCACCAAGCTGGGTCACTGTATCTCTGGTAACGCCCTGAGTCGCAAGCAAATTCAAATCAGCTTGAATACTTTGCGGTGTAAAATCAGACGCGATTCCTGAAATTAAAGGTCGCTGACTATGATAATTGATGAAATACAAACCAAACTGGGTAAAGTTTAAATCTTCTGCGAACCAACCTAATTTGACACCATATTGGCCAGAATCGCTGGCATAATCGTGTGCATGCACGCTTGGTGCTCTTACTGTTACACGCGTTGGATATGCGAAATAAATCGACGTTGCTTGTTCAGGTGTAATCATACCTGCACCTAACGCGGCGCCAAGGTCGTTAAGTTGTGTTATTAAAGTGTCAGCATCCATGTCAGCATAGCTACCAAAGCCAAACTGAATGTTATTAAATGAACCACCTTCCCCAGCAAAGTCATTAGTTGCGAAGTAGCTACCTGCTACAGGCAAACGTGATTTCTCCCACTCGTACTGATAATAAGCTTCAACGCTAATTGTATCTGTAACACCTATTGAACCGTATACCATACCAACGGGAATGAATACTTCTTTCAGTTCTGCACCCGGAGAGCGAGCACGTGTAACATCCACTGGATTTGTTGTGTTAATGCCGTGTTGAATAAAGGTACTTTCACCCCATGCTACAACCTGATCACCTAAACGAAGTGATACCGGCATGTCGCCTGCGTAAAAGTCTGCATAGACAAATAAATCTAAAAGTCTGACGTCTTTACAAAGCTCAGACGCTGCTCTGCTGTCTCTACAAGGATCAAAACTGTTACCCGTAATTGGATTTTCCCAGTCTCTATCGTTATCCATTAATTCGAAATCGTAAAAATAGAAACCACGCGCAAATAAACCATAATCTCCATAGCGCATATCAAGTTCGTGCAAACCGATAACTTGGGTTGAAAATGCCTTGCCTTGGTCAAAGTTTAAGTCGCCCAAATCACCATTGGTTGAATAAGCGCCCTCGCCCAAAGACCAAACATCAGCGTTTGGATAGATCGGATTAGTTGCTGGGTTATAACCTGTCCAATTGAATTGCGGGTCGTTTGCGTGTCCAATTAAACTGAAGTCTCTCGATTCTGCTCTTATACTAGTCGCTAGCGTAAATGTAGAATCAAGTGTTACTTCTAAATCTCCGAAATTCCAATTTGCCGCATTTGAACTAAAAGATGCAACTGCCAGTGCGGCAGCTACACCTAATGCTAATGTCGTTTTGTTGTGTGCACTAGGCTTGTTTGACATGCGATTACCTTCTCCAAAATAAATAACCGTCGCTACACTCAGTGTAGTCACTAGTATTAAATTAACAAAATGATTACATCATTTTGACTCAATCGCAAGAACTAATCGTACCAGTTGTAAATAAAACATGAAATTTTGCGATATTAAGCTTTAAATGGTTATTTTTTAATCTATTTTTACTAGTTTTTTAAAATTATTGTTGGCATCAACGGTCAATTGATAACGACCTTTGATGCCAGATGGGGTGAGTAAATTGAGTATGTGTCGCTTTTCGAGTTGCAACCTTTTCCCATTAATATCATTCACCACAACGTATTTTATGCTGTGATCATATAAAGATTTGCACTCTAAATAGTTCATTGAAATATCAAAAATAAAGGTTTTCAATTGTAAAAAACACCCTTATATCTAATTTTTAATCAGTGCCTTACTGGTTTTTTCAAATAAATCCTTGCTTAAACCTTTGGCATTAAAAATCCGTTGTAGTTGCCCTTCCATTAACTCTCTATGCTTTGTTGCGTAACGCTTGAATTGTAACAACGGCGTTATCAGTCGGCTCGCCACTTGAGGATTAATTTTATCCACCTCAATTATCTTGGAGGCTAAACATTTATACCCTTCGCCGGATAATTGATGAAAGCCAGCAATATTATAATGCCCAAACGTACTGTAAAGAGCCCGTATTTTGTTAGGGTTTTTAGGAATATAAGCGCTATGAGCTTCTAACAATGTAATTCTAGAAAGTATGTCCTCTCGCTCTGTTGTTGCGTGCAACGAGAACCATTTATCCATAACCACAGAATCACTGCCATAGCTTTCTTCAAAGGCTTGCATAAGATTATCAAACACATCAAGGTTAATTTGCTGGGCCACCTTCAAACAATTGAGTTTTTCCGTCATGTTGTCTGATGTTTTATATTTGTTAGTCAACCATTTTAAGCTTTGTGATGCTGTTTTATCATTCAAACCTGCAAGTAGCAGCCAGGCTTTATTGGCTTTTCGTGCATGCACTTGGCTTTGCTCATACGCGTAAGCGCTTTTTGTTTCAGTTGCGAGCACTTTTTCAAAACACTTCTCACCAAGCGCGTTGGCAAACCTTTCATTCACTTCTCGTATAGCGTTGTGCAAAGATAATGGATCGATTTTTTGCAAACCAATTGATAATGATTCAAAACTTGGCAAGGTAAGTATTTCTGCAATGACATCGTCTGAAAGCTCGCTATTAATAAGATAGTCTGCCAGTGCATTAATATCTTCATCTATAGATTGCTGGCTTTGGTTATACAAGGCTAGTATGTGAGCACTGTAAAGGCGCTGGGCAGCATCCCATTTAGCATAGTCAGAAGATGAGAATTTAACGATATCTAGTAATTCTGCATTAGTGTATTCATAGTCCACTATCACTGGGGCTGAAAAATTATCATTTAATACAGGTACTACATCTGTGTAAGAAGTATTTACTTGTACTTTCGCGCTATCGACTACCAAGTTATTCTCAGCACTGTTGGCAACAAGATGCTCATTACCAGATTTATCGATAACGCTCATTGCTAACGGGATAAATAAGTCTTGCTTGTCTTTTTGATCAGCGGTTGCAGGATTTTGTTGTGAAATAATAAATTCTGTTCCATCACTATCAACAGATTTGACCACGCTGATTAGCGGTGTTCCACTTTGCGAGTACCAACGTCTAAATTGGGTTAAATCAACTTCTGTGACGTCTTGCATAGCTTGAACAAAATCATCACAGGTAACAGCCTGACCATCGTGACGTTTAAAATAAAGGTCCATCCCTTTTCTAAAACCATCAACGCCTAGCAATGTGTGTAACATACGAATCACTTCTGCACCTTTGTCGTAAACGGTAACTGTGTAGAAGTTGTTCATCTCCATGACTTCATCAGGTCTTATGGGGTGACTCATAGGGCCTGCGTCTTCGGCAAACTGATATTCTTTTATTACTTTGACTTGAGAAATTCGTGTTGATAATTCACTGCTCATATCTGCACTGAATTTTTGATCTCTGAACACGGTTAAACCTTCTTTCAAAGACAATTGGAACCAGTCTCTGCAGGTCACCCTATTTCCAGTCCAGTTGTGGAAGTATTCGTGAGCTATAATAGATTCGATATTGAAATAGTCTTCATCCGTTGCAGTAGCAGGTTCGGCCAACACAAACTTTGAATTAAATACATTCAAGCCCTTGTTTTCCATGGCTCCCATATTAAAGAAGTCGACAGCAACAACCATATAAATATCTAAATCATAAGCAAGTCCAAACGTATCCTGATCCCATTGCATCGCACGTTTTAAGCTATCTAGGGCGAATTGACCTTGGTGTTTGCGTCCTAGCTCCACATAGAGTTGCAACTCAACTTCCCGCCCTTCACTGGTGGTAAAGTGGTCAGTTAACAAATCAAAATTTCCAGCCACTAATGCAAATAAATAACTAGGTTTTGGGTGAGGATCGTGCCAAACCACAGTTTTTTGGGTATCTTTTATCTCTTCTGACACTAAGTTTCCGTTTGATAAAAGATAAGGATAGCTAGCAGCATCAGCTGTAATAGAGACCGTAAATACCGATAAAACGTCAGGACGATCTAAATAATAAGTTATTCGACGAAAGCCTTCAGCTTCACACTGTGAACAAAAAGTGTCTTGAACAAAGTACAAACCCTCTAAGGTCGTATTACCCGCTGGGTTTATCAAGGTTTCGATTTCTAGTGTAAAGCTGTCTAGGTCGGCATTGATTTCTAAGTAGTCTGTGGCAACTTCATAGTCTTTTCCAGCAACTAAAAGCTGCTCATTCACCCTGACTGTTTCTAAAATTAGATTTTCACCGTCTAACTTTATTTTCTGTGCTTCAGGGTGGTTACGCGTGACCTTTAAACTGGATGTAACCTTGGTTTTTTCTGGAGAAAGAGAAAATGCTAAGTGAGTTTCAGAAATAACATAATCTGGCGCTTGGTAATCCAAGCGCTTTTTACTAATAGCGACAGACATAGTTTACCTACTTATGTACGATTTCAACTTGAGGCGGTTCTAATCTAAGTATTTTAATACCGAATACTGCATATACAACTGCAAGCACTGGATTGATCAAATTAAAGAACGCATAAAATAGATAATCTAGAACACTTACACCTAATACGCTTTGCATGAAGGCTCCGCAGGTGTTCCAAGGGATTAGCGGCGAGGTAATGGTACCACCATCTTCTAGACTGCGGGAAAGGTTCAATTGGTCAAGTCCGCGCTTCTTAAACTCTTCCTTATACATACGGCCAGGCATAACGATGGCAATATATTGATCTGCCGTGACCAAGTTGGTGCCGATACACGTCAATATTGTTCTGGTTACCATAGAACCGGCTGAAGTTGCGCCTCTTAGCACATAGGTAACAATAGATTTTAACAATCCCACTTTTTCGAGCACAGCACCAAAAGACATGGCACATATAATGAGCCAAATAGTGTTGAGCATGCTAGACATGCCGCCTCTTGAAATCAATTCATCTAGATTGTCATTTCCTGTTGCAAATTCAACTCCGTCAAATAGAGCCGTCCAAACCACCATTAGACTTTGAATAAAACCGCTGTGTTCGGTGTCTAAAAGGTTCAGTACCACGTCATATTGAAATATTAAAGCCCAAATACCACCAAGAATTGCGCCAATGGCAATTGCAGGAAATGCGGGCATCTTATTGACCGCTAACAATAACAATACAACCAATGGCACTAGGTTGTACCAACCAATGTGAAAATTTGCTTCTAATAATTCTCGCATTTCATCAATACGAGAACTCGTGTCTATAGTGTCAGATTGCAAACCAAAAATAGTAAACAAAATCAATGCGATAACGAAACTTGGTACCGTAGTCCACAACATATATTTAATATGTTGAAATAAATCTGTGCCAACAACCGCCGGTGCTAAATTTGTAGTCTCTGACAAAGGTGACAATTTATCACCAAAATAAGCCCCAGAAACTATGGCTCCCGCAGTGATACTTAATGACATGTCCATGCCTGTAGCGACACCAATTAAGGCTACACCTATGGTTGCAGCAGTTGTCCATGAACTACCGATGGACATAGCAACAACAGCACAAATTAGACAAGCGGCAGGATAAAACCAACTTGGATTAAGAAGCGACAACCCATAATAAATCAAAGTAGGAACAGTACCCGACAACATCCAAGTACCGATCAGTGAACCTACGGCTAAAAGTATTAAACATGCGCCTAACGACATCGAAATACCCGCGATCAGCCCTTCTTCAATGGATTTCCAGGTATACCCGTTTTTCAAACCAATGATAGCGGCTGTGAACATTCCGATAAGCAGTGCAATTTGGTTTGGACCATAAGAAGAATCTTCACCAAACAAATACACTGAACAACTCATGAGTACAATCAGTAAAACTAACGGAATAAGAGAATCAATGAGACTTGGTTGTTTTGGTTGTTTACTCATGAATTAAAATACCGACAAATAGAAGTTAATGGCAATCAGTCCTGGGCAAATAAACTTGATATACCACGGCCATACTTTCCAGAAAATACGCTGTTCAGCCATAGCATCGCCTTTTTGCAACTCTTGAAGAATCTCATTTCGATTCCAGACCCAACCAGCAAATATACAAAGCACAAGCCCAAGTAATGGTTGGCTATATTCTGTGGTGATGGTAATTACAAGACCAAATAAGGCATCGAAATTGTAGACAATGACTAAGCTTATGAGAAACACTACCAAAGTTAGTAGCATAGTAGCTTTAGGACGTTGCATGCCTTTGTTATCGACTAAGAAAGACACAGGCACTTCTAACATGGAGATAGAGGACGTTAAAGAAGCGATGACCATGAGTAAGAAAAATCCAGATGCCACAACAGTGCCTATGTAGCCAATACTAGAAAATAAAGAGGGCAAAACTTGAAAAATCAAAGTAGGACCGGATAGTAAAGTACCATCATCAGCGTATATGGGAACTGCATTCTCCAGTGCCACATACATAGCAGGGATTATCAGCATACCCGCTAGAATAGCAACGCCAATATCTACCAGAGCGACAGAGGCGCCAAGTTTAGGCAGGCTTTCATGTTGTTGCACGTAAGAACCATAAACCAACATGGTACCCACACCCAATGACATCGAGAAAAATGCCTGCCCCATGGCGTCTAACATTAGTGCTGGATGAAAAACCTTTTCAAAGTCAGGAACTAACAGCTTTTCCCAGCCTTTCATAGCACCAGATTGAAAACTGACATAAATAATTAAGCTGATTATCAAAATCAACAAGGTTGGCATTAAGCGTACAGACCATTTTTCAATACCGCTACTTACGCCACCGATAACCACTAAACAAGTAAAAACTAAAAATACAGCCGTAAAAACAAGGTTGCGACTAATAGAATCAGCCGTAAGCCAACCAAAATCGAGTGAAAATATTGAGGAAATTCCATCAACGAAATATGCAGTCATCCAGCCGGCAACTATGCTGTAGAAGGCCAGGATCAAGATTACGGTGATCGCGCCAACACTGCCTGTTAGCGTACCTAAAAAGTTTCCTGATATTTTGTGAAGCGCGTCGATCATATTGGCTCGCTTGGCGCGGCCTATGATTAACTCTGCCATAAGCACTGGATAGGCAAGTAGAAATGCCATAACCAAATACATGAGAATGAAGGCAGCTCCTCCATTCTCAGCGACTTTGGTGGGGAAGCCCCATATATTGCCAAGCCCAACGGCTGACCCAGCTGCAGCTAGAATAAATCCTAACCGAGAAGAAAAATGTCCTCTCGATGCCATAGTCTGACCTCTTTTTATTTTTATTATTTTGTTACGTTGAGGTTACTATTTCTTTTCCCAGATAGCTACTATAACTAGATGTTTAATGCGTAGCTTCCAGACTCAACCATATCCAATGTTATATTTACCGCTTCCGTTAAGAATGGGTCTATCTCGTCTAACTGTTCAGGTAAATCGTCATCTAACGATTCTACCTTTGTTAATCCTAAACGCTCTAAACGCTGGTTAATGCGTTCAAGACGCTTAGCATCGTGTTCTTTATCCTCAGCAATTCTTTCAGAAGCCACTAAAGAGATAAAGTTTTTATCCTTATTCTCTTTGTATTCTTTGATATCTTCAAAAATATACTGGAACTCAGGATTTTTTAATGTTCTCGCATTGTGCTTTGCAGTCAATACATCAATCATGCTGCTGCTATTGGTCAATTGAGAATATTTTGCTTTATCAATGCTATCCCAAGGTAATGCATTTTCTTCTTTGCTTTCACCCCACTCTTCAGGTTCGATTGGGCTTGGGTATAAAATATCCGGCTTCACACCTTTATGCTGTGTACTACCACCACTAATGCGATAAAACTTCGCCATGGTATATTGTACTGCGCCTAATTTGTTTTCAAAGAAATCATAAATACGCGCTAGCGGTCTGTGTTGCTGTACCGTTCCCTTACCAAAGGTTTGCTCACCAATAATAATGGCGCGGTTAAAGTCTTGCATTGCAGCGGCGAAGATTTCACTCGCAGAAGCGCTATATCTATCAACTAATACTGTAAGTGGACCGTCATAGCTGACTAAACCATCTCTATCATGATTTATTTCAATTTGACCGCTTTCATGACGAATTTGCACAACAGGACCTTTTTCGATAAATAATCCTGATAAGGCAATTGCTTCCGGTAACGAGCCACCGCCATTACCTCTTAAATCAACAATCACGCCTTGTACATTTTGCTCTTTTAATTCATCAAGCAGTTTAATAACGTCCGTATGCAGATTATGGTAGAAAGATGGAATTTCAATCACACCGATCTTTTTACCGCTGTCTGTATCTAAAACATCTGCTTTTGCTGCTTTATCTTCAAGCTTAACCTTGTCTCTGGTAATCGCGATTTCAATCACATTTTTGCTGTCATTGCCACCTTTTTGAACTTGCAAACGAACCAAACTACCTTTAGGTCCTTTAATGAGCTCAACGACTTCGTCTAGACGCCAGCCAACCACATCAACATAAGTTTCTTCATCTTCTTGGGCAACTCCCAAAATACGGTCTTCTGGTTTTAACTGGCCATTTTTGTCAGCAGGTCCGCCAGCAACTACGCTTACCACTGTGGTAAAGTCTTCTTCATTACGTAAAACCGCACCAATCCCTTCTAAAGATAGGTTCATATCCATTTGGAAACGTTCAGTATTTCGAGGAGACAAATAGCTAGTATGGGCTTCAATGCTTCGCGCATAAGAATTCATTACCGTTTGAAACACGTCTTCACTATTTGTTTGCGTTAATCGACGAATGGCTCGCGTGTAACGTTTATCCAAAATGTCTTTAATTTCTTCAGGGGTTTTATCCGCCAATTTCAAACTTAAAGCATCGTATTTCACCCGTTGGCGCCATACTTCGTCAATTTCGTCTTTAGTGGTCGGCCAGTCAGCGTCTTCTCTATTGTAGAAAAACTTATCCCCTGACTTTTCAAAGTCAAAGCCTTTATCTAATAATGATAATGCATACTCAAAACGCTCTTTTCGGCGTTCGAGATTTAGCATATACATTGAATAAGCTATTGATAAATCGCCAATTCTTACTGCTTCGTCAAATTTAGTTCTAAACTCTTTAAAACTGTCGATATCGCTGGCTAAAAAGAAATGCTTATTATTATCTAATGAGTCAACATAACGTTCGAAGATTTTTTCCGACAATGCATCATCAATGTCAATTTTCTTGTAATGTGCTCGGGTAAATGTGCTGGTTATGCGCTTAGCGGCTATAGAATGCTGTTTTTCTTGCTCCAATACGGGAAGAACTAACTCATCTTCCGTGACTTCTGGCTCCATGGCAATCGCTACACTGCTGACAGTGAGCATTGTCACTAATGAAACATGGTGAAAAATATTTTTCATTAAAGGTTTACGGCGCATTAACCTACCTCTCTTAACTTTTTGAAACGGTTCTTAACTGGTCTTGAGTAACTTTGACCGACATACCAGAATTAAGTTGCACAAAAACCCCATCTTTTGAAACTTCTGTCACAACTGCTGGCATAGGTTGTTTACCAACCTTTACTGACACGACCAATCCAACCTTCAATTCATCGTCCGCAATTTTATTAACGGCCAGGCGTTTCTTCTTATGAGTTATATTCGTATTGTCTTTGCTGTCTGGCTTTTTAAATGAACGAGGCTTTTTATGTTTAGGCGGGCTAGACTTAGCTTTCTCTTGCTTTTGCTGTTGACGTTTTTCCGCTGCACGTTGTTTACTTTCTTTTAACTGCACAGCCGCATGTTCAGCATGTTCTGCTTCTACTAAGTCGCCGTCTATTCCATCTAAATCTATTCTTGCACTACCTTCTTTAACTGAAGCCAGATATTTCCAGCTACTAGTATAGTGCCGCAAGCTCATTCTTAATAGTCGTTTACTGACAATCTCAGAATCATCCAACCTTTCGGCTAGATCTTTAAATATTCCAATTTTTAGTGGCTTCACATCACCATCTAGAGTAAAGCATTTTGGAAACTGGGAACATAAATATGCCAGTGTATCTTTAGTGTTTGATAACTTTTCTTGAACCATTTTTGAATTATGAACTAAATGTCTTATTGTCCTTGTAGATTACAGCATTATTTCAGGTATTTGATTGATGGTCTACCCAATCTACTAAATCTTCTATATCAATGTTCACAATTTCTGTATTTAGATGCCAAACTTCCCAAACATTCTGTAGTCTCTGTTCAAGGGTATGGGGATCTATATCATCGTCGGCTTTATCATAAGTAAGATGTAATATTGAATTTAAACATTCAGATGCCTCATAGGGATCATCATGTCTATCTTCCATGTCCTCAGGTGTACTTAAGTGAACATGAATATCAACTAAGTGTTTCATATATTTTATTGCCCTTTCGCAATCACTGATTCTATTAGCCTAGCAACTTTTTCTAACACGACTTTATCGTCTTCGGAAAAACGACCGACCATGGGCGAATCTATATCTAAAACCGCATATACTTCAGAATCTTTACAGATGGGAATTACAATTTCGCTATTAGAGGCTGCATCACAAGCGATATGACCTTCAAATTGATGAACATCTTCAACTAACATTGTTTGATTTAGCGCTGCTGCTGTTCCACAAACGCCCTTCCCTAGAGGAATTCGAATACAAGCAGGTTGTCCTTGAAAAGGACCTAACACTAGCATGCCATCCTTCATTAAATAAAAGCCAGCCCAATTGATCTGCTCCATTTGATTAAACAAGATAGCGCTAATATTCGCTAAATTTGCAATAATATCCGGTTCATCCTGGGTTATGGCTTCAATTTGTTGATAAAGACTCATGTCACTGCTACTCAAATCTAACATTTTATTGTCCTAAAAATTAGAGCATGATAAACAGGCTCTAGTGCGTGATAAACGACCAAAGGTCGTCATAGTGGTGCAAAATACCAACTGGATTGTGCTGTTTTAAACGCTCTTCATGATGTACACCGAAGGAAACGCCTAATCTAGGCATATCTATGGCTTCAGCCATTTGCATATCATAAACAGTATCACCTACCATCAACACCTGAGATGCAGGCACATTCCAATGGGCAATTAACTTTTCAAGCATTTGAGGAGAAGGCTTTGATTCAGCTTCATCCGCACAAATGGAAGTATCAAAATACTGGCGACTATTTGTAGCATCAAATGCTCTTTCCAATCCCCGTCTTGCTTTACCGGTAGCTACACCTAATACACAGTGCTTTTGCAATTGATGTAAGGTTTGTTGCACTTTCGGAAAAAGAGGACATGGTGTTTGGTCTGTCGTAATAAACACTTCTTTATAATGCTGAGCGACCTCTTTAGCCTGTTCGCCCTGCAAATTAAATAATTGTTGAATCGCTGGAATAAGCGAAATGCCGATAATTTCGTGCACATTTTCCGCAGATGGAATGGGTAGGCTCGCACGTTGCGCGGCATGTTGCATGCAACTCACGATTTTAGCGGCTGAATCCATCAGCGTGCCATCCCAATCAAAAATAATATGAGAATACTTCATTAAAAACTTTTCACTGCATTATTGAGTTGATCATCATAGTCAGCGGTAAAGGTCATTACCTCTTCACTCACCGGATGAATAAAAGTCAATTGATAGGCATGTAAACATAATCTATTACAGCCTAAAGACTTAACATATTTGTCGAATTCTTTATCGCCATATTTGTCGTCATTCGCGATTGGATACCCGGCATGCAGACAATGAACGCGAATTTGGTGTGTTCGCCCTGTAATTGGTCTAGCTTCCACCAATGACATTTTCTCATGGGTTTTTAACAAGGTAAATTTAGTTTTACTTTCTTTACCATTATCATTCACCATGACCACACGTTCGCCCCCTTGCAGGGTATTTTTCTCTAATGGTGCTTCTACTACTCTCAAATTGTGCGGCCAATTGCCTTTGACTAACGCGTGATAGACTTTGTTCATCTGCTTGTTTCTAAGTTGTTCATGCAAATGTCTAAGGGCTGAGCGTTTCTTTGCAACGAGCAAACAGCCAGAGGTATCCCGGTCAATTCTATGCACAAGTTCAAGATACTGATGTGCCTCTCGTGAGGCTCTTAACCCTTCTATAACACCTGATTTAACGCCGCTACCACCATGTACAGCCACACCTGAAGGCTTGTTAATTACGATTATTCGATCATCTTCATACAAAATTGCATCGCTGAGCATTTGCGCAAAGCCTTTTGAAATTTGCCCTTCCGGTGGTGCGGTTTCTAAACGAATAGGCGGGATTCGAACCTCATCGCCAATTTGCAGTTTGTAATCTGGTTTAGCGCGCTTTTTATTTACCCGCACTTCGCCTTTACGCAAAATTTTATAAATTTTGCCTTTGGGTACTCCTTTTAATTGCAGGGTAAGAAAATTATCCAGGCGTTGCAGATGATTATCTTCTGTAATGGTCACAAATTGTACATTTTGAAATTGTTCAGTCATTTAACACTTAATTTTGTAAAAAAGATTGACGTTTTCATCTTAAAAACGTAGGTGTTGGTATTTTTGTGTGATATTATCGCATTGCTTATTGGAATACCTAAAAAATTTTTGAGATCAAATGGTTATTAGACTCTCAAAAGCTGAATATCAGGTAGCATTCAATCGTTAAAAACACACAGTAAATTGAATGTTAAGCAAGAATGAATTTATTTAGCAATGGCCAATATAAGATAAACAAATTATCAGGCTGATTGCTGTTATGTATAAAAAAGACCTAACTGTAAAGTAACAGTATAATGGCTTAAAAAAGAGCCATGTAAATAAAGATTAAGTAAGTTACTCGTAGTAAAAAAGTTCACAGTCGGGAGACTCTGTGTCTACTTTCTGTTAGGTCTGTTGTTAAACAGAGTTAGACAATATGAAGCGTATGTTAATCAACGCAACTCAGCAAGAAGAGTTGCGTGTAGCCCTTGTAGATGGCCAAAAACTCTACGATCTTGATATAGAAAGTCCTGGACACGAACAGAAAAAAGCGAACATTTACAAAGGGGTTATCACTAGAGTTGAACCTAGTTTAGAGGCCGCATTTGTTAATTATGGCGCTGAACGTCACGGATTTTTACCCCTCAAAGAAATTGCTCGCAGTTACTTCCCCAGTGGATACAAATTTGAAGGTCGCCCTAACATTAAGGAAGTTATTTCCGAAGGCACTGAAGTTATTGTTCAAATTGATAAAGAAGAAAGAGGTCAAAAAGGCGCAGCGCTGACAACCTTTATTTCTCTTGCTGGAAGTTATTTGGTATTAATGCCAAACAACCCTCGTGCAGGCGGTATTTCTCGTCGCATCGAAGGTGACGAACGTACAGAGCTTAAAGCCGCTCTTAGCGAGCTAGATGTGCCTAATGGCATGGGATTGATTGTAAGAACCGCAGGTGTAGGCAAATCTCCTGAAGAATTGAAGTGGGATCTTAGTGTTTTAAAACACTATTGGGAACAAATTTCAACCGCTGCGGATACACGTCAAGCTCCCTTCTTAATCCATCAAGAAAGTAATGTTATCGTTCGCGCGATTAGAGATTATTTGCGTCGTGACATTGGCGAAATTCTAATCGACGACAAAACGGTTTTCGAAGAAGCTCAGCAACATATTTCTGTTGTTCGCCCTGATTTTGTAAATCGAGTAAAGATGTACACAGGTGATGTGCCTTTATTCTCTCATTACCAAATTGAATCCCAAATAGAGTCAGCGTTTCAGCGCGAAGTAAGACTTCCTTCTGGCGGTTCAATTGTTATTGACCCTACAGAAGCGCTAACGTCTATCGATATCAACTCTTCACGCGCCACCAAAGGCGGCGACATTGAAGAAACGGCACTGAATACCAACTTAGAAGCAGCCGATGAAATAGCGCGTCAATTGAGATTACGTGACCTTGGTGGTCTTGTGGTTATCGACTTCATCGATATGTCACCTGTAAAACACCAACGTGAAGTCGAAAATCGCATGAAAGATGCGGTTAGAGCAGACAGAGCCCGTATACAATTAGGCAAAATTTCTAGATTTGGCTTATTAGAAATGAGTCGTCAACGTTTGCGCCCATCTCTTGGTGAGTCAGCTCATACCGTATGTCCAAGATGTGATGGTCATGGTACTATCCGAGGAATTGAATCTACAGCGCTAGCTGTACTTCGCATCATTGAAGAAGAAAGTATTAAAGACAACACAGGGCAAATCGAAGCGCAATTGCCAGTGTCTGTTGCAACTTATTTACTTAATGAAAAACGTGATGCTGTTCAACGCTTAGAAAAGCGCCAAAAAGTGAGTTTAATCATAATTCCTAATCCGAATTTAGAAACGCCTAAATTCCAAATTTTACGTCGTAAAGTTGCAGATGTTACATCTGAAGTGAGCTACAACCTTGATCTTGTGCAAAAAGATGAAGAGACAATAGTCACCAATGCTGACGCGGTAAAACGCGAGAAGCCTGCCCTGTCTGGTATGACTGCGCCAACTCAAGCGCCAGTAGTTGTCCAGCAAGAGAAAAAATCTCCAGGACTTATTGATGGCTTAGTGAAGTGGTTTAAAGGCTTGTTTGAAGAAGAGAAAAAACAAGAAAGCAAACCTAAGCAGAACCGTCGCGGCCAACAAAACCGTAATCAAAAACGCCGTCAAAATAATCGTAATAAGCAAAACAGACAGCGTAAACAGCAACAAGATAAGGTGGCTAAAGACACTGAATCTAAAGATAAAAACGAAGATCAAAAAGAGACTTCGGCTAAGCCACAAGAAAACAAACAAAATCAACGTAATACTCAACAACGTAAAAAGCCTGCGCAACGCAGAAATCGTCGTCCTGAACGTCAATCCGTAAGGGTTAAAGATGACAATGAAACTGCGAATAAGCAAGCGGTTGCTGCAACCAACACTGAAAATGCTCAAGTTCAGGGGAAAGAAAACAAAAAGCCAAAAGCCGTAGCAAATGAATCTCAGAAGGAAAAGGCTCAAGCTCCTTTAGAAGAAGCCCTTGTTCCTGCTGTAGATGATCAAGGTCTTGAGAAACAAGAAGCAACAGTTTCTGCAGATGCTAAGGTCGACACATCGGCAGACAAGAGTGCAGAGAACAAAGTTGAATCTAAACAAAGCGAAGAAATTGTGGCAGCAGAAACTAAAGCTACAGAACAGACTTCTGAAGCCAAGTCTGCAGAGACGAAAGATTCGCAAGATGACACCGAAGAAGCAGCACCTGCTCGCAATCGCTCGAGACGTAGTCCTCGACATGCTAGAGCTGCTGGTCAAAAGCGCAAACAAAAAGAAACCGATGCTGAGCCCGCTACTCAAGAAGTACCCCAAACCACAGAGGTTGCTCAGGCTGAGTTGGCATTTGACGAAATAAGTGAAGATAAAGCCGCAGAGGCTGCAGTTGAAACTGCTACTGTGGAAAGTGAAAATGCTACAGAGACTGCGCCTGAACCTTCGAATGATGTGCCAGTTCAAGCTGAAATCGCACTTGAAACTGAGGTAGTAGAAGCTGCTGAAGTGAAAACTGAGGTTTCTGAAATAAGTATCAAGCCTAAATCTTGGCATTTTGTATCTCATCCTATGGCACAGCCAACCAGTATTGAGATGCCAGAAATGAATGAATATTCAGAAATGTCTAACGAAAAACGTGGTGAATTAGCAGGAATTCGTACACCGGCAATCATTGCTAACGCTACTTCTAATGCTAGTGCACCAAGTACAAATCCGAGTAATTAATTAAGGTTACTCGCGATTAATACAAAATAAGACACAAAAAAACCTCCTATTTGGAGGTTTTTTTACGCTTGTCTTCTACTTTCCATTTGCCATCTTGATACCATGCAGACCAGCCTGTGGCTTTTTGCTTACTATCTTCAGACATAATATATTGTTGCTTAGTTTTACGGCTATAGCGCACTATCGCAGGATTTCCATCCGGGTCCTTCGCTGGTGCATCTGCTAAATAATAAAACTTCGGAGAAATTCTATCTCTAAACTGCTTAAGCTCTTGAACTAGAGGCGCTCTTGTCTCTCTGGATTTCGGAAAAGTTGATGCCGCCAAGAAAATCCCTGACGCGCCATCTCTTAACACAAAATACCCATCAGATTTTGTACACGGCAATTCTGGAAGATGGACCGGATCTTCTTTTGGTGGCGCTGGTTCGCCATTTTTCAGTAGTTTACGAGTGTTTTTACAATCGTCGTTGGTACAACCAAAATATTTCCCAAAACGGCCATTCTTTAATTCCATATCACTGTGGCATTTATCACATTCAATAACAGGACCATCATAGCCTTTGAGTTTAAAGTCGCCTTTTTCGATTTCTGTACCTGGACAAGCCGGCGAATTACCACAAATATGCAAACGATTTTTTTCATCAACTAAATAGCTATCCATTGCTGTATCGCAAATTGGACAACGTTTTTTAGCGCGTAAAGCCTCAGTTTCAAGCTCTTCTTCTGATGCATTGACCACTTCGTCGCCAGGCGTCAAACTCATTGTGTTGGTGCAGCGTTCTTTAGGCGGTAAGTTATAACCAGAGCACCCAAGGAATACACCGGTAGAAGCAGTGCGAATATTCATTTGACGACCACATTTATCGCATTCGATATCCACAGGCACGGCCTGATTGGGTCGCATCCCACCTTCTTCGGCTTCTTTTTCAGCTAATTCTAGTTTGGCTGAGAAATCTGCATAAAATCTGTTGAGTACTTCTTTCCAACTTAGTTCACCTTGGGCGATATCATCAAGGTATTGCTCCATGTTGGCGGTAAAGTCGTAATTGATTAGGTCTGCGAAACTGTCCACTAGGCGATCATTTACAATTTCACCCATCTTCTCAGCGTAAAAACGCTTATTTTCTAATTTAACATAACCACGATCTTGAATGGTTGAAATAATATTAGCGTAAGTTGAAGGTCGCCCTATTCCACGTTTTTCCAACTCTTTGACCAAAGAAGCTTCATTAAATCTTGCCACAGGCTTAGTAAAATGCTGTCTGGGCAATAATTGTTGAAGTGATAGTTTGTCACCTTGTTGCAAATTGGGCAGCTCAGTGTCTTTGTCGTCTTTTTTCGCAATTTGAGGTTGTACTTTTGTCCAACCATCAAAAATTAATACACGCCCTTTAACCGTTAATTCGTAATCTTCACCGGATTCAGGTTTAGCCAGTACTTTAATGGTTGTGGCATCATACTTTGCATTCGTCATTTGACAGGCAACAAATTGTCGCCAAATAAGCTCATACAAACGTTGAGCGTCGTTTTCCATATCAGATAAGCTCTGAGATTTAATCTGAACGTTAGACGGTCTGATAGCTTCGTGTGCCTCTTGAGCGCCCTCTTTGCTACCATAGCGAAGAGGATTTGCCGGCAAATACTTATCACCGAAATTCTTATTTACATATTCTCGACATGTCGCAACTGCTTCTTCACTCAAATTTGTTGAGTCTGTACGCATATAGGTAATATGGCCTGCCTCATACAAACGTTGGGCTAGCATCATGGTTTTCTTAACACCAAATCCCAGTCTTGTGCTTGCCGCTTGTTGTAACGTAGAAGTTATAAATGGCGCTGAAGGCTTGCTTTGAGTGGGTTTAGACTCACGACTAATAACACTGTATTGGCTGGCTTTTAATTCGGCTACAGCGGTATCGGCTTGCTGCTTATTTACTGGTTTAAAAGCTTTACCTGCATGTTTGGCAACCAGCATTTTCAAAGCATCGCCCTGAGCAGAATTTAAATCAGCATGAATATCCCAAAATTCTTCAGGTACAAAGGCTTTAATTTCTCGCTCGCGTTCTACCACTAGTCTAACGGCGACTGATTGCACACGACCAGCAGATAAGCCACGAGCAACCTTTTTCCATAAAAGTGGCGACAACATGAAACCTACGATTCTATCTAAGAATCGTCTTGCTTGTTGTGCATTTACTCTATCTGTATTGACTTCGCTTGGGTGCTTAAATGCGTCTTGAATGGCTGTTTTGGTAATTTCATTAAAAACAACACGTTGAAACTTTTTGTTATCACCTTTTAATAATTCTTTAAGGTGCCAAGCAATTGCCTCTCCTTCTCTATCCAAATCCGTTGCAAGATAGATTTGATCAGCGTTTTTCGCTAGCTTCTTTAATTCGTTAACTACCTTTTCTTTTCCCTGTAGCACTTGGTAATGCGCTTCCCAGTCATTCATTGGGTCCACGCCCATACGATCAACTAGCTTTTGGTATTCATACTTTTTTAGATAGTTTTGTTTTTTGGTATCAGTAAGCTGATTTAATTCCTTTGCTGGTTTTTTAGGCGGTACCTTGCCTAAAGACTTAGTCGGAAGATCCCGAACATGTCCAACACTGGATTTCACAATAAAATTGTTACCTAGATATTTATTTATTGTTTTTGCTTTTGCTGGTGATTCTACTATTACTAATGATTTACCCATTAAGAGAGAAAACCTTATATATTTTAGGTGCTTGCTAGAATTTTTATCTATAGTTTGGCAAGCAACGGGTTAATTTTCCTTTTTTAACATATATCTACAAAGTGAATAGAAAACAAGCTGTTCTATATAAATATCTATTAAAAGTTACAAAAGTCATTGTTTTATAATGAGTTTTCTATTGTTAAATATTGGCAAACTAAATTAAAACCGTATAATCGCGACAAAATTTGTGTATTTATCCACCGCCTAGTAGCGTTTATTCAATTTAATAGGAGAAAACAATGACAGCAATTGAAGCAAATTTTGATGGTCTAGTTGGGCCTACACATAATTATGCAGGTCTCTCCTATGGGAATGTTGCTTCTACCGCTAACGCGCGGGCGAATAGTAATCCGAAGCAAGCCGCTCTGCAAGGGTTAGAGAAAATGAAGGCCCTGAGTGATTTAGGCCTGATTCAAGGCGTTTTGGCCCCTCAAGAGCGTCCGGATACTCATACTTTACGTCGTTTAGGATTTACCGGGAATGATACTGAAGTCTTAGCAGCAGCTTATAAAAAAGCCCCGCATTTACTAATGGCATGTAGTTCTGCCTCTAGTATGTGGACTGCGAACGCTGCCACAGTATCCCCTAGTGCTGATACTGCTGATAATAAGGTACATTTTACGCCTGCAAATTTGACTAATAAATTTCACCGCGCCATTGAACCGAAAGTGACAGGCAATATTTTGGCGGCGACCTTTGCTGACGAACAGTATTTTTCACATCATAAACACTTACCAGACAATGATCACTTCGGGGATGAGGGCGCGGCTAATCATACAAGATTTTGCAGTGACTATGGCCAACAAGGGGTGGAATTCTTTGTGTTTGGTAAATATGCGTTTGATGGTAGCAAACCTATGCCGCAAAAATTCCCAGCGCGCCAAACCTTTGAAGCTAGTCAAGCGATAGCTCGATTACATGGCTTAAAAGAAGAGAAAACCGTATTCGCTCAACAAAATCCCGATGTTATTGACCAAGGTGTATTTCATAATGATGTAATCGCTGTGGGCAATAAAAATGTTCTTTTCTATCATCAACAAGCATTTTTAAATACCGGTGAAGTACAACAACAGTTATTGAAAGCCTATGGTTCAGACGACTTTCACTTTATTGAAGTTAGCACTCAAGACGTACCTATTATAGATGCCGTTAAGAGCTATTTATTCAATACTCAACTGGTGAATCTGCCTAACGGAGATATGGTCATTATTGCACCACTTGAATGTCAGCAAATTCCTAGCGTAAATCAGTATCTCGAAAAATTGGTGGAATCTAATTCACCGATTAAAAAAGTCCACTTTTTTGATGTTAAGCAGAGTATGCAAAATGGAGGCGGTCCTGCTTGTTTACGCCTTCGTGTTGCTATGAATAACGAGGAATTAAATGCGGTTAATTCCGAGTGCATCATCACTGATAGAAAATATTTACAGCTTTGCCAATGGGTAAATTCGCACTACAGAGATCAACTTGCACCTCAAGATCTTGCTGATCCACAACTATTAAATGAATCTAGAACAGCGTTAGATGAATTAACGGGAATTTTAAACTTGGGTTCAGTTTACCCGTTTCAAAAATAAAAAAATCCCGTTTTTAAGCGGGATTTTTCTATAACTTCATTATTAATCAGTGTTAAAGCAGGTTAATAAACTTTGACCAAATGGGCTATTTGGTGGGCTTATACCTTCTGCTTTTAACTCTTCAGCAGCGACTGATAATGTAAAGAATTGGCTTTCAGACGCTTCTGTACCAGATGACTGACCTGAGACTACTATCTCTAGTTTTACCCAAGGCGCAAATTGTCTTGGATAACGCACCTCAATTGTCGCTTGACCAAATTCGTTGGTACGTGAAACACCATCTTTAAACGATACAACAGCAACGTTACCTGGGGTTAATTGTCCATCACCATTGCGGTCTTCTCCTGCATCTAATCGGTTGTTACGAATAATGAAATCTTCTGAAGGACAATTGATATAGGTATTTTCTAAATACGTTGGTGATAAAGGATTGGTATCATACAACACCCAAATTCGATCGTTTGCATCCCAGTTCCAATAACCTTTGCGGTAAGCGTTTTCCATGGTTGGGTTTGCAGAAGCCGTTAGTTCCGCATTGGCTACAGGACGACCCGCTGCATCAGTGACAAACACAGCAAACTCTTTTAAGTAGGTAGAATTATCTGGTTTTTGAATAATAGTACCCGTACCTAATGAGATATCAAAGGCTCTGTCACCTACGGTTAAATATGCATCGCCAGTAACGCCACCTGTAGCAGCACGAATCAAAACACCATCTTGAGAGCTTACTGCATTAGACGTATAAACTGTTGAGGCTATACCATTTGAATCTGTAGTGGCTCTGTTAGGCGAAATACTACCGCCAGTATCATCTGTCACTATAGTGAAATCAACTTCAGCACCTTTTACAAGGTTACCCAATTGATCACGGACTATTGCTGTAAAGGTAGAGGTTTGTCCTTCTGGACCAATTAAATCAGGCGTTGCATCTACCGAAACACTGTGGGGAACAGTAGCGATAAATTCAATGCTGGTTCTGGCACTCACAGTTTGACCATTGCCATCAGTACCAATAGCAGAAATTGACGCAGGTCCGGCAAAAGATGATGAAATATGTACTGTTGCAACACCAAAAGCATCCGTAGTTGTAACATTGGTTGGGTTGCCCCCCACAGTTATATTACCCCGAGACGATGTTACTTCGATATTACCATTGGCATAAGGAAGCCCATTTTTAAACCAGCGAATTTCAAGGGGTGCTAAATCACCGAGCGGTATATCCTCTGAGGGCACTGATGAGAAACTAAAATCGTCTTGTTGAATATTAATTCGAAATTGAATGTTTGTATTTAAGGCAGAAGCTGTCACAGCAGCATTTCCTGCTTGTGACGAAGAGAAATCCACACTGACTTGACCACTGCTGTCTGTCATTGGATTTCCGTCTGCATCCGCGGGAACAGGATTAGAAATTGTACCTATGTCTGATGAAATGCTAACAGGCGTATTAGGTATTCCTCTACCATCAGAATCAGACACCACTATGGTTAAAGGCGACACATCATTGATAATAATGGACGATGGGCCATTAACTAAAATTTCAGTACCAACTACTTTTATATCTAAGGTTTGATTTAGGTTTGCCGCGTTGGCCGTAACTGTAATGGTTCTATTTTCTGGGTTATTTTGCGTTGACAAGCGTGCTCTCGCTGCGCCGTCTTCCCCAGTTACGGAATCCACAACAGTTAAAGATGCATTATTGTTCACTGCAAATGACACTGGTATGTCGCTTAACAATATGTTGTTATCGTTTTTGACAATAGCCGTAATAACCACTGTATCGTTGCCTGATGAAGGCAATTGGACCTTGTCTGCGAACAATTCTATTGCTGTCGGCTGCTGTTGCTGTGAGCCTGCTGATGTAAAACCTATACTTTCGGTTACTGTAGAATCAACGCTAGCAGTAATATTTGCACTGCCGGATAAATCATCAACATAAATCGCAATCCTCGCAATGCCGTCTGTACCGGTTAATGCAGAACCTGCGTCATTACCAAATCTCGCTAAACCAGCTTTATCGAAGGTAAAGGTTACCACTTTGTTGGAAACTGGGTTACCATCTTGATTAGTAACGGTTGCAAGTAGCGTTAACGGAGAACCATCACTGACTTCCGACGCTGTATTTCCATCTGCATCTACTAAAGAGAGAGCCAGAGTGAGAGTTTGTGGTGTGGCACCTGGATCTGGTGTTGGAGTGCCGGTTTCAGAACGGCTTAAAGGTTCGCCGCCACCGCCACATGCCATAAGCATGCCTAGTAGAAGGGTAAACCAAATTGTGCGAATACAGTGTTTCATTTTGTTAACCTATGTTATAGATCGATTTGCAAGCGTTGGTATAAATCAACATATAAAATAACAAAGAGTCTTTTGCTTTTAGACGGTTGTTGTTAACCTTTGGTATTAAGACACATAACCAAAATAAGAAGGTCTAGGTATGTCCAGTGCGACAAAAAAAACAAATTTAACTCTCAGAATACTTATCGGCATGTGTGCTGGAATCATAATAGGACTTATCCTACAGTTTATGAGGAGCACCTTTGGTGACGGAAAAGATTTAGTTATCTCATTGTTTGGGTTAGATTTTTCTGTCTACGGTTTTTTTGTGGAAAATATTTTTCACATCGGCGGCACTATTTTTGTCAACAGTTTAAAGATGCTGGTAGTACCTTTGGTATTTGTATCCTTAGTCTGTGGTGTTTCGAGTTTATCCGATCCAAAAAAATTAGGTCGACTGGGCGGAAAATCCGTTTCTTTATACTTATTAACCACTGCTATTGCCGTAACTGGCGCTATTGTCGCAGCGTTACTAGTTAAACCTGGCGAAAAATTTGATATAGGTGCGGATGCGGTTTTTGAACCCAAAGAAGCACCAGGTCTAGCTCAAGTCATCATTGATATGTTTCCTTCGAACCCGATTGCCTCAATGGCCGACGGCAATATGCTACAAATTATTGTATTTTCAATACTTGTTGGTATCGCCATGTCTTTGGCAAAAGAAAGTGGGACTAAGGTCAGACAGGGATTTGAATTTCTAAATGACGTAATCATGAAAATCGTCACTATTATAATGGAACTTGCACCTTATGGGGTGTTCTTCTTAATCGCAAAGCTCGCCAGCACCTTGGAATTCAATGCATTCTATAATATTGCTAAATATTTTATCTTAGTGTTTATACTGCTTATATTGCACGGCATTATTACCTACCCAATCTTGCTCAAAGTATTTACTGGCTTAAACCCAATAAAATTAATGATAAAAATGAAAGATGCAGCTTTGTTTGCATTTAGTTCATCCAGTTCAAACGCGACCTTGCCGATCACTCTTGCTACAGCAGAAAAAAAATTGGGGGTAGATAATAGTGTAGCCTCCTTTACTATTCCCTTAGGTGCGACTATCAACATGGACGGTACTGCTATAATGCAAGGCGTTGCCACTGTGTTTATCGCACAAGCTTATGGTGTAGACTTATCAATGGCGCAATTGTTAATGGTCATATTGACTGCAACACTTGCCTCTGTGGGAACTGCTGGTGTCCCTGGTGTTGGACTAATAATGTTAGCTATGGTGTTACAGCAAGTTGGATTACCTGTAGAAGGCATTGGCCTGATCATAGGGATTGACCGCTTACTTGATATGACAAGAACTGTGGTTAATATTACCGGTGATTGTACCGTGACTTGTATAGTAGCTAAGTCTGAAAAGTCATTGGATGAGGATATTTACAACAACATGGATCTTGAAGATGAGATAGCAAGTGACGAGCTCCAACACCTAACTGAAAAATCTTAATGTAAATGCAATGCAGGCCGTAATTTAGCGGCCTTCCTTGCCGGATATATAGTAGCAAGATAGCCGATAAAAACCGCAAATAAGAAGGTCACCAACACATTCCACCAAACCAATTGTGATGGAATGGTACTGGTAAAATACACACCTGAATTAAGTACCGATAATCCCGTTGTTTGCTCAATAAAATTCAGAACATCAGGCAAAAACAGCGATAGCAATATTCCAACTAGACAGCCAAACAAGGATCCAAGAAAAATACTTCTAATACCTCTTAACACGAACACTTGGCGTATTTGTGTTTCTGTGGCGCCCATGGTTTTCAGTATCGCTATAGCTTTACTCTTTTCTTTTACCGACATCACCAAGCTGGATACAACGTTAAAGCAAGCTATACAAATCAACAAAGCTAATACAATGTAAATCACGAAGCGTACAAGTTGAATATCATAATAAAGGTGCCCGTTCATTCTAAACCAACTAGACATGTAAATAGGTTGGTCAAACTTGTAACCGTATTCACGCACCAAGGTTTGCGCTTGAAATGGGTCTTCTAACACAAATTCAATGTGGGTACTTGCACCGCTATCCAATGCCAAAATTTTATTCAGGGTATTTGGGTTTACTATCCCTAAACGGTCGTTTAAATCCCCTATGGCATCAAAACTTCCAATTACCTCGAACCAATGGGATTTTGGCGTTCTAAACTTTAAACTGTCATCCGTTTCTGGGATCAAAAGCTGAACCTTATCGCCCATCTGGATATTTAGATTGCTAAGTACGTTATGGGCAAGATAAATTCCGTCAGGCGAAGATTCTAACTTACTAATATTTATACTGTTGGAGAATTTATGTTGCCAATAGTTAGGTTCTCCTCCAATGATTTCCAAAGACTTAAAAGCGTTTCCATATTGCAACAAGGCAACGGCCCTATTCACTTGATAAATTTGTTCCACTCGATCATCCGCTTGCACAGCTTGTTTAAAGGCTGGCGATAACTGAATACCATGTTTTTCTATTTGAATAAATTCAGCGTGAGGTACTAGTGAAAGCAAGGAGGTTTTTAATTCTCTTTCAAAGCCATTCATTACACTTAAAAGTAATATTAATGCTGCACAGCCTACACCAACACCAATAGCCGATAGTTTGGTGACAAAGCCAATAAATCCATGCTGTTGTTGATGGCGAAAACCTTTGGCGAGAAAGCGACTAAAATAGTGCATATTCGTTAATCTCACTTCGCATTAAAATTACCATTGCGTAAATGCAACGTTCTATGCATTTGTCCGGCAAGACCTTGGTCATGGGTGACCACAATAAAGGTAGTACCGAATGAATCATTAATTGATTTAATTAGTTCAAATATCGACTCACTGGTATCAGCATCTAAATTACCTGTGGGTTCATCGGCCATAATTATGCTGGGTCGATTAATCAATGCGCGCGCAATGGCGACTCTTTGGCGTTCACCACCAGACAATTGATAAGGTCTATGTTCGGTTCTATGTTCTAGTTTTACCTGAGAGAGCAACTCTTTTGCTTCATCTAAGGCTTGTTGTTTTTTTGTACCACCTATCATTTTCGGCATAGCAACATTTTCAGCTGCGGTAAATTCAGGTAATAAATGATGAAATTGGTATACAAAACCTAGATGTTTATTGCGAAAATTGGCTTGTTCTTTAGCCGAGAGTTGGACTAAATCTTGATCTTGAAAATACACTTTACCACTATCAGGCTCATCCAACGTACCCATAATTTGCAATAAAGTACTCTTTCCGCTACCGGAGCTACCCAAAATAGCGACCAATTCGCCCGCATTTATCTGTAAATCAACGCCAGACAGAACCTGAACACTTTGAGCGCCATCGTGGTAACTTTTACAAATTTGCTGACAGTTTAATAGGGGTTTGGACATGATAGAACACTTACCGCGTTTTTTGCCCATATGTTATATGAAAAATACTTTTAAAACAAAGCATTAATGGCGGAGTGGACGGGACTCGAACCCGCGACCCCCGGCGTGACAGGCCGGTATTCTAACCAACTGAACTACCACTCCAATGGTAGGGTGTTTTCTGGCGGAGTGGACGGGACTCGAACCCGCGACCCCCGGCGTGACAGGCCGGTATTCTAACCAACTGAACTACCACTCC